>CAYMLO010000345.1:0-1551 GCA_964390905.1 uncultured Planctomycetales bacterium | reverse complement strand
GCGCCACCACCGCGATCTTCGACTCGCCTGTTGGGAGCGTGGGCAGTTCGGCCTCGGCGGCGGCCCAACAGCCCCCGCGTGCGGGTTGAACGCGCAATCGCGCCGAATCAGACGATCCTGATTTCGTCACACCGACTGTCCGCCCCGCAGTTGCAGACACGCGCGAGTTATTGCCGCTAGCCTCACGAAATGTCCCCGGAAAGTCCGGATTTGCCGCCACTCGGCCCGACACAGACGATGGCGACTCCCGATGGCCGGACACTCGCCTATGTCGAATTCGGCGACCCTGCTGCCCCGCTGGTCATCCACAACCACGGCGGGCCCAGTTGCCGGTTCGAGGGTCAGCTCCTGGCGAACGGCGCGATGGCGAACGGTCTGCGGCTGGTCAGCGTGGATCGGCCAGGCATCGGTCAATCGAGCCGGCAGAAGAATCGAAGCTACAAGGGATGGTGCGAAGATCTTCTGACCATCGCCGACGCACTGGGATACCAACAGTTCGGCGTGAGCGGCTGGTCGGAGGGCGGCCCCTGGCCGATTGCCGCGGCCTCCTACATCGACCATAGCCGCCTGCGCCACGTGACGAGCATCGCCGGCGGCAACTTCGGCGTGTTCGGGGACAACTGGGCCGCGCAGTATCAGGACAAGGCCGACGCGCTGGGCGGCAAGCTCGCCATGCACTCCAAGTTCGCGTTTCACCTGATGTACGAAATGCTGGCGCTGGACGCGGTGCACTTCGGCAAGTCATATCTGAAGACTTGTTACAACGCTGTCAACGACTACGACAAGAAGTTTCTCGACGACCCAGCCATCGCGAAAGCCTGGGGTGCGATGTCTGCGGAGTGCTTTGCGCACGGCTCGATAGGGCTGGTCGACGATGCGGAGTTGCTCTACCGGAAGTGGGCCTTCGACGTGACGAAAATCGAACGTCCCGTTCATATGTGGCAGGGGACCAGGGACAAACTCATTCCCTACGAGTTGAACAAGGCGATCGCTGATCGCATGCCGGGATCGGTGTGGCATCCGGTCGAGGATGCCGGGCACCTGGTCGCTGTCGGCGAGGCGGTCAACATCTTCGCCATCGCGGCCGACGAGCTTTCGGGGTAGCCGCCGGCTCGGCCGGACCGCACCGCCGGTGTCGCGTTCCCGGTTCAGACTGCTCTCGGTGAACCAATCGTTACATCGCCTTGGGCACGGTCACCGTATTGAACCGCCTTTGGCGGATCCGCCATCACACGTGAGATTCCGCCGATCCGTGAGATCCACCACCGCTGCGCTGCTGCTCAGCCGCTGAATGGATAGCGCCCAACGGGGTTCAGCCGAGGATTAACATCGTTCCGATAGCCGCCTCGATCACGAGTCCGGCCAGGTTTTCCTTCGACATCGACCGGTCAACGACCGTGGATAGCGCACGACCGAGGAACGCCCCGAACCAGGCGGCTCCGAGCACCAGGGCGGCGTCCCGGGATCCGAGGATGAGGACTGCGAGACCCGCCCCTATGAAGAGTCCGCCGTAGGTTGCGCGGAACTCGGACACGCCGAGCGAGGACGGCA
>CAYMLO010000344.1:0-1630 GCA_964390905.1 uncultured Planctomycetales bacterium | reverse complement strand
CGCCCAGGCCCGCGAGGCTCATCCCGACGGCCAGCATCGTCATCGGCTCGGGGATGACGGCCACCACTTCCAACGTACCGTCGATCAGGAAGTTGGTGTCGTCCAGGAGCAGCCCGCTGGCCGAGAGGTCTGGCAGAGTCAGCGAGTTGTATGGGCCCTGGATGACGTCGGCATCGAGCAGGTCATACACGTCGCCAGGTGCCGGCGTGGCTGAGCCCAGGAGCTCCACGACGATGTCGGCGTCGTTGAGGTCCAAATACGTGGTGAAGACGCCCGGATCCGGGTTCGCCACCTCGATCTTGTCGGCGCTGCCGAGTTCGAAGACGTACGTGTACCCCGCGCCGAAATCGTGGGGATTGAGATGCGCCGTCAGGTCGGCGCTGGTGAGCTGCGCAAGGGTGATCGTTCCCTGGTTGCCAGGACTGGTCCCGAGGCCAAGAACGTTCTGGGAGAAAAGCTCCAAACCACCAGCGTCTTCGATGATCAGGTCGAAATTGTCCTGACGGCTGTGGCAGCAGTCGCTGCGCCCAAGAATGGTGACCGCATCGAGGTCCGTCGGATTGGCGAGTGTGATCACCAACTCCTGGTTGGTGTGCCCGCCCGGATTCCCGTTGCGGTCTGAATGCCAGACCGAGCCACTGTTATGGGTCTGGGCGCTGCTGCCATCGTTGGCATCACCTGGAACCGTGCCGTAGTCCGAACTTGTCGCCGTGGCCACTGCGCCCAGCGAACTGAGCGCCTTGTTCGTGCCGGTTCCCGTCTCGATGGCGAGCACCTCTGCAATCTGGATCGTCTCGTTGCGGTTCTGGTTTATCCGGATGACCTTTGCCCCTAGGACTCCGGGGTCGAAAACCTCATTGCTCTGCGTGCCGGTCAGCGTCTCGGTGCCGATGAAGTTGTCGCCGCCGACCTCGTGGTCCACCGGGACCGTCTGGAGCGTCAGCGACTCGATGACGACGTCGTCGAGGTACGAGACGCGCCCCGACTCGCGGTTGTGGAAGACGCCAAGGTTCGTCCCCATGACCGACGTGCTGCTGGCGGTGACGGTGGCCGTGTTGGTGGGGTTGCCCACCTGCGTGAGCGTGGCCGAGAGGTTCGTCCCGTCATCGGTGAACTCGAAGTCGAAGACGCCGCCGTTGGGGATCCCGTTGGGCAGATTCACCCCACCGCCGCCAGTGACTGAAGCTCCGCCGCGACCGCGGATACTAACCTGATTGTTCCCCGTAAAGGCGAACATCTCGATGCCGTTGGCCGTCTCGCCGTAGCCACCGGCAGGCGTACCGTCGCTGCGCGTGAGGATCTGGAGGAAGTCGTCGCTGCCGAACTCCCACGTACCGGTGATCCTCAGTCCGCCGACGGCGGGGTCGACGGGGTCGAACTGCTGTACGGTATTGAGATGGCCCCGTCCCTGGAGGCGCATTCGCCCGCCGGTCTCGGTAACGGACTTGGGGTTCTGCGGGATGCCCGACAGGACGACGTCCCACTTGCTCGTGTCGATGACGTTGTCGTTGAAGTCGTCCTCCAGAAGGATCAGCGGCGACGCCTGAGCCACCGCGGTCAAGGCCAGCATGACGCTGAAGGTCACCAGTCCTCGAAATGTCCGGGTCGTCATAATCTGCTCCATCCTCTC
>CAYMLO010000343.1:0-1681 GCA_964390905.1 uncultured Planctomycetales bacterium | reverse complement strand
AGTCTCGGTGGAGGACATGCCGTCCATAATAACTCAGTTCGTGCAGCACTTGGTGGATGCCCTCGGACTGTTCGCCGATCATGCGATGGGCCCGTTTGGCGATGGCCGAGATTTGCCGCGAAGGCGTCAGCCCGGAGGGATCGCGTTGTCTGACTCGCGCGGAGCGTTGCTGCATCAAGCCGGCGACTCGCACGAGGAAGAACTCGTCGAGGTTGGAGCTTACGATCGAGAGGAACTTGAGCCTTTCCAGCAGCGGCAGGTCCTCGCGGAGGCCTTCCCGCAACACGCGGTCGTTGAACTCCAGCCAGCTCAATTCGCGGTTGATGAACGGCGGCGGCGTTTTGCGTGCGCGTTTGGCCATGGGCCTTCTTTCGGCGGTTTGTTGCAGCAGGGCAGGGCGGTGCCGTATTCTACATAATAAACACTAGCCCGAGGCGCGAGCCAGGGCGGCGAAAAGTCCGCTGTCTCCGGTTGCGATTGGGACGATATTGCGGCTTCCGGTCAGCCCCCCAGTATAACTGTGCGCGGCCGTGAAAGCAAACTCGCCGCGCATCGCCCAGGAGAACTGCGAAGTCGATTTCGGGCCGTGGTACGGGTGGGGGTGGCTGGGGATGAACCACGAGGCACGAGTGGTGAAGCCCCAGTGATTCAGGTCTGGGGCACCGATGCTCGTGCCTCGCATCTCAGCCCCAGCCACCCGAGAGCAGACTTTGCAGTTCTCCTGGCGGATCGCCGGCGGCGGTTGCCATATCGGGCTATTTCGCGGAAAATTGCGGTTTGATCGCGGTTTGAAGCTACCTCTTTCCGCCTGCGCGGCGAGAGGGTTTTTGGGCGGCAACCAGTTCCGCGTTAGAATTGGGTTGAACTCTGGCTAGCAATCCGGCGGAAGATCGAACGGGCATCAAAATACAATGAACAAACGGGCCGACGAACAACCCGACTCGCAATGCTGCTGTTGCTCTGCGTCGGCAGGCCAAGACAAGCCGGGTCCGGCTGATGCTGCCGATGCGGGTCACGACGCCGCCGAGTGGATCATCGGTTCGATCGATACGCCGGCCGGGAGCGTGCCGCGAGTGAGTACGACGTTGCGGTGCGCGGATCGGCTCACGGCGGTTAAGGCCCGATGGGGTGTCCGCCGCATGCACCATCGCGTCGAGCCGCGACTCCATGCGGTCGGCAATCCCAACGACGAATCTCCTGTCTTCGTTTCGGCCAATTACAAAGTCAGTTTCGATCGGTTGCGTTCCGCTCTCGACGGGATCGACGGCTGGATTCTCGTGCTCGATACGAAGGGGATCAACGTCTGGTGCGCGGCGGGAAAGGGGACCTTCGGCACCGACGAACTGGTGCGGCAAATCGATCACTGCCGACTGGCCGAGGTCGTTGCCCATCGCCGCGTTATTGTTCCGCAACTGGGAGCGCCCGGCGTGGCGGCGCATGAAGTCAAACGGCGAAGTGGGTTTCGGGTACGCTACGGGCCGGTCAGGGCCGCCGACATTCCGGCCTTTCTCGAAGCCGACATGAAAGCAACACCTCAGATGCGAAGGGTTGAGTTTCCCATCGCCGAGCGGCTGGCCGTGGCGCCAGTCGAGTTGGTTCACGCCGGCAAATGGGTGGCGATAATCGCGGTCGTCTTGCTGCTTCTGGCAGGGCTCGGCAGCGACGGATATTCTTTCGCCCG
>CAYMLO010000342.1:0-1685 GCA_964390905.1 uncultured Planctomycetales bacterium | reverse complement strand
AGGATACCCGCCCGCACAAGGGCGTCCAGACAGACCTTGACCGGCCCGTCGATGTCCCTTTTTCGCCGGTCGGGCCACCAGATCATCATGTGGATGCGGTAGCCCATCACGCAGGGGATCTCTTCGTGACCGGCGAGGATCTGCTGGGCCTCCTTCTTCCACGCCCGCATCGGGCCGCTGGTAATGAGGCGAGTCCGGCCGTTGATCTTGGCCGGCACGAGCCGGTGGTTCGAGGTCGGCGGCAGGGGCAGCCGGAAGATGTTCTCAGACGTTTTCTGCGAGGGCATACTCGGTATCCATAGTGCTTCCGTACTTCACGACGCGGTTCTTCGCGACCAGCAGCCGCATCGCCCGCCCAAACGGCCCCTTCTCCATCTGGCACGCGGCCCGGATCTCCGCCCCCTTCGTCACCATGACGTTCGCCATCATCACCGCCAGGATCCTCTCGCTGTCATACTCCGCCTTGGAGACGAAGCGGTCGAAGACTCCTGGCAGGTGGTGGTAGTTCCCTTCCTCGTCGCAGTGGCAGACGATCGAGTCTTCGATCTCTGGGAACCGACCCTTGCCGCTGAGGATGCGGACGCGGTGCTTCTGCACCTCCGCGGCCTGCTCGATCTCTTCCTTGTCGGCAAGAGCCCGCAGGGTCAGGATCACGTCCGGCTGCTGCTGCCACGCCGAGCAGCCCCGCGGCTCGGTGCCACCTTTCGTCGTGTGATGCAGCAGGACGAGGGCCGCCCCCGTCTCGCTGGCGATCCGCTCGAACGCCATGAGGGCTCGCAGCACCTCGCTGTTGTCGTTCTCGCAGGTGATGGCACCGAACCGGGTGACGGGGTCGATGATGACGAGCCCGATGTCGAGGGCCTTGACCATCTCGATGATGGCATCGACCCACAGGACCAGTTCGTCGGCGGCTCCGGGTGCCACGCGGCCGTGACCGCGGTGCAGGATCTGGAGCCAGTTCTTGGCGTCGTCCGGCCCCTCTAGATTCTGGGCGAACTCTTCCCACGCCCACCCCGACTCTTCGGAGCAGATGAGGGTGCGTTCCGGTCGAACGAATCGGTCCGGCATCATCGACTCGACCGGCTCGTAGGAGGCGAACCCCTTGTGGACCCGGCGAAGGATGTCGCGGACGACGGTACTCTTGCCCGCCTTCGGGGCACCGCTGAACAGAGTAACGTGACCCTTGTAGATCATCCCCGGAACAACGGCGACGGGGCTGGGCGTGTCGCTCGTCGCCAGTTCCGACCCGCTGGTCGGGACTGGGAGCATGAAACGCTGCACCTCGTCGCCGTTGTTGAGTTTCAGGACTTTGACTGGCATCCGGTCTTCCCCAGCACGAGGTTTCGGAGTCCCTTGTGTCGCATGTCTCCAGACAGACCGAAGAACATCACCTTGAAGTCGCGGGACTGACCGTCCCATCCCTTCTTCAGAGCGTGAACCGTGGATCTTGCAAGACCGAGGACGCAGTCGATTTCCAGCACGGAGAGGTGCATCCGGTAGTAGAGCAAGCCCACCACCCCCTCCATGCACGCTCTGCGGTCCTCAGTCGACACGCAGTTCAATCTCTCAAACTCTAGCCGGTAGTCTGGATCGGTCCATCGGTAACCAATCGCCGACCTGCCGTTCGCCTGCTTCCACCAGCAGAACGAGAGGGCGTCACGCCCGCCCAGTTTCCGTATTTTGTC
>CAYMLO010000341.1:0-1727 GCA_964390905.1 uncultured Planctomycetales bacterium | reverse complement strand
GCAGGGCCTGGCGAAGTACAAGGCCTACGACGACATCGCCAAGGCTTCGGAGTCCCAGGGTCGCCGCGACGCGACGAAGATCCTGACGATTGCCACCGCCCACGTGGAATACGAGTCGGAAAACCGTCACTACGCTCACGTTGACTGTCCCGGGCATGCCGACTACGTCAAGAACATGATCACCGGGGCCGCCCAGATGGACGGCGCGATCGTGGTGGTCTCGGCCGCGGACGGCCCGATGCCCCAGACGCGCGAGCACGTCCTGCTGGCCAAGCAGGTCAACGTGCCCAAGCTGATCGTCTTCCTGAACAAGGTGGACCTGGTCGACGACGAGGAACTCCTGGAGCTGGTCGAGATGGAAGTCCGGGAGCTGCTGAACAAGTACGGGTTCGAGGGCGACGACTGTCCGGTGATCAAGGGATCGGCCAGCAAGGCGCTGGAAAACCCGAGCGGCCCGGACGCCGAGCCCATCGTCGAACTGGTCAAGGCGCTGGACGAGTGGATCCCCGAGCCGGTCCGCGAGATCGACAAGCCGTTCCTGATGCCCATCGAGGACGTGTTCTCGATCAAGGGTCGCGGCACGGTGGGCACCGGGCGAATCGAGCGTGGGGTCGTTCGCGTCGGTGACAAGGTCGAGATCGTCGGGCTGCGCGAGACGCAGACCACGACCGTTACCGGTGTTGAGATGTTCAACAAGACGATGGAAGAAGGCCAGGCCGGCGACAACGCCGGGTGCCTGCTGCGGGGCATCGAGAAGACGGACCTGATTCGCGGGCAGGTGCTGTCGGCCCCGGGCACGGTCACGCCCCATAAGAAGTTCGAGGGCGAGGTCTACGTGCTGACCAAGGAAGAGGGCGGGCGGCACAGCCCGTTCTTCACCGGGTACCGCCCGCAGTTCTACTTCCGGACAACGGACGTGACCGGAACGGTCAAGCTGCTGGGCGACGTCGAGATGTGCATGCCCGGCGACAACGTGACGATGGAAGTCGAGCTGTTGAACACGGACATGGCCATGGAAGAGCAGTTGCGTTTCGCCATTCGCGAGGGCGGGCGGACGGTGGCCTCCGGCGTGGTCACGAAGATCCTGGAGTAGCGCGCCATGGCCAAGAGCAAGGCCCGGGAATACGTCTGGCTGCAGTGCACCGACTGCGGGGACCTGAACTATCGGACGCAGGTCCGCGTGAGCGGAGGCGTGACGAAACTCACGCTGAAGAAGTACTGCCCCCGAACACGGACGCATACGGAGCACAAAACCAAGCGCAAATGACCTCAAGAGCATACGGCAGTAGCTCAACTGGCAGAGCAGCGGTCTCCAAAACCGCAGGTTGGGGGTTCGACTCCTCCCTGCCGTGCATGACCCGCGGGCCATGCCGCCTGCTGCAGGAGACACCAGGCGACGGTGAGCGTGCCCAGGCAGCGGGCTGAAGGCAAGGAACTCGGCGACGTGGCGAAAATCGAAATCTACAAGAAAGGCCAGGGCAAGTACACACGGGCCGTGACGTTCTTCGGCGTCATGCTCGTGGTGGTGATCGGCGCCGGCGTGCTCAGCGACAAGCTGAGCGGCTACACCCTGACCAGCGCGCCAATGGTGCGGTACGGCATTCCGACGCTGGTTGTGATCGGCATAGGGCTGCTGATGTTCAGGCTGGTCAACCGCCCTCGGACGTCGGATTTCCTGATCGCCACCGAGAGCGAGATGAAGAAGGTCTCCTGGTCCAGTCGGAAGG
>CAYMLO010000340.1:0-2052 GCA_964390905.1 uncultured Planctomycetales bacterium | reverse complement strand
CCCGCCGCCGCCCAGGAGGGCACAGACATTCCTGCGGAACGTCCGGCCCTCCCGGCTGATCAGCGTGCGAGGCCCCACCCGGCGCCAGTAGTGGTTGATGCTCGGGGGCCAGGGCAAAGCAAGCTTCACCGGCCGTCCTCCTTCCGAGAAGTGTGCAGCGGGATGCTGATGGTCCCGGTTGCCACCGCCCCGCAGATCTCCTCGGTCGGCTCGAGCGTGTCGGCATCAATCACGTCCACGACGAACCGGCCGGAGACCAGCAAGCACCGGACGACGATTGGCTCCCTGGCGTCCGGTTCGTCGGTCGCGACTTCGATTCGCAACCAGCCGTTCGCCTCGCGCGCTATGCGGAACTTGGCGGCTACAGGCTCTCCGCGTTCGTCCCGCTTGTAGAGGTCGTACATCGTGCCGTGATTCATGGCTCAGCCTCTCTTCCACGGGGGGGTGTTGTCGGCAGCCGGAGCCTGCTGAGGCTGGCCGGCAGCGGCGGACTTGGGCTCGTAGCCCTTGATCTCGTTGGTCAGCTCATCGTTGTCGGTGCGCTTCTTCAGCTTGACGGTGACCAGCAGAGGGATGTTGTGCAGGTCGACGCTGTCCTTGGGCTGCATCACGCCGACCGCCCGGCAGATGGCCGACAGCTCGGCCCTGGCCATTTTGACCGCCGTGGCGTTGGGGTTGTTGAGGTTCAGCCGGGCCCAGAGAAGACGGCCTTTGTGCTCCCCCTCCAGGATCGTGAACGTCAGCTCGAGGAAGCTGCCCGCCCCGGACTTGGTCTTCTTCATCTCGCTGGCGGTGACGGCCGCGAGATACCGGCCCGCCGGGATGGGCTCGAAAGGGGTGGTGGGTTCGACGTCGTGCGCGTTGAAGTTGCCGAGGTCAGCCATTGGGGGTGTCCTTTCCGTCGTTGGGGGTCTGGGTCATTGCGGTCATGAGGGCCGACCAGCTCAGAGGCAGTTCGGCCGGCAGGTCGTAGCGGTTCTTGGCCACACAGGCCGGGCTGCCGACGCAGCGGAGGATGCGCTCACCGCCATCGGCGCCGAGGGCCACGGCGATGCTCCGGGTGCGGTTGAATCCGGCGTCTTCGCTTTCGGTGCGGAACTTCCGTGTGGCGAACAGCACGGCGTCAGCCCACTCGGTGACCAGGGCATTGGCATGCTTGTGCAGCCGGGGCGAATAGCGGTCGTAGGCAACGGATTCCGGGTCTGCGAACGTCTCGGTCTTCGCGTGGGCCAGGAGGATCACGCACATGCCGCGTTCGGCGCGGAGTGCGTCGAGCCCGCTGAGGACCTCGCGCCATTGCGTCAGGGCGTGCGTGTACCCTTTCGCGAATCCGCCGTCGGCCCGCTCGATGGATTTCACGCCGTACTCACGGCACACGTCGTCCCAGATCAGGCGCTCCAGCCAGTCCAGGCTGTCGATCACCACCGTCTGGAACTCGTGATCTTCCGAGTACAGCTCCGACAGGGCCGAGACGACCTCCTGGAAGGCCCTGGCCAGCGGAAAGCTGGAACAATCGATCTGGTCGAGACCGTCCTCGGTGGGAATGAAGACGGCCCCGGGGGCCTGCGCGGCGGTGGTCGATTTGCCGACGCCCTCGACACCGTAGATCAGCAGTCTCGGCGGCACCTGACGTCGGCCGCTATGGATCTGTTCCAGTAAGCTCATCGGTGGTTCCTTGTTGCTTGCGGTTTCGGGTTGACGTTTCTGGCCGGCTGGCCAGCCGACTGGCAGGTGCGGGAGTCGAACCCGCGTCCCGAGGCTTGTGAGGCCCCGGTAGCCCGGTCCTGCCCAGAAGCGCCCGGGCGGTGGCAGGGAGTCGGGCTTCGGTTTCGGTGGTCAAGTCCACTCCGGCCACAAGCCGCCCGGGCGCGAAGCGCGTCTTCGCCTTGCTTGCTGTGCCTAGCCGCCCCAAGCCCAGGGGTGCGGCGTCTTGCCTAGCCCAGACGCAATTCATCACCCGATCTCCAAGCATCTGATCTGCTCATACCCCGTCTCGAAGGCATCCAGTTCCCAGGCCCGCCGCAGCCGCTTGATCGCCGCCTCGTTCTCCTG
>CAYMLO010000339.1:0-2133 GCA_964390905.1 uncultured Planctomycetales bacterium | reverse complement strand
TGGACGAATCCCTCGCGGTCTTCGAGAAAGGCATCAATTACCTGAACCGGGTGCGTAACCAGCTTCTTGAAGCAGAGCAGCGCGTCCAAGTCTTACTAGATGACGGCAAACTTGAGCCGTTTACATTGCCGCCGCGTGGGGAGGATGGATGAGTTTACAGCTAGTGATGATGGGCCAGCAGAGCGAGTGGGTGCCGCCCCATGAACTCCCCGACCTGACCGGTGCCAAACGCATTGCCATCGACGTCGAAACCAAAGACCCGGACCTGAAGAACAGCGGCCCGGGCTGGGCCGTGGGCAACGGTGAGGTAGTCGGGTACGCCATCGCCACGGAAGAGTGGTCTGGATACATTCCCGTGCGCCATCTAGGCGGCGGCAATCTGGATGAGCGCATCGTCAACAAGTGGCTGAAGAAAGTCTTCGAGTGCCCGGCAGACAAGATCATGCACAACGCCCAGTACGACGCCGGCTGGATTCGCCGCATGGGCTTTCAGATCAATGGCCGCATCATCGACACCATGCTCATCGCATCCCTGCTCGACGAGAACCGCTTCAGCTACAGCCTGAACTCCCTGGCCTACGACCACCTCAACAAGGTGAAGTCAGAAAAAGGGCTGAACGAAGCCGCCCGGGAGTTTGGCCTCGACCCCAAGGGCGAGATGTGGAAGATGCCGGCAGCGTTTGTCGGCCCCTATGCCGAGGGCGACGCCACGCTGACCTTGGAGCTGTGGTCCTACCTCAGTGTGCAGCTTGGCAAGGAAGACCTCTGGCAGATCGCCAACCTCGAACTGGACCTCCTGCCCTGCCTTGTGGACATGACATGGCGCGGCATCCGCGTGGACATGGACAAGGTGGAGCGCACCCGGGACGCGCTGCTCAAGCGCGAGAAAGACGTCATGGGCCAGATCAAACGGCTCACGGGCCAGACCGTCGAAATCTGGGCGGCCCAGTCCCTGGCCAAAGCCTTCGATAAGGCGGGGGTGAGCTACCCTAAAACAGAGAAGGGCGCGCCCTCGTTTACCAAGTCCTTCCTGACGGACCACCCCCATGAGCTGCCCAAGCTGATCGTGGAAGCCCGGGCCCTGAACAAGACCTCCGGCACCTTCATCAACACGATCATGAAGCACACGCACAAGGACGGGCGCATCCACAGCCATATCAATCAGATTAGATCGGACGAAGGCGGGACCGTCTCCGGCCGGATGTGTTTGCATGGCGACACCGTTCTGGAATTGGATACAGGGCCGGTGAAAATCGGGGAATACCAGCCCACCGGAAGAGAAAAAATAAAAACGCACACCGGGGAATGGAAGCGCGTGGTACGGCGGTATTTTAAGGGCGTGGAAGATATGGTCCGGCTCACCGTGGCCACCGGGGACTCGGTAACTTGTACCCGTGGGCACCGGGTGCTATCGTCGCAAGGATGGATTCCCGTCGGGGAATTGAAGCCAGGAGACGCCGTATACCATGTCTGTGAACAAATCGCAGTTGAAGGACGAGGCTCTGTGTCGGAGCGTAGTCGAAGCTTATACCGCGCCGGACAAGCCGATTATTGCGGAGATCACTCGGCGCTTTTCGGTGACCCCGCACACGGCGCAAGCCATGATTCAGGCGGTGCTGTCACCGGAAGAGCGCGAGCGGGAGCGTGTTCTGCGCCTTTCGCGCTCAAAAAAGGGGGAGAAGAACCCCATGGCCGGGAAAACGTCGGAGCTGCATCACAACTACCGCGGGCGGTGCTCGGATGGCAAAGGCTACGTGTTGGTGCTGAAGCCGGCGTGGTTTACGGGGCGGTTGAAGAGCAAACACGTTTTCGAGCATCACGTGGTGATGTGCAAGGCCTTGGGGCTGACGGAAATGCCGGAGGGGTTTTCCGTGCATCATATCGACGAAGACCCTACGAACAACCGCATAGACAACTTGGCGCTGGTCACAAACAAGGGGCACGGTCGTTTGCACAATGCGTCGCCGTGGAGAAAATTGAGCCTGTGGGAAAGGCACGTGTATGGGATATTGAAGTAGAGGAAGACCATTCTTTCTTAGCTCACGGGTTGATTCATCACAACAGTTACAACTCGCCAAATCTTCAGCAAATTCCTGCGCGCGACCCAGAGCTTGGCCCGATGATCCGCAGCCT
>CAYMLO010000338.1:0-2150 GCA_964390905.1 uncultured Planctomycetales bacterium | reverse complement strand
GCCTGGGCGCTGCACTGCTGGCCGGCGTTGCAGCAGGGACCTATCCCGATCTGACAACCGCCGTGGAACAGACAGTGCATTTACAACGGCGTGTTGACCCCAGGGCGGATAGCGCGGCGGCCTACGAACGGCGATACCAGCTATACGAGCAGATATACCCGACCCTGATTGTACTCCAACGGCAGCTCTAGTCCGCAGCCGGTTGCTTGAGATCCAGCTCGATAGTGGTCGCGTAGAGCAAAGTTCTGGCGGTAACCCCGCTGAACGTGTTGGTCAGGTAACTCGCAGCGTGGGTGGCCTGGTCAGTGAGCAAGCAACTCCCGTGCGGCGCAATCGTCGGTCACGAGTACATCCAGAATGCCACCTCGCAACGTGGCACGAATGATGTCGAGTTTTTCCTCTCCACCGGCAATTCCGATTACGCGTGGGATCTTCTTGACCTGCTCGAGGGTTAGGCCGATCGTCCTCTCGTTGATATCCAGATCGATCGGCACTCCGCCGGCGTCGAGGTAACGCAGAGCAACGTCGCCGACAGCTTGAGCCTCCTTCAAGGTTTCGACGTCCTCTTCGGTCAGGATGGTCCCCTCACGCAGGAGGAGTGTGTCCGGCCGTAGCAACCCGAGGCCCACGACGGCTATATCGGCATCTGCTGCAAGCGCCAGCGTGCCCGCAATCTGCCCGTCCGACTTGAGGACCTGGGCCGCCGCCCGAGTGGAGACGACCCCTGGAGCCTGCAGTAACCGGAAGCTTGCACCAAGTTTCTGTGCGACGCGTCGGGTCAGCTCAAAGGAGTGCTCCCGCTCATCAACCGGGCCCAGCCCCCCGTTGCTCTGCACGACGGTCACGTCCGGCATGGATTTGAACGGCAAGGCATCGACCATCGCCAATATGGACATGCCCCAAGCAACAGCCACAACCTCATCGCCAGTGAGAGAACGGATCAGGCACTCGGCTGCGGCCGGCCCGAGCTCGCGTTTCACAGAGGCCAGGTCTCGGGAGTTGCTGACCGAGACCACGACCGCCTCATCCAAGTCGTACCCCTGTTCCAATTCGCGCTCCAGATCGGCCAAGCCGCCAGACGGAGGGACAAGTATGATGTCGACGACGCCTTCAGCCCTGGCTTCCTGCAACAGGCGGGAGACTTTGGGCCTCGAGAGGCGAAAACGATTGGCGATCTGCTGTTGCGTCAGCTCATCGAAATAGTAGGCGTGGGCGATTTTGTACAGCATGCGGTGCTGCTCCCTGCTTGCCGCCATACTCATTCCTTTCCCGGGTCCCTAAGTCCCTTAAAAGTGATTAGATGTGCAAAATTGCACATCTGCATAGATATAACTTGCATCATTGTACAATCTAGTCGTTTATCTGTCAAGCTGCTGCGTCATCGGAGACGCGATGACCGTTCACAGAAAGCCGATCCCAATCACGCAGCTACGCCCGCCGAAGTTCGTGATCCGACAGGCGCGAGTGGTAGCTGGCCTTCCGAATGTGCCATCTGTGCCATCTGTGCCATTAGTGCCATCTCCCCAGGACCTGGTGCGAAGGGTAGAATCAGATTGGTGCGACCTCATACAGGCGGACAGCCCCCTACTCCTGCATTCGATCTCTCGCTCTGGCGAGCCACGCGGGCAAGAAGCGCACCAACTCTGCCATAACCTTTCTGGTGCCTTCCACGAAGACGTGCATGTTTCCCTCGTAGGCTTCGCCGCCGCCCTGCCCCACCAGGTCGGTGATGCCGCGCAAGATGAGACATGGCGTGTTGTTCCGAGCCGCCACCCAGGCGATCGAGCCGGACTCCCAGTCGCCCGCCACCGCGCCAAACTCGGCCTTCAGGCGGGGGATCTCCTCCGCCAGCAAGTCGCGGTCGCCAGACACGAGCAGCGTGCGGCGCACTTCCTGCGGATACGGCTCTGCGAGCCAGGCGAGATCGAGGTCCGTCGCGTAGTGGGCGATCACCGCTTCGGGATCGGACATCTGCTCGACGATGTCGTACACGACGGTCCGCTCCACCAGGATGACGGTCCCCCTCTCGATTTGGCCTTCGAACCCGCCGCACGTACCGAGGTTGATCAGGAGCTCAGGCGCCCAGCGGTCGATGGCGTACTGCGTCGAGGCCGCGGCCGCGATCTTCCCCCAGCCGCCGTGGAAGAACA
>CAYMLO010000337.1:0-2261 GCA_964390905.1 uncultured Planctomycetales bacterium | reverse complement strand
ACAGGTTATAGATGTTCCATGGCAGGGCGGGCGTCGGCTGCGACAGCGTCTCGACGAGACCCAGCGGATTGCCCATGCTGACGGCCGCCGTGAAAATGATCGGCGCCGTCTCGCCCGCCGCCCGGCCCATGCTGATGACGATGCCCGTGAAGACCCCCGGCAGGGCGGCAGGTAGGATCACCGTCAGGACCGTCCGTCCCTTCCCGGCCCCCAGACTCAAGGCCGCCTCCCGGTAACTCTGGGGCACGGCTCGAATCGCCTCTTCCGACGCACGGATGACGATGGGCAAGACCAGCAGCCCCAACGTCAACGAACCCGCCAGGACGCTCTTGGACTCCGAAACGTGCATCGCGTTGATGAAGAAGGCCAGTCCGAACAGGGCGAACACGATGCTCGGCACGCCGGCGAGCGTATTGATGAAGGTCCGCAGCGTGCTCACCAGCCGGCCCTCGCTGGCGTACTCGACCAGGTAGACCGCCGAGATTACCCCCATGGGAATCGCGAACAACATGGACCCGATCGCTAGATACAACGTGCCGAGCACCTCCGGGCCCACCCCGCCGAAGAAGTGCGCGTCGTGGGACTTGTCCAGAAGGAACCGCCAGTAGAAGGTCGTGCGCGGCTTGAGCATCGCGTCCAGGTTGTCCTGCACGTATGGAAACAGCGCAGCCAGGCAAGTGCCCTCGAACTCCTTTGCCCGGGGGACCCAGACCTTCTTGCCCATCTGAGTCGGATCGGTGTAGTCGTACTGCTCGGCAAACAAGACGTCGTGGGCTTTGACCTGGGCCCGGTCCCAACGGGTCTGGCCGTATTGATCCCGCCACAGCACGGGATCCGACGTGCCCGGGGCTGGCTCGAGCAGGATGGCAATCCGTTCCTCAAGTTCCTTCAACGACGTACGCAACTCTCGACGCCGCGCGGGGTCCAGACGGGGCAGCTCCTTCTCGAACGCCGCGATCATGTCGTAGACGGGCTGTCGGGCACGCTTCGCCGCGGCGATCTGGGCATCGAGTTGGGCGCGGTCGCCGCGGCCGAACTTCTCCAGCATGAGCCGCCGGTGCTCGATCGTGCCCCCAAAGACGAACGCGCCCAAGCCGCGGACGACGATAGGCGCGAGAATGACCAGCAGCGATGCGCCGAGCAGCAGGATGGACGTGATCCCCAACCCGGAGAACGCCCTGTCCAGCAGTCTTCGCGTACCCAACTGCATCTCAACCGCCTCGCAGCTTCCTGCGGGATCGTCGAACGATCCATTCGCTGGCCAGGTTCAGGCTGAAGGAGATGACCAGCAGACAAAACGCCATTGCGAACAGGACGTGGTACCGTGCCGAGCCGGTTACGTGATCGGCCTCACCCATGTCGCCGGCGATGTTGGCGGTCAGGGTCCTGACGGGCTCGAGCACGTTGTACCAGGGCGCGGGGATCTGGGCGGCATTGCCGGAGGCCATCCAAACGACCATGGTCTCGCCGACGGCCCGCATCACGCCGAGGATGGCAGCCGCGCAGATCCCGCTGCTGGCCGCCGGCATGATCACCTTGATGAGGGTCTCGGCCCGGGTCGCGCCCAGGGCGTAGCTTGCCTCCCGCATCTCGCGGCCGACGGCCTGGAGCGCGTCCTCCGAAACGCTGACCACCGTCGGTAAGGCCATGATCCCCAGGATGATCGCGGCGTTCAGGGCATTTGCCCCGCTGTCGACCTGCAGGCCGCCCAGGAAAGCTCCCATCTTGACCAGGCCAAAGACCGCCAGGCCACCCAACCCCAGCAACATGCCGATCCGCACCGGCCAGCGAAGCCGCGTCGGTGCAGTCCCGGCGACGAGATCGCTGAGGACCACGACAGCGAGGAAGCAGAGCGGGGTTCCGATCAACCAGCCCGCCATGGCCAGGATTCGGCCTCCGTCTTCCTGGAGCATTGGCGCGAAGACGACCAGGGCGAAGAAGCCGTACGCCACCGACGGGATGGCCGCCAGCACCTCGACGACGGGCTTGGCCAGCTGACGCACGGAGAACGGCAGGATGTCGCTCAGGCAGACGGCCGCCGACACGCCAAGCGGCACCGTGACGAGCACCGCGCCGAGCGTCACCAGGCCGCTCCCGAAGAAGATAGCCAGCGCCCCAAAGGCGGGCGGATCGGCCGACGGGTACCACGCCGTTTCGGTGAAGAACGCCCGGATCCCCTCCAAACGGAAGAAGGGCAGCGCGTCCTTTGCGATGAAGTAGAAGATGAACAGGACGGCGAGCACCGAGCTGGACGTCACCAG
>CAYMLO010000336.1:0-2390 GCA_964390905.1 uncultured Planctomycetales bacterium | reverse complement strand
AACGTGGGCCATACTCGCACCGCCTGAGCCTGGGGAGGCCTCATGGACGAGTTCGCACAAGCACAAGCACAACGCCGTCCCGGCTACGCCGGCTGGTGGGAGAAGGTGCTCCCGCTGCTGACCGACGAGCAGCGCGACGCCCTCGAGGCCGCACTCGCCAACCCCGAGATAGGCCACACGGCCATCAGCACCGTCCTGCGCCGATGGGGCCACGACGTGTCGTACCAGCAGGTGGGCCACTACAGGCGTCGCCATGTCGGCTGACGAGTTCCTGAAGGTCCAGCGGGTCATAGAAGACTTGCGTATCTATGACCGCGAGCAAGTTCGGGCGGTGCGCGATGCGTCGAAGCCTTTAGCGCGTCACATCTGCGCCGTGGACCATCCCGTGTTCGGTCGGTATCGCTGGCTTGACGAGGAGGGCATTCACTCGGACCTGTTGGACGACATGCTTTGGGATGCGCTGGGGCTGCTTGACATGCTGTGGGATGAGTTCCCGGCGTTAGAGGCGGCGCAGAGGGCGGCGCGGGAGGCTGAGGATGTCGGCTGACGAGTTCCTGAAAGTCCAGCGCGACATCGGGGACGCTTCCGTACAGAAGCGGTCGCATCCGAAGGGGTGGGAGCCGGGGGTCGACACCGCCAAGGGAACGCTGACCGTTCAGGCGGGCGACACACCACCGCAGGACTGGTCCGCCATCATCCGCGAACTCGGCCTTGACCCTGATGCGTGGACGGTGGATGAGTCGCAGCCGGTTCAGGTCCGTACTTGGGACTCGGGCGACAAGCGGAACTTCTACTACCGGGCCACCGTCATCCCTGCCCGCGACGCGGCCGGTCCCGACGTGGACGACCTGATTCGTGAGGTGAAACGGCGGAAGGTGAAGCCGAAGCAGGCGACGGAGGGGTCTAGGGCGCTGTGCGTGGTCGCGGCTGACTGGCAGGCCGGGAAGGGCAACGAACAGGGCACGGGCGTCGAGGAACTGCTAGAACGACTGTTCTTCCTCCGCGATGAGGTGCCACGTCGGGTGAAGGCGCTGGCGAAGGCTGGTGAGCCGGTGGACACCATCGCGCTGTTGTCCGTCTCTGACCTTGTGGAGGGGTGTTCCGGTCACTATCCGATGCAGCAATGGCAGACCGAGTTGGATAACCGTCAGCAGGCGCGGCTGGTCCGAAGGGTGCTGGTGGAACTCATCACCGCTTGGGCACCGCTAGTCCCGAACATGACCGTCGCCACCGTCCCATCGAACCACGGGGAACGGCGGCTGAACGGGAAGGCATACACGAACTGGGGCGACAATAGCGACGTAGAGGTGTTTGAGGTTGTCCGTGAGATCCTCGCGCAGAACCCGGACGCTTACGGGCACATCCGCTGGGCTATCCCTGACCAAGAGATGACGGTGACGCTGGACGTGTGCCGGACGGTTATCGGGTTGGCTCACGGACACCAGTTTAAGGGTGGCGGCTCGGCGCAGCAAAAGGCGCTGAAGTGGTGGAAGGACATGGCGATGAACCGCACCGCCATCGGAGACGCCGACATTCTCCTGTCCGGGCATCTGCATCACTTCACCGCCATTACGGAAGGCGTAGAAGGCTCGACGAAGGGCCGGACGCACTTTCAGGCTCCGGCGCTCGACGTTGGGTCCAAGTGGTTCGAGATCATGGGTGGCCCGCCGACGCAGCAGGGGACGCTGACGTTCACGGTGGACGAGTCCGGGTGGGACAACCTGAAAATCATCAGGTAACAGGGTAGAATGGGTGCGCCCCGCGACATTGGAGTGTCCGGGGCGCAGGACGGCACGAGCGAAAGGAGCGCCGTCATGACGAACGCTATCCCTGTATGGCATAAGGGCCAAATCGTGGCCCACGCACAAGTCGACGCAGCCGACCTAGACGCGGTCAGCAAGTTCCGCTGGTCTCTGCATAACCGTGGCTATGCGATTACCGGCGGCGGCAACTCGAAGGTGCTGATGCACCGGCTCATCCTCGGCCTCGCTAACAAGCCGGGTCAGGGGCGCGGGTCCGGCGCTCGGCAGTTGCAGGCCGACCACATCAACGGCGACAAGTTGGACAATCGGCGCGAGAATCTGCGCGTGGTCACAAATCAGCAAAACCATCAGAATCGCCAGACCAGCGGCGGAGCCACCTCGGAGTACCGTGGTGTCTACCGCCAGAAGAAGACGGGCAAATGGTGCGCGATAGCCAAGACTGGGGGTCGGACCCACTGGGGTGGTTACTATGACTCAGAAGTCGAGGCGGCGGTGGCTGCGTGGGAACTGAGGAAGCGGCTGATGCCGTTCAGCGTCGAGGAGCGTCCGACGTGAACCCGGACGAACAGGTCGAAGCAGATCTGGATTTGGCGTGGCATCGGGAGATGGACCGGCTCGCCGAGTTTT
>CAYMLO010000335.1:0-2437 GCA_964390905.1 uncultured Planctomycetales bacterium | reverse complement strand
AATCCCCTTGCACCCGTAATGGGTGCGTGCTTGCACGCACGAGAGCCCGTAATGGGTGCGTGCTTGCACGAACGGGTAGTTGATGCGGGGTCCGTTTGGTGAAGGCTGGCGGAGTGCGGAGCGCGGACGCGGACGCTTGGCAAGCTAGCCTGGATTCCCACAGTCTTGGTTATGCCTAACACACCTGGCCGCCCGGGGGCCGGGTGTTAGTTTGCCTCTGGACTCCATGCCCGCCTTATCCGAACATCAACCGAAGCCGCTTGCGACCCAGCCAGGGAACCGATACGATCTCACGGTCGAAACCGGCGGCCATCAGCAGGGGATTGTGAGCCCGCTTCTGAAAGCGTACCGAGATATCGCGCTCTGCGATCATGACGGTGGCCGTTGCGTCCACGAACTTGTCAAACAACTGCCGCGACTTGGCCGTCTCGTACCCGTCCCCAATCCGGCTCCCCAGCAGGCGGTAGAGGCTGCTGGCCATCAACGTCAATTGCAGGTCGTAGTCGACCTTCAGGGCGACGGCCGAGGAGAGCGCGTCCATGTGGAAAAAGTCGATCCCATCCTGAATCCCGTTCTCGATCAGCATCCGCTGGGCGTAGCGGCCGATCAATTTGGCCGCAGAACGGCTGAGTTGATTGGTCAGCAGGAGGGTGGGCTCCTCGTGGCCCAGGTCTATGACGACCAACTGGCGAATCGGCCCTTGGTAGTCAGGAAGCGTGATTTTCTGATCCAGGATGCGGGGCGTGCGGTAAGCACGGGAAACCGACTCCAATTCAATCTTCCTCCAAGCCGAAAGCGGCCGATCCGCGATCTCTTGAAGCATGCCGGCCGATCGGCGCCGCAAGGTGATGAAGGCGATCCCATCCCGGTTCAGGCGATCCAAGTTGGCATAGGTCGTCAGGCGGGAATCGAAGATCAGTTCTTCGGGAAGTCGGCCTGTCCGCTGTTTCCAGAACTTCGCGAAGCGGAGGATTTCGTCGTTCTGTTCGTCCTTGCGCAGGTCCGCGTTGGCATAGCAGAACACGCGCCGGTCGGCGTCCCGCGCCAGGAACGCCAAGACCCCTTTTTGCCGGCGACTTCGCTTGGAAACGTAGTGTTTCTCGATGTGAGCGTCTTCGCCGTGAAAGGGGATCGTGTGGAAGTCCAAATCGAAAGACGTCCCCCACGCCAATCCCAGCCGCCCGACGGTGTCGAACCACGCCCGCATGAGCTTCGGGTAGCACGCCGGTTCGATGCGGCTGCTGTACTCACTGAGAAACGACCGCTTGGGAATCACGTTCAGTCCCGCGAACAACGCCAGCCCCTCGTCCAACACATGGCTCATGACGTGGCTGTGTCGCGCGTTGCCGAACAATTTCAACGCCAGCAAGGAGCGAACGGCACACCCCGCGGGCACCATTTCCGAGCCGGGGAGGCCGGCCTTCTGGACGAGCGAGTCCACTTTGCTCGATACCAGCCACGGCAGGAACAGGAACAGCCCCCCAAAGCGCGTGCGGAAGAGGCGTGGCGAGAGGTCCAATTGCCGGGCATCTGCCGCGTCGGCGATCGTGGGGCGTGGACTCTCGGGCCGCTCCTCGTCGCCCCGTCGCGGAAGTCGAGCAAAGCCTTCGGCGCGGAGAATCTCCGCCACGGCCGCCGGGCTGATCGGCTCCTCCTCGCGAGAAATGGCACGGCTGATGTCGTACACCGAGAGGTTCTGCTTTCGCATGGTGACGACCTGCTCGCGCAGACGGTGTTGTTTTCCGTTGCGCCTTGCTTCCCTCGCCGACGGGAGGAAGAACGCCCGGTCCGGAGCTTGTCGGAACTGATGCACCAAGACCCGGAAGCTTCCCGGCGTGTAACCGAACCGTCGGGCCGCCTCCGCCGAAGGAAGCTTGTCCACAAAATAGGCCCGGAGCGCCTCGTACTGCCGGTGAGTGGAGTTCGCAGGCTGGAGAAAGTAATCGGAGACTGTTAGTTGATGTCGGGCCTTCTTGGCCATGCTGCCACCATGTCAACTACATCCATGCGGAAGGACAGCGGGAGAAGGGAACCCAAGAATACCGCAATTTCTTGAGGAAAACGGGGGTCCGTGGGGGAGACGACTCTCGCCCCGTTCCCGCCTGACACTGTGACCGGGTAGTCTACACGGCCATGCCACACCTACCAACCCCAATTCCGAATTGCTGCGAATTCCCGTAATTCCCGGCCCCTGGGCAGCCAACTGTGTTAGGCATAACCAAGACTGTGGGAATCCAGGCTAGGGCTGCGGCAGCCGGTCGGACATGAACAGCGAGTTGTCGGCCACGTTAAACAGCGGCCGATAGGGGCTGGTGTGCACGCAGTGTGCCGGCTGGCCCAGGTACCAGACCAGTTGGATGGTCAGGCCCCAGGATTCCTCGGCGGAGCCTTCCTCGCCGCGGGATTCTTCGGGGATGAGGTGGTTGATCCGGTTCTC
>CAYMLO010000334.1:0-2493 GCA_964390905.1 uncultured Planctomycetales bacterium | reverse complement strand
GGTATGTGCCCGCGCTGTGCCAGGCCATCCGGACGAAGAACGGGCCGTAGTGTCCGTAGTCCGCGGGCCACCAGTCCTGCGAGTCGGTCATCAGCTTTTCGATGTCCTTCTTCACGGCCGCCAGGTCGAGAGTCTTGAATTCCTCGGCGTAGTTGAAGCCCTGGCCCATCGGGTTGCCCTTGGCGGAGTTCTGATGAAGGATGTCGAGGTTCACCTGGTTGGGCCACCAATCGCGGTTCGTCGGTCCCTCCCCCGCCACGGGCATGCGTGTCATGCCGGTCACGGGGCACCTGCTTGGCTTGCCCGTCTGGCCCTGCTTCGTTGCACATGAGCTGAGGCTCAGCGCCACGATCAATAGAGGAAGGATTCTGAGAGACCTGTTCCGCCATCCGTCTGCGTTCGACATAGTGTTTCTCCCTGTGTGTCTGTGAGTTCTGCGTGCTCTGTGGCGTTCACTGATAGCACACTATAGCACGCTGTTGACAGGAAATCATATTTCGCGTGGGCGGGAACGGAACCCGGAGAGCGGGGGGGCGATTCCGACGATTGGAGCCATCTCAATACTGCGGAAGACCCGTTCGCTCGCGCGGCCGATGCCGGTCTATCTACGGTCAGGGCCGCCAAGGCGGCTTGAGGACCGTCCCCAAAACTGACGAGCGCACGATGCCCCCGGATCGTGATCAAGAACGATCGCCGCCCGATCGGACACCGACCTTCACCGCCAGCAGTTGAAGCGCCTCGAGTTCACCATCGGAACCTCTCATGTGGCTTGTGACAGTGTGCCGGTCCCCGGTGGCGACGTTCTCTGCGGTCACAATGAGCGGCCCATCCTGGCCGTCGCCAATCGATTCGCGCACTCCCGTCACGCGATAGCCGGCCGATTCAATCCTCTGGATGTAGTCCTGCGGTGTTGCCATACTGATTTCGATTCTGTAAGCCGCTTGCCCCCATGCTATGTCGTCGCTCACACTTGCGCCAAGCCTGACGCCCGAAACGGCAATCGAAGTACGAATCGTGAAGAGAGTCTATGCGCGAACGAGGTTCTGACCCCGCGTGTAATGCCCGGGCCTCGGCCTGCGCTCAAACTCGATCAGGCCACGGCTGGACAGCCTCGACAATTCCCGCTTAGCCTGTTTGGCCCCGATCTCGAATCGTTCTTCAACCATTACTCGGGTCAGTTTGATGCCCTTGCGGACCTGGGCGAGAATCCACCGCTGGCGACTCGTCAAGGAGCCATCGCCATCTGGCGACGAAACATCGGATTCTCCGGACGGAGGCTCCGCAGAAACATGACCCCGCGAGGTCCCCTCATCTGATTCCCCGTCGTGTCCTTCCAGCCTCAACCATCCGGCCAGATGGTATCCCTTGCCCTGATTGGCAATCACGTCCTCCCGGCCCACAACAACGTTGGCTTTCTCCAGCATCGTGTTGCTGATTCTGACGCGTATGTCGTGGACACACGACGCGACGGCTCCTTCGCTCAGCTGCCCGGTCGGGTCCACGGCCTTGGCAAGCTTCGGCGCGCTGAGCCGGGGCAGCTTTCCGTTGCGTCGGGGTGTCCGAAGCACCCGCATGACATCCCAGGCGTGGCCGGCTCCCCCACACTCGAGGATGATCTCACCGTCCAGTTCGACATGGTCCGGGTAGTACGCCAGCACCCCGCCTCTGAAGGGCTCGGGCGGATCACCAGGCAGCGTCCCCGGCGGGAACATCCGGCGATGCCGATCGAGAACGCTCTGGATCACGTCCGAGAGACTCTTACCCGACGTGCCATCGCCAAACGGCTTCGAGATGAACTCCATCACACCGTTGCCGAGCAGTTCCGTGGTCAGGTTCAGACCTTCCTGGTGGTAGCCCGTCATGACGATGACCGGCACCGCCCCGCGGCCCTTGATCTTCGGGATCTGCTCGATCAGCTTTCGCCCGAACTCGATCTTGGCGAACCCCCGGCCTGGGCGTGCAGGGATCTCGAGGTCCGCCAGCACGCAGTGGTAGTCCCTCGTCTCGAGCAGTTCCCGTGCCTCCTGCTGGCTCTGGGCCCAGTTGTGCTCGTATCCTAGCGCGGCGAGGACATCCTCGATCTCCTCCTGAATCCCCATGTCATCCTCGACGACCAGAATCCTGATCCGTTCTTTCATTGCGCATCCTCCCCGCTGGGCGGTGTTCTGGGCAGCGTAACGATGGCGGTCGTGCCGACGTCCTCTTTGCTCTCGAATGTCAATGTGCCGTGATGGGCCTCGACGTAGCGGCGCGCGATGGGCACGCCGAACCCGGTGCTCTTGCGCTTGGCCTTGTTGCGACGGCGCGGCATGAACGCCAGAAGCTCGGACAGGTCCTCTGCCGCCATGCCCATACCGTCATCACGGACCATGATCCTGACGGTGTCGCCGTCGGCTTCGGCAAAGACGGTGACTTCTCCCCGGCGCAGGTACTTCTGCGGCTTCATGAACGACTCGTAGGCGTTCTTGACCAGGTTGGACAGCGCCAGGATCA
>CAYMLO010000333.1:0-2504 GCA_964390905.1 uncultured Planctomycetales bacterium | reverse complement strand
CAGTGCTTTTTACCAGCAGTGAATGCACTCCCGCGTCGGGTGACGTTGCTTCAGGACGCGGGCGGTAGACACATGATTACGACGTTTCTTGTTCATTTTGGTAGCGGGCTTCTTGGGGCCGCGTTTGTGCTTGCGGTAGCGGTCGAGTTGCACCGTCTTGGCGATGCGGACCAGTTCACGCGCCAGGCGAGCAGGCGTCAGATTCGCGTACTTGCGGGACCAGTATTCGTCGGGCAGGGCGATGGAAAGGCCGCGAGACGTGGCCGCGACCTCGTCACACAGGTAGTAGAAGGAGAGCTTCTCCTGAATGGTCTCCGCTCCATGAGCGGCCCGCAGGGATGCCAGGACCACGCTCAGCACGTTGTAGCAGACCAACGCCATGCAGAAACCGAACAGAGCGGCACGCGGATACCCCAGCGTTTCGATCTCTCCCTCCAGGTTCTGGGCCAACTCATGGAAGGCGATTTCAATCGTCCATCGCTTGCGATACAAGTCCGCGACGGCCAACGCCGTGACCCTCTTGGGCAGATTCGTCAGGATATGGATTTCCGTGTCGCCGTCGCGCGTGGGTTGGTCCAGCTCTACGGTCACGCGGCGGATGGTCATCGCCCTCCCCTCGGCGTCGAAGATCCGCATGCGCTGCTCGTAGACCATGCCCGTTTCCGTCCGCCCGATCCGCTTTCGCCTTCCGATCAACTCGTAACGCAGCGTCTGGCTGTGCTGGCGGATTGCGAAATACCCTCCGCGGGACTTGATGCCGAACAGAAAATCCGTCGTGCAGAAGTTTCGGTCGGCGACCCACAGGTCCCGACGCTCGACGGTTGCCAGCACCGCCGGCAAGAGGGTCCGCTCCTGGGCATAGGCGTCTTCGCAGGGAATGACGTCGATGGCCAGCTTCAGCCGCGGATCGAGGATCACCGCACAATGGCCCGGCAGCGGCGCCGCATTGAGCTCTCTCAGTTCTCCGATCCGACGCTGGGTGCGACGCAAATGATTGCCGTCGAGAACCTTCACGCGATATCCCGCCACCAGTTCCGGCAAGACCCCTCCGGTCTTTCGGATGATCTCCGCCATCCGCGAGGCGGTTTCCCGAACGAGCTGCCGGGAGATGTTCCCTTCCATCCGTTGCAGCTTGTCGTAGAGGGCCTTGGCGGTAACGCCCACCTCCTCCTTCTTGGCCTGATACGTGGCATGGACCGAGGGGTGGATCTTGCAGGCCACCAGCCCCATGATGTCAGCCACCGTGGAGAACATGAGACGCCTGTTTTCCTGCCGATACGCGGTCTTCTCGAACATCCCGTCAAGCCGCTCGCCCGAGAGAACATTCTCCATCGCCGCACGCACCATCACGCACACCGGCGCTTTCTTCTCAAAACGCTCGATCACTTCACGAACGATCATCATCGTGTCACCCTCTTTGCAGCCCGTCGTAACTCCAAAGCTAATGACACGTTAACACATAAGCGGGCTTCCGTACAAACCCAACACGCAAGCAGTGCTTTCACTGGTAGTACAAAGCACTGGCGTAGGAGGTCAACTGGATCTCGTGGGTGATCTCCAGCGGGGCGGCCGCACGCGCGGACGTCTTGAAATCTACAATCACGAGACCTTCGGGGGCCTTGAGCACCAGATCGGTGATGCCGACCAGGGGCAGTCCCAGGTCTTCGCCGGTGCCCGGGTCGACCAGGGGGGCCTCCAGGGGCATCTCCACCGCCAGCGAGGGCGGCTCGTCGGCCGGGATCTGCTGGGCGTAGGCTGCCAGCAGCCCGGCCGCCTGGCGCTTGAGGGCCTCGGATTCCCCTGCGGAGCCAGCAGAAAACCCTTCCTGCTCGGCCGCCTGCTCCCACTGGCACGCCAGGCGTCGGCACAGTTCGGCGGTCTCGACGCCGGTGCCTGCCTGCCGGGCCTCGTAGTACCAGCGCAGACCCAGGTGGACCATCTTTCCCAGAAACAGGCTGGGGCTGGTAGGGACTTCGATGCCGTCGATGTAGCGGAAGCGGAACGCCAGCGGGCAGCGCAGCCACAGGCCCAGACGGGTCGGGCTGATGTAGTCCCAGGCCCCGCCGGCACGCTGCGTGGTGGATCGGCACTCGGTGAGGTTCGTGCTCATGAGACGACTCCTCGCAGGGCAGCCGCGAGATCGACCTGGCCCGCCTTGATCCGCTTGAGCGTGTCGATCAGGCCGCTGGCCTCGGCCGAGCTCAGGTCCGCCAGCGGTTTGGCGAAGAGCTGCTGGGCCAGGGCCGCCAGGCGCCGGGCGCCCAGGCCGCGGATCTGGCCTGCCAGACGCGAGGCATAGTCGAGCTGGCGGGCGGTGGCCGGCTGGCCGTTGTGGCGATCGCCGTCCTGGCCGTCGCGATGGCCGTTGCCGTTGGCCTCGGACGGAAGCGACGCGGCCTGCTCGCCGGTCGCGGCGGGCGTCTGGCCGTGGGCTTCGACCTGTTGCTGGCGGGCCAGCTCCTCCCGGACCGCCTGGCTGCAGGCGACGTAGGCCCGGCGGACCC
>CAYMLO010000332.1:0-2545 GCA_964390905.1 uncultured Planctomycetales bacterium | reverse complement strand
CTGGTCCCCACCGGCTGTTTCTCACTGGTTCAGTGTGGCGTGTTCACGCATGTTGTGGTTGCCGGTATCGATCCAGATGGTGTTGTGCACGATGCGGTCCATGATCGCGTCGGCGTGGACTCCCGATCCGAGACGTTGGTGCCAGTCCTTCTTGGCGTACTGGGTGCAGAACACCGTCGAGGTGGTGTCGTAGCGGCGCTCGAGTAGCTCAAGCAGCATGTGCCGCATCTGATCGTCGGGATGATCGAGTAGCCATTCGTCGATCACCAGCAGGGTGAAGGCCGCGTACTTCTTGAGGAACTTCGTGGCCCCCAGCGGCTTGTCTCGGGCCAAGGCCCAGGCTTCTTCAAGGTCGGGCATGCGGATGTAGTGGGCCCGGATCCGGTGCTGGCAGGCCTGTTTGGCCAACGCACACCCCAGATACGACTTCCCGGAGCCGGTGAAGCCCTGGAACACGACGTTCTGCTGACGTTCGACAAACGAACATGTCCCGAGCTGGGCGATCACGCTGCGGTCCAGACCGCGTTCGTCGACCAAGTCCAGCTGGCGCAGGTCCGCGGCTGGGTAGCGCAGCCCCGCACGGCGGATCAGCCCTTCGATCTTGGCGTGGTTGAACGACGAGTGCGCCTCGTCGACGACGAGGCGGAGTCGCTCGCCGAAGCCCATTCCGAGTGTCAAGGTGTCGTCGTGGGCCTCGAGAGCCTCGAGCAGGGGTGTGGCCCCCATCTCGCGGAGCTTGCGTTTGGTTTCAATGTCGATCCCGCTCACTTGGCACCGCCCGCGTAGTAGTCGGCACCGCGCACGTAGCCACCTTCTTCGGGTGGTTCGGTCCGTAGCGTCCTGAGCTCGGCGGTCTTGTCCTGGCCGGTGGCCAGAATCGGCTGCAGATGCACATAGCGCGGGGACCGCACCCGGCCCGCCAACGCGAGCCGGCAAGCCGCCTCGACCCGTTCAGCGGAGAAACGCCGCGAGAGTCGCAGCACGGCCAGGGCAGCGTCGAGGCCCTGCTCGTCGACCGGGACGGATTCGAAGATCCTGTTGACCACGATCACCGCCGACGGACCGATCCGCTCGGCCCAGTCCCTGACCCGGTCGGGGTCCCACTGGCGGTATCTTTCCCCGGCGGGAAGGTCGGCGTCGTTGGTGCGGTACTCGTTGGCCGAGCCCTCGGGCAGCAGCAGATGGCTGGTGAGTCGCTCCTGACCACGGTAGACCTGCAGCACCCGGTCGGTGATACGCAGATCGACCACGGAGGCGACGTGGGCGAACGGTACGGAGTAGAAGTTCTTCTCCCACACCACGTGTCCGTTCCGGCCGACCCGGCGTCGGTATACCCACCGGCTGATCTCATAGGCCACCTGCGGCAGCCCGGTTAGCAGCGGCTGCTCCTCAGCCGCGAACACGCTGGCCCTCGAGCCTGGCCGCTTCTGGAAAGGCTCCTGGTTGTAGGCAGCCACCCGGGTGGTGATGGCTGCCTTCAGCTCCGGCAACGAGGCGAACTGTTGATCACGCAGGTCCGCGATGATCCGCATTGCGACATGCCACACCGTGTTTTCCACGCTCGCCTTGTCCTTGGCGTGGCGCACTCGTCCAGGCAGCACCGCCGCCGAGTAGTGCGCCGCCATCTCCCGGTAGGCATCGTTGAGCACGATCTCGCCGTCGCGGGGATGCTTGGTCACACCGGTCTTCAAGTTGTCCGACACGATCCGGGGTACCGAACCGGAGAACGCCTCGAACATCGCTACATGGGCCCGCAGCCAGGTGTCCTGCTTCATGTCCAGGGTCGGCTCCACGAACGCATACCTGCTGAACGGCAGGCACCCCACGAACAGGTACACCGTCCTGGTCGTGCCCCTGGTCGGGTCGCTCAGCTGCATCGTCGGCCCGGACCAGTCGACCTCGACGGTCTGGGCGGCCTTGTGCCCGACCCGGGAGGCAACACCGGTGACCAGCACGTGACGCTGATAGGTCCGGCAGAATCGGTCGTAGCCCATCACCGGCTCCCCGGCCACAGCACAGGAATCGACGTACTCACCGTGCAACAGCTTCAGCGTTACCCCGACCCGGGCCAACTCTTTGTGGACTCGACCCCAATCAGGCTGGGCGAACACACTCTCGTGCTCCCCGCGCCCTGGAAACAACAAGGCGTAGACCTCGCCCTCCCCGAGGTCAGCGACGTCGTCCCAGCCGACGCCAGCTGCGTCGGCAGCATCCAGCACCGCCGTAATGCTCTTGCGTGACATCGCCTGTGATGTCGCGATCGCCCGACCAGACAGGCCCTCAGCGCGCAACTGCAGCACGAGTTTCGCTTTGATCTTCCGTACCATTTACCGTCGCTCCTTCCGCCGCGCGCCCTATACGCACGGCGGAAGGAGCCTAGGAACGGTGGCCCCCAACCACGCCACCACTGGCCCCCACGTCCGCTACAACACCATCACCGCACCGGCCCCCGAACACACCGCCGGTGGACCCCAGTGAGGCGAATACTCAATAGAGCAGCCGCGAGTTGGTGGCCGCGGTGCGGCCGGGGGCAACGACTGCTCCT
>CAYMLO010000331.1:0-2560 GCA_964390905.1 uncultured Planctomycetales bacterium | reverse complement strand
AGATCGAGCATGCCTCGTTCCCAGCGGTGTTCTGCAATGGTTGAGTCAAGACGCATCCTACCATGGCATGGGCATCTCGCCCATGAACCCTCACGGGCGAGACGCCCGATGCTACGCTGCTCGTCTCGGTCGACGGGGCGCCCTACGATCGACGCGCTTCGTGGCGTGCCTTCGCCGTGCGATGGACGCGGCATGCGTCCAGGCCAGCGCAGACGTCTCGACATTTCGACGTGTCGACGTTTCAGCTGTGCGTTGACCGCGAGGTCCGCAGGGCAGCCCACCAGGTCGCGATGATCAGGGCGTAGGCGGCGAACAGCAGCAGGTGGATCCGCCCCAAGATCGGCGGGACGATGTACATCCCCAGCCAGGCCACCAGCGTCGCCACCCACGTGACCAACAGGACCCGCCGGCGACGCGTCTGCTTCGCCCACGGCACCCAGGGGATCATGGCGCACATCACGGCCACCAGCGGCATGACCAGGACCCAACTGTGCGCCCAGGCGATCTTGCCCATGGCGTTCGCCATCACGAGCATCGCCGTCGGGGCGACGTAGAACGCGAGCCGGTCTCGCTCGTGCCACCGACCCGGCGCCAACAGACACGCCAGGATGACTTGCACGGCGAACAGCCCACCCAAAACCCAACGCAACCGGTGCTGCCACGCCGGCGGGAGGCTCTGGCGACCGTAGCCGTCGCGGTCGAACCCGATGATGATCATGCAGCCCAGTCGGTACCAGCTCTGGTTCTTGTCGGAGAACTCGTTGATGCGGAGGATGTCGCCGAAGACGTTGCCCTGTTCGTCCGGCGAGAAGTAGCCCGCGCCCACCTTTTGTCGCCAGTGGGCGTAGGCCTGGTGGGCACGTTCGGGTCCCATGGCTGCGATCGGGACGACGCCCACCCAGAACACCAATCCCGCGGCCAACCCGAGGAAGAATCGACCGGCCCACACGCGCTGCCACAGACGCAGGCCATCGCCGCGCCAGAACTCGCGGAGCCACATCCATCCCAGCACGCCCGCCACCAGGATGGGCATGACCTTGATGCACGCGGCCGTGGCCAGGGCCAGCCCGGCCAGCACGTCCCGCCGACGGCTGAGCGCATAGAGCATCAGGCAGGCCATCAGAAGGACGAGCAGGTTGACCTGGCCCCTCCCCAGCGTGTCCAGGGCGCAGATCGCCGCGTACGCCATGGCCCAGGCGGCCGCCTCCTTCGGCACGCCGGGCGTGTCGGGCGGCAACGTCCGGCCGATCAGCCAGCCCGACGCCGCCCACATCGACAGCGAGATCAGAAACCACAGGTAGCTGGCGATCTTGGGCGGCAAGCTCGCGAAAGGCGTCATCAGGATCGCGAACGCCGGTGGGTACAGGTAGGGCCAACCGCGGACGTTCCGGGCGCTGTAGATGTCCTCACCCGACAAGACGGCTCGGGCAGCGGCCGTGTACACGGTGAAATCGGTGCGATGCTTGCGATGCGGCTCGATGACGGCCGCCTTCGGCGCGACGTGCAGCCACCCCCACGTCAACAACCCCACGATCAGGAAGGCGATCGCGGCGAGCTGCCGCCTTCGGCGTGGTCGTCGGGGTCTCGCGCGATCGGAAGGGTCTCCGGCCACGTCGGCATGATAGCCCCCCTGCCACGCACGCTCAATCGACACGTCGAATCGAGTTGGGCCAGGCGGCTCGCCGAGGCCGGACGCCACAACGCAAGTCGCCTCCTTGGATGTCCGATAAACCCCGTGTAGGTGTGCGTGGTGAACCCGAATCCTGTGGGAATGCTCCAGACGCATATGATCACACTGGAAACCAGCAAATCCTCGGGCCAGCCGGGCCTTCGAGACCCCAGCCAGCCAACGGCACGTCGGCTTGTGGGCCTGGTGTTCCTGCTGGCCGTCGTCGCCCGCCTGACGTACTGCGCCACGATGATCTCCCCTGATCGGGCGCCGGCCATCCACGGCAACGATGACTGGCAGTACGACTACTACGCGGTCGGCCTGGTCACTGGGCGCGGCATCGCCAACGAGGACGGGTCGCCGACGGCCCAGCGAATGCCGGGCTATCCCCTGCTGCTGGCCGGCGTCTACGCGGTCTTCGGACATTCGTACCTGGCGGTCCGGCTGTTGCAGTGCCTGCTCGGCGGCGCGAGCTGCATCCTGCTCTACCTGCTGGCCCAAAGCTGTTTCTCGCGACGCGTCGGACTGGTCTCATCCGCCCTGTTGGCCGTCTACCCGATGCACGTCTGGTTGTCCGGGGAGCTGTTGTCCGAGAACCTCACCGTGCCGGGCGCGCTGCTGGTGCTGCTGGCGCTCCGGTGGGCTTGGGCGGGCGGTCACGTGGGCCGATGGGCTCTGGCCGGTCTGGCCGCGGGGGGCGTCGGCCTGGTGCATCCCATCGTTGCGGGCCTTGGCATCGCTCTGGCTGGGACCACGTTCCTGTCGGCCCTGCTGGCCCGCGAACGTCGATGGTGGCGACCGGCGGTCATGGCGGTCGTGTTGGCCGCACCGCTGGCGGGTTGGATGACGCGAAACCAACTCGCCGTCGGCCGCTTCGCGCTGTCTTCCCTC
>CAYMLO010000330.1:0-2637 GCA_964390905.1 uncultured Planctomycetales bacterium | reverse complement strand
GACCTGGTCGCACGCATGGCGGGCAACGGATTCGACACCGATCACTTCGCGCTCTATCCCATCGACGAGCCGGGCGGACACGGCTGGGCGGCCGTCAACAAGATCGTAACGTTCGGCAAGATGGTCCGCGCCGCCCGTCCCGACGTCATGATCTACGTGAACGGCGGCGGGGAACGTCCGATGTTCAAGGCGATGGCGCCTTACGTCGATATCTGGTGCCCCGGCGTATCGCAGTTGGCCGAGGACTCGCCGGAGATGAAGGTGGTACGCGCCAGCGGCAAGACGCTCTGGTCGTACGACTGCGGCTACGGTTACGCGCGGCCGATCGGTGCGAACATCAAGGACATCAACATCGTCGGACAGTTCAGGACGGCCGCCCTGTTTGCAGACCGCCACGGAGCTTCTGGGATAGGCTTCTGGTGCTACAATGTCGGCGAGGACATGTGGGGCCGGACCCGTCACGAATACCCGTTGGTCTATCGCGGGCGTACGCGTCCCGTGACGAGCCGGCGCTGGGAGGCCGTCCGCGAGGGTATCGAAGACCGTCGGATCCTGGCCTCGTTGCGGCGCCGACTCAACGCCGCCGGTGATGCGAAACTCGGCGACGGTGTGCGCGATCGGGTCCGATCCCTCTTGGAAGTCCGGCTTCCGGAGATGATCGACCAGAGCTTCAAGGAGACGACCCTTGGTCTCGCCCGCGACGTGTTGGACGCGAGCGCCAACGACGCGACGATCGCCGCGTTCCGCAGAGAGATGATGGACTGCGTCGAGTCCGTTGTCGCACCCGGACGGAAGTAGACCTGATCCGTTCCTGGCCACGCTGGTCGGGGCAATTCAACGCACCGCGGTTATCCTGCCGCTCGCTGCGCGGCTGTGGAACACGACGAGTGTTTGGGGAGAATGGGCGATGAATCCGAATTCGGCGATGGGCCCGGGCGATCTCGTGCTGGCACCCGGTGTTTGGCGTGGGAGATCTGCGGTGGGTATTGTGCTCCCTGCTCTCATCGCCGTCGCATGTCCGGGGTGTCTGGCGGGGGCGCGAGGGGCTGGCGCGGCTGCCGGTGGCGAGAAATCGGCTCGCGGCGCCAAACGCACTACCAAGGAGAAGCCCTTGCGATCGTCAGGCAAACAGGGGAATGACGACGTGTACGATCTGTCCCGGGTTCGTCGAGAGGTCCGCGCCTACGCGGATGCCCTGCACGTGCCAGGCAAACCGTATGGCTGCTACCAGGACCCCCGCGACAAGGCGCCCTCGCTCTACGCCTCGTGCGACGTGGCCCACATGCGTACCATCATGGGCGAGGACCTGCGAAAGACGCTGACGCCGACTCAGCGCAACGAGTGGATCGCTCACATCAACTCCTTCGCCCGACCCGACGGGACGTATGGCCCACCCCGAAAGTACCACTCCTATGAACATGCCAACGGCATGGTCACCGGCGCGCTCGGCGTGCTCGGCGGCCGGCAGAAACGTCCGGTTCACTTCTACGAGACCTTCGACACCCCAGAAGAGGTCGGCCCGTGGCTGGAGAAGATCGACTGGCATCGCCAATGGGGCGGCTCGCATCTGTTCTGGGGCGGGATGCACTGTTTCAGCATGAGTCGCCGCTGCACGCCCGCGTGGCGCGAGCGGGCGTTTGCCTGGCTTGACGCCGAACTCGACCCGCAGACCGGCTGGTGGCGCAAGGGCGTAGCACCCGCCGGACCGCTCGAGCCGCTGGGCGGCGGCGCGCACATCTGGCCGATCTACCAACATCATGGGCGACGCTTCCCCTATCCCCAGCGCGTCATCGACAGCATCCTTGCGCTGCAGAAGCCGGACGGCAGATGGCTGAAGCTCGGCAACTACATGGAACTGGACGCGCTCTACGGCCTGACGTACATGAGTTCGCTCGCGCCGAAACACCGGCGCGCGGATATCCTGGAGGCCGCGAGAGAATACGGCCGGGCGTTTGTCGAGTGTTGGCCCAAATTCCTCGCCCACAAGCCGGACCTCCACTCGCTGCTCGGGGCGGTGGGCTCCTTCGGCCTGCTCAACCAACTGCTTCCGGAAACGTACAAGGACAACGTCCGCTGGACGGATATCTTCAGCGACGTGCGGCTCTATCAGACCCGCAGCGTCGAGGCCGTTGACTAGACGGGGCGCAGCGATCTCTGTGCAGTCGACACAGGTTGGATGCCGCACCTCTTCAGAGGTAGGGGGCACGAGTTCAAACGGAAGTTGGCGTTCCCCACGGCTGGAGCTACAGGGCATGCATGTAGATCGGTCGGAAGATGGCGTCGGCAGCTCGGCAACCTTCTTCTGACGCCAGCACACGGACGGATGTACAGGTGCCCTGTTGACGTGATGTCACAGGGACGCTCTGCTGATGGTGAAAGGAGAGCAGCATGGAGCCGAGTCAAGCATCCTCAGGCAATGCCAAGAGCCTGACCACCCGTAGGACCTTTCTGGAACGGACCGCCGCGGCTGGGGCCTTGTCCGCATTCGCCAGCGCGCCGAGGCGCCTTCAAGGCGGTCAGCGGCGGCGCTCGCCGAACGAGAAGATGAACCTGGCCGGCGTCGGCGTCGGCGGCATGGGCGCCAGCAACCTGTCCCGTTGCGAGAGCGAGAACATCGTCGCCCTCTGCGACGTGGAC
>CAYMLO010000329.1:0-2680 GCA_964390905.1 uncultured Planctomycetales bacterium | reverse complement strand
CACGCGTCGCCATCGTCTGTGGGTCAGGCAACAACGGCGGCGATGGATTCGTGATCGCGCGCCACCTGCACAACGCGCACGTAGCCGTCGTCATTTACCTAGCGGTCGACGCGTCGCGGCTCGCCGGCGACGCGCAGGTCAACTACGAGATCGCGCGTCGGATGGGCCTGCCGATTCAGCCGCTCGTGACTGAGGAGGATCTCTCCCGGGCGGTCGATCGAATGCAGCATTGCCAGGTCATCGTCGACGGGCTGCTGGGTACCGGATTCACCGGCCAGGTCCGTCCGCCGTTCGACGCCGTCATCCGGCAGATCAACGGGCTGGCCGGCCCGAAGGTGGTGGCCGTCGACGTGCCGTCGGGGCTGAACTGCGACACCGGCAAGCCCAGCAACGCGACCATCCGTGCGGATGTGACCGTGACGTTCGTCGCGCCGAAGGCGGGGTTCGCACGACCGGGGGCGGCCGATTACGTAGGCCGGGCCGTCGTGGTCGACATCGGCGCGCCACGCGAACTGATCCCGGGCCGATAACAACGGGGCCATCAATACGGAGACAGAGGCATGAGCACGTCCGCGGATACGGAGCCGTTGGCCATTGACGGCGGTCGGCCGGTTCGCAGTGAGCCGCTCCCGCTCGGCCCACACGGTATCGCCGACGTGGGCGACGAGGAGATCGCCGCGGTGACCAAGGTGCTGCGGCGTCGCAAGATCTTCCGCTATCTGGAGCGGACCGAGGCGGAGGGCACGAGCGAGGCGACGCAGCTCGAGCAGGCGTTCTGCGAGTTCACCGGATGCCAGTACGCGATCGGCACGACCGGCGGGACGACGGCGCTCATCGCCGGGCTGGTGGGTATCGGCGTGAACGTCGGCGACGAGGTCATCATTCCAGCCTACACGTACATCGCCACGCCCGCCGCTTGCCTGATCGTCGGGGCGATTCCCGTCATCGCCGAGATCGACGACTCGCTGACCCTCGACCCGGACGACGTTCGCCGAAAGATCACCCCGCACACCAAGGCCATCATTCCCGTCGACATGATCGGGCTGCCCTGCAAGATGGACGAGATCATGGCCATCGCCCGAGAGCACGACCTGCTGGTGCTTGAGGACGTAGCCCAGGCGTGCGGCGGCAGGTACAAGGGCCGGGCGCTGGGCAGCATCGGCCAGGCGGGATGTTTCAGCCTGCAGCACTATAAGGTCATCACCGCCGGTGAGGGCGGCATGGTCGTGACGAACGACGAAGAGACCTACCACCGAGCAGCCTGCCGGCATGACTCGGCCATGTGTTTCTGGGATCCAAAGATGGCCTTCGAGCCATTCGCCGGCGAGAACTTCCGAATGTGCGATCTCCGCGGCGCGCTCGGTCTGGTGCAGTTCGGACGGATGGCCGGCATGCTGACCCAGATGCGCAGGGCCAAACGCCGCATCCTCGATCAGATCCGCGATCTGCCGATCGTCCGGCCCTGCCGCATCAACGACGAAGACGGCGACTGCGGCACGACGCTGGTCTTGACCACCGATTCGGTCGAGACCTCCAAACGATTCAGCGAAGCCCTGTCGGCCGAGGGGATCGGCAACGGTACGAAGCACAACGCGGGGTTCCCCGATCGTCACATCTACTGCTACTGGGACTACGTGATGGACAAACACTCGCACGACCCCAGTGGCTGGCCGTGGACGAGCCCGTTGTACACGGGGAACGTCGCGTATTCTCGGGACATGTGCCCGCGGACGCTCGACATCCTGGGTCGGGCCATCTCGATCGGCATCACGCAGCGTTTCACCGAGACGGACGCCGACGACGTGGCCCGGGCTATCCGGAAAGTCGCCCTCGGCCTGAACGCCAAGACCGCCTAGCGCCGCACCCCCGAGCCGCGACATTCATGTCACGCGGATTCTGTTTGAGGATCGATTCCTCCAAGCGGGGTAAATCCCGCGGGTGGGTCCATGACAGAATCGGCCCGAGCGGATGATGCATTGACGCGGGGACATCGCACGATCTTCGTATATGGATCCATCAGAGACGCGACCCGCATGAGAGACGCGACCGTGAGGGAGCGTTCCGTCAGACCGATTCTGCCTCGATCGATCTGACCCGCAAGGCGAACGACGCAAGCTGCGGTGGATCAGCTGTCGCGTCCGGTGCATGCAATCCGGGCACGCCAGCGTGACCGCTGGCGTGAACGCTCCCTTACGGTCGCGTCTCTTATGGGGCCGCCGGATGTGTCACGCCCCCCCGCGGCTCGGGCGGATGGCGGGCGCGCTTGATTTCGCCTCCCCATCCGGACAGCATAGGAGGATTGTGGGCAATTCGTTCTCATTGACAGAGAGGAGTGATTCACCATGGAGCGTGTTCAGCTGGGCCGCACCGACATCCAGGTCAGCACGATCTGTTTCGGCTGTTGGCAGATGGGCGGGACGTATTGGGGCAAGCTGCCCGAAGAGGATCTGAAGGCGGCGGTCCGCCGAGGATTCGAGTTGGGCGTGAACTTCTACGACACGGCGGATGCGTATGGCAACGGTCATGGCGAGGAGGTCCTGGCGGCCGGGCTCGACGGGCTGCCTCGCGACCAGTACGTGCTGGCCACGAAGCTCTGCCACCACTGGCTGGACGAGCCCGGGGACCCGCGGTTCGAGGACCTGACGTACGATTACGTCATCTGGGAGTGCGAACAATCGCT
>CAYMLO010000328.1:0-2695 GCA_964390905.1 uncultured Planctomycetales bacterium | reverse complement strand
AGCCACCAGGAAACGATGCTGGGCGGCCGGCTGAGGCCCCGGGTAGCGGCATGAGTCGCACGGTCGTCAACGTCGATACCGACATACACATCCACGTGCCGATCTTGCAGGCCGGCCACCAGCTGACGGCGGATGCCGAGATTCGGACGCTGGGTCAGGACGACCAAGAAGAGAAGCCGCTGATCGAGCGATACGACTTCCTGCGGCCGGTCCGCTTCGACACCAGCCAGCTCCGGGTCGGGGACATCACGGCATCACGTTCGCAGACCGGCTTTGGCAAGGCCATCCGGATGACGCTCGGTTGCTACACGAACCACAACGGCATAGTCGTCTTCCACGAGGGCCGCTGGTACGTGGCCGAGGCCATCAAGCCCGTATCGATCCTGACCCCGATTGAGGAGTACGAGCGGCTGACCCGGGAGGAGGGCGTTTCCCTCCGGATATTCCGGCTCACGCATCCGGCAGTCACCTCCGAGGTCAGGCAGAAGGTGGCCCAGTACGTGATCGACAACTTGCTCGACAAGCCGTATCCCAAGGCTGCACTGCGGCTGTGGGTGTACCGCTTCGTCAACAGCCTGCCCTGGAAGATCGAGGGCGAGTGGTGTACGCGGTTGACGTGGGACCCCTACGAGGCGCTGGCGCCGGGCTGTCTTGACACACCAGAGGGCGACAAAAAGAAGAACCCCACTCCACGGACCTACGAGAATCGGCTGGCGGCTGGAGTCGTCAAGGACGTCTCATGCTCGGTTCTAACGATTGATCGGGATGCCATCCATCGACTACGGATGATGGGATATGCCGTGGGTCACATGCCCGGGACGGTGGTCGCTCCCGCGTAGGTTCCACGTGGAACAGCAACGGGGCCCCGAAGGACCCCGTCACGTCTCAGCAGCGGCCTGCATCGCCGCCGTTCACTACCCTTGCTTCACAATGCGTTTACCAGCCGTGCCTGTGCCATGCCCCGCTTCACTTAGCCTCTGCTCTAGGGCGCGTTGCCATGCCAGCGCTACGCTCCACCGAGCCATGCCGTTGCTTTGCGGTGCTGTGCTTTGCCTACGCTATGGTCCGGCCTGCGTTCCCGGAGACAACCCTAGTCGGGAAATCTCCGTCCTCTCTGTTGGTCTGCTTCATGTCGTTGTCGTTCATGTGTTTGCGCCGCCTATCGCTGTTCAATAAACTGGGCTGTTAAACACTTTGCGTTGGTTCGAACCCATTTACTCGTCTGCAAATCTGGCGCAGACCGCATCATAGGCCGCAACTCCAAGCCGTTTCGCCATCGCGCATAGGGCTTTGTTTTCCCCGTAAGACGCCATCTCAATCTTGCCGGAGTATGGCGTTAGGGCGATGATAATGACCTGATCGTGGTCCCATTTCCGGGCGATGTCCCGGCAGTCTGCTACTCTTGGACTAGGATTCCATGCCATGATTTTCTCCTGTTTAGTCGATTATTTGGACATCCTCACTGCTCCAGTCGTCATCTTCGTAGTAATAGTCGTGAAAGTCGGCCTCCACATAGTATATGCCGGGCTTTCCGTCTAATGGGCGACGTACAACGGTATGCCACTCAACGGCCCCGGTAATGTTGGCTTTGACTTTGTACGTATGCCCAGGCTCAATTTGCACTTGATGCGGTATTTCCGTTTTCACTTCTTGATCCTCGCAATCCCATTCTACGCCGTTAATCAGCATGACCGCCCTCGTATTTCTCATGGCGCATTTCGTCAACTGTGAAAACCGCCTTTTCAATGGCATTGTCTCTAGGGAATTTGGGCAGATACCAGAGCATTTTGGGGTATCCGTTTTCGAGCTGTTCAGCCACAAATCTTTCCTCCCAACAGGCGAGACAATTATTTTCCTCGGTCAATTTGACAAAATGACCATTGCCGTGTTTCCCCATGCCCTCAATCACTCCGGTATATATGATGTCATCCATTATTCGCATGCCATCTCCTTTTCTCTAGTTCCCGTCCGTCCTGCCTTGCCTTTGCTCAGAACGGAATGACTTCCCACGAGATGCGACCCCAGCCGGCATTGCGCCACTGCCCGAGGCCCTTGAGGGCGCCGTAGTCGAGCATCTGCTTGACCATGTCCATCTTGACCGGGCCACCCTCGATGACCTGGATCTCGATTTCGAAGCTGGTGCCGGCCGCGATCGACTCTGACCTGGTCAGTGAGACGCGCTCGCCCTTCATGGTCTGGGCCCTGAGCGGGCGCTCGCAGACGCTGTCCGGCTCCGTCTTGCCCAGCGTGATCATGCGCGGGAAGATGAAGACGTTGTTGTCGACCTTCTTCTTCATGGCACGCCACGGCTTGAGCTCGTCACCGTGCTTGCTGGCACGGAGGACGTCGCCGGCCTCCTTCAGGAACCCCTTGACCTGGTAGTCCCAGATCATGAGTTCACCGCTCTCCGGATGGCGGTGGAAGACGGTCGTGCCGGCCTCCTCGCAGTGCTCCGCGGTTTCGATCTCCTGTTTACGCTTGTCATCGTCCGCGCACTTGCTGGCGATGAAGTCGGTGAAGAGGTCCTTGTTGGCCGCTTTCGTGGCCAGCATGTCCTCCTGAAGGGTTATCTTGACCTTGAGTTTCTCCATCTGCATGTCACTGTCTCCTCTGTACCGGGACCGTCATTGACAGCCCCAGCCTTGGGACCCCGGCGGTAGGATCGTCGGGGTCACGTACGGCGGGATCCGTATAG
>CAYMLO010000327.1:0-2884 GCA_964390905.1 uncultured Planctomycetales bacterium | reverse complement strand
ACGGCAAACACGCGTCGCTCCTCCACGGCCGGTCCGTCGTAGAAGTATTGTACCAACCGGTAGGGTGGGTCTTGACCCACCTTTTGATCCGGTCCACCGGCCAGGGCTAGGGTGGGTCTTGACCCACCATTTCATCTCCCCGACCAGGAAAGGAAGGTGCGTCAAGACGCACCCTACGCGTGGCATGGGCGTCTCGCCCATGAACCCTCACGAGCGAGACGCACGTGCTACGAGTGCATGCGCAGGCGGCGGAAGAGCCAGACGCCGGTGAGGAACGCCATCAGGCCGCCCAGGGGGAGCATCGCGCCCATGCCGCCGCCGCAGCCGGGCCCGCTGAACAACGCCACGATCTCGCGGCGCTGGTCCATCACCACCATCGTCGGGTTGTTCGTGTCCCTCTTGAAGTAGTTGGAGTCGTTGATCCGCGGGTCGTTCGCGTCGTTCGGGTCGAGGCCGTCGTTCGGGTCGTAGTGACGCCACTGGATGAAGTTCCGGCTCGGGTTCGGTACGGCCGTCAGCGTCACCTGCATCCCGTACGGGTAGTCGTGCAGGTCCGGGTCCTTCTCGACGTGGCCGTGCGTGTCCGACGGGATGACTTCCACCATCAGCCAGTAGAAGTTGGGATCGCCGACCACGACGTAGAAGCCCTGGCCGACGTCGATGGCGTCGGGGAGCTGGCCGGTGGGGCCCTGGGCCAAGTTGGCGTCCAAGACGCTGACGGCCTGGGGACTGACGCAGACGTGGTAGGTGCCGTCGGTTTGCGGGGCCGTCAGCGTGCCGGCGGCGACCACGATCGTCTCGCCGAGGGCCAGTTCCGTGGCGGCGTTGTCACCGATCAGGTCCTGGCTGCCGCCGATGTCGGTGACGTCGTCGCTGAGCACCAGGCCGGTCGAGGCGTATTCGCTCAGCGTCCCGTGGACGTCCTCGGGCAGGCCGAGCAGGTTGGGGTCGTCGAACGTGGTGTGCAGCGTGACGTACGCCGCCCCGAGCCCGCTGGTGACGTTCGGGTCGTTGGGCTCGACGAGGGCGGTGATGACGTAATCGATCGGGTCGCCGGCGTCGACCTGGATGAGCGATCGCGGTCCGTTCGGGTCGTTCGGATCGTCCGGCCAGACGTCGAGCGTCACCGTGATCTCATCGGCGGCGCCCCCGCCCGTCGCCACCCCCATCGCCACCACCGCCACCCCCCACGTCCAGCTCCGATGGTCCATCGTCCGGGTCTCCTTCTATCGTCTCTGACGGCGTCGTTCGCCTCCGTCGCTTCGTTGTCCAGAGGACAGCCTGTCCAGCTTCTCCTCCTCATCGGGTACGGAAGACTGTTGTTGATCAGCCAGGAGCCTCGGATGAAACGGAACCCCGCATTCGGGGCACCGAGGCTCGGTCAAGCCCGTCAAGTTGTAGCCACACCCCTCGCAGCGCGGATACTGCTTCTCCGGGGAGGCGGCACGAATCGTTCGCCAACGAACGATCGTACCGCATAGCAGGAAACCGCCAAAGAATAGGGGCATGGCGGCGCTGATTACCAGCTCGAAATCAATGTATCCTCCCGGCAAGGAAGGCCTGAAAGCATAGAGAAGATCAGCCAAACACGGCATGAGAATGAATAGGAATGACAGTGCTGCGATTCGTGCCTGTTTCGGGGTCTTGCCGAAGTTCATGAAGTAGACAACGTAGAGGACCAGTGGAAAGAGAAGGAGATTGACGACAGCTTGGATCGCCGTGAGGCCAGCCTTCTCGGACTTGGCAAAGGTGCGTTCCGCGTTGAGGCAAATCCCCGCGCTTTCCAGGATGGCTTCCGCCATCGTTAGGATGATAAGGAGAGCAGCGGCATTGCCGATGACTACTGCTGTGAGTCGCCCTGCTCGTGCACCTCCCGGTACATCTGCTGAATGGAGTGCGCCATGCTTGGTCATATGCTGCTGTCGACTTCCCTATCGTTGGGGAGACCACGGCCTCGTCTAGAACGGAACAGGCTCGGAATCCGGATCAGCCGGCGAGCACATCCTTTCCTCTGAACCACAGCGGGTCGTGCTCCAATCCCACCAGATCATATACGGCACGCCCGGCATTCGTTTTAGTGCCCAAGTGTCAAAATCATACGTATCCCATCCAGTGAGCTGAAACGTACACGTTGCTTCCACCTTCTTCCACCTCTCAGAACAAGGGCAGCATTTCTTCGACAGGGAGCAGTTCGCAATCCCGTTGAACCTGAATTTCTGTAAAATAACACGCCACTGCCCCCTGGCAACTGCCTGCGTCTTCTTGATGATGATCGGTATGCTCCCAGTAGTGGTCTCCCCCGGCGCGCAGGCCAGTGTTTTCGCCTCCCCGAGCGCCATTGTGAGCGTATTCTTCAGGTGGAATTGCACGTCTTTGCTACCCTTCATGACGGCGTCAGCCTCAGCGGAGTTCAGATATACCGGAGTGCCAGACCGGCCCACGTAATGCTCCAGAAAGTATATAGGGTCACGTATTAGGGGTTTAATGGGAACCCACGGCCTTTCTGGGAGTGACTCTGGGTCGTAATCACATGGAACCTCCATCATGCCGCTGGGATCTGTGGAAGCGACAGGTACGGACCTCAGGTACTCATATAGGGACGTGCCGTCTAGGTATTCGAGTGGGTCCCTCTGATTGAACCGCCCCACCACTGGGTCCATCGTTCTTGCGCGATAGTAGTACAGCGGCAGACGCGCCCTGTCGTCGGTGAAGTGGTTGGGCGTGTTGGCGTCGTCGATGTCTAGCAGGTCGAGGCGCCGGCCGGTGAAGAAGTAGGGGTTGGCCACGCGGCTGGCCGGCATCGGGCCGGACAACAGCATCCGATCGCCTCGCGGCGACACGCCGGCGCCGCCGTAGGCGTGGGCGAAGACGATGTAGTCCACCC
>CAYMLO010000326.1:0-2982 GCA_964390905.1 uncultured Planctomycetales bacterium | reverse complement strand
TTCATCATCGGCAAGACCGACTGGGAGTACATGACCAACTGCTTCTGCATCGGGTACGCGATTGGCTTTCACTTCATCAAGACCAAACACGGCGCGGCCAACGCCGTGCTGACGCAGTCCGGGTCCGACGTCGGGCCGCTGGCCGTGCTGGTGGACCACGTGCAGGCTCACTCGGGCATCAGCTTCGTCAACAGCCAGATGATGGCGACGGTCAAGGTGTCCTCGACGAACCGCGGCCCGGTCAAGTTCACGGCCTGCGGCTTCTGGCCCGTCAAGGAGACCGGCCCGCAGGCCATCCTCGATGGGCAAGACACGGTCAGCTTCAACGCCTGCCACTTCGCGGGATGGGATCAGGCCAACACGGGCGAGCCCTGCATCCGCGCGAACGCCGGCAGCCTGATCGTCAACGGCTGCGACTTCCTGAAGGCCAAGGCCCAGCGGCAAATCGTCCTGGGCGAGAAACTCCGCTCGGCCGTCATCACGTCCAACCACCTCCGCGGCGGCGCCAAGATCGAGAACCACAGCCGCGGCGACGTCCAGATCGGAATGAATGCCGAGTGACGGCGGGGCCGTGTGGTGACAAGGAGGCGCAAAGGAGAAGGGTCTTCTCCCAAGAGCCCATCAGTTCTTGGCCTGTCCTTGGCGGGTTCAGACGGGCACCCGCTGAGACGTTGGATTAGGGCCAGCGGCTGCGGTAGAATAGGTTCCTAGCGATCGGACTTCACGAGCCGTACGGAGACATTGGGCAATGCGCAACGAATTCACGGCCATCATCGAGAAGGATGGGGACTGGTACATTGCTTATTGCCCCGAGATCCCGGGGGCGAATGGCCAGGGCAAGACCGAAGAAGAGTGTCGGGCGAGCCTCGCGGAGGCGATTCGCTTGATCCTGGAGGATCGTCGCCAAGACGCGCTGCGTGGTGTCCCGAAGGACGCTATCAAGGGCACCGTGGCCATCCCATGAAGCGTCGGGCCCTCCTGAAGCACCTGCGGCGGCACGGCTGCTACCTGAAACGAGAAGGTGGCTCCCATTCCTTGTGGGTCAACCCCCAGACCGGTCAAATGGAGACGATCCCACGGCACGCTGAGATTGCTGATCGCCTCGCAGCCAAGATATGCAGAGGCCTGTCGGTTCCTCCAAGACCCGCTGGCGGTCAGTCATAGTGGCCGCTTGCGGCTGACGCTCACGGCCTTGATCTTGATGAGGCGCGGGTTCTTCATCGCCCGGCGTTCGACGAGGTCGACCGGACATCCGAACATACGCTTGGGTAACCCTCACGGCCTCCACCCAGCCTGGGGACGGGCGACGGGTCGCCACCGCATCCGCCAGCCTGAGTAGGACGCGCGATCGCGTCCGTATTGGATGAGCCACACCGAATCGAGCAGCCGGTCGGGGCCCCAACGGCCGCCTTGGTTTCCGCATTTTCGCCCCAACAAGTAACCCCAACGTGGTACACTCATGGCGTGGGTGAGGAGGCACTTCCCACTAGAACACATCTGAGCGGGGGGTTGGAGGCAAGCCATGAACCGGCGAGCGGGGTTGTTTGGGGTAGTGGGGCTGGTGGTCATTGCGATTGCAGCCGGAGCGGCCGTTGACGGCCCGCTTCGGATCGGGGCCAGTGGCTATCATCAGGTAGAGGCCGAGCCCGAAGGCGACGCCAACAGCGCGGACGCCTATACGATGGGCACGGCGTTTACCTACCAGGGCCGACTCACGGACGCCAACGGCCCGGCGAACGGTCTGTATGACTTCCAGTTCACGCTGCACGATGCCGACTCAGGCCCGAACAGCCTCGTGGGCGACCCGAATGGCGTCACGGCCCCGAACGTGTCGGTAGCGAACGGCACGTTCACGACCGACCTCGACTTCGGAGATGGCGCCTTCAACGGAAACGCACGCTGGTTGGAGATCGGCGTGCGTCACACCGGTGATCCGAACGACTACACGTTGCTGGCGCCAAGGCAGCCCATCCGACCGACGCCGTACGCGCTGCACCTGCCGCATGGCACGATCCCGGTTGCCAACGTCCAGGACTTCGGCGCTGTAGCGGATGGTGCTACCAACGATCGAGCCGCCTTCCAGAAGGCCATTGACTACCTGTCAGGAAAGGGAGGCGGCACACTTTGTATCCCATCGTCGGAGCATCCTTACCGGATAGGCGTCGATCCCTCCGATGCGAACGCACTGACGATACCACCTGAGGTAGCTGTCGCGCCCCAGCCGAGCGCAGTCCTCTCAATTGACTCGGACGTGACGGTCATCTTCGGCCGATTCATTGCAGGTCTGCATCGTGTATTTGACGGCGCTGGCTCAGTCGAATTCGCGCCCGGTGCTGTCAAGGAGGTTTATCCTGAATGGTGGGGGGCAGTGGCAGATGGGAGTACGGATTGCTCAGACGCGATCAACAAGGCCATAACTAGCGGGCCGAATGAACCAGATGCCGATCCCAACAAACCAGCCCGCTTCTACAGCCCTCGGGTCCGCTTCTCTCCCGGCACATATAGTTGCAGCGACATTGTTCTCAGCCAAGAGGTCGCCTTGGTTGGAAGCGGGAAGAAGACTACGTTCCTCGAAAACAACAGTACGGAGGGCAAGAGCACCCTCAACAGCCGTTCGGGCCAAGAGACGTATGGCGTGACGATACGCGACCTGGGGTTCCGCTTCGCCACAGGCGGAAGCCCAGGCTATGCGATCAAATTCACGGGTGTGAAGAATTCCACGATCGAGGATTTCTTCATTGAAACACCCCCTAACAGGAACGAACAGGGGGGCATCTACTTGGGACCGGATCCAAGTCTGCCTTCGGGTTACGGTTGCTGGTTAAACACGATAGCGAAGGGCAAGATATACGTAGATCAGGTCGCGATAAAGCTGGATGGCCAGCAGTATGAAGGTGCAGGCGTTAATGAAAACTACTTCCGAGATGGTAACACTTCAGCCGTATGCAATCTGGCGCGCATGGAAAAATGTTGAGAAGTTTC
>CAYMLO010000325.1:0-3067 GCA_964390905.1 uncultured Planctomycetales bacterium | reverse complement strand
TTCTTGTCAAGTCGGTCGTGTGGTCCCAATAGTCAGCCGCGTGGCGGGTCTTGACTCAAACGAGAGTTACAGAACTGTAGGGGGCCGGCAAGTCTGGCTCACGCATATCAACCGAACATACACAAGCTTTCAACGTGTCGTTGTCTTCGCGCCGGTCCAGGAGGGCGGCTTCACCGGTGGCCACAAAGCGACGGGAGGACGGCCCTTGTCGGCGTGAAGAACGATCTGACATCTCATGGCCAGCCCGGCATTCCTTGTCGAGCGAGGCAAACGGCGAATCCGCATCTTGACACGGCGCTCCAATCTGATCACAATGCGTTTCATAGGGACTCCTTTCTCTATGGCGACTATGACAACCTCACCATAGAGTGGAGTCCGTATGGCCTTCAACTATAATCTCCTAAATACAAAGAGCTTACGATGGCGCGCAGTCGCGCACGGTCCTTTGGAGTCGAAAGAGTCTCTGTTTGGGATTGGTTTGCCAAGTCAAGCGCGGTTGTGGCCAGCCTGCAGGATTCGCGATTCTGCGAACTTGCGGGGTGCTCAGTACGTATAAAGAACAGGAAAGAACAGGCAAAACACAGGATAGACAGTGGCATCTCCGGGTTTGAGGATGTCGGCAAGCACTGGAGAAGTATGTGAAGGTGAATTGTTCTACTAGGGATGTGTTGGCTATCTCTTGGTTTTGGAAGGACTTGCATTCGATACCGTTGGCAAGGACGCGATGATCGAGACGCCGCGCCCGATGAGGCTTAGGTCTCCCTCCGCCTGAGCCAGAAGCGCGGTTGAGCGGGCAGCATCGGAGTCTCCCTCCGCCCCGATGCTGCCCCATTTCTTTGGCTCGAAACGCAACGTCCCGTTCCCCATTTGCGCGCTTGGCGGCAGGATTCCATTGACGGCACATACTCGAAATCGTCCCGGTCTGTTGAGAGGTTAGCGACTAGGTGCGAACGAATCCGATCGAGCCATTGCTCCTGTTCAGCCGTGAACGTACGGTCGGCCGTAACACCGGCGAAGGGCAAGCTTAAGGAGGAGGTAACCTCAACGAAAAAAACCTGGCCAAAACAACCTATCCCGTTGCACGCAGAATCGAGCCCGCGACGGAGAAGTAGATCAGGATGGCCGAAACGTCCATCATCGAGGCGATGAAGGGGCCGGATGTTACGGCAGGGTCGACCCCGATCCGTTTGAACAAGAGCGGCAGCATCGCCCCAACCACGTTCGCCAACAGCATCACGCCGATCAAAGCAACCATCACGCCAATGCTCAGCCCAAGCGGTTTCTGGAACACCATTGCCGTGACGAAGCCCATCCCGCCGATCACAAGGCCCAGCGAAAGCCCCCGCAAGAGCTCCCGGCCCAATATCCGATGCCAGTCGGCCGGCCCGAGCTCTGCGACCGCAAGGCTTCGAAGGACCAGGGCGGACATCTGTGAGCCCGTATTGCCGGCGCAGGAATTGATGAGCGGGACAAAGCCGATCAGGAGCGCCAGCACCGCTTGATCCAGGTTGGCCCGGAAAGCATCCAGGGCGGCCACCGTCAGGATCTCCGCCAAGAACAACAGCACGAGCCACGGCAGACGCTTGATCATCATGGAAACATACGGCGTCGCCAGGTACGGATGCTTCAGCGTGCGCACCGCCGCCATCATCTGGAAGTCCTCGGTGGCCTCCTCCTCCTCCACATCCATCACGTCATCGACCGTCACAATGCCGAGGAGTATCCCCCGGGTGTCGACGACAGGCATGGCCAGGGCCTCGTATTTCCTGAAAAGCTCAACAGCCTCCTCTTGGTCATCACCGGCTCGCAGAGCCGCCACGTGTCGGTCCATCAGGTCACGGACAATGGTCTCACGGCCGGCCAGTACCAGTTTCTCCAACCTCAGCTCGTCAAGAAGCTTCCAGTGTTCGTCGACGACATAGACGACGTTGAAGGTCTCCATCGCTTCGCCGACCTTACGGATGTGCTCGAAGACCCGGTCCATTGTCCAATCAGGGCGAACGGCCACATACTCCGGCGTCATCAATCGTCCGATGCTGTCCTCGGGATAGTTCAGCAGGCTGCGGGCGATCTCTGACTGGTCTCCCCTCAGAGTAGCCAGCAGACGCTGGGCCAGTTCGCCTGGTAGCTCCTCAAGCAACTCGGTTCGCTCGTCAGGGGGCATGTCGTTGAGGATCTCTGCCACGTGTTCTGATGAGAGGGCATCCAGGAGGTCTTCTTTCTGCTCGAAGGGCAGGTCGCCGAAGATGTCCGCGGCGTGTTCCCTCGCAAGAAGCCGAAAGGCCACCGCCAGATCCTCAGCCACAAGCTTTGACAGAAGATCGGTCAGCTCGTGAGACTCCATTCCATCGATCCTGGTCTTGATTCCAGCGAGGTCCTTGGCCTTGAGAAGCCCGTGGATTTCGGACTGTATGGTATCGTTCATGGCTCTGATCCTTTGAAGCTCATCGCCGCTATGGTGACACTGCGGGCGGAGATACACAGCCGCCCCGCTACTTGGCAGGGCAATCCCAATCTTGCCACTTACGTCTACGAATGCAATCCTCTGATCACGTCTCTGACGTGCGGGATCAGCGGCAGGGCAACACTCAGGCGTTTGGACCTGCTTGGGCAAGGCTTTGCCCAGCTGGCTCGGGGGGATTGCCTGTCCCGCTAATCGTCGTATTGCCTTTGATCACCGCCCATTTTCCTGCCTCTCGGCGGATACCTCCGGGGCGGCGGCCATCCCGACGGCCAGCCGACCATGGCCAGTAGAGTTCCCTTCCCGCGAAGCGTCATAGAAGCGAGTGGTCGGATAGGCTAGTGTGATTGAATCCGTGCGGGCAAAATCCTCCAGGATGCCCTCATTGATTAGATGGGCAAACCCCCGACGCTTGCGAACCGGACAGAGGTACCGCAGCGTCAAGGCCACGCCGTGGTCGGCAATGTGAGTGTACGCGGTAGGCCTCAAGTGGGCGTATCGAATCGCGTATCGCCCCCGCATCGCATCGATCTGACGACGAACTTCGCTTTCGATCTTGTCGGCCTCCTCCTGTCGCAAAGGAGTAGGCTCGGTACCCGACCCCAC
>CAYMLO010000324.1:0-3268 GCA_964390905.1 uncultured Planctomycetales bacterium | reverse complement strand
TCTTGCTGATTGCACCGGGCGACGACCGGAAGTACTTCACCGACGACGATGTCGTCAACTGGAACCGTCCCAGACCGAAACGTGACACGATGCCCTCCACGGCTACCATCGTCATCTTCACTGCGGGAGCGGTCATAGTAGTACTGCTGGCATATGTCGTCACCACGCTGAGGAGACGGAAGGGAAAACCGGACGGAGGACAACCGCTGTAGCGGATGGAAATGGGTGCAACGTGGCACGTCCACAACTTCCCTCGTTCAGTTCAATTCGGGGGACATCTATGAGCAAGCCTGTGTCAAGTCGATAACGGGACGTCAGTGGGATTTTTTCAAACATCTATTCGGCGTCATCCTTCGGGGCCCTAAAAAAGAAAAAAGGGAAAAAAGGGAAAAAAGGGGACGGAGCACTAATTAAGGTGGACAGGGGCTTGGCCACGATGCCTGGAACCGCCTGGTCAAGGTCGAGCGGGCCTATTCCGACGGCTCCGGCGCCGACGGGGACGGCGATTCCAGCAATACAGACCCGGAAATCGGCTCGCAAGTTGCTACAATAACATATTATGGCCTCGGGCGGCGGATCGGCAAGGCCATCGACAACGCCGGCGACTGGGACAACGAATACCACTACTACTACAGCGGCCGGGCCCCGGCGGGCCAGGCGGGGTACAACGTGATCGAGACGCGAAACGGTTCTGACTGGGTCCTCACGCAGCACCTGTGGGGCCCGATGTACGTCGACGAACTGCTCCAGATCGCGATCAACGGCGACCCGGGCACGGACAACGACTGCCTGGAGACCGGCGCCTCGGATGCGTCCTACTACGCCCTCCAGGACGCCAACTACAACGTGCTGGCGATCGTCGCCTCCGACGGCGACCTGGCCGAACGGTACGAGTACACCCCGTACGGCCAGCGAACCATCTTCAAGAGCCCCGGCTCGAACGACGTGATGTGCCACGCGGCGATTCTGGAATCCCAGCGCGTGACGGCCGACAGCTCTGAGGCCACCTACGGCATCTGCGACATCGGCCACCAGGGCCTGATGCACGACAAGGAGTTCGGCCTGATCTACAACCGCGCTCGCTACCTCCACTCCCGGCACGGCCGGTTCATGCAGCAAGACCCCCTCGGCTACGCTGACGGCATGAGTTTGTATGAGTACGTGGGGAGTGACCCGGTTGGATGGGTGGACCCCTCAGGCACCAGGATTACTGTCGTGCAAGGCTCACTGAAGGACGGTGGGGAGGTAACGATTCGGATGCACGCATACGAGAAGATGCGATGGGCCATCCTCAGTCGCAAGCAGAATGATCAGTTTCGGAAGGACCTTAGGATGATCTACGACGGTGTACATCGTTTTGCCGGGAACGACATCCCGAATATACGGCTTGAGGAGAAGCCTTTTGCGACCCTACATCCCAGGGAAACGCAACATCCCACCAAGCGAAGGACGCGTGACCTTCTTTTCAGTTCACACCAGATGACAGTATCGCAGTACGAGGTCGACCTCCGGAAAGACTCGACGACTGCAGGACTAGCGATGGTCAAATCCGTGATTGACGTGATCAGGGCGAAGAGGAAAGAAGGCCGACCAGAATGCTGCAACTTGGTTGTGTACGTTGGTCATAACCTGAGGGGCTGGCCGGAACTCGCACGCTTGAAGAGGGATTTGGTCAGAGGAAAGGCCCTCACCCCCCATGTCGCTTTCATTCCAATCACCTGTATGATCGAGAGTACCCATAAGAGCGCATACAACCTCAGACTATTCAGGGGCATATCTCCTGAGTTCTTGAAGAAGCCACGTCCCTACGGATTCTGGAGAGGCGCACGATGGCAGAGACTGATGACCGTCTTCCCGCATTTCATGCTCCGCACTAAGAACCAGGATCGAGAGACAACACCTGAACACCAGATCCAGAACATGGGTCATGCCCTGTTCATCATTGATACGTGGGCCCAGCGGCAGCTTACACCTGTCTTTGACAAGATGAAGAAGAAGGAAATGGCGGCCTGCGAACATGTCTATGTGCATGTCATCTGGGGCAGTGATGAAATGAGACTCGGACCGAGAATCAGAGGGGTGCGAGGAACCATCGGACGAGGTGCGACAGCTAGGCAAACACCTTCAGAAAAGTACCTTCAGGCAGGAACGATCGAGTGGCCACCCAAGTAAGAAGGACGATGGCGGAGTCTCCGGAAATGTACTTCGTTAGTTGGTGGTCCGAAATTCTTGCGTGACCATAGTTGATCTTGAGTAGAGAAGCGTGAAAGGATCCTGGATCATGCGAATCTCGTTGCAGGGCGGCCAGATAGTCATGGCTTCTGTGGTGTCTACCTCTCTACTGTTGACGACAGGATGCGTGGATAAACCGAAAAACTTGATCGCAATCGAACTTGGCGAAGGTGTCAGGATGAGACTCGCTCTAGTGCCGGCTGGGACATTCCTAATGGGTTCACCCGAGTCGGACAAAGGCCGCAATGAGTGTCACAGCAAAGACTCGAAACCGGAGGGGCCACAGCGCCAAGTAGCCATTAGCAGGGCGTTTTACATCAGCACTACGGAGGTGACCCGGGCCCAGTGGCTCGCGCTGATGCATTCCGAGCCGTGGAAGGGAAGCAAGAAAGTTAGGACTGGCCCCAACTATCCTGCCACTCATGTCTTGTGGAAGGAGGCAGTATCATTCTGTCGGGCGATGTCACGCAAGATAGGGCGGGTGGTGCGGCTGCCCACGGAGGCCGAGTGGGAATACGCATGTCGAGGCGGTGCATCCACGCGATTCTACTATGGCGACGATCCCAACTATGAGCGATTGGGTGACTATGGATGGTATGTCGAGAACACGATTAGGAAGAATGAGAAGTATGCTCATCCCGTAGCCCGTAAGAAGCCTAATGCCTGGGGGTTGTTCGACATGCATGGCAATGTAGAGGAGTGGTGTGCCGATTGGTACACAGAAGCTCAGGCTACTGCGGATGCTGCCGTTGACCCGAAGGGGCCGGCCTCAGGACACTGTCATGTTGTCCGTGGCGGCGCATGGGATTGTGGTCCAAGGTATTGCCGTGCTGGCTATCAGCTTCCTGGGATGCTCGACCCCACCCACCGATATGACACCGTGGGCTTCCGCGTGGTTGTTGAAGTGGAACAAGAGTAGCAGATAAACCGGGATGAGATAGACCCCATGTACACGGTTGGTCCGTGAAGAAGGTAGTGTGGCTAGACCTTAAACCAGCGTCCTCAGAGCAGTTTTTCTAACACTCGGCGCAAAAAG
>CAYMLO010000323.1:0-3304 GCA_964390905.1 uncultured Planctomycetales bacterium | reverse complement strand
GCCATCTCCTGCGGGAAGCCGTAGTTCCACCCTTCCTCATAGATGGTGAACGTCCAGCCCTTCGTGTCGCCGGCCTTCTCGACGGCGTAGCCGTAACCGGGCTTGCTGTAGGTCTCGATCGCGTTGCCGTGCAGCAGGTCGGCGTAGGCGACGCCCTCCGAGCCGTGGACCTCCGCGCGGTCGTCCATGCCGCCCAGCTTGCACCAGCTTTCCTCGGCCACGCCGACGCAGCCGCCCTCGAACTCCACGATCACGATGCTGTTGTCGTCGCCCCGGGTCTTGTCGGCATGGACGTACGTGCCCATCTGTGCATAGACGCTGGTGATTGGAGGACGGTCCAACATCCACCGGAAGAACTCGATGGCGTGACAGCCCATGTCCATCGTCACGCCGCCGCCGCTGCGGTCGACGTCCCAGAAGTGCGGGGCGTGCGGGCCGTCGTGCTTCTCGCATTGCTTGAGCAGGTGCGGCTTGCCCAACGCGCCCTCGTCCAGGAGCTGCTTGAGCCGAACGTACTTGGGGGTGAAGCAGAGCTCCTCGGCGTACATGAGCTTGACGCCAGCCTTGCGACAGGCGTCGATCATCTGATCGGCTTCGGCGAGGGTCATGCACAGCGGCTTCTCGCAGATCACGTGCTTGCCGGCCGCGGCGATGTCGCACGTGGCCTGGCAGTGCAGGTGATTGGGAATGCCGACGACGACCACGTCGATCTCGTCGATCACCAGCAGGTCGTGGTAGTCGGTGAAGCTGTGCGGGATGCCGTGTTTCTTCGCGAAGGCGTCGGCGTTGCCGGGTGTCGGCGAGGCCACCGCCAGGACCTCGGCGTCCGGCATGGAAGCGAATGACTCGGCGTGGATGGTGCCGATGAACTGCGAGCCCAAGAACCCCACGTTGACCACCTTGCTCATGATGACGCTCCTGTAATGGACGGGTCCGAGGCGCAAATGGTGTCGCATCGCCCGAGCACTGTCAACGCCAGATGCCATTGCCTACGCGGGGCGCGACCCGCAGCGAGGGGTCCGCGACACCTCCGGCGCCCCCATCAGAGACCCCACCGTCAGGGAGCGTTCACGCCAGCGGTCACGCTGGCGTGCCCGGGTTGCATACATCGGACGCGACAGCAGATCCACCGCGGCTCGTGTCGTTCGCTGTGCGGGTCAGACCGATCCAGGCAGAATCGGTCTGACTGAACGCTCCCTCACGGTCGCGTCTCTGATGCGGGTCGCGTCTCTTCTGTCACGGGCCCCGCAGCGAGTAACGCTTGCCTTCGGCGTTCCCTCGCTGGCAGCAGTCTGCTAGGATAGATGGTTTGTGGCTGGCTCGGCGGCCTCGGATGGGTATCGACGCCCGTCCAGAATATGGAGCGGTTCACCGTGCGCAAGCGCTTGGACAACTGGGCGGCGAGGGGGATCGAGGCGGCGCTGGTCCTGCTGGTCGCTTGCACGGTCGGTTGCCAGCCCGCCAGTCGATCGCCGAAGGTGATCTTCTTGGACGGGGCCGGCCATTTCGGCGCGAATCATTCGGTCCGGTGGGGGCTGGAACGGGCCGGCTACATCGGCGCCTTCGAGACGTTCGCATGGAGCAGCTGGCTGGGACCGGGGGCCGACCATCTGGTGGTGGCCCGGAGCAAGGGCAAGGCCCGCCAGCTGGCCGACAGGATCATCGAGGCCCGACGGGAGTATCCGAAGGGCAAGATCTACCTGATGGGATTGTCGGCCGGCACGGCGCTGATCATCTCGGCGCTCGAGCGGCTGCCCGAGAACATCTGGGTCGACGGCGTGGTTTTGTTCTCGTCGTCGGCCTCGGCTGAGCGGAATTTGTCCAGGGCGCTGGAGCGCGTGAGGGGGCGGTTCTACGCAACATGCAGTCAACACGATGGCATCCTGACCAGCCTGGCCGTCAACGCTGATGGAGGATCAGGCCCACCGGCCGGATTGCGCGGCTTCGTCGTGCCAATGAAGCTCAGCCGCCAAGAAATGGCGCAATACAACAAAGTCGTGAACCTTCCCTGGAAGTCACCGTACATCAGGTTCGGATGGCGCGGCGGGCACGTCAAAGCTACAACGCGAGGGTTCGTCCAGCGCGTCATCGCCCCGCGAATCCTCAGCACGGAACCGTACCCGCTGGATCGCCCACTGATCGCTCGACCGTCAGCGACCGGCGGTCGCGCCAACGGGCTGGGGTCGACGGGAAGGCCGCAACCGGATGGGAGGCCAACCGTAAGCGCCCGTCCACTGAGGATCAGGTAGTGCACCGACACCGCACCTGGCTCATATCGCTCGTCTCGACGCTTCCAGGCCTGGTCGCCGGGTGCGCCGGCGGATTCGGCGGCGGCCAGGGCAGGCTGGCCGAGCAACGTGGGGAGTATCACCGGGCCTACGACTTGTACTGCCAGGAGGCGCAGACCAACCCCCAGAGCCGGTTGCTGGCGTTGGCCATGGATCGCGTGGCCCCGCAAGCCGCCAACTATTGGGAAGACCGGGCGCACCAGGCCGTCGATCGTGGTGATTACGCCGAGGCCTGGCGGCTGTTCATGCGCGTGTTGGAGATCCGGCCGGACCATCCCTCTGCCCCACATCTGATCCGCCGGCTCGAGCGCGATCACGCTTCGGTGATCGAGCCGCTCAGGTTGGCCTGGCGGAGGAGGGGATACGCGGCCCTGACATCGCGCGATACGCGATTGGCCAAGGCCCCCTCGGCCGAACCGAGGCGTCCGCCGCGCCCCCCCGTCACACCCAAGCGTGAAACCGACGCATCGGACGGTGTCGCGCGGGCACCTTCGCCCGGAGCGCCCCGCCCCGTGGCGGACCCACCCCGACCGAGAATCACCGCGCCCGCTCGTGCGACGGCGCCGCCCCGTTCAAGCCCGATTGCGTCAGACCTGCGGCCGTCGGCGACCTCCGATCGTCGCCCGCCCCTCCCCGCACCAGACGGGATCGGCAAGAAGCATCCCGTACCCGTCGCCCCTTCCGGGACGACGCCTCCCGCGGAGGTTGCCCGGAAGACGAGCGCCGCGCGGAAGCCCGCCTCACCAGCGGCACCGACGCTGGCCGCGACCACCCGTTTTGTGCCGATGGTGCGGACGTCTCAGACGAAGCGCCGGGCAACGCTCGAAGCACCCGACCGAAGGCGAATGGCCCCCCCGCTTGGCCCCCGGCAGCAAGTCCCCACCAGTGCGAGGGCGCGGTCGCCGTTCCAGTTCCTGGTCGTTCGGACGCTCAGCAAGAAGGACCGTCGGTTCCCCAAGAAGGCAGAAGTGCTCGACGGGCTGACAGTCAGCGTGATTGACCCGGACCTGCTCCGC
>CAYMLO010000322.1:0-3308 GCA_964390905.1 uncultured Planctomycetales bacterium | reverse complement strand
GGTCCTGATGAGCGTGGCCAAGGACGCCGAGCGACTGGGCGACTACGCCAAGAACATCTTTCAGGTGTTTCAGACCTGTTCGCACCTCGAGCCGGGACTGTACTACGATCAGGCGCTCAGGCTGTCCCATGAGATATCCGCCGCCTTCCCCAGCGTGGCGAGCGTCTTTGGGGACGCGGACGTCGAGACGGCGCGTCAGCTCAAGGAGGCCAACCACAGGCTGGAGAAGCAGTGCGACGCCATCATCAGCGAACTCCTGGGAGGCGCCGAGTGCGGTACGGCAGTGGCCTACGTCCTGCTCTTCAGATTCCTCAAACGGATCCTTGCGCACCTGGGCAACATCGTCAGCTCCGTCGTCATGCCCGTGCACAAGATCGACTTCTATGATGAGCCTGAGGTGGGATCCCGCGGCCAACCTGTTCTGGCTAGCCGAGACATATCGGAGTAGCCCACTCGAGCAGGCGTCGGGTCTGCGTCGTCGCGGTTTGGACGTCCCCTGAGCCTCGGTCACACCCCGGAGTGTGCCCTGTCGCGAAGGGCGATCAGGTCCCTCATTACGCCGTGCATGTCACCTGATGACCCCGGCGTGCCAAACGCGTCCCGAAGCCGACGGTACAGCGCGAAGAGGCGATCGTAGGTACTTTGTGCGGATGGATCGGGCTCGTACGCGACGGGCTCCAGGCGGGCCATGGCGGCCTGGGCCTCCTCGATCCGCTCGTAGCCGCCTGCCTCGGGGCCGGCGGCGACGGCACCGAGGATAGCCGCGCCCAGCACGCGCGTTTCGCCCGCCTGCAGGACGTGCATGCGCCGACCGCTTGCGTCGGCGTAGATCTGCATGACCAACGCGATGTTCCCGGTCATGTCGTCGCAGCTGATGACCTTGTTGACGCTCACGCCGGCCTTTTCGAATCTCTCGATGATCATGCGCGCCCCGAAACCTATGCCCTCGATTAGCGCGCGGTAGACCTCGGCCGGCGCGGTGTGCAGCGTCTGCCCCAGCAACAACCCCGCCCCTTGACCCTCGTGCAGTGCGCTTCGACCGCCGGAGGTCCAGTCGAGGGCGAGCAAGCCACTGGCGCCGGGTTGGAGCTTGGCGGCCTGCTTGGCCAGCCGCTTGTGCGCGCGGGGTTTGCCGTTCTCGAAGTACCGGACGAACCACTCCAGTAGATCGCCAACTGCCGCAGGGCTCGCCTCCAGAGTCAAGAAGCCCGGCAAGACCGAGCCGTCCACGATGCCCGAGAGCTCGGCGATGTCAGCTGGTGGTTCGGTGTTGGGATGGACCATCATGTCACAGGCGCTCGCACCAATGACCTTGACGAGGATCCCCGGCGCGATCCCCGCGCCGAGCGCGCCCGCGTGCACGTCGAGCGCGCCGACGGCCACTGGAACGCCAGGCTGCAGGCCGAGCTTGCCAGCCCATTTCTTGCTGAGCGTCCCGGCACGCTGGTCGGACGTATGGGCCTGCTCGAAGAGCTTCTCACTTCGAAGCTCGGCAAGCCTCGGCTTGGGATCGAGCTTGGCCAGCATCTTCGCCGACGGCAGTCCCCAATCGGCGTGATACATCGCCTTGTGACCGGCGGCGCCGACGCTGCGTTTCAGTTCGGTCGGCGAATCGCACCCAACCAGAAGCCCCGGGATGTAGTCTGCCAGCTCGACCCAACTCGCAGCGGCGTCCATCACCTCCGGCGACTGACGAATGCATCGCAGTGCCTTGCTCCAGAACCAGTCGCTGCCGTAGGCCCCGCCGCAGCTGACCAGGTACTCGGGATGCTCCCGAGCGGCGAGCCTCGTGATCTCCTCGGCCTCGGCGCAACCGGTGCGGTCCTTACACAGCCAGGCGTAGGCGTTGGGCTCGTCCTGAAAGATGGGTTGGTCGGCGAGCGGCCTGCAGTCTTTGTCGATTGGCAGGGGGGTACTCCCCGTCGCGCAGACACCGATGCCTATGATGCGTTTGGCCTTGGGTCCCTTCTTCAGTGCAGCGCGGACACACTTCGCCATGCTCTTGCGGTAGTCGCCCGGTACCTGGCGAGCCAGGTCGGGGACCTCCTCGTCGACGATCACGCCCTCCACGCCGCTCGGGTAGTCCACCTGGGCCGCACTTGCTTGCTCACCCGTCGCCACGTCCACGATCACGGCGCTGACGCTATGGGTGCCGAAGTGAAGACCCAGCGCGTACTTCGCCATCGCTCAACTCCTTGCATGCTCCGACGTCATCCGACCGAGCATGCACCCGCAGGGCTCACACCAGCTATAGTATACGGGACAGGGGCCGCGATCCCTCGGCCCACAACATCAGCCAAAGCGCCCACTGATGTAGTCTTCCGTGCGCCTCTCGGTCGGGCTCGTGAACATCTGCATGGTCGGCCCGAACTCTATCAGATCGCCTTCATACAGAAACGCCGTGAAGTCTGAGATGCGCGCCGCCTGCTGCATGTTGTGCGTGACGATGATGACGGTGTAGTCGCCGCGTAGTTCTCCGATCAGGTCTTCGATGCGCGTGGTCGCCTGCGGGTCGAGGGCGGAGGTCGGCTCGTCCATAAGGAGAATCTCCGGCTCGATGGCGATCGCTCGGGCGATGCACAGACGCTGCTGCTGGCCGCCGGAAAGCCCCAGCGCGTTTAGCCTCAGCCTGTCCTTGACCTCGTCCCACAAGGCGGCCCTTCTCAGACTCCGCTCGACGATCTCGGTGAGCCTCCGTCGACTGCGCAACCCATGAATCCGAGCGCCGTACGCGACATTGTCGTACACCGACTTGGGAAACGGATTGGGCTTCTGGAAGACCATGCCCACCCTCCGTCGGAGCGACGTCACGTCGATCCAGGGATCGCAGACGTCCTCTCCGTCCAGCATGAGCTTGCCTTCTGTGCGGCAACCGGGAATCAGATCGTTCATGCGGTTGATCGCCCGCAGCAGCGTGCTCTTCCCGCAGCCGCTCGGGCCAATGATGGCCGTAACGTGCCCGGCGCGGATTCCCAGCGAGACCTCGCAGACGGCCTGCTTCGGCCCGTAGAAGACCGAAAACGCTTCGGCCTCCACGTGGTGCTTCGTTCCGCCGACCACAACGGGCCTTCGAGAAGGACGGATGCGTCGCCCAAGGGGTACATCAACGGTCGCGCTCATGCTCTCAGCCTCTTGGAGATCCTGGCGCGCGCGACGATCGCGGCGCCGTTCAGCAACAGCACGAGGGTCACGAGTGTCAGCACCATGCCAAACTGCACATGCCGTATCTCATCGACGGCCTCGTGCTCCGTACACAGGTTATAGATGTTCCATGGCAGGGCGGGCGTCGGCTGCGACAGCGTCTCGAC
>CAYMLO010000321.1:0-3364 GCA_964390905.1 uncultured Planctomycetales bacterium | reverse complement strand
CGAGCCAAAGCAGGAATGACCTGCCGGTTCGGGTTTCAGGGCAGGGGAGGATCGCCATTTTCGGGGCCTGCGTTCCGATTGCCTCGGAATGCCCGTCCCGAAATCCGCACCGTTGCCCTGCTGCGTGTAGTTGGATAGGGCATAGTCTGGGCCTTGGGCGGTCACAGCAAAGCTCGGCTGGCCATCCTGGCGGGAACAACGCGGCGATCGCATGGTAAACCGCTGGCCGAAATCAGTTCTGGCACGCGTCTTGCTTGATTCCTTCCAGGACACCCGAAGGTCGGGGCCCAATAGAGAAAGGACAAGGTCCAAGGCACTGCAAAGGAGAACACACCATGGATCTAGTACCTTACAGACATGGATTCGGAACGGGACTGGCACGGCTGCGGGACGAGATGGACGACCTGTTCGGTCGGTTCTTCGGCGACCGGGGTCTGATGGGGGCAGACCGCGGGACGTACTGGCCGGCGATGGAGGTTGCTGAAGGCAAGGACTCCATCACCGTCAAGGCCGAACTGCCGGGCATGAAGGCGGACGACATCAATATCTCAGTCCAGGGCAATACGCTGAGCATCACGGGCGAGAAGAAGGACCAGACCGAGGAGAAGACCGAAGGCTACTGCCGCTCCGAGCGCCGCTTCGGGAGCTTTCGCAGGGACATGGTCCTGCCCGGCGACGTCGCCGCCGACAAGGTGGACGCGGCGTACAAGGACGGCGTCCTGACGCTGACGCTGCCCAAGACCGAGCAGGCCAAGGCCAAGACCATCAAGGTCAAGTCGTAGGCCTCGGCGGGCCCCTCGTCGGCGGCGCAAATGATAGGGTAGGGAGCGCTCGTAAAGGCTCCCTACCCACCGTATTGACCGCGAGCGGAGGTGTATAATTCCGTGGCGTTCAGGCGATGGGCTTAGGAGATTGACCACGAATCAGTCGGCACCGTACTCCCGATTCCGGTTCCGGGGGTCTCAAGCGGAGAGCCCCGGGAGTAGCTGAAGACGATATGGCAACAGCAAAAGTAGAGAGACTGGCCAACCGGGTTCGTGCGGATATTGAGGAACTGTTCTCGACCCAGCCTGCGAAACGCCAGGAGTACCTGCGGCTTCTTCTGGAAACGATCGTGACGGCCGAGCCGCCGGAAGCACTGGAAGCCCTGGCGGGCGAAGGGTCGGCCCGCGGTCTGCGCACCTATCTGCGGCGGCTGGAGAAGTATCTCAAGACGATGTCCTGCCTGCCGGAAGCCATCTGCTCCCGATTTAAGTATCGCTCATCGCAGTTGCAAGTGATGTCCGGATACAGAATATCCCGGCGTGCGTGGGATTATTTCATGGGCTTGGCAAAGGATGTCGACTGGGATCCGGAACTCCAGGTCCCGGTGATTCGGTACGAGTCTTTGCCGTGGCACGATCAACTGGAAGAGGAGGTGGTTCACGTTGAGGTCGTGCTGGACGCCCGTGCCCTGGAGGGCATGGTGGTCTCGGCGCTGGAGGGTTACCTGTCGCCCAAGGGCAGGCACAGGAAGGGATACGAGGTCTATGGCATCAATCTCGGGATGGTTCGCGAGATTCACCGCCGACAACCTCGCAGCGGTATTCAACTGACCAAGTACGTTTACGTGATGCACTCCCAGCCGCAGCTCTCGGCGGAAGGTGGAAGCGACTACGTAACGCCCAATCCTCGCAGCCTGCGGGCTATCCTGGACGCGACGGGCGCCATGTATCCCCAGTACCAGGCGGTGGGCGACTTCCACTCCCACCTCTATCGGGACTTCGCGGAAATGGATGACCATAAGGGCTGGGAGTGCAGTACCGGTGATGAGGCATCCAACAGGCAACTGGCCGAAGCGATGGCCGAGCATGGACACCCCATGCTTATCGCGTTCGTTCTGGCGATCGCCCGTTCGACCCGTAGGGTTTCTCGCGACGGCTTCCGTGGCCTGAAGAACACACTACAGTTGTCACTCGGTGACTGCAGAATCGTGATAGGCGCTTACCGGAACCTCGAGAGTGGACGCCTGACCAGGACGAACACGCGATTGAGCCTGTCGGGGATTGCACGCTGAGCGACCTGATGAACTGCAGGGCCTGCCCGATTCGCGTCATGGCTCGTCCGTGTCGCCTTGTCGGACTTCAGGCCTGACCGATTCAGCCGGAGATGTATGCTGTACGCTCCCGACCGGGCGCACCTCGTCGGCCGGGAGAATGCGGATCTCCAGCGGCTCCAGCGTGTCCAGGTGCGTGTCTCTCTGCGGGAAGGCGATGGTGATACCCGCCTTGCGGAACGCCTTGTCGATGGCCATGTTCAGGTCGTGCCAGACCTCGAGATAATGCTCGATGCCACTGATATACACGCGAAGCTCGAAGTTCAACGAGTTGTCACCGAACGCGGAGAACAGAACGCGCGGCTCGGGGTCTTTCAAGACAAGAGGGTGTTCGGCGGCCTTCTCGTAGAGGACCTTCTCGGCCAGCTCCGTGTCCGAGCCGTAGGCTATGCCCACACGCATGATCACGCGGAGTACCCTGTCCGAGAGCGACCAGTTGACCAGCCGCCCCGTGACGAACTCCTTGTTCGGGACGATCAGCTCCTTGCGGTCCCAGTCGGTGATGGTGGTGGCGCGGATACGTATTCGTGTAACGGTCCCGGCGGTCTCCCCAACGGTCACCGTATCGCCGATGCGTATGGGTCGCTCAAAGAGGATGATCAGGCCAGAGACGAAATTGGCGAATATCTCCTGTAGGCCGAAACCCAGGCCCACGGTCATTGCCGCGACGAGCCACTGCACGCTCGACCAGCCCACCCCCAGCATCTTGAACGCCAGGACGACACCCACGACGGCAATGATGTACCGCAGGACTGCCGTCGTGGCGTACCGAGCACCGGAATCCATGCGAATCCGCTGAAGCACGGCGACCTCCAGCAGGCCGGGGATGTTCCTGGTCGCTGCGAACGTGAGGATCACGACCAGCACGCAGAGCCCCAGGTCGGCCAGCGTCACCGGTACGATCTTGTCTACCATCTGCTGGATCGCAGTGCCGTCAGGTCCCGGTGTCTCGGTGGCGACCTTTGTTGTGTAAGTCCACAATTCCACGCGTCTCAAAGCGCCCAAGGCCGGCAAGGAGTCCGCCCAGATCGCCCACGTCCCCAGGATCAACACAATCACCATGACGGTCTCGACCAGTCGCTGGTTCTGACTGTTGATCTGATCGAGTCGAGCGGTCAGTTCAGCCTCCGGGTCTGCGACGGGCGCTGCATTCGAATCGTCGGTTGCAGCGTGTGGGACGGCGCGTCCCTTGCCCTCTCGGCGCAGCCTGCGGACGGTCAGCCTGCGGACGGCCACCGCCAGCCACCTCTTGACCAGGGCCCCGAGGAC
>CAYMLO010000320.1:0-3483 GCA_964390905.1 uncultured Planctomycetales bacterium | reverse complement strand
GGGTCGAAGTCGAGCGTTCGGCCGGTGCGGTAGGCGATGTTGGCCAGGTGGCAGATGGCCGCGGACAGATGGCCTTCCTCGATCTCGGCGGCGAGGTCCTCGCGCTTCCGGCTGCGGATGCAGTTGATCCAGTTGCGGACGTGGTCGGTGTCCATCATCGGCTGGCCGGCCACCGAGGCGTGCGGGCCCAGCTCGCGCTTCCGGCCCAGGAACGTGTGGTAGCTGCTGTAGTCGGGGATGATCATGTAGCCCTTCGTGCCCAAGAAGATCACGCCGACGACGTTGTGGTGGTCGACGAACGGGTACTTGATGCCCATCCCCGCCTCGGCGTTGGTGAGGTAGTTGCGGACCTCGAACGTGATCAGGATCTTGCGATCGCCGAACTCACAGGAGAAGGTCTGCGTGGCCGGGGTCTGCTGGTCGCTTTCGTAGATGAAGCAGCCGCCCATCGACTGGACCTTCGTCGGGTGCGTGTCCAGACCCAGTCCCCAGCGCATGATGTCCAACTGGTGCACGCCCTGGTTGCCGATCTCGCCGCAGCCGTAGTCCCAGATGATGTGATGGCGGTTCCGGCGGAAGTCGCTGTACGGCTTCGCCTGGGCGGGGCCCTGCCAGGCGTCCCAGTTCAGGCCCCGCGGCGTGGGCTTGGGCTTCTCCCGGCCCGGGTTGCCGCGGAACTTGTACGCGATGCCACGGGCCATGTAGACCCGGCCGATGACACCCTCCTTCATTTTCTTGATGCCCTCGATGATGTTCGCGCTGCCCCGACACTGCGTGCCGTGCTGGACGATCCGCTTGTACTTGCGGGCCGCCTCAACCATCTTGCGGCCCTCGAAGATGTTGTGCGAGCCGGGCTTCTCGACGTAGGCGTCCTTGCCCGCCTGGCAGGCCCAGATCACGCCCAGCGCGTGCCAGTGGTTGGGCGTGGCGTAGGCGACGGCGTGGATGGACTTGTCTTCGAGGATCTTCCGCATGTCTCCGTGCCGGGCCACCTTCTTGCCGGACTTCTTCTCGTAGTCGTCGGCGCGGTGGTTGAGGATCTTCTCGTCGCAGTCGCAGAAGGCGGCGATCTCGACGTTCTCCTTGGCCAGCTCGTCCAGCCCCCGAATCAGCGCCCGCCCGCGTCCACGAATGCCGATCACGCCCACACGGATCCGGTCATTCGCCCCGCCCTGTACCAGGGCCGGCGCCCCCAACACGGAAGCTCCCGCTACGGCTGCTGAAGACTTCAGGAACTCTCGTCGGCTCGAGCCGTTCATTGTCGATCTCCTCTTCGCAAGACAACCCCCTCAAAAACCGATACAACTTCCACCAGGATGCCCTGGCGTCACGACGGGGCACATTCTATCATATGCGCCGAGCTGGTCGCATGCATTTCGCCGTCGGGCCCTGAGGTCCTGATCATGTCCAAGAAGAACAAAGACAAGAAGAAGAACAAGACCAAGAAGAACAAGCCGGATCAGCCCGCGCAGGTCGGGGTGGCGGTCGCAGAGGCCGAGTACCCGCCGACCCAGGAGGCCGCAGAGACGCCGAAGAAGCTGACGAACAAGGAATACGAGAAAGAACTGGCCCAGCTCCAGGTGGAGTTGGTCAAGCTGCAGGAATGGATCAGGCATAACGACCTGAAGGTCGTCGTCATCTTCGAAGGGCGTGACGCCGCGGGCAAGGGGGGCGTGATCAAGCGGATCACGCAGCGGCTGAACCCTCGCGTCTGCCGGGTGGTGGCCCTGGCCACCCCGACGGAGCGCGAGAAGACGCAGTGGTACTTCCAGCGGTACGTCCCGCACCTGCCGGCCGCGGGCGAGATGGTCCTGTTCGACCGCAGTTGGTACAACCGCGCCGGCGTCGAGCGGGTGATGGACTTCTGCACCAACGACGAGTATCGCGAGTTCCTCCGCTCGTGTCCCGAGTTCGAGCGCATGCTCATCCGTTCCGGCATCATCCTGATCAAATACTGGTTCAGCGTGAGCGACGAGGAGCAGGAGCGCCGGTTCCAGAGCCGCATCCACGACCCGACAAAACGCTGGAAGCTCAGCCCGATGGACCTGGAGTCCCGCGCGAGGTGGGAGGAGTACTCCAAGAGCAAGGATGAGATGTTCGCCTACACCGACATCAAGCAGGCGCCCTGGTACGTGGTCGAAGCCGACAACAAGAAGCGGGCGCGCCTGAACTGCATCAGTCACCTGCTCACCGTGATCCCCTACGAGGATCTGACGCCCGAGCCTATCGAGCTGCCGCCCCGACAGGAACGGATGGGATACGTGCGTCCTCCGATCACCGATCAGACCTTCGTTCCGCAGAAGTACTGAACGCAGGCGCACGCGCTCCGACGAACGTCGGGAAGGTAACTGACATGTCGGAGCCCCTGATCCCCAAGACCGACGAGAAGCTCCTGGCCGAGTGCGTCGTGGACACCTTTTGCGCCAGCGGTCCGGGGGGACAGCACGTCAACCGGCGGGAGACGGCCGTCAGGCTTCGCCACCGACCGACCGGACTCGTCGTCGTCTGTCAGCAGGAGCGAAGCCAGGTCCGCAACAAGCAGATCGCCCTGGCACAGCTTCGGCGAAAGCTGATCAGCCGGTTCCGTCGCCGTCGCCCTCGAATCCCGACCGCCATGCCGAGAAGCGCGCGGAACCGGATCCTCGCCGACAAGCGACGCCAAGCCCTCAAGAAGCGATTGCGCGGAAAGCCCGCCGTCGACGACTGATCCCCCGTGGCGCTCGGTACCGCTGACTGCGCACATCTCTTCCACTCGGCTTCCGTTTCGCTGTACTTGCGGACGTCCAACACGTAGCATGGGCGCCTCGCCGCATGAGCCATCACGGGCGAGACGCCCGTGCCACGGCGGCGCAAACGCATGCACGGTCATCTGGGACCAGACTGGCGGAGGTACACCCCATGGCAGCCGAAGACCACATCAATCGACGAGAGTTCCTCACTTCTACGGGACACGCGACGGCAGGCTTGGCCGGCGCGGCTTGGGCCGCGCAGACCAACGTCGCCTCCGGAGGCGTGCTGGGAGCCAACGAACGACCGCGCTTCGCCTTCATCGGGGTATCCGGACAAGGGCAGTTCAACCTCAAGACGCTACTCAAAGAGCCCAACATCGAGGTACCCATCCTCTGCGATGCGAACCTCGACCGGGCGGCCGACGCCCGAAAGCACACGGAGGGCAAGGGCGAGCTGGTGCAGGACTATCGCAAGGTCCTCGACCGAAAGGACATCGACGGCGTCTTTGTCGGCACGCCCGACCACTGGCACACCCCCATCGCCATCCATGCCTGTCAGGCCGGCAAGGACGTCTACGTCGAAAAGCCGATGACGCACGTGGTGGCCGAGGGCCGTCGCCTGATCGACGCCGCCCGAAAGCACAAGCGGGTCGTCCAGGTCGGCACGCAGCAGCGAAGCGGCGAGCACTATGCCCAGGCCGCCAAACTCATCCAGTCGGGAGGGCTGGGTCGCGTTTGCCACGTCCGATCGTGG
>CAYMLO010000319.1:0-3633 GCA_964390905.1 uncultured Planctomycetales bacterium | reverse complement strand
AAACTTCTCAACATTTTTCCATGCGCGCCAGATTGCATACGGCTGAAGTGTTACTCCACGACAAGGTTCCTGAGGCGATCTTCCGTCAGGGCTGTCCATGCCCAACGACAGATGCGTGCGGTAGCGATTGTAGTACTCGACATACGATCCTAGCACGCGCCTTAGATGTCGTTCCCCAAAGACGATGATGTGGTCCAGGCACTCCCGTCGTATGCTCCCGTTCAGTCGTTCCGAGTAGGGGTTCTGCCAAGGGCTCCTAGGCGCCGTAAGAACTCCCTCAAGCGGGGAATCACATAAGTCCTTTGCCGTCAATGAGGACGAAGCTTCCGGTAGGAACAAGTCGTTATCGTGGCAGAACGTCTGTTGCCGAAGCCTGACACGGCGTAACATGATGGCCGCTGCTGACAAATAGGGTTGGAACGACAGAAGGAGCTTGCGATGAAGATGAACTGCACCCGCCCAATCCTGTTTGGCTTGGTCTGCCGTTGGTCCGACCTGCCCTCGACTTGCGTACTGCTTGCCGCAGTGGTGACGACGTGTATCGCCCAGAACGCTGCCGCAGCAACGGGCTCGAAGCGACGAATCCTCTACAACAGCGACGGCTGGAATATCTTCGCGAACTACGCCAGGCCCGGCGAACCAGTCGACAGACAGGTGCTCCGACGGAGAGTGACCGAGGTGGCGGGCACCCAGGTGGATACGTTTGTGCTCTGTGTGAACGCCGGGCTCGTGTACTACCCCGGCGGGCCCGTGCCCATGTACGGGGATCGAGGGCACCATACGGCGCACATGAAGGGCTGCTCTGCAAATGTCGGCAAGAACCTCCGGTCACTCGTGTCGCAGGGCATCGATCCGATCAGGTTCCTCGTCGAGGCCATCAAGCAAGAAGGCATGGAGTGCGTTCTCAGCTATCGCATGAACGACGTACATCACACGGAGAAGGACACGCCGCTCATGCCGGAGTTCTGGAACAAGAACCGCAAGTGGCACACCGATCGGAAGGCATGGTCCGGTGGGGGTCTCGACTACGCCGTGCCGGAGGTCCGGGCGCACATGCTGGAACGGCTCTGCGACGTCCTTGACCGATACGGCGATCGTATGGACGGGCTGGAGTTGGATTGGATGCGCTTCCCGCGGCACTTCAACCCCGGTCAGGAGCAGGCGGGTACCGAGATCCTAACGCAGTTCATGCGCAACGTGCGCCGGGCCGTGCAGGCCGCTTCGAAGCGACACGGACGACCCCTGCTGCTGTTCGCTCGGGTATGGCACCGGCCCGACTTCTGCAAGCGGGACGGTATGGACCCCTTCACGTGGGCCAAGGAAGGGCTGATCGACTTCCTGACCATCTCACGCTTCCTGCGCAACGGCGAGGGTACGCCTGACGTTGAGGCCTACAAGTCGCGGATCACCAACATCCCGATCTACGGGTCAATCGAGGTCTCCACTCACAACGTCTGGCCCGCGAACGCAGCCGAACGGAAGATCTACGATGCCCAAGTAAGACCGCTGCTACGAATGACGGGCGATGACTACCGTAACGAGGCGCTGAATCTCTGGAAGGCCCGCAGCGACGGCGTCTACCTGTTCAACTTCTTCTGCACGCGCGAATACGGGATCGAGCCGAACTGGCGGCTTCTGAAAGAGCTGGGCAGTCCGAAGACCATCAAGCCGCCGAGAACGCCGTTGAAGTACTGCGGATCGGTCGCAGAGCTGCTCAAGCAGGCCTCGCGGATTGAGCAGAACGTCGTTTCGCGGAACGACAAGCTGCACGAAAGCTGGCCGGATTTGGCCATCGCCGCCAACGGTGATCTGGTGGTCGCGTACCAGGAGTCCGACAGCCACGGCGGCGGCCCGGTATCGACCATCGTGACCCGAACCAGTTCGGACCATGGCAGGACCTGGAGCGAGCGCACGGTGGTGGCCGAGCTGACGAATCGACGCCGAGACGGTTGGCTCAACTGCTCGCGCATTCTGCGGCTGAAGGACAAGTCGCTGCTGTTGGCGGTCGACTGCATCCCCCAGAATCCGCCGCCCGGCGTGCACGGCCGCTGGACCAACAACAATGCCGTGATCTGGTTGTACCGAAGCCGCGACAACGGCCGAACGTGGGCCGGGCCGGAGAAGACCTCTATCAAGAATGGTATCGTGCCGAGCGTCGCGCAGCTCCGCGACGGCACGCTGCTGATCGGCATCACACGCTTCGATCCACAGGACAAGTGGCGGCAGTACCAGTTGGCCTATCGCTCGACCGACAACGGCAAGACGTGGTCGGGGCCCGTCACCGTGGCCAAGCACGCGAAACGCCAGCCGAACGAAGGAGACTTCGTCGAGCTCGAGACCGGTGAAGTCGTCTGCTACATGCGTGACGACGAGCCTGGCGTCAGGAACGGCCTGAAGGCCATCTCACGAGACGGTGGGCGGACGTGGGGACCGCTCTGCGGAAGCGGACCGTGGATCTACGCCGGACGACCCGACGTCGGTCTGTTGAGTTCCGGCCACGTCATGCTGACGACGCGCGTCGGCCCACCTCAGCCGGGACACTGTTTCGGCGTCTATCTCGAGACGCAGAAGATGGCGCTGTTGCCCACACCTCTTGACGGTCCGATGACGGCCGGTGCATTGGCGACCATTATCGACGACGACAAACATCCGACCCGACCGGACTGGGGCTACTCTGGCTGGGTCGAACTGCCGGACGGTTCCGTCTATGCCGCGCAGTACATCACCACGGCAGAGGCCCCCGCCAACAGACCCTTCATCCGGGGCTACCGGATTCCTCAGGCCTTCCTCAGGACGACACAGCGTAAGTAGGTCGGCGGCGGGGACAGGTAGTCCGTTGAGAGCGAGATTGACATCAGAATGGAGTACCAAATGACAAGGGTCAGGACGAAGGACTTGGCGCGGCTTTTCTACGGTCTTACCGGGCTGCTTGCGCTCACGGGAACGGTTGTCGGTGGGGAAGCCCATACCATCGGCTCGAACCGGCAGCTCTTTCTCGGCCCCTGGGCCGAAGACGGACGCGACGACTACCTCATCGAGCGAATGACCGGCGTGACGATGACCATGAACGAAGCGATTCCCACCGGCGAGCCGCTTCTGGTGGCAGACCGCCCCTGGGAAACCGCCTCTGGTGAGAGATCGACCGATTGCGGCTTGACCGGAAGTCCCGGCATCGGCCTGACCGGAAGGCCGCTGGTCATCCGCGACGGAGAGGTCTACCGGATGTACTACACTGTGATAACCACCAACGATATCTGGAAGGCGCGGTACTCCCGAATCATCTGCTATGCCGAGTCGCGCGACGGCATCCATTGGGCGAAGCCCGAGTTGGGTGTTTGCGACTGGAAGGGGAGTCGTAAGAACAACATCATCTTTCCGAACGACGATCTGCAGTACGCGTTCTCGCAAGCGGGCCTCTCGTCGGTGTTCATCGATCCCCACACCACCGGCCCCAGCGAGAAGTACAAGATGACCGTCAAGCTCAAACCGGTTCGGGGCCTGGACCCCAAGAAGAATCCTATGCTCGGCAAGGCGTACTACCTGGCAGCTTCGCCAGACGGCATTCGCTGGAGGCTGGCGAGCGCCCGTCCGATTCCCACCGCCCACGGCGACCGCGGTTTCTCGTGCTTCTGG
>CAYMLO010000318.1:0-3742 GCA_964390905.1 uncultured Planctomycetales bacterium | reverse complement strand
CGTAGTGGCCGAACCCGTAGTTCCAGTAGCCGAGCCCCTCGGAGCAGTAGCCGTCGGGGGTGAAGCCTGCCAGGAAGTTCTTCGAGTACGCCTCAGCGGCCACGACGAAGAATGCCCGCTCCTTGGGCGACTCGATCTGGGCCAGCGCCGCACCGGTGACGCCCGCCAGACAGACGGCGTTCCAGTTGTTCGTCGTCCGCATCCACCAGTTGATCTTCCGTTTGCCCGTCGCCATGTCCCGGTAGGGATCGAGGATGCGCCGGCGGACGTTGTCGCGGATCAGCTGACGAGTTTCGGCGCCGAGCTTGTCGCCTAACAGGTAGTCGGCCATGGCCAGGTTCCAGCCCATCGCGGCGGAGGCCAGGTCGATGTCGATGGCCTCGCCCTTGAAGTTCCTCAAGGTTCGATCGTGCGCGGGCATGACCCACGTCCGCTCGGCGCAGACCGCACGGATGATCTCCTCGAACGCCGCCACGAAGCGCCCCTTGTTCTCCAGGCATTCGGCGAGGACCAGCGTGGGGATGCGGCTCCGACGGCGTCCAGCGACCGCCTGCCAGCGCGTGCGGTTGCCCGTGCGCGAGAAGTCCAGGAAGAGATCGTCGGGCTGGTCGGGGATGGGCGTACTGAGAATCTTGACGGCCCCGGGGATGACGTTCTTGTAGGCCTTGTGTTTCGCCAGCGCGTTCCAGGCCTTTCGGTCCGAGATGGGGCGCCCGAAGCCAGCGGGCCGCTCGGGGAGCATGGCCGTCACGGCCTTGATCCGCTCTTCCGAGAGGCGCTGCTGGGACGCTCCCGCCTTGGAGAGCCGAACCATGGCCAGACCGGCCACCAAGATCCCGAGCCACATTGCACCTGTTGGTGAGCCTTTCACAACACGTTCTCCTTTCCGCCACGTCCGGGGCCTACTTGCCGAGCGACGGGAAGAGCCGCTTGAGCTCTTCGGCCGCCGGGCGTCGCCCGTACTCACAGACCTCAAACGCCTCGGCGAAGCGCACGTTCCCGCCTCGCTCCTTGCCGTACGTCTCGATCAGCTTCGACCGGTGCCGCTTGCTCCACGCCGCGAACCGGCGCTCGAAGTGCGCTCGGACCGCCTTGCGGCGCGCCGCCCGATCGGCGTCGTCCTTCGGGATCCTGCCGGGATGTCCGCTCACGCCCCCTTCGAGGAATTGCGATTCCATCTGCGTTACCGCGTCGAGCTTCCTAGCGATCACGGCATCGATCGCCACCACCGCATCGGGCTGAAAGGGACAGGGCTTCTGGAAGTGGTCCGCGAAGTACAGGAACACCGGGTTGGCCTTGAGATGAGGGACGTCCGGGCAGAAGAACGGCACGGTGACCATGTACGCGGCGTCTTGAACCAGGATCCCGGTGTATCGATGATCCGGGTGGTAGTCGTTCGGCCGGTGGGTCAGCACAATGTCGGCCTTCCACTCCCGGATCAGACGTACGACCTTCCGGCGATTCTCCAACGTCGGCATCAGCTCGCCGTCGTGGTTGTCCAGCACCTCAGTCGTGATGCCCAGGATCTTGGCCGCCGCCTCGCACTCGGCCGTTCGCCGCTTGGCGAGCGGGCCGCCCGCCATTCGCCAATGACCGATGTCCCCGTTCGTCAACGAGACGAACTTTACATGATGTCCCGCGGCGGCCCACAGGGCCGCTACGCCGCCCGCCTTGATCTCGCAGTCGTCAGGATGCGCGCCGAACGCAATGATCCTGAGCTTGTCGGTTTGCCCGGCTCCGTCCTCGGCGCAACACGCCGTCGCCCATGTGGCGACAAGAATTGCCGTTATCGCCCGTCGGATGCTCATGACGCTTCTCCAGAAGACAGACCGCTAGACCGGCAGCAGGATACCTCATCTTGCGCCGGCGCAACAGCGCGCCCGACCTCCAGGCACGAAACTGACTGACCGGAAACGGCGCTAGTGGTAGATGAAGTATGCGGTCGCTGTGCAGGCCGAGTCCACGCGGATCCGGACCCAGTGCGCAGAGAAGCCGTCGGGGAAGGTGTGGTGGATGTACCCCCTTGGGGGGACCGTGATGGCCTTGTACGGCTTCCACGTTCCGTTGCCGAGGAAGTCGACCTCCACGTCGAACCGGACCGCACGGCCGGCGTCGTGCGACAGGTGCACCACCTTCTTGTCGAAGCCCGTCATGAGGAAGGGGTCGGACACCGCGCCCGCCTCCAGCGGGGTCTCCCACCACGGGCCGCCCCAGCCGGCGGGCTTTCCCATCCGCCAGAGATCGTCGATCTGACCGAACCAGAGGCCGGACTGCGGTTGGCCCACCGCGTTGTCCGTCTGATCGCCCGCCATGACGAACAGACCCCGCCAGTGGCAGAAGTCCGGCACGATCCGAAGGTGCGTGCAGATCGGGCGAACGCCCCAGATCCTGCCGCCGTACACGAACGGCGGTAAGTCGTAGAACATGCCGTGCACGTCCATCAGGTAGCGCTCGGTTTGGGCCTCCCGGATTCGCATCCATTCGGTGTTCCAGGTGTGGTCAAACGAATGGCTGGCCTTGGGCAGCAGGTAGCGCGACCACTTTCCTCCGTGAAGCACGCGGAGGATGACCGACGACCGGCTCCAGCCGGTCGCGAAGAGCGTGTTGCCGTAGCGGCTGCCGGGCCGGGGGTTCTGCTTGCCCGACACCTCGACGAACGGGTTGCGCTCGACGATCCGCCATGCCTTGCCGTCCCACTCGGCCAGGCGTCCCGCTTCGCGCTTGCCGAGGAACTCCGGTTCTTCGTAGGTGTTGTTGGCGACGAGGACCCGGCCCTGGGCGGTGTGGGCGCCCTTGAAATGGGGCTTCGTGTCTGGCGGGAGCTCGAGCTCCTTGACCAGGTTGGCGAGCTGCCTTGCCTTCAGCGTCTTGACGTCGACCTCGAACATCAGCCCTTCCATCGTCAGGAAGTAGACCTTCTCCCGCGGGGCCGACAGATGCCGCATCGTCGCCGTCAGCCGATGTCGCCTGAGCGCGTCGATCGTCCGGACGTGCCCGTTCGGGTCGATGGCGTGCGGGCCGATGAAGACCTGCTTGGATTCCCAATGGACCATGCGGTTGGCGAACGTCCCCGTGACCGATGCCGGGTGCAGCCGCATCGTCATGTCTTCGCTGATTTCGTACAGGCCGATCCCTTCGCCGCGGATGTGGGCGACGTAACCGATCGCCCACAGCTTGTCGGCCCAGGGGATCAGCGCGCCGATGCCCGTCTCGCTCCGGCTGCCAACGCCTGGAGCCATGACCGTCATGTGGGGAAAGATGCCCCTCACCTGCACGGGGCGCGTTGTCACGCCGGTCCGGGCGATGGGAGCCGACCCCCCGGCGCGGACCTCAGCCTGCGCCAAACCAGCCATGACCACAACGGCCCATACGGCAAGCCAAGAAGGACGCATCACGTTAGAACTCCTGTAGACGGACAAGTCTTGCCGACCAATAGACAGACTCTGGCCCCAACAGGCAACTCCCCTGATCTCGTTGCTCTCCGCTGGGCGCTGCCAGGGGAACAAGGGCTTGTTTCGCCGATGAGAAGGAGCAGGTGAGCAGGAGATCAGGTGACCGCAGGTGAGCGGATGCATCGATGCTGCAGGGGAAGGCGCTGATAGGGATCAGACGCTTCTCACCTGTTCTCCTGTTCGACTGCTCACCTGCTCTGTTTTCGAGCGACCGCTCGAAAACGGAGAGGGGGGGATTCGAACCCCCGGTACCCTTTTGGGGCACACGCCCTTTCCAAGGGCGCTCCTTA
>CAYMLO010000317.1:0-3903 GCA_964390905.1 uncultured Planctomycetales bacterium | reverse complement strand
CCCGACCGATACCTGGACCGGGTCATGAACGTGCACCCGGCGCTGCTGCCGAGTTTCGGCGGCAAGGGGTTCTACGGCCATCACGTCTACGAAGCCGTCCTGGCGCACGGCTGCAAGGTGACCGGCGCGACCGTCCACTTCGTCAACAACGAATATGACGCCGGCCCGATCATCCTGCAGCGGGCCGTCGCGATCGAACCGGACGACACGCCGGACACGCTGGCGGATCGCGTCCAGGCCGTCGAGCGCGAGATCTATCCGGAGGCCATCAGCCTGTTCGGCCAGGGCCGCTTGCAGATCGAAGGTCAGCGCGTGCGGGTCTTGCCTCCCGCGTCATAATGTGCTCAAAGCCAGGACACGAAAGGTGGGTTTGCCATGAACACCCCAGCCGTCACGACGTTTTCGTTTCCGACGACGATCGATTTCGGTGTGGGTGCGGTGGACAGACTGGGCCAGCGGATCGCCGAGTTGGGCGCGTCGCGACCGCTGGTCGTCACGGACGCGGGGCTGGTGAACACGGAAGCGTTCGCGCAGGTCCGTCGCGCGCTGGACGACGCGCGGCGGCAGTTCGCGGTCTTCAGCGGGGTCGAGCCGAACCCGACCGACGAACACGTCGAGGCGGGCGCGTCGGCGCTCAAGTACGACGACTGCGACATCATCGTGGCCGTCGGCGGGGGCAGCGCGATCGACGTCGGCAAGGCCATCCGGCTCCGCAGCACGCATGCCGCGCCGTTGATCACCTACGACGACGCCCGCGACGGGGCCTCGCGGATCCGCAGCGAGATGCCGCCCATGATCGCCCTGCCGACCACCGCGGGGACGGGCAGCGAAGTGGGCCGGAGCGCCGTGATCACCATCGGGGAGGTCGCACGCAAGGTCGTCATCTGCAGCCCGCACCTGATGCCGAACGTGGCCATCTGCGACCCGGCGCTCACCGTCGGCCTGCCGCCGCATCTGACCGCGTCCACGGGCATGGACGCACTGAGCCACAACCTGGAGGCGGTGGCCGCCGTCGGCTATCACCCGATGTGCGACGCGATCGGGCTACAGGGCATCGCCCTGGTGGCCGCCAATCTTCGACAGGCCGTCGCCGACGGCAAGGACCTCATCGCCCGTCACCACATGCTGATGGCCTCGATGATGGGCGCGATCGCGTTCCAGAAGGGCTTGGGAGCTACCCACTCACTCGCCCATCCGCTCGGCACCGAGTTGAACATGCAGCACGGGCTGGCCAACGCCCTGGTGCTACCGCACGTGGTCCGGTTCAACCGCGATGCCGCCCGGGAGGCCTACCTCCGCGCCGCCCACTACTTCCGCCCGCCGAGACCCGGGACCGGAGCGTCTGAGGGCACCGGAAGCGACGAGGCCATCGACGCGTTCATCGCCGCGATCGAGCAATTGCGTTCGGACATCGGTCTTCCCGCATCGCTCTCGGCGGCGGGGGTCTCGCGCGAGGGCCTTCCGGACTTGGCCGACAAGGCCTACGAGGATGGCTGTCACGCGCTCAATCCGCGCAAGTGTACGCGAGATGATCTGCTGGGGCTGTATGAGGCGGCGTATGGGTAGGGGTTAGAGGTCCGGGTTCCGGGGTCCGGGTTCCGGGGTCCGGGTTTGGGTCAGCACGGACCTCAAGGTGGTTAGCCGGTGGGCCATCGTGTGCTGCTCGGCTAGCTTGCGTCGGGCACGCGTGATCATCTCGCGACGGGTTGGGTCATCGTCCAGCAGGCGCTTCAGATGACCGATGAGCCCGCTGTGACGCTTGAAGATCAGCAACTCCTTGCCAGGTTCCAGCATCTGGGTCAAGCCGTTGGGATCCGTGTCGGTTGGGTGGGCCCGGGCGATCACGGCGGCACCGGCAGCGGCGGCCGTCAGGAGTTCTGCGCTGGTGTTGCCGGTGACGTCCACGTGGAGGGCTGTCCTGGCCGAGGCGTAGACGGCGGCGCGGTCGCGGGGGGCCAGGGGGCCTCGGCATGCATCCGCCAATGACTCGTACTTCTCCCAGCCACGTCCCCAAATGCACAGCTTGACGCCGGCCCGGAGTACGGCCTCAAACGCCGCCCGCCGCACCAGCGTCTGGGCCAACGCGGCGTTGATCCGATCGCAGAACTCCTGGCGGAGCTCCGGGTCGCCCAAGGCTGCGCCCGTCCTGGACTCGGCCTGCTCGAGGACCCGCTCGACTTGATCATCGGTGTAGCGGTCAGCTTGCTCTTCGATCTGCTTTCGGGCGGCCGTCCACACGGCCAGGTGGCTTTCGAGGGTCAGGCCCTGTGCCGATGGGTCCAGCGGCGACGCGTCGGCGATGGCAACGACGTCGTATTCGGGCGGGTGATCGCAGACGATCTCGCCCTCCGGCGCGCGCGTCACGGCCGGTCCAAGCCAAACCGCCCGCGATCGTGACAGACCGGCATCGATCAGTCGGTTCCGGACCCCGGGGGTCAGCGCGAAGACCCGGTCGGTCGGTCCGATGCCCTCGATGGCAGTCGGCCCGAGCCTTGCCCAGGGCGTGATCCAGCTCGCCAGCGGCATCTTGGCGGGCAGGACTTGGGTGAGCTGACCCCGAACCGCATCGATGAGGATGACCATGTCGGGACCGAACTCGGCGATCAGATGGGCCAAGGCAAGGGGGTGCCGCGCCCGAGGTGTGCTGCCCAGCCAAGACGCAGTCGGCCACTCCAGCTCCCCCAGGCCGGCCAGGACGTCGTCTGCGAACCCGCAGATCGCCTGCTCGACGTGGGGACAGACGACCAGACAACGGGGTCGGTCCGGCAACGGCGCCGGGTCGTCATAGCGTTCGCCCAGATCCTCGATCACCGACGAGAGCGCGGCTGCGCGCTGGTGTGTTACCTCGGTGGCCGATCGCTGCACCAGGAACCTCGCCGCATCCGTGCCCGACGGAGCCAGCCAGGGCCAACCGAGCATCCGTTCGGGGGGCAGGTAGCCCGGGCGATCGATCAGAAAGCGAACGAGCGATCGGCCGAGGTCTTCGCCGACGATCAGAATCAATCGTCCCCGCCTAAGGGGGCCGGCCAGATCGTGCACCCGCAGGACAAGTGCCAGCGTCGCGGGGTCCTCCGCCAAGACGAAGACCGCCTGGTTCGCCCGGAGCCGTTCGCACAGCAGCCGGGCCTCGACGCCCTGACCGGTCCCCACCAGCACGACATTGCCGTCGCCCGGATCGAAGTTGCGTAGCAGCGCGGGTCCGCTGACGGTCGGCATGGAGGTGTGGCCCAACCACTGCTCGCCGTCGGGGGTACGCAGCTTGTAGGTCGGGGCGCCGTCGCGGCCCGTGGCGAATGTTGCTCCAGCCGGGATCTTCAGTGCCGCCAGGCAGTCGGCCAGATCGGCATCAACGGTCCGGAGTGCATCCAGATTGCGTTGCCAGACGGGGTCGGATTCGTGGGGCGTGTTGGGGTCGCTCATGAGCGCCTACGGTGTCTTGCCCGGGCGGCAGGCCATGGGACGACGGATGGGTCTCGATTCGACAGGGACACGCGTAGGTCTTCGCGCCCCCTCACACCACCGATGTGCGGAAACGAATGACCAACAGAACCAGCAGGATCCCGACCCACACCGCAAACCCGAGCAGTGCGAACCACAATGGGGTCCATGACCGCGGCGTCCCGCACTCCGGCGGCACGCCCTCCCAGGAATCGACCTTCGCTTCGGCGGGCGTTGCCTCTTGCTGGCTTGATCCGTCCTGGTTCATCGACAACCACCTTCCCTCGAGCCACGTGACACCACGCAGGTCCACGCAGCAAGCATATCAACCCAACCACACCCCGGCAAGCCCACAAGACTGCTGTTGCAGGCAACCGGACCCCGACACCTCCGGCGGCCCCATCAGAGGTCCGACCGTAACAGGCTGTCGAAATACCTTCGATGAATAGCTGGCCATGTACGCTG
>CAYMLO010000316.1:0-3947 GCA_964390905.1 uncultured Planctomycetales bacterium | reverse complement strand
AGTCCGATGGTGTGAAACATCTCAGGCCGGCCGTAGGCCTGGATGTGCGCCTGCGTGAGCTTCCAGTAGTTATCGAGATTGGCGTCGTCACGGATGTCCCAAACGGCGCCCGTCGGGTTCCCACGATAAGCCCCGCTGGACTGCGGCATGAAGGCGGGCTTGACCGACTCGAGAAACGCCTTGGGCGTGCGGCTGTACCAGTGGGTCATGGTGCCCGTGTCTTCCGGATGAATCAGCCCGCGGTCACGCGCGTATTGCAGGATGTGCCTGCGGAGCTCGCCCCGGTAACGCAACGGCCACGCAGTCGTCCGGTCGTCGTAAGAGCGCGCGACCGCCTCGGGCAGCGGCGCGTCATCCGGCGGATACGGAACGATATCGGGAAAAGCCTTCTGGTACACGTCGTCCATGCCGATGCGCAACATGAAGAGGTTGAGGCGCTTCTTGAGCAGCCAGTCGATTTCGCGCTCCCATTGCTTCGGACCCCAGTGTTCGGCCTGGAACCGGTCGAGACTGCGGTGCGCGAAGTAACGGATACCGCGGTAGGCAAAACGCGGGGACTCGGTCACGTCGAGCCCGCCCATGTTGATGGTCGCCTGTTTCGGGATGACCTCGCCGTCCCAGAAATAGCGGCATCCCGCCCGCCGTTCGAAGAAGTCGTAGACCGCGTAGAGCGTCCCGCGCCCGCTGCCGCCCGCCAGAAACAGGAACCGCCGACCGTCCTTCTGGGCCGAACGGATCCGGTAAGCATCCGTGTCCACACCGAGGTCCAACGGAGCGATGATCTTCTGTTCCACCGCCTCACGGCAGAAGCGGTTCACACCGTCGGCGCCGATCACCACGAGGTTTGACGCGGTCGGCTCGGAGACGACGGTGAGTCGCGAGCCGGTCACGGCTTCGTAGTATTTCTGAAACTCCGCTGCGGCCACCGTATAGGCTCGCGGCGCCGAAGCGGGCTTGAGGATGTTCCACTCGGCGACCTGTGCCGCACATGGGGCGCCCCACACGCAGATGAACCCCAAGACCGCTGTACCAGCGTTTCGCATGGCTCGCTCTCCTATCCCGCGCCAACGGCTCTTGCTGCATCCGAGATTTTAGCCCCGACGTCAGCTTTGCCAACCGATCTCGTGCAACTCGAATCTTGGGCTCGAGTTCCTCCAACGCGGTGCGGTTCGGCCGAAACGGTCGCGCCCACCTCGCACCCCATCCTGACGTAGGAAGTGTCTCGACGCACCACTCGCGTGACGTTGGGCGGGTCCTGCCCCGCCTTCTCGATGCACAGGGGGCCTCCTCTGCCGTCTGCCTTCCAACTTCTGCCTACCCACCTTCTCGATGGTGAGGAAGGAATGCCGAAGGGCGGATGTTGACCCGCCTGGCCTGCCCCCCGAAACTTGATCCGTACGCTATGAGAGTCTTTGCCAAACGAGACCGGAGAGTGTCGTAGGCTGGGTCTTGACCCACCTGACCTGCTCACATGCCCTTGAACAAGTACAAGATCGACTTGCGGAGTGATATCCACAATCGTCCGACGGAGGAGATGCGCCGCGCGATGGCGGACGCCGAGGTTGGCGGGGACGCCCTGGCCGATGAAGACCCCGTGGTTCTCGAATTGGAGGAGACTTGTGCCGCCCTCTTTGAGAGAGAGGACGCGCTATTTGTCTGCAGCGGAACGATGGGCAACATCGTCAGTCTGCTGACGATCTCGCGTCCCGGTTGCGCGCTGATTGCGGATCCCTACACACACATCATCTCTTCCGAGGTGAACGGATTCGAGCGATTGGCCGGATGCAGACTGGTCCCGATCGAGACGGATGGGGTGTTGACCGGCGAGATGGTGCACCAGCGCCTGCTTCCCTGCTACAGCGATGGCCAGACACCAGCCGTCATCTGTGTCGAGAACACGCATGCGTTGAGAGGAGGGATGCCCTGGGGGGCAGATGTTGCAGCCAACCTTGCAAGGGTGGCACGCGAGCACGGTCTGAAGTTGCATGTAGATGGAGCCAGGATATTCAATGCCGCTGTCGCGATGGGCCAAACCGTGGCCGACCTCACAGCGGGAGCCGACACCGTGCAGGTGTGTTTGTCAAAGGGGTTGGGAGCGCCGTTCGGGTCCTTGGTCGTTGGCTCGAAAGGCGTGATCGCCCGTGCGCGGGAGTTCCGCCGAATGCTGGGCGGCGGCATGCACAAGCCCGGCATCATGGCCGCCGCCGGCTTGGTGGCGTTGCGCGACATGCCGTCTCGCACCCCTGACGATCACCGCCGAGCGACGCGATTGGGAAGCCTGCTGGAAGAGCAGGAAGGAATCAGCCTCGCTTATCCCGTCTACACGAACATCATCGATCTGTTGTTGGATCCTGAGAGGGTCGACGGTAAGGGACTGGTCGCCAGATGTGCCCAACGGGGATTGGGCATCACCGGTCCGTGGGATGCGCCGTCCGGCCAATGGCTCCGACTCGTAACGTGCCATGAGATCAGTGACGACGACGTTGAGACCGCCGCACTCATCGTGGCCGACGCCCTGCGAGAGTCACAGCGTTGATTCCGGAGAGAGGAAAAGCAGGACAGGTTTCGTTTGTTGGGCTGGACGAGCCCGCGCCCCGCTCCAGATCCCTCCTTCCCCGATCCCCGGCCTGATTCCCCTCCGCTGCCACGCGCTTGAGCAGCCCGAAGGTAACCGCTCGACGCGTTTGGCGGTCCGCCTCGTTCAGGCCCACATCGACGTGCTCGGCAAACGCTTGAACGTGACCGACGGCCGAATGCATCTCCCGCTCCAACGGCTCTTGCTCCATCTGAGATTCTAACCCCGACGTCAGCCTTGCCAAACGCTCCCCTCCGACTCGAATCGTCGACTCGAATTCCTCCAATGGGGTACGGTTCGACCGAAGCTGTGGTGTCCGCGTCCGGGTCCGGGTAGGCCGCATGGGCCAGCACGCACAACGGTCGGGTCAGGGCCGTGGCCCGACGGACGTACCGCCCCGGCGTGAAGTCCGGCCGCTCACGCAACCGGATCCCGTCCCGCACCAGCCGACGCAGCTTCTTGACAGACGCCCGCCAGGCCGCCAAGTCATTCCGCTGATCCACCGTCTCCAATACGCGCAGCGGGTGGGCCAGGCAGTGCCGCCGGTCCTCCGCCTCGACCGAGCCGTACGCCGCCCAGAAGTCGGTGATCAGCACCCCTGCAAACGCCTCATCGAAAAACCTCTTGTCCTCGATGATCCGCGTGCGGGTCCACCGGCAGCGTTGGAGGCGTCCGCCGCGTGGTCGCCAGGATGATCAGAGCCACCGCCTCCGGACCCAGTCGATGGACGCGACGGACCTGGGCTTCGGTCAGTTGGCCGCGCAGGGCGAGATCAATCACTCGTCGCAGCTCAGCCTCCGTGCCTTCCGGGGCGTCCATGCGCGTTGTGATACCAGATTAAATGCGACAGCGCAAGGCGCAAATACGTGCTTCTTGAAGGGATTCTCACGCAGGCGTGTTGCATGCGGATGATGTGCTACAGTCCGGGTAGAGCGGTCGTCCGGTCTAGAGCTCAGGCGATCGCCACAGCCAACCCCGACCCCGCTCCGGGCATGGACAGAATGCAGATGTGCGACAATTTGTTTCATCTGCAACCTGGCGTGTTAATCCATTTCGCGGAATGAACTTGGTGCTGGAAGCGGCCCGTGATGTGTCAAAGCTGACCCATCGAGGAATCCAGCTCCGGCGGGCTGGATTCGACATAAGCAACAGAGAGGAAACCAGTTGCATATGATAGCGAGCGTGGCACGCCGTGTGCCGACGGTCCTAGCGCGAGGAAGTAAGGTGTATTGCGCGCTGTCTGCGGGGCTAGTCTGGGCAGCAAAAACAGAGAGGATCCTGAACCCGAGCTGTCCATGACCAGCTGCACGGGCATATGGGCATTGGGAGGATACATGGGCATGTTCGAAATCCGAGAGGCCAGATGGTTGGC
>CAYMLO010000315.1:0-4011 GCA_964390905.1 uncultured Planctomycetales bacterium | reverse complement strand
CACGAGCTGGACGCGACGTTCTTCGTGATCAGCCCGGCCCAGATCATGAGCAAGTGGGTGGGTGAGGCCGAGCAGAACGTTCAGAAGTTGTTTGAGGCGGCCAAGGCGCAGGACAAGAGCGTGATCTTCATCGACGAGGTGGAAGCGCTGGTCCCGCGGCGGCAGAGCGGCAGCTCGACGGTGATGCAGCGGGTCGTTCCGCAGATCCTGCAAGAGCTGGAGGGGTTCGATCGGTCTGCGGCCCGGGCGCTCCTGTTCATTGGGGCAACGAACAAGCCGTGGATGCTGGACGAAGCGATGCTCCGACCCGGTCGGCTGGACACGAAGGTATACATCCCCCTGCCGGACGCGCCGGCGCGCCACAGGATGTTGGAGATGTACCTGGCCAGTCGCCCGCTGGCCGACGACGTCGACCTGGGCCGGCTCTGCGACCTGCTGGAGGGCTACAGCGGAGCGGACATCAAGAACATCGCGTCGCAGGCCGCCACGCGACCGTTTCTGGAATCCGTGGCGGGCAGCGATCCGCGACCGATCACGATGGCGGACGTGCTGGCCGTCCTCGAGGCCACGCAGCCGTCGGTCAAGCCAGGCGACCTGGCGCGGTTCGAGAAGTTCGACGCGACGGGCAAGTAACCTGTCCGAGTCGCAGAGACCCGAGCCAGAGCCGACGACGTTCAAGGGGGTGGAACCATGAGCGTAAACGCGTTTGATGCGTCGCACCTGACAGATGATCCAAGCCTGATCGCGGCAGTCGTCCCGAAAGACGCGCTGTTCGGCCTGCTGAGTCGTGCGTTTCAGGTAGCCCCTGGCTGGACGGGGCTGGTGGTCGGCCCGGAAGGCGGGTTGACGATCGTGCCTGCCGGAGGCCAGATCGCCGCGGGCGATACGGAGGAAGTCCTGTTCGTCCGCGCCACGCCCCTCTCGTTCACGTTCGAGGCCCGTTCACTCACCTCGTCGGACGACTACTTGTGCGATGCGTCGCTTCAGATGGCCGTGGCCATGTCGGACCAAGCTGCCGACCTGACGGCGTTCCGATCGACGGTGCTGGGGACGGGGCCTCGCGGCACGCTGTCGTCCCTGCACGACTACCTGGCCGATAGCGTCCATCGTGGATTGACGGATTGGGCCCGCACGCACACCGCAGCCAAGCTGGTCGAGGGCGAGGATGCCGAGGCCTTCGAGGCAGCGATCCATCAGGCCACGGAGGCAGCATGCTTCTCGGCGGGTCTGCGGCTAACCGGTGAGGTGCGCGGGCGCTTCACGTCGTCTGCCCTTGAGTCCATCCAGGTCGAGGCCGAACGGACCGCCGTCCAGCGAGATCGACTCACCCTCCAGAGACAACTCCGCGAGGCGGCGGCGGCGGCTCGACGCGAGCACCTCGAAGAGGTCGAGCAGACACTGGCTCGACTCCAGAAGATGACCGAGGGATCTCCCGGCGTGTCCGTGGGCGAGCTGATCCGGCAATTCGGCCAGGACCAACGAGGCCCGCTATACCGCAGCTTGACGCGCTGCAGCCCGACCTCGGAGCGGTGCGCGTCGCTGGTGGTGGTGGCCGGTGACGAGGTGGTCTGGCTGGACCCCGATGCACCCGAGCGTCCCTCGCACAGACAACGTGTGGATCTGCCAGGTGGTGCGCTCCGATCGGTGCGCCTGCTGACGGAAGCCGACGGCGAGCGGGTCCTGGCGGTGGGCGGCGCGTCGGCAGTAGGGCTTCTAGACCCCGCCAGCGGAGAGGTGCGGTCCCAGTGGGCGTGGGAGCAGCAGGCGGGCCGAACGATCCGCGGCGGAATTAACAGCGTGGGGCTGAGGGGATGGCGTCTGCTGGCCACGCATTCCGAGCTCGGGCTGTGCATGTGGCCGCTGGACCCTTCCGGCGAGGGCACGTTGCTCCTGACCGACATGACCCGAGCCGCCGATGCCGTCCGACACGTCCAGACCGACGCACAGGGCCGCGTCTGGTTGTCGGTCGACGACGTCGTCGTGTGTCTGGCTGGCGACGACCTGGAACGCGCCATCCCGACCACGTACGCAGGCAACATCGTGCGAATCACGTCGCTGGTTGTCGGCGGCGACGCGGTCTTCGCTGGCAACGAGAACGGACAAGTCCTCCGCTGGCCCATCGATCGGCCGAATGGCTGCGAAGTGGTCTACTCCGGGGGCGCGGCGCCCTGCCGATCCGTCCATGCGGCCTCGGTGATGGGCATCGATCGGTTGGGCCTGACGGACGACTCGGATGCGGTCAAGGAGCTGATGCTCGGTGACACGGTGGTGGAACGGTACGTCGCCGATGGGGACCGGCTGCGGCAGGCGTGGTGGCTAGGCGATCGAATCGTCGCGGTGAACGACCGTCGCAGCTGCCTGTATGTCTGGCGGATCGGCCATCCGGACGCACCGACCGGGACCGCCGACGTCGGTTGGATGTGCAGCAACCGGGTGCAGGACGTCTGTATGATCCCCGCCGAAGACCCGAGCTGACCGGGCCGGTCCTTCCCGGGGCGGCGGCTCCCTCGGGCGAATCTTGCGTCGGTTGTCGGGGTGCGGGGGCTGTGATATAGTACCCCCCTGCCCCAACCGTCGGGCCTATGGGGTCCGGGGCACGGGGCGTTTCGTCCTGACGGGCAGACTGGCAGCGAACCGCTGGGCTTCGAGCCAGGCCGAGGCAAGCTGCTGGAGGATCATAGGCCTTGAGATACTTCACATGCGTGATGATCTCTGCGTTGGTGGGTGCTGCTCAGGCTCAGGACGCGCCCCCCCCTGCCAACCAGCCGATCCACGGGCATGAGGCCCTCGAGAGCGTCCGGGCGGTCATCGCGGCCGAGCGAGCCCACATGCATACGGGCAAGCCGATCTGGATCGATTTCGTGCTCTACAATACCTCGGATCAGCCGGTGACGCTCGAGATGCCCGACGTCGATCCGGCCCCGACCGAAAACCTCCACATGGGTCTGCCGCTCGAGCACGTGTTTAGCGGCCAGAAGTTCCGTGCCCTGTCCATCATCGACGGGCGGGGAGTCGAGTCGGGCGACGAGGTGATGTTTCGACCGCCCAGCGCGGTACCGCCGGTAACGCTTGGCCCCAAAGCGGTCGTGGGCGTCCGTGTCGAGATGAGTCACCATTACTTGGCGCTGCGGCGGTCGGGGCTGTATCTGCTGCAGTGGCGTCCGTACGGCGGCCAGATCAAGTCAAATACGCTGAGGATCGAGGTCCGACCCCTCAAAGACGTAGTCATCACCACGAACATGGGCAAGCTGAGACTCCGGCTCCTGTACGACAAGGCACCGAACCACGTGGCCAATTTCCTCGAGCTCGTGTCGCAGGGATTCTACACGCGGACGACGTTCTTCCGGGTCTTCACGGGCGTGGCGTCGCTGGGGGGCGACCCGAACAACGACGGTTCGGGAATGCGCAAGGACGGCAAGACGATCAAGGCCGAGTTCAACGACACCCCGTTCGAGGAAGGAACGGTCGGCATGTCACTGGCCGGCAAGGATCCGGATTCGGCGAGCTGTCAGTTCTTCATCTGCATGCGCCGGATCAAGCCGTGGGACTGGAAATACACGGCCTTCGCCAAAGTGGTCGGCGAAGAGTCGCTGGAGACGCTCCGGCGGATTGGCCAGGCGAAGGTCGATGATCAGGACCGCCCGCTGCGTGACATCATCATCGAGCGAACGGACGTCGAGACGGTCCGACAGAAGGCAGTACAGGAGACGCTTATCCCCGGCCGGTAGAACCCGCTTTGGACGACGTGTCCGATTCTTTGAATGGACCTTCGCTGCCGGTCGGGTGAGCCAAGATCGCTGGGGTGACGAAAAAAGGCCGTGCTAGGTGGGGCGCTACCGGTGCCCTGATCCCGTTTCGGCGGGTGACCCGAAAACCGGTTATGCGGGGCCGAACGCATCCATGAGGTTCAGGGCGTTTCAGCCGCTTCGATGCACGGAGGTGTTGAGGGTTGGGTCCCATGCAATGAGGCATGTGGATAACGGGTCAGGCCTTGACCGGAGCAGCCCACCC
>CAYMLO010000314.1:0-4021 GCA_964390905.1 uncultured Planctomycetales bacterium | reverse complement strand
TCTGTCGGTCGACGACGATCTTGGCGACCTCCAGCAGGCGGTCCTGACGGTACTGGACGGCGTCGATGATGGCCGAAGCCGCCTCGATGTTTCTTCGCAGGAAGTCGCGGACGGCCCGATCCTCCTTGCTGGCCTTGAGCAGTCGACGGACGTACGGGGATATCCTCAGCCGCGGCGTATTCCCCCAGGCCAGCCGTACGTCGTACCCGTTGTCGCTGGTCTCGTCGTACTCGACGATGACGTCTGGCATGATGCGGGGCACCTCGTGCTCGGTGATCAGCATGCCAGGACGCGGGTGGAGCTTGCCGAGGTTGGCGACCGCTTCTTTGACGTCTTCGATCTCGCATCCCAGGGCCTTGGCCACTGCAGGGAAACGGTTCTTCTCAATATCCTCCAGGTGGTGGCGAACGATGCGTTCCTCCAGATCGTGGCGGCCTGGCAAGGCTTCGAGCTGCAGGAGTAGGCACTCCCTCAAGTCGTGGGCGCCGATCCCTGTCGGCTCGAGATCCTGAACCGCTACCAGCGCCTCCTCCACCACGTCCATGGACAGCGGCGGGGAAACGGAGGTGGTGATGTCCTCCAGCGGCGTCCTGAGGTAGCCGTCTTCGTCGATCTGGTAGATGATCACCTCGCCGGCGCGCCTGACCTCGGGCGGTTCCTCCACGAGGGCCCACTGTTGGACGAGGTACTCTTGCAGAGATATCGGCCGGCTGGCCGTGTTGGCCATCGCGTCCATCTTCGCATCGCGCTCACCGGCAAAACGCGAGGAGGCCAGGTAGGATCGATCCCCCGAATCGAAGTCGTACTCGTTGCTCAGGTCTTCGAGACGGCTGAAGCCGTCGTCCGGGTCACCGTCGTTTCTGGTATCGGCTTCTGTTGTCGTCTCTTCCGACGAGGTTTCCGCAGCGGGTTGCTCGACCTCCAGGGCAGGGTTGCTCTCCATCTCCTGTTGCAGCCGCTGTTCGAAGGCCAGCAGCGGCAACTGCAGGATGTCCATCGACTGGATCAGCTGAGGCGTGAGCCGCTGCTCCTGCCGGAGGACCTGGGAGACAATCTGGGACAAGTACTGCGACATATCGTTGCTGAGCGTGTTCAGCCGAGCCCGTCATGCCGGTTCGATCCGCTCACGGATGTCCGGCCGATGCATTCACGAACGGGACGCAACAGCGCTTCACATGGGCCGCCGCTCCTCGATGGCGTCCGCCAACATGGCTTTGGTGGCGTATTCCATCTGTGCCCCGGTCGGCAAGCCTCTGGCCAGACGAGACGTCTCGACGTCGGTATCGGCCAGTAGGCTGCGGATGTACATGGCCGTTCCATCCCCCTCCATCGTCGGATTGGTGGCCAGCACCACCTCTTTGACCCCACCTTTTTGGATTCGCCGAACCAGGGCGTCAATGGTCAGATCGTCCGGCTCGACGCCGTCCAGCGGGGCCAGGTGTCCCATCAGCACGTGATAGACGCCGCGAATCACGCCGGTGGCCTCGAGCATCAGGACATCCTTGGGCTGCTCAACGACCACGATCTGACTCTGATCGCGACGCGGGTCCGTGCAAATGCGACATGGGTCAGTCTCCGTTAGATTATAGCATACGGAACAGGGGCGGATTTTCATTTTGACGTCCTGGATGGCCTGGGCCAGTGCCATCGCCTCCTCCTCGGGCACCTTGAGCAGATGAAACGTGATCCGCTCTGCGCTGCGAGGTCCGATACCGGGCAACTTCTGGAACTCAGCCTGCAGTTGCGCGAGTGATTCGGTGACGTGTGCACCCATGTTCCGGCCTCCTGGCCCGCGATCGGTTTGGCGCCAAATGACAACGACCGGCCCGTCGGCCGGCCGCCGTTCGTCCGCTCACAGCCAGCCAGCGGCGGCCGCGGCTACTTCCCGCCGCCCAACATGGCGTCCAAGCCGGGCAGGTTCAGGCCGCCCGTGACCTCGCCGAGCGCCTGCTTCGCTGCGTCCTGCGCCTGCTTGCTCGCGGCGCAGATCGCCGCCTTGACCAACTCCTCGAGCATCTCGACGTCATCGGGCTGGACGGCCTCCGGACTGATCTTGATGTCCAGCAGGTCTCCGCGTCCGTTCACCTTGGCCGTCACCATCCCGCCGCCGCTGCTCGCCTCGTGCGTCTGCTGCTCGAGCTCGGCCTGTACCTCGGCCATACGCTCCTTCATCTGCATCGCCTGCTTCATCAGGCCGCCGAGATTGCCCAGACCCTTGAACATGATCGTCTCGCCTCCGATGCCTGCCTGGTTAGTCCCCTGAATCGGGTTCGCTTGCGGGCTCTCCCGGGACCTGGGGCGGCGCTTTTTCAACGTTGGCCAACTCGCCGTCGAACAGCTCCAGCGTCTTCTTGACCACCGGTTCGGCGAGGGCCTCGCGGCGCTCGTCGCCGCTCACGGACGCCACACGATTCCTCACGATCGGTTGTGGCGCCGGTTGGGCGGGCGCACGCTCCTGTCCGAACTCCCCAGCCGATCTTGGTCGCGCTGCGCGGGCTCCGGCCGAGGGCGCTGGTCTTGCTTCATCTACGGCGCCCTGCCTTCCGCGTCGTCGAACGCCCGCGCTTCGCCCGCCCGGGGCCCGCGCGACCTGCCCCGTTTTTTTTTCCGCCGCACCCCCATCGAGGGGCCTGGGTGCGACGTTGCCACTCTCCAGTCTGGCCAGTAGCGTCTCGATCGCGGTGAACCGTTCCATGGACGCCAACCGCACGATCGCCGCTTCGGTCAGGGCGCGTCCCGACCCGCTGAAACGGACACTCCGCCTCAGTTCCTCAGCCACGGCGATCATGTACGTGAACGCGGCCGCGTCAAACCGGGCTGCCTGCCCCGCCAACCGTTCGCGGACGGGATCGGAGACGTCCAACAACTCGGTCTGGGGCCCGCAGACGGCGATGACCATCAACTGCCGGAAATAGTCGATCAGCGCACTGCAGATCCGTTCGAGGCTGTGTCCCTCGTTCAGGCACCGGGCCAGCCCATCCAGCGCCCCCGCGGCGTCGTTGGCAGCGAGGCGATCGACCAACTCGGCCAGCAGCTCATCGTGTGGCGCGGGCAGGATCTGGTCGATCAGATCGACCGACAACTTGTCGCTGCCCAGACTGAGTAGCTGGTCTAGCAGCGACAGCGCGTCCCGCATCGATCCGTTGGCCAGTCGTGCGACGCGTCGGATGACGGCATCATCGACCTCGATCTTCTCGGCCTCGAGGATCATTTCCAACTGGCCGGCGATCTTGTCGATGCTGATGCTGCGGAAATCGAACCGCTGGCATCGACTTTGGATGGTGGCCAGGACGCGCTGTGGCTCGGTGGTCGCGAAGATGAACTTCACGTGGTCGGGCGGTTCCTCGAGCGTCTTGAGCAGGGCGTTGAAGGCGCCCTGACTCAGCATGTGGACCTCGTCGATGATGTAGACTTTGAACCGCGCCCGGGCGGGTCGATAGACCGTGTTGCTTCGCAGCTCCCGAATGTTGTCCACGCCCGTGTTGCTGGCGGCGTCGATCTCGACGACGTCGATGTCGTTGCCCTCCGCCACGGCCAGGCACAGCTCGCACTCTCCGCAGGGGGTGGGGGTGGGGGCGTCGGCCTTCAGGCAGTTCAACGCCTTGGCCAGAATCCGCGCCATCGACGTCTTGCCCACGCCGCGCGTGCCACAGAACAGGTAGCCGTGGTGGACCCGGCCGGTGCTTACGGCGTTCTTCAGCGTGGTGGCGATGGGCTCCTGACCGACGATCTCGTCGAACGTCCGGCTTCGGTACTTTCGCGCCAGAACCGTGTAGCTCATCGCTCTGCCAGCCTACGACTGAACCGCCTACCGCGCTTGCGCTGACGATCCAACACGGCGCGCCCCCTTCTGATCGCCTGCGCCTGGAACTCAATCAAACAGGCCGTGCAACACCCGTCGATCCCGGACACCCCAACATTCGACGCACATCAGCTCAGGCCGGGTTGCCCCACGGCACATGAAGCGCTGCGGGTGGGCTGCTCCGGTCAAGGCCTGACCCGTTATCCACATGCCTCATTG
>CAYMLO010000313.1:0-4098 GCA_964390905.1 uncultured Planctomycetales bacterium | reverse complement strand
GACCACCACCACGTCGGCCGGGATCATGGCCGATCCCAGGATCGCGGAGAGTCGGGCCATCTCATCGAATCGGTTGGTGACTTCGGGTTCCACGACGAGGAAATCGTAGTCGCTGTCCGAGTGCGCCCGCCCCGTGGCCCGTGAGCCGAACAGGATAACCTGCGAGCCTGCCGGGATGACCTCAAACAGCAAGATCAACGCCCTTTGCAGCACGCCATCTTCCTGCATGGCTCGTCCTCCGAACTTGGTCCAACACCCTTGTTGAGTATACCCGCTCGATGGCCACATTGCAGTGTCGAATCGACGGTTCCTTCACAGCTGCCTACGTGTGATCCCGCGCGTTCGCCACCTACTTCATCCGATCCAACAACTTCATGAAGTTTCGCTTGCGCTTGTGGGTGGCCCGAATGGCTTCGAGGTAGGCTTTGAACTCCTTTGTCTGTCCGAGGCGCTTGCTCAGTTGGCGGGTCTTTCGGATCAGTCTGACGGCTTCGCGGTAGGCCTCGTTGTTCGTCCGCTGAACGATCGGGTCGACCCGAGCCTTGTAGACCTCGAGCGCGTCGGCGGGATGGTCCTTCTCCCGGAGCCTGGCCAATTGCATCCAAAGGCGATCCGAGCATCCGCCGGCCCGGGCCTCCCGCCAGGCGGCGTTACCGTCCTTCTCCCACAGGAAGATCTCGACCAACGTGGAGTGATTGGTTGGCATGTACCGACGCGGCCTGCCCTTCTTCAAGCCCTTCTTGGCCTCGGCGATCTCCTGACGGATGTGCGCAAGCGCCTTCTCGCGCCACGTCGGCCACTGCTTGACGCGATTGGCATGCTGCTTGAGAAGCTGGTAGGTCTCCAGGGAAGGGCGCTCGGCGAACTCCGCCCATATCAACGCCATCGCTTCATCACGTCGCTTGCGGCGATGGTACTCGGCGGCAAGAAACTCCCTCAGCCTGTTGTCAGGGCGGTCCGGAAAGGCCTTCAGCCCATTCTCGGCCCACTCGAGGGCCTTGTTTGACTGCTTGGCTCCCTTGTATATCTCGGCGATCTGAAGGTAATGGTACGGTGAAGACAGATCGCGCTGCTTAACGGCCACCAGTGCCTCGACATCACCGTCAACGCGCGCCAAGGACTCCATGATGGACGTCAGCCGGAACCGATGTCCCCCGAAGCTCCGCCTGTCCTGGCCCGGGCCTAACGCGGGGACCTTGTCCCACTCGCCTTGGGCGAGCTTGCGGTACACGGCCAGGCCCGCCTGGCCAAGCACATCCGCATAGCCTTCGGCCGCACCGTAGAACGTGTCCCAATCCGTCTTCAGCTCCCACGCGAACAGGCGCCGAGCCAGCGCCTCGGGGTCGGGTTTGGCCACCACGCACGCGGCGTGGTGCAACTCCCCGAGACGTTCGATGATACCGGTCATCTCGCCATCCGAATCGTCCATGGCGCCCAGGGCGTCCTCACACCGGGCCAGCGCGTGCTCGGCCAGCTCGATCGTCGCGTCGGCATGCCCGTCTTCCAGAAGATCGGCGATGGAAGTGACGACCTCGTCAATCCCTCTGGCGAAGCCGTAGGCCGAGTGGTAGTCCACGAAGCCGCCGGTGTCAGTTGCGTTGTCGATCGCCTCACGGAACGTGGCCACGTCCGGCCCTTCCGGGCGATCCCGCGCGACCTTCATGAACAACGATTCGCGCAACCGGTCGTCCTCCGTTGCCTGCCGTACGATGATCTCCACCAGCTTGGTCTTGTTCTGTCCAGCAAGGTACCGACGGACGTCGTCGAGGGTCACTCGCGGCCGCGCGGCCTTGCGGCGGCGCCCTTTGGCCTTGGGGCTCGCCGACTCCCCTTCTTCATCTACATCGTCGGTACCGCCTTCCAGATACGCCAATCCGACGGCCACGCAATGCTTGCAGAAGACGTAAGCATCGCCCATCGGGCATGAGCACTCCCCCTGGACCTCGCCACCTTCGACCCACAGCCGGACTCGGTAGTCGCGGGTTCCCCAGACCTTCGCGAAGATCACTTCGCCATCCTGGAGCAAGGAGTAGACGTGCCCGGAGGAGAAGTACTCCTCGCCTCGACGCCACGAACGACTATCCGCCGTACGCTTCAGCTCGCCTCTTGTGAACGCAACGCCATCAGGGGCCATCCGTGTCACCTCCGTGTCATACAGCACACGTGGCCTGAGGTCAGAAGAGCGATCCTTCGTCCGGCAGCGCGCGAGCACTCGGGAACTCGTCCCAGATCCTGCCATCCAAGAGTCGCCCGGCCGCCTTCTTGTTGGTGCCGCCCCATTGCTTAAAGAAGAACGGCACACCCGCACTCACACACTGATCGCGAATCGAGCGACACCAGTCAGCGTTCATCGGTCGTGCCTTCGGGCCGGACTCTCCTCCTACGATGACCCAGTCTATCCCGTCAAGTGGCAACTCGTTGATCGGACCCAGCAGGGGTTCTAGCGAGAGGAAGCGCAGGCAGGCAGGCACGCGGCGAAGCTGTTCAATGCGCCACAGATAGTCTGCGTTCTCAACACTGACACCCATCCAGATGTTCTGCGCCCAGGGCAGACGATCCATGACGCGGACAAGGCGCCTGGCTCGCTTCGTGAGGATCTGAAAGGTATGACGATGGGCCTCGACCATGACGGCAAAGACGCGCTGGATGAAGTCCAGAGGCAGATCCTCATGGAAGAGGTCGCTCATCGAGTTGACGAAGACCATCCGGGGTCGACGCCATTTCAGCGGGAGCTCGAGGGCCTCTTCGTGTGCGGTGATGCGGAATCCGTGCCGGTACCGGGCCTGTCCCATGGCTTGGAGGCGGTGCGCCATCCGCTCAGCGTAGCAGTGTTGGCATCCGAGACTGACCTTCGTGCAGCCGGTCGTCGGGTTCCAAGTAGCCTCGGTCCACTCGATCCGTGTCTTCATCTCATCGGTTCGTTCGGACGGCTGTGGCTCAAGTACAGGCGAGGGTTCGCCTTGGGGCCGAAATTCCCATCGTATCTGTCGGCCCGGATTATACCGCGCCGGTGCATCGAGTAGATCAACCTGTTGACTTGGCATTCCTGCCAGATCTCGGGCCTGATGTCTTCCAGCAAATCCCACCACCGCCTCTTGCGCGAATCCAGCTTCGCCAACACCCACTCGCGCAGAGGCACGAGGTCAGGCTCCCGTGTGATCGCGAAGTGCCGCGAGCTACCTTCCGCACGTCGGACATAGTAGCCGCCAACTGGACATGCTTCCCAGATGCACTTCTTCATCAGGTCTCGCCCCGCATCGTGGTTTGTCAGGTGAACCAGATGGTAGCGTATCGCCCCGTTTCGTCCGGGCATTCGGATGTAGGTCGCCCATCGGGCGCCGGTAACCTCCCGGAACAGGCTGAGGGCTTGCTCGGCGCGCCCGTCGAAATGGGATGACGCAATCCGCTTCCTCCAGGGCATGCCATCGAACAGCAAGTCCAGAGTTCTGGCTACACCACGTTCTCTTCGCCGGTGAATCGCCATGTTCAGCTCTCGCCACATCACATTCACGAACAGTTCCACGCGTGGAAGCCCCATGAGCTCCCTGAGAACTGAGCCAGGCATCTTGAAGCCATAGGGATCCACGAAAACGAACGCAGGAGCCCGGTCGTCCCCATTCTCCCTCGTATCGCCGATCCATTGGGTGAGGACCTTGAAGGAGTCACCATGAATCGTCTCCACGCGCACATTCGATGGGAGCTGTCCCAGCTTGTTGGTCTGCTTCCTCAGGTATCGTAGGTTACGCTTGTCTAACTCGATGAAGTTGAAGACGACCTCGCACCTCCGCAGGATACGGGCGCGAAACTTGTGCCGAAGCAACGTGCGCAAAGCCAAGAGGGGTGAGCCCAGTTGGCCGCCTCGGTGTTTCCCTCTGCCCGCATGAGTATCCATGTAGACAAGCCGGCCGGCCCATGATCGGTACATTGCGAACCAGCCCTGGAGGTAGTTCCGAACGAGTGCGTGCTTGGTACGCTGTAGATTGGTGTACCGAGTCCAGTAGTCCGGATTGCTGTCCGACCATTCCTTCGCCGTCATCTGCCTTTGCAAGCAAGGGGCCGACTTCTCCTACAACGGCAAGTGGTCCTACCATCCGCTCC
>CAYMLO010000312.1:0-4190 GCA_964390905.1 uncultured Planctomycetales bacterium | reverse complement strand
TCGGCTGCGGATAGATCGTCGATGGAGGAGCATCTCCGCGAATGCGCGGCGTGCCGGGAGCGTCTTGAGGAGCTGCGGGCTGACGATCGGCTCGCGGGGGACCTCCGACGGGCGTTTGAGGATCAGACGGAACGCATCGACGACGGGGTGAATGGGCCCGCGGCGGGTCAGGACTTCGGCCTGGGGGCAGGGGGATCGGAGGGGCACCCCATCGCCGATAGCATCCCGGGCTACGAGATCACCCGTGAGATTCACCGGGGCGGCCAGGGCGTGGTCTATCAGGCGATCCAGAAGGCCACCAAACGCAAGGTGGCGATCAAGGTGATGCGGGAGGGGCCGTTCGCCGGCAAGCGGGACAAGGCGCGGTTCGAGCGGGAGGTGCGGATCCTCGGGCAGCTCCGGCATCCCAATATTGTCACCGTTCACGACAGCGGGACGACGGCGGGGTGTTTCTTCTACACGATGGACTACGTCTCGGGTCGTCCGTTGGACGACTACGTGGCGCTGTCGAAGCCGTCAATCGACCAAACGCTACGGCTGTTCGCGAAGATCTGCGAAGCGGTGAACGCGGCGCACCTCCAGGGGGTGATCCATCGCGATCTGAAGCCAGGCAACATCCGGATCGACGTGGAGGGCATACCGCATGTGCTGGACTTTGGGTTGGCGAAGGTTGCGGCGGGTCAGACGACGGAGGACTCACGTCCTGTGGCGATGACGGTGACGGGCGAGTTCATGGGGTCGCTGCCCTGGGCGAGTCCGGAGCAGGCGGAGGCGGTTCCTGGCAAGATCGACCTTCGGACGGACGTCTACTCGCTTGGCGTGATCCTGTACCAAATGCTGACGGGCCAATTCCCGTATCCCGTGGTGGGCAACGTCCGGGATGTGATGGACAACATCCTGAAGACGGAGCCGGCCAGGCCGAGCACGATTCGCAGGCAAATCAACGACGAGATCGAGACGATCGTGCTGAAATCGCTGAGCAAGGAGCGTGAGCGTCGCTACCAGACGGCGGGCGAGTTGGGGCGGGACATCGAACGCTACCTGGCGGGCGAGCCGATCGAGGCGAAGCGGGACAGCGGGCTGTATGTGCTTCGCAAGACGCTGCGCCGGTACAAGGTTCCCGTCGGAGTCGCTGCTGGGTTCGTGCTGGTCCTTGCCGTGTCGCTGGCGGTTTCGCTGAGTCTATGGCGTCATGCAGCAACCGAGCGTGATCGGGCCGAGGAAGAGCATCGGGCAGGTGTCAAGCTGCTGGCGGAGCTAAGAGGTGAGCGAGCTGCGAGAGAGAGAGCTCAGCTGGAAACGCTCATACCTGCGTTGAAGCAGCTCAGGGCTCAGGGAGATAGAGGTGCGCGTGAGCGTGCAGAGCTGGAGGTCATGATTCGGGTTGCCCGATCATTGCCAGGATACTGTACGTCCACGGAGGGGGTGTGCTGGGCGGTGAGGCTCGCCAATGCATTGGCAGAGCGCTTCGCGGGCAAGCAGGTCCCGCCCCGCTGCCTGTTGGAGTGTGCCGATCATCTTCTGATAGGGGGGCAACCGAACAAGGCTGTTGAGATGATCCGACAAGCAATAGCCGATGGAGGAGACGACCCTATCTTCCACAGAACGTTGGGATGGGCCCTGCTGCACTGCGGACGGAAGGACCAAGCCAGAGCAGCCCTGCGGAGGGTTATCGGCGACGCCGATCGTTGGTCGGCGCATCCCCCGTCGACGGCAAGTCGGTACGAATGGTCAGCTGCGTATCTGCTAGGCCTTGTGACTCAGCACGAGTATGCAGCTCACCACGAGGCAAGCGACGCGTTCGCCTGTTACCCTTGGTTCTTCATCGGACAACGCATGGAGATGGAAGGAGACCCCTCGGCTGCCATCAAGGCCTATCGCAGGTGCGTCGAACTGGGTCGGCGTCCCAAGGCATGGTACTTCCACAACTGGGCGGCGTATCGGTTGAGGCTGCTCACGCTGAGTTTCGAGCGCTGGAAGCTCGTTTATCCGGGACAGAGCGATGTCGGCGTCAAGGTGGTTCTGGGAGACCCGTCTCTTCAGGTGGAGGACCAGCGTCAGTGGACTTGGTACTACCCCGACGTGGACGTGACCGCCCACGTGTGGTTCGATGAAGCCGGGAAGGTCATCGCCAGACAATGGTTTGGCCCGAAGGGCAGCATAGGTGCTGCTCCGGCTGGCTAGGAGGCGCTTGGACAAGTGGCGTGCCTGACGCGTGAACAGCTCGGGCAGTATCTCGCCGGCAGCATGACGCCGGCGGCGAGAGCCGAGACTGAGGCCCATTTGGCCGAATGCGGGACGTGTCGGGAGCGTCTTGAGGAACTCCGGGCCGACGAGGAGCTCGCGGGCGACCTGAGACGGGCGTTTCAAGATCAGACCGAACGTCTGGACGATGGGGCGAACGGGCCCGTGGGCGCTGAGGACTTCGGCTTAGAGGCAGAGGGATCGGGGGGGCACCCCATCGCCGAGAGCATTCCCGGCTACGAGATCACCCGTGAGATCCATCGGGGGGGACAAGGGGTGGTCTATCAGGCCATCCAGCAAGCCACCAAGCGCAAGGTGGCGATCAAGGTGCTGTTGGGCGGACCGTATGCCTCCAAGTCGGCCCGGCGACGGTTCGAGCGGGAGATCGAGCTCGTCGCCGGACTGAAGCATCCCAACATCATCTCGGTGTTTCACTCGGGGCTGACGTCCGATGGACGGCAGTTCTGTGTGATGGACTACGTCCGGGGGATCCCGGTGGACCAGTACGTTCGGGGTAGGAAGCTGACTCTGGAGCAGGCGGTCGAGCTGTTTCGAACGATCTGCGACGCGGTCAACTATGCGCACCAGAAGGGCGTGATCCACCGGGACCTGAAGCCGTCGAATATCCTGGTGGACACGGAGGGCGTGCCCCGCGTGTTGGACTTCGGCTTGGCCAAGTCGCTGAGCGGCCCGGAGCAGACGCTGGTGTCGTTGACGGGTCAGGTGGTGGGGACGCTTCCGTACATGTCGCCGGAGCAGGCCCGGGGCAATCCGGACGAGATCGACACGCGGACGGACGTCTACGCGTTGGGGGTGATCCTGTATGAGCTGCTGACGGGTCAGTACCCGTATCCGGTCGTTGGTCAGATGGCCGAGGTGTTGAGGCACATTGCCGAGACGCCGCCGACGCCGCCGGTTCGGCAATGGAAGCGTGAGTCGGGCGTGACGGCGCGGACGCGGAAGCGTCTTCGTCTGGGCGAGTGTCCGATCGACGACGAGCTGCAGACGATCATCCTCAAGACGCTGTCGAAGGAGCGCCAGCGTCGTTACCAGACGGGCGGCGAGCTGGCGCGGGACTTGGATCACTACCTGGCGGGCGAGCCGATCGAGGCGAAGCGGGACAGCGGGCTGTATATCCTCAGGAAGATGCTACGTCGGCACAGGGCGCCGGTTTCGGTGGCAGCGGGGTTCGTGCTGGTGCTCGTGGTGGGGCTCAGTGCGATCTCGACGTTGTACGTACGGGCCGAGCGGCTGCACGTCGAAGCGTTGCAGCAGAAGCAAACGGCCGACGACGCACGCCGCCTCGCAGAACGGGAGCGCGATGGAGCAGAGGCGGCCAGGCAACGGGCGGCCGTGGAGCGCGACCGGGCCGACAGGGAAGCCCGTGAAGCCCAGAAGCAGCGGCAGACGGCCGAACGAGAGAAGCAGGCCGCGCAGGCGGCCCGCAACGTCGCCGAGGTGGAGCAGAAGAACGCCCAGGCCGCTCGCGACGCGGAGCGGAAGGAGGCCGCCAAACTCAAGCGACAGACCAGGATCAGCGAGCTAGCGTTGGAGATGCTCAGGCAAACCCTCGGCTCCGTCCGGGGCCTCCCGACAACGTCCGAGGCTACGACTGATCCCGCACGCGTCAAGGAAACGCTGGTTCGCGAGGCTGACGAGTTCGGTCAGTTCCTGGCGGGTCTGACGCACGAAGCGCCCACGTCGGACGCCGCAACCTCTCGGGCACGGGCCATCCGTTGTCGGGCGAGGATTCGGCCCGGCGACACACGCGAGTCGATCTGGCGGCGCTACTACAACCCTCATTCCTTTTCCTTCAATGAGGCAATCAAGCAAGAGGACCGACAGGCACTGCGCGGCGAGTGGTTGGGCTTGCGGACTGAGGACGTCGACACCTCGCACCTCGGCAGGGCGCCGGACCGTTGGAGGACCCTCAGAGTCGTGGGGAT
>CAYMLO010000311.1:0-4347 GCA_964390905.1 uncultured Planctomycetales bacterium | reverse complement strand
CCGCGATCTTGGCCAGCTGCGGCATCAGCTCCTCTGAGCGATATTCGTCGTCGCCAGTCACGAAGATAATGTGCTTTCCCTTGCCCGGCCCGTCTTTGCCCTCCAGCACGACCCACCGATCGTCCGCGCTCGCGGACCGGCCTGACAGAAGGGCTAGTCCCATGATCGTCACTCCCCACAGTTGTCCTGAATGTCTAACCTTGCCCATCGTCCTCCCTTTCATCTGAGAACGGTCACTCTGTCGATGAGGCGGACGTCATGCTAACCGAGAGGGGGGACCGCGTACAACGTGCCTGGTCGGGCGGCCGACCATGGACCAATTCCTTGTCCCTGCCGAGAAATCTGTCCTCGTTCATTCAAGCAGACTCGCGCCTCTCACCTCTCCAAGCTCGGTCGGCAGGGACAGCGGAATCGTGGCCCAGAAACGACAGGATCTTCCCGCCGTCGACCGGAGAAGGCCCTTGCTGGCCTCGCGGTCCAAGATAGAATCGTCAGGAGATGCACGGCGGTGGCCGGCCGGAGACCAGCCGGGGGATTCCGGATTAGGCCTCGTTCGGAAACGGCAACGTCCTGTGCTTCCGCGGGCGAAGGGGGGCGACGCAGGCGGCTGGACAGTGGGCGGCAAGGCGGACGAGAAGAAAGATACCAGGAGCATCATGAAACGACGTGACTTTCTGAAGGCAACGACTGGCGGTATCGCCGCGATGGGCCCCCTGTCGCGCCTGGCCATGGGTCGGGACCGAAGACGCAAGCCCAACGTCGTTATTCTCTTCATTGACGACCTAGGATACGGTGACCTGGGCAGCTTCGGGTGCCGAGACATCCCAACCCCGCATATGGACTCGCTGGCAACCAACGGGGTGAAGATGACCAATTCCTATATTACCAATCCCCCCTGCTCACCCAGCCGGTGCTGCTTGATGACCGGCATGTACATCCAGCGGTTTGGCAAATCCGGAATGGCGCGCGGCCTGGCTATTCCCGATGACCATCCGACCATGGGTGAGTTCATGAGGAGCGCGGGTTACGTGACGGGGATGATTGGCAAATGGGATATCGGTTCGTGGGACCAGGGCCCGTTGGATCGCGGGTTTACGGAAGTCGCACGAAGCGCTCCGAGTAAGAAGCCCTTCATCTGCCTTAGGCCCGACGGTTCCGAGGTGTTCCGAACCGATCTGGATGGCGACCGCATGGTCGAGTTCGTGGAGCGAAACAAGCATAAGCCGTTCTTCCTCTACTTCGCGCCCAATGCCGTCCATTCGCCCAGCCGGGACACGCCTAAACATTACCAGAATCGTTCAACGGCGAAGGGTAGGCGCAGACCGTTAGCCGGCGCGATCATTGCTGTGGATGACGCGGTCGGCAGACTGCTCGCCGCGCTGAAGAAGCACAATCTCGAAAAGGACACGCTCATCCTGCTCACCGGGGATAACGGCCCGAACCTGGGCGAACAAGGAAGCGCGGAGCCCTATCGAGGAGGCAAGGGAAGGGGGACGCAATTGGAGGGCTGGGTGCATACGCCCGCGATCGCGTCGTGGCCCGGACACCTTCCGACCGGCAAGACATGCGATGGCCTGATGTGCACGATGGACTTCTACGCCACCGCCGCCGCCGTTGCGGGCAAGCCGCTACCGAAGCGCTGTGAAGGAAAGAATTTGTTGCCGTATCTCCGCGGAGAAAAGACCGGCGACGTGCATGAGGAGCTATACTGGCACAACGTGGATCCCGAGGATGCGCCGCACCGAAACCTCCGGGCTATGCGTTGGCGGCAGTGGCGACTGATCAAGTCCCCCGACGGCTGGCGATTGTTCGACCTGAAAGCCGACCCCAAGGAGACACGGGATCTGTCCGCCAAGCATGCCGATGTTGGAGAGTCCATGTTGAAACGCTATCAAGCCTGGGCTGCGGAACTTCCGCCTCCGGACCTTTCCTGGCAGAAGGACGGGCGAGGCGGTCGCATGCCGCAAGGATGGGGCTGGGCAACAAACGCCGAAACGGAACAGTGGAAGGGGCGGAAGAAGACGAAGCGGAACCGGAAGAACCTCCGCCCCTCGGGCCCGCGCCGCCGCCCGCAGGGGAATCAGGGTTCCTATCAGTGAGAGTTGTTCTCCGCGGCAGGTAACCCGTTAGATTTGCGTACTGACATCAAGGAGAAGCCCAATGGCGGATCTGTCACTATTTGAACTAACCGGAAAGAAGGCGCTCGTGACGGGCGGCGCCGTGGGAATTGGGCGTGGGTATGCAACGGCCTTGGCAATGGCGGGCGCGGACGTTGCCATCGTCGATATCGACAAGGAGACCGCGGATAAGACCGCCGAGGGCATTCGTGGAATGGGGCAGGATTCCGTGGCGATCCGGTGCGATGTAACGGACAAAGATCAAGTTCAGGCGATGGTGGCCCAGGTTGTCGAGCGGTTTGGGCGGCTCGACATCGGCGTTAACAATGCCGGCATCGCCATATTGGGCGCCGACGAGGAACTTGACCAGGCCGACTGGGACAAGGTCATTGCCGTCAACCTCACTGGCGCGTACCTGTGCGCACAGGCGCAAGCACAGCAGATGATTCGCCAGACGCCTACCGAGGGTAAGATCATCAATACGGCCTCGATGTCGGCGAGTATCGCGAACTGCAACGCGTCCTACGACGCGTCGAAGGCCGGCATCGTCCACATGACGCGCACCCTTGCAGCGGAATGGGGACGTTTCAACATCAACGTGAACTGTATCAGCCCGAGTTATCTCATGACCCCGATGCACGCCTCGACGCCTACGGTTGTTCGCGAGCGGATTCGCGAACTGACTCCCCTCGGACATGTCGAGCGTCCAGAAGACCTCTACGGAGCAGTAGTGTTTTTGGCGTCAGCGGCTTCCAACTACGTCACCGGTCACGACCTAATGGTCGATGGCGGGCATACGCTGAACGCATGGCTAACGCCTCTATCGCGCGAGGTTCCGCCCCGTGTGAGTCCCGAGGAAGAGGTTGTGCAGATGAAGCTCGACCTGGACGCAATGGGCGTGACGTATGACGCTGATGGCGTGAACCCTGATCTGCACCCCGAGATTGCCGACGCGTTCAAGGCGGCGTTCGGACTGTAGAGATCGGAGAACATGATGGAGCTATCCGTTGACGCCCTGGCGCGTATGATGGATCTGAGCGCTGTCCGCACGGACGTTGCCTACCCCGAGATCGAGCAGCTGGCAGCCACGGCGAAGCGGTTCCAGGCAATCTGTGTCTTCGTGATGCCCTGCTATGCGGCCGAAATGACGCGTCTGCTGTCAGATGCTCCCGAGGTCGGCTCAGGAAGCGTCGCCGGATTCCCGTCAGGGGCAACCGCGACATCAACCAAGGCCGCTGAAGCGTGCAGTCTTGTCGAACTGGGCGTCGACGAAATCGATATGGTCATCAATGTAGGATGGCTGAAGTCTGCGCGTCACGACGATGTTCGGGAAGATACTGCAGCGGTTGTCAACGCCGCGCAGGGAAAACCGGTGAAGGCCATCCTTGAATGTCATTACCTGTCGAATGACGAGATGCGCCGTGGCGCCGAACTCGCGGTCGAGGCCGGAGTTGCCTTCGTCAAGACGGGCACGGGCTGGGCCCCAACCGGCGCAACACTCGAGAACGTCAAGTTGCTCAAGTCCGTTGTGGGAGATCAGGCCGGCGTGAAAGCGGCAGGCGGGGTGCGCGATCTGGACACTGTTGTCGAGATGATCCGGCGGGGCGTGACGCGGTTTGGCATCAGCGCCGAATCCGGCGCGAAGATCCTCGAAGAGTGCGCTGCCCGACCCGGAGGCGTTGTGACAGTATGAAGACGATTCTGGCTTATGACCTTGGGACCGGCGGCAACAAGGCCTCCTTGTACACCGAAGAAGGGGAATGCCTGGACGCCGTCTTCGTTTCCTACGACACGTTGTACCCCCAAGCCGGTTGGCACGAGCAGCGGCCGGCCGATTGGTGGGACGCGGTAGTGGAAAGCACGCGCCGGTTGCTTGCCTCTGGCAAAGCCTCTCCGGAATCGGTCGAATGCTTGGCAGTGAGCGGACACAGCCTCGGCTGCGTTCCTTTGGACGGCTCCGGCAAGCTGCTCCGTGAGACAACGCCCATCTGGTCGGACAGACGTTCCGAGAACCAGGCGTGCGCGTTCTTCGAGAAGGTTGACCCCGGCGATTGGTACCTGAAGACCGGCAACGGCTTCCCAGCGCCTCACTACACCGTGTTCAAGACCATGTGGTACCGGGACAACGAACCAGGGATGTTCGATGCTATCGACAAGATCATCGGTACGAAGGACTACGTCAACTACCGGTTGACAGGTCGTGTCTCCACAGATTTCTCGTATGCTTCCG
>CAYMLO010000310.1:0-4391 GCA_964390905.1 uncultured Planctomycetales bacterium | reverse complement strand
CAAGTGATAACGTCCATTCTGTTTCCCTTTCGGTTTGTTGAACGCGCCATGCGCCCATGGACGGGGTCCAGGATGGCCCCGGACCCCTACCATTGACGTATGGTTCAATGCCCGGTCACAGGCGAGACTCGCGGCGGGTCGGTCTGTTTCTGGCAATCAGCACCGACCCCCTGGACGGCGGCGCGCACTACCCGTACACGCGCTATCCCCTCCTGGACAAGGTCTTCCCGGACTTACGGCGCGCTTGCGCGCATCCCCTTCAAGGGTCTTCCCGGCCGGGCATGGGTTCAACTTGAAAGGAGCATGTACACACCTTGTACCACATATTGCCCGGTACATGCAAGTCCATGAAGGCACGCAAGCAATCTTTTCTTGCCAAGCGCTTTCCAAGACTGGACCCCCGCCCTCGCCTGGACAAACGCGCCCGTGCTACCATGCGGCCATGCCTTCCATGGTCCGCGAGACTCTGAAACGGTTTGACGCAAACAGGAAGGGGTTCAACCCGGACCTGCCCCGCCATCGGCGCATGGCCTACCTACGGGCGCAAGGCCTGACCCATGCGCAAGTCGCCGCCGCCATGGGCGCAACCCCCCGGTCTGTCCAGGTAACGCTTGGATACCCGACCGCACGCGAGTTTCTGCAAGCGCTTGCTGAGCGTACAGACGCGCTTATGCCTCTCGCGGCCGTTGTTTCGCGCCTGTGAGACCCTGGACGCGCGCATCACGCGCGAGGGGAAGGGCGCAAGCTACACACCACTTGTTCCGCTTTGGAACGCATCTTTCAGGCACGCGCGCGGCCCGTGGAACATCGGCGTGGAACATCGGCGCGAGGCGGCGCGACCGGGGGCGAAGGGGGGGCTCGGCTGCGGCGGCGGGGCGGAGAACCCCACGCACCGAACTAGGCAATTTTTGCCCACTATGTACCCGTATACATACCCGTTCTCTAGCCTGACCAAGCCTCTTGACGACGTGTCGGCGCGAGTATCTTGGAAGCTCGGTATAGAAGATACACCGAGCATTCAAAGATAAGTTCTCATTGCGGGTGCCTTCGTTGCTCTACAGCCCCCGCAGAGTACCGCCGCACCTCCAGTCATCTAAGCCCAAACTACGAAAACTGCGCCCAAATAAACTTTCCGCACTTGCTTGACTTGCGTGCAACTTCATGGTAGACTGGAATTGCTCATGGTGAGCATGCCATTGGAAAGCCTATGGAGGACGACAAGATGGCCAGACAGGAGACGTATGGTACGAAGCAGGTGTGCGAGGATTACGGTTGGGAGCCGGAGGTGTACAAGGCGATGATACGGGAGGGGGTGCTGACGCTTCCGAAGCGTCACGGCCGCCTTGGGTATCGCATCACGGAGAAGGACCTGATTGCGCTGGAGCGCGGCAAGGAGTATGCGGAGGTTCGTGAGCAGCTTGAGGCGCGGACGGCGCTATTTCGTGCTGGGGCCTTTGTGGGCGCGTTAGGCGACACGTACCAGGCCGCCCAGCTTGAGAAGAAGGCGGCGAAGGAGCTCAGGAAGGAGGAGATGCTGAAGAAGCGGGCTGACGAGGCGAAGAAGAACGCGCGACGGGAGGAGCTCATGGAAGCGCGCGCCGGGATGGTCGCGCTGGCCGAGTTGGCGGAGGAGTTGCCCATGAGCTCGCAGTACCTTGCCAAGCAAGCGCACGAGGGGAATGTGCCGGGTGCGCGTAAGGTGGGGCATTTCTGGTACGTGCCAGAGGAGCTTGCAGACAGCATCGTTCAGGACCGGCCATTTCTCAACAAGCCCCTGCTGACCATGTACGAAGCTGCGTGGTATCTTGGAATCCCGGTGGGGTACATGTTCGTGTCCCGGGGGCGAGGCAGTGCACTGCCGCATCCCCCAAAGACGATAGACGAGGAGATGTACGAGGCCCCGATAGTGGTCTACCGCCGGGTTGAGGACCTTGACCCGTGGTGGGCGGAGAACCGGGAAGAGGTGCTTCGCCGGGTTGAGGAGGTTGGAGACTATGCCACAAGCTGGCACGACATGAAAGCGATAAGTGCAGGGCTTCGGGCCCTGAAGGAGATACTTGATGCCGATGCTTTCACCGAAACAGGCCGCAGACTTTCTGGGCGTAAAGCTCTCATCGCTCCGGCTGTGGAGAAAGAAGAAGACCGGGCCGCCGTACTACAGGCTTGGGCCGAAGACCTACAGGTACGACTTGGAGGAGGTGAAGGCGTGGTTCCAGAACCGGCGGGAACCTGAGTTGGACTGACTTGCGCAATCGCCGAAAGTATGGTACAACTTGGGTGTGGATTCCCCTTCGGTGCGGTGGGGGCGGCTGGCAAAGGTCAGGGCAAGGCGCAAGGCCAGCCGCCCCCGGAAGACAGTTTAAGCCCCCTCCGGTGCCCGGGAGCTCTCTTCTCCCCCTACAGCCGTGTGACTGCCTCACGCTACACACTCCAGACCCAATGCTCCCGGGCACCGCCCTACTTCAAAGGACCACCCCAACCGATGAAGCCCGTCCCCATCAAACCACCCTACGACGTGTACACCATGAGCGACTTCGACGATTGCATCGTGGGGGTGGTCGAGCGTTGCGGCATCGGGCCACTCGTCTGCTACGACACGAACAAGGTGGTCGAAAAGCTGGTCAGAGAGGGGATGACGCTGGAGGAGGCCAGGGAGTTCCACGAGTTCAACCAGTCGGGTGCCTATGTCGGGGAAGGCACGCCGTGCTTTCTCTACCCCATGGACCGCGAAGAGATTGAGGCATGGCTTGAGGAGGCTGAGGGATGAACTGGGCGGAAAGAGGCCAAAAGTGGCTGAGGGAGAGCGGGATATTGGACGATCTCGACCGGGAAGAGGCAAAGCGTGCCGCCGAGCGGCGCAGACAGTGTGACGAGGCCATTTCACGGCTGGGCCGGAAAATGATGGATGCGTGCATGGGGTTTCGAAGGAAGAAGGAGGGCGAGGGGTGAACGCACACCTGGACATGACCATTCGCGACTACTTCGCCGCAACGGCGATGCAGGGGTTGACATGGGCGGCTGTAGACATCATGGGCGGCGAACCTGCCGTCTACAGCCACTACCCGAAACAGTTGGCAAAACTGGCCTACGACATCGCCGACGCCATGCTGGCGGAACGGGAGAAGCGCCATGAAGGTGCGTGAGGTGTGCAAGCTGACCATGCCGGTGGCGGACATGGGGCTCGGGGACGTGTTCATACTGAACGGGACACCGCACCTGCTGGCCGAGGTCGTTGTGGACGACGAGCCGTTGTGTATTGCGGTGCCGCTGGAGAATGGCCGGGCCATCGCAATGAACAGCAAGGACTTTGAGATGCACGTCCTGCCGGTGGATGGGGAGTATGTCTACGAGCTCCCTTTTGGGGGTGACTGATGCGAGGCGACTTCCCACTCATCATGGTCCTGCTTGCGCTGGTATTTGCCCTGGCTCTGCTCGGGACCATGGCAAACAGGCAAAGGGCCGAGCGGAACGCTCACACGGACGAGGTCCTTGAGCAGCTTCAAGACCAACTCGACCAGCTGGACGTGCGCATCGACGAGGTGCGTGCTCAAATCAACGCGAACATCGACCTGCTCAACCAGCGGCTGGACACCACGAACCGGCTCATCCCCGACCACTGGACGGAACAATGAAGAGGTGGGTTGAGAACGCGCGGCGCATTGCCGCCAGCGCAACAAGTCCGGCGCAACTTGTGACGGTACGGCTCCCCGCCGTGGCCGTTCTGCTCGTCGTTGCGCTGGCTGAGGGCGAACCCGAAGGCCCCGCAAACTAGGCGCTCCCTTGCGCAATTTCATGAACTCGTGCTACATTCGGCCGCATGGGCGACGAGTTCAAGTACACCACGACGAGCAGAGCCCCGGTTGGGCACATCGACATTGCGCAGCAATATATGCTCGCGCGACTGGCGATGGTGCCCGAGACAACCATCCACAAAGACATTGCGGCCGTCTGCAACACGACCCCTCAAAAAGTCCGTAAGGTACTGAAACACCAGCCGATACGTGACTATATCGACCGCACCGAGTTCATCAACAAGATTGGACTCGCAAAGGCGATGAAGATGGCGGAGGAGGCGTGCGCGGAAAGCGTTGAGGCCGTGGCGAACATCGTTCGCGACCCGGACGCGAAGCCCAAGGACAAGCTCCAAGCGGCAAAACTCATCTGGGACTACACCCCCACTTCCCCGTTCCAGGCCAAGAACCGGGTCGAGATTTCCCACCGTACCGTGGCCGACAACACCCTCCTGTCCGACATGCGCCGCCGCGCCGCCGACCAAGCCGTACAACAGCTGAAGGTGGTGGACGTGGAGGTGGTCGAGGACAAGTCTGGCCAAGCCGACGAGACTTCTGAAGAGGTTTGTGAGTCGGTTATTGAAGACAACAACGAGGAAT
>CAYMLO010000309.1:0-4401 GCA_964390905.1 uncultured Planctomycetales bacterium | reverse complement strand
GAACTATCGGCCAGAAACCCCCGACCACCAAAATCAATTGTGGTCGGGTACTAGAGCCCGTCGGCAAATCGGCCAGCGGCTTGTCGGTTCCATCCGCTGCGTAGATAAGCATGTTCCGCAGCAAGCGTTCCGCCACGGGATGCTGGCCCAGGTTCCTCCGGATGCGAAGCGTGTTGAGGATCACTCTGCCTTTGCCCAATCGATAGACCGCGACCGTCAAGCCCGACGAGTAGTCCTGCGATGACTTGATCGCACCGGCGACGGCTTCGTCGGGCGCGACCTTCGTGAACCACAGGCGGTCGGGAATGATCTCGCGATAGTACGTGTAGTCCATCAGGCAGTTGGCGGGCAGGCCGTCGAAGATCGGGTGGGCCTTGGCCCATTCATCCTTGAGGTACAACCATCCGTTGATCACCCCGATTTGGCACTTGTCCTTGACCGGCAACCGGGCGTTGGCGTCTTTGTCCTTCTGGAAGACGTCGGGCGACAGGAAGACGGCCGTGGCACCTTGCTCGATGCGCTGCCTCAACGCGGCGAAGACTGCATCATCGCCGGGCGGTTGGGGGGCGGACGGGACCAGGAGCACTTCACCGTCGGCGGGCCTGGCGGGATCGAACTTGTCGATAGCGATGCCGCGGTCGCGCAACCACTTGACGAGGGCGTCGTCCTGTCCCCACAAGGCCACCTTCCCTTCGACAGCCGGCATGTCGCTCGGATCGGTCACGTAGAACTCGGTCTCGCCGCCGGCGGCCGATGCGCCGCTCTCGAACGCTGCCAGAAAGCGGTACTTGCCCGACGGGCCGTCGATGACGACGTCCTCGGCAAAGATGGGCATGGCGAATGGCGGCTCGGTCTTGCCGGCCGGTTTGGGGATCTTGACGGTGACGGTCTTCTCGAACACACGCGTCAGGCCTGGCCCCACAACTTGAAGACGAACCGGATACTCGCCCGGCATCAGGGCGTCTTCGTTGGCCAGAACAGCCTCCAGTTTGACCTTCGTCTTGCGGTACACGTGAATCGGCTCGGCGAAGAGGCACAAACGAAGCGGCGCGAAGCCCTCGAACACCGCGTCCAGCGTGCCGGGCTTGAGCTCGCGGAACGTCGTGAACAGCCCCTCGCCGGTCATGCCCTGATCGACCGTGCCCGTCACGCTGTGGCCGACCATGTACGGGTTGGCGCGGATCGCGTTCAGGCCGAGCGTTCGCTGACCGGCCATCTTGGCGATGCACTGGGCGAAGTAGTCCTCGGGTCGGGCGAAGGCCCCGTCCAAGCGCCATTGCTTCCAGTCGACCAAGAAGCGATCCCGCTGCTTACGATAGAACCTCGCGTCCTCGACCTCAGTCTTGCCGAGGCGTTCGTAGTGCCGAACGACGCGCATCAAATCGACCGCGCTGCCGATGCCGTACTCCGATATGAACACCGGCTTGGGATTCGCAACAGGCGCCCGCTCCGGGAAGCCGTGTTCAGGCAGACCCACGGGATTGTCACCCCCAATGTACCTCCGCAGCGTGCGGAGGATCGCTTGGGTATGCGGAACGCGCGGGTAGCAATGCTGGTCGTCCAACACGTCCTCCCACACCGTCGAGCCGGGATTGCTCAGGCTGCCGATCCCACCTGCGTTGTCCGTACCCGCGATGATCGGAAACGCGATGAACTTCGAGACGTCCAGCGACTCGGATGCCGGGCCCGGCGGCAGGTATCCGTAGCTCCACGGCCCGTTGGGATTGGCCTTGATGTCAAACGACGCCGCCGGGTCGTCCACCTTGCCCTGCTCGGACGTGATGGTCAGGTCCAGGCCTGTCGAATCGGCCCCGTAGTTGCCATTGCCGAAGCCGACGGCGAAGTTGAGTGTATCGCCGGCCTTGACCGACAGCTTCGTCGAGCATGACGCCTCGGGTCCACCACCCCCGACGTTGATCTTGCCGTCGAATATCGGTTTGCCGTTGTGCAGGATGTGCACGTCGGTGGTCGCCCTGGCCGCGATGCTCTTGAAGGTGGCAGCCAGATCGAACGTTCCCGTCGACGGCGCCGTCCATCGGAGCACGGCCGGCTCTCCCTTTGGCCCGGGATGCATGCCAAGTTGCCCGGGCTTCCACGTGATACCCAAACCTCGGACGATCTGATCGGTTCCGTTGTGGTTGATGCAGGGCTCCATGCTCGCGGTTGGTCGCCAGATGTCGATACCGACAACAAGCTTGGTATCCCACTTGTCCCAACGCCCGCTGTTGAGCATGACCATTCGCGAATCATCGAGCGAGCGGACCAGCTTCAATGCCCCCACGGCGTGTCGAAACACGGGTCCCTCCTTCGTCTCGTTGAGCAGGCCCCAGATCACGATGCTCGGGTGGTTTCGGTCGCGGAGAATCATCTCGCCCAGAGACCGGTCGAATCGCTCAGCCATCTTGGGCGAGTTCTCCAGGCACCAATTGGCGTAGGCCTCCTCGTAGACCATCAGGCCGATCTCGTCGCAGAGATCGAGCTGATAGCGCGTCGCCACGCCGGCGATAAAGCGAATGGCGTTGAAACCCATGACCTTGACATTGTGCAGATCGCGCCGGAGCAGATCCGGGTCATGCGGCAGTTGCAGGCCGACAGGGCAGTGATTGCCCGTGTGGGAACAGCGCAGGTAGATGCGCCGGCCGTTGAGGCGAAAGTAGCCGTTTTCGAAACCGAAGTCGCGAAAACCGCAGCGGGCCGAGCGTTCGTCCAACGCACCCTTGTCACTGGCCGCGGTCCATACGCGAGCGGTCACCCGATAGAGGAACGGATCGTTCAGGTCCCAGAGACGTGGGTTGCTGACGCGCAACGTCGCCTCGACGAGCGTATCGCCGGTGGGGAGTTCTCGTTGCAGGCGGGCGATCGCAATCGTCTCGCCGCTGGCGGCGGGTGCGATCGCGAACTCGAGCTCGGCCTTCGCCGGCGCGTTACCGGCGTTTCGGACGTTCGCTTGGATTCGGACGTCGCCCGTCTTGGCGTCGGCCCGCACAAACAGGTCCTCGATGCGAACGGCCGGTGCGATCAGCAGCTCGACCGAGTCGACGATGCCACCGTGGTTGTACGATGCACCGGCTCGATAGGGGATCTCTTTGTTCCGATGCGGCGTCTGCTTCAGGACGATGCCGTCAATGGGTTGGTGCGTCGGGTTCAGCACGCGAACGGCCAGCCGATTGGCCGCGCCGGGCTTGACTACGTTGGTGACGTCCAGGACGAACGGCGTCTCGCCGTTCTCGTGTCCTCCGACGTGCACGCCGTTGACCCACACGTCAGCCTTGTAGTCGACGGCCCAGAAGCGCAGGAGGTATCGGCCTTGCGGATGCGGATTCTCAGCGACATCGAACTCGCGCCAGTACCACGCTAGTCCGTGATAGCCCGGGAACGCGTCCTGAATGATCCAAGGCACCTTGGTCAGTTTCGCCTCCGGTCTTGGCCTCAAGAACCACTTGCCGTCACGCCCGACGTTCTTCGGATCCGTCGCCAGCAACCACTCACCGTCGAGACAGACAACGGATGTGCCCGACTCGACCGCGGCATGAACAGGAACCAAGGCAACCATCAGCAGCATCGCTCCTTTGTAAGCACTCGCACGAACCATCCGGATGCCTCCTTCGATCACGTCCACGCATGTGTCCTCGATCACTTCACCACGGGCCTCTACTGGCCCTGCACCGGCCCAAGCCGCTTGTACGTCACGACCGCGAAGCTTGGCTTGCTCGGAAGCACGACCAGCAATCCCCTTTCCATCAGCGCTTTGCCTATCAACTTCTGCGAGCCTTGCTCGTCCCCTGCGATTATGCGTCAACCCCTTCGACCAGCGCCACGTCCAGCCCGTTGATGCCGATCGAGCGGCGCGCGTTGCGGTAGTGTAACGTGAAATCCACGCGCTGTTCGGTGAGGTTCCACATCAACACCGCGCGAGCCGTCGGATACCAGGCACAGACCACCGGGACATCACCTTCGACATACGGCGTTTGCACCAGTTGAGGTAGGACCTGCCGCTTGAAGACGAGTAGCTCCGGCAGCTTGTCGGGCACGAACCGAACGCCCTTCAGTGGAACAGCACTCGGTCGGGCGACGAACACCGTGCCGCCAGAGCGAAGCGTGGCCAGGGCGTTGGCATCGGCATCGGACAGGAAGGTGAAGCCATCGGCGGCCGGCTCGTCGGTCACCTCAAACGGAATCCCCAGGGCCAAGAACAAGCTATAGGGGTTGTCGTCGCCGACGTACCGGCTCGCTTCGCCCCAGAAGTGTTTCAGCGGACCTCGCGCGACGTGCCCGGCAATCTTCGCGTGAATCGCCGCGTGGCGTTTCATCGCCGGGGCGAGCGTTGGCCAGTCCTTCTTGGGGAAGTCGCACATGAACATCGTGTTGCGGACGTCGCTGATGGTCGAAACCGCCAGTTTC
>CAYMLO010000308.1:0-4564 GCA_964390905.1 uncultured Planctomycetales bacterium | reverse complement strand
GCGATCGTGGCGTTCGGCGCCATCGTGCGGGGATTCTGGACCTCGACGGACGCTGGAATTCACATCGGCGGCACCGATCTGTTGGTGTACCAGTCCGGCGTCGCGGCCGACCTGCTCAGCACGCTCGACGAAGTCCAGACCCGTGAGGCCCTGGTTGCCGATCCGGACGTGGCCGAGACCGCCGCCTGTTTGTACCACTTTCTGCCTGTGGAGGGCGTGTTATTCTCTCTGGTTGTGGGCCTGCACCCTGATGAGTTCAGCTACCGCTGCCAACAAGAAAAAGTGGTCCGCGGACGCAGAGCTCGGTCCGACGATGAGGTGATCATCGGCACGATCGCCGAACACATGCTGGACAAGAGCGTCGGCGACGACCTGTCACTCGCCGGCCAGGCCCACCGCATCGTGGGCGTGTTTCAGACCGGCGTGGTGTTCTCGGACAGCAGCATCTGCCTGACGCTGAACCGCCTGCAGAATCTGATCCGCAAGCCGGGGCGGGCGACGAGCTTCCAGGTCAGACTGCGCTCGGGGGCCGATCCCCTGGTTGTCACCGAACGGATCGAACGTGATCATCCCGATCTGGTGGCGATCGGCAGCGCCGAGGAGTACAAGAAGGTCGAACAGGGGCTGGAGATCGCCGCCGGCATGTTCTGGGTGGTCACCACCGTGGCACTACTCATCGGGGGGCTTGTCGTCCTCAACACCATGTGGATGTCGGTTTACGAACAAACGCGTGAGATCGGCGTGTTGCGGGCGGTGGGCTGGTCCAGAAGGAGGGTGATGGCCATGGTTCTGCTGGAGTCGGTGGGCGTGGCCCTCCTCGCGTGCGTGCTGGGCTGCGTCGGGGGCGTGGGGCTGGCGCAACTGTCAACTACTTTGCCCGTGGCGAGGCAGTTCGTGGACCCGGTCTTTGAGGCATCCCTCTTCGGCCAGGCGCTGGCGGTGGCGGTGCTACTGAGTGTGCTGGGCGGGGCCCTGCCCGCCTGGCGGGCCGCACAAATCTCACCGGTTGAGGCCTTGCGACATGAATAGCGACTCCGAGGCGGCGCCGCTGGCGATCCACGCCCGAGGACTGGTCAAACGGTACGAGCAAGGACGCATCGTCGCCCTCGACGGGCTGGACCTCGACGTGAAAGCGGGTCTGTTCGTGGCCGTCTGCGGCCCGTCAGGTTGCGGGAAATCCACGCTGCTGAACGTCATTTCCGCCATCGACCGTCCCGACGCCGGTGAGCTGAGCGTCTGCGGGCAGCCGCTGGCCGATCTGGGCGAGGCCGGCGCCAACCGGTTCCGGTCGTCGGTGGTCGGCCTTGTCTTCCAATTGCACAACCTTCTGCCCGGCCTGACCGCACTGGAAAACGTGCAGGTCCCGATGCTGGCCACGGGGCGAGACGGTCACGGACGCGTGCGACGTGCCCGCGAGCTGCTTGCCCGCGTCGGCTTGGCGGACCGGCAACAGGCCCTTCCCACGGTGCTCTCCGGTGGGGAGCGCCAGCGGGTCGCCATCGCCCGGGCCCTGGCTAACGACCCGAGACTCCTGCTCGCGGACGAGCCGACCGGCGCCATCGACTCCAAGACCGGCGAGAAACTCTTCGACTTGCTGACCGAGCTGCAAGCGGATTTCGGCACCACCCTGCTGGTCGTGACGCACGACCACCACGTGGCCGCTCGGGCCAACCGCGTCGTTCATATGCTGGACGGTAGAATCATCGAACGGGCTGACCGATAGTTCCCCTCCAGCGTGCCGTCGTCGGTGGGCAGGTGGAATATATCGCCGTCCACCACCACGGCCCGCAGGGTGAGCTTCGCTTTCTGGTGCAGATCGTGCTCGCCCGCCTTGCCGCATTGCTCGGGGTCATTCGCCCAGTTATTGAATCGCCGTTTGATCCGCTCGTTGACCGCCTCGTCCCCGGTGTCGGGATCCACCTGGAGGCCGTCCTGCAATACGTTGTGGATCAGCCGGCTCACGCCCTGGCCGACCACGATATCGTTGCGGTCGAACGACCGGGACAGCTCCATTATCCGCAGGTAATCGGCTTCCGAGCGGTAGTGAAAATCCCCGCCCGAGCCCATCGCCGCCACCCCGATCAGCCGCTTGCGGAACCGGCTGTCCCGGGCGGCGCTATAGTCGGCCCGCAGCTCATTGAACGCCTGGCCCAGGCTGGTCTGTGCTCGCCATTTGTGCCGCTGCCGGGCCATCAGTCGCGAAACCCCGCAAAGGAAACGTGCTTGACCGCCGCCTGCGGCCGACCCGTAACCGCCGTCGAATCGTTCACCGCCCGCGAGCGCTCGGCCTTGGCCAGCTCGTGCTGGATCTTCTGGTAACTGTCTCGAATCCGGGCCCCTTCGTCGGTCTCGATTTCCTCGGCCATCCGCCGCAGCAGCATCCGGGCCGCTTTGATGAAGGCCGCGCACTTCTCGGCCGAGCCCTCGAGGTCATAGTCGAGGTTGTCGTCGTAGACGGCCTTGATCGCCGCCAGCGTACTGGAGGAAGACAGACTCACCGGCGACTACGTTGCCCGCCGGCCAGGTCGAATGGAAGGGCATCCGAAGCGTCCGGCTTCGGATTGTTCGGACGGAAGAACTGACCACGGAGACACGGAGAAAAAACCAGGAGCCGGGCGGGCTTAAGCCCGCCCCTGGAGTTTGGCATTTTGCGACCGTTTTCCCCCCTGATTTGGTTTCGTGAATGAGTTGATGCTGATGAGGCGGTTGGTTCAAGGGCTATTGCCTTTCGGGCGGTCTTCGGGTATCTAGTTATATAACTAGATAACTGAAAGGAGGTCCCGATGGGATACCCCACCAAGGTTCAGCTCATCCAGCGACAGGAGAGCCAGCAGTGGTACATCAACTTCCCCGCCCCGCTGGCCCAGGCCATGGAGTTCCGAAAGGGGGAGACCATCGAGTGGGTGATTGAGGACAAGAACACCCTGGTTCTGCGTCGCACGGAGAAGGTGGCAGCGGCCCAGAAGCCCGGCGAGGCGAAAAAAAAACGATAGCCCTTCTGCCGGACATCCAGGGACTCTGGGAGGCATGCATGGACGCGTTCAGCCAGCGTCGCGTGGGAGAGCGAGCCCGGCGATTGGGTTTCGGCCAGTTGGCCTGCGTGGGCCGTCATACCGTCACCGGTGTGCTGTGCGCCACCGGCCGTCAGGATCACGACTGGTCGGGGGATTACCGCGTCTACTCGAAGGACCGGTGGGAAGCCGAAGAGCTGTTCGTTCCCATCCTGGGCGGGGTCCTGGACTTGTTGCCGGCTGGGGCTCCCGTGGTGATACCCCTGGACGACACCACGGTTCGCAAGACCGGCAGCAAGATTCCCGGTGCCGGCTATAAGCGCGACCCGCGGTCGCCGAAGTTCCATACCAATCTCATCTGGGCCCAGCGGTTCTTCCAGGTCTCGGTGATGCTTCCGGCCGGTCAGGTTCCCGGCCCGGCACGGGCGATTCCGGTTCGGTTCGAACACGTGCCCGCGCTGCCCAAACCCAAGAAATCGGCCCTGCCGCAGGAATGGAAAGCCTATCGCAAGCAACAGCGTGTCCAGAACCTGAGTACCCACGCGGCCAGGACAATACAGGGGCTCCGTCAGGAATTGGACGAGCGGCATGATGCTCAGGACCGGTGGCTCATCGCGGTCGGGGATGGCAGTTACACCAACCAGACGGTGATCAAGAAGCTGCCGCCGCACACCACGTACATCGGCCGCATCCGCAAGGATGCCAAGCTGTTCTATCCCCCTCGGTCGGAAGATCAGGCCCCCGTCGGAACACCCCGCCGATACGGCCTGCCGACTCCGACGCCGGACGAACTCCGCAAGGATGACGGCATTCCTTGGCAGGAGGTGGCGGTCTTCGGGGCGGGGCAAACGCACCTCTTCCGGGTCAAAACCCTTGCCCCGGTCCTCTGGAAGAAAGCCGGACCCGGATATCCGCTGCGCCTTCTCGTCGTCGCCCCCGTCGGCTACCGCCTGCGAAAGGGCAGCAAGCTGCTTTATCGCCAACCGGCCTATCTGATCTGCACCGATCCGAACCTGCCTGTCGATCTGTCCCTTCAAATGGCCCTGTGGAGATGGGACATCGAGGTCAATCATCGCGACGAAAAGCAGATCATCGGTGTCGGGGAATCGCAGGTCTGGTCGCCCCTGTCGGTCGCTCGCCAGCCTGCTCTGGCGGTGGCCAGCTATGCCATTCTGCTCCTGGCCGGAGAACGGGCCTTCCAGGGGCAACAAACCCGGGGTGCATTGCCCTTGCCCAAGTGGCAACACAAGGATCCCCAGCAGCGAATGTCAACCCAGGAACTGCTCCGGCAGCTCAGAAGTGAGGTATGGAGCTATGCGATTGATCATGCCCCACTAGATTCCGACCACTTCGTGACCGGACCCGAGGATGTCCCGAAGTCGTCGGAATCACCGTGGTCGCCAATCCCGGCTTGGCTGTACGCGGCCAGCGGCTGAAAAACAGGGGACGAACGCCTCAAAGGTGAGCATCGGCACGCTAACAAAGTGCCAAACTCCAGAAGGCCGCTGGAAGCGGCCTCGGGTCCCGGGGGAAGGGGGGAGAGCGTCGGGGCA
>CAYMLO010000307.1:0-4622 GCA_964390905.1 uncultured Planctomycetales bacterium | reverse complement strand
GGGCCTCGCGGATGCCCAGGTCATCCCCGTGGGCCAGGGCGTACAGCGAGAGCGCAGCCACTTCCGACCCAAGATGCGTGCAGCCGATGTGCGGGGTCTTGCCGCCGGGGGCGCGCGCAAAGCCTCCCTTATACCTGCCCGACGGAATCTGTCGTTCCAGCAGTCGCTGTGCGTGGGCCCTCGCCAGTGAACCGTACTTGGCCGAGCCAAGGACCTTCTCGAGCTCCAGACACGCCAGCAGCGAGAAGGCCATCTCGCCTTCTCGCTCCTTTTCCGTGATGGCGTGATAGAAGCGCTCGGCCGCTTGAACGTACTTCTGTTTCTTGGTCAGCCTGCCGAGCAATGCGAGGGCCGCACTGGCCCTCTGGTTCCTGTAGTTGTGCGCCTTGGGGTGACCGAGAAGTGGCCGGTCGTCATCGGTGCCGGGCTTGTTGTCGGTCTCGTACTCCGGGGGGGCCCAGTATAGCGCCGTCATCACGCGCCCCCGGTACACGTTCGCCCAGAGCCTGCCGGTCTCCTCATCCTGCATCTTGAGGAGCCAGTCGGCGCCCCAAGCGGCCTCATTGAGGGCTGAAGGCACGCCCTTCGATCGGGCGTGCTCATCCATGATCTTCCCGGCCCGCTCGTAGGCATACGCCAACGCATAGACACTAAGCGCGGCAAACCCACAACTGTTGTACTTGTTGTAGTCCCCCGCATCATGCCAGGCGCCGGTGACGTCGCGGTGGCTGCCGTCCGGCATGCGTGCATCGTCCATGTGGCAGGCCTTGTGCCACCCGGGGACTTCGCATCCGCATCGTTGGTAGTAGTAGAACTCGGCAGCCGGACCGACGGTCCGTCGTTTCAGCACATCGCGAGCGATCGAGAAGGGGTAGGAAGCCCCCGACAGTCCCCCGACCTTGGCTTCGACCCGGTAGCCGCTCCCCGGCTTGAGACCGTCGATCACACCGATGAAGTAGTGTCTGTCCCACACGGGGATGGCGCCGGCGGATGAGAGTTGGCCCTTACAGACCTCTTGGCCCTGTGCGTCTACGGCCCTGTAGGTCCCGCCCCCTGACGCCGGGACTGTCGATTGGACCAGGATCTCCGCAGGTCGGGAAGGGTCGTATCCCACCTGGTTGCAGAGGACATCCAGCGGTGGGGGCTTGTCGGTCAGGGCTCGCGCGCACGCGTCGTCCACGAAAGCCACGCCGGAATGGTCCCTCGCCCAGATGATGCACTCGATCCATTTCGCGGCGCTTGGCACATCGTCGGTCACGGCGAGGCGGGTCCATTCGCAGGTCTCGGAAACCGCTTCGCTCCGGCTTGTCAGGAGCTTGGCGTCACGTGAATACCAGTTGATGCAGACATACACGGGGCCCGAGTCGATGAGTTTGACCTGGACTTCGAACGATGCCCGCTTCGAGCCTGGCGGCAAACGTCGCTTTCCAGTTCGAATCCCAAAGTCGCCCGTCGTCGTACCGAGCTTCAGGGCTCGTGTCCCGGCTCTCCCGGCACCGTTCTCGAAAGCGCACGCGCCCTTCCCGCCTCCCGGGCCGACCACATACCACGTCGTGGCCCGCTTGGCGTCGCCGGCCTCGAACCCGGGGTTGGCGATCAAGTTTTCCGAGGGCCAGAGGTCACCCCGCCCGGGCGTCGCAAGCACGGTCAGACTCAGAACGGAGACCAGCACGCTTCTCATGATCACACCGCCTTCGTACAGGTTCCCATCGAGGAGGGATATCCCCCCGGGGACCGAGGATGCACAACGCCCCCGAGACTACGCCGCATCCCTGTCAGGTGATAGACGAAGCATGTATGAACTTGTCGAAAAAGGGGACATTCTACTTTTTCGCCCGTCCGAGCCTCGGCACGGGCCTGTCGACCGGGCAAAAAAGTAGAATGTCCCCTTTTTTCGCTACGGTCTGCCTGCGATGTTCTGCTTCAGCTCCTCCAATCGCTCCAGGGTGACCTCAGCCACATCGAAGTCCCCGTAGATCACCCGGTACATCGGCGCGCCTGTCCGTCGGTACCACAGGACCGGCCGATCCGCTTGTCCGCGCTTGACGCCCTTGCCCACGTAGCACCACTCCAACTCCCAATTGTGCAAGAGGTAGAAGCCACGGGTGATCGCGTTTCGCATGGCCTCCGCCTTCTCCTGGCTGTCGACGCCCAGTCCGTACCAGTCGGCCTCGGCGGCGGCGGCAGCGAACTTGGAGGGGTCCAATCGATCCGGGAAGCGGCCTGCGTTGCCGCTGACCCAGATCCGAAGAAGGGCCAAGATGTCCGCTTCTGACGGATCGCCTTCCGTCATCTCCATCTTGGTCGCCAGCGTGTAGCCTTCGGGCGGCGTCATGCTGAACAGCGATGCGTCCAACTCCCGATTGAGTACGAACTGACTCATGACCATTCTGTTGCTGCCATGCTCGAATTCCACCTGCAGCAGCTCGCCACGCTTCGCGTCGGCCCAAACGGTACACAGCCAACCGTCGTCGGGCATCCGCCACCCCTTGGCCCGACGGCCGAGGACCTCTCGCCGTTCCAGTTCCTCTGCAGCATCGCTGCCCATGATCGCCCTCAGGTCCGCCAACCAGTTGCGGTGGTAGGGGTTCGTCATGTCCTTGACGGTCGCCAAGTGGGCCATTTTCTGCTCGGTCATCAGCGTGAGGATCTGCCCGCCGTTCCAGTCAAAGACGCCGATCATGCCGGACCTTTCGGCGCGCATCTTGCCTGGTTCCATGAACATCACATCGGCCGTCCCTTCACACCGACCGTCGCGGTAGCTGCTCAGTTGGAAGCAGATCGTGTCTGCCTGTTCGATCAGCGCCCGCACCTCCGCCAAGGCAACCCCCGCCCCGGCTCCCAACGACCACACGACGACCCCCGAGATACATGCAGCCGCCACGGAAGCGGCACCAATCTGCACTCGTCTGTTATGCATCAGGTTTCTCCCCAGCCAGAGCGTCCGGCGCATCCGTGGAAGTCCGGCCACGGCTCCGGCGTCATCGAAGGCCATCAGCACCTGTCGCCGAAGATCGGCCTGGTGTGCGGTACGAGGCGCGTCGTCGATCTCGGCTTCTAGGATGGCCTTGCGGAATTCGTTGTCGTCAGCGAACACGGCTATATCTCCTCAGGCGTCCTCGGCTGTTTCGCTGAGGATCGCCCGCAGTTTGTTTAGCGCCCGATGGTGAATGGTCCGGGCGTTCCAGATGCTGACGCCGACGACGGTCGCGATCCGTTCGTACGGCAAGTCCTCGAAGCTGCGCAGCGTGATGACGGCTTGTTCGCGCGGACTGAGTCCGGCGATCGCTTCATGGAGCCTCGGCCAATCCAGTCTTCGCTCGACCTGCTCATCGCGGTCGGTGCACAGGCGGATCTGCTGAGTCTGGACGGCCTGGCCCAGCAACTGTCGATGACGAAGGACCCGACGAATGTATGCGTTGACCTGATTGGTGGCGATCGCGTACAGCCAGTTGGCGAAGTCCTGCTCGGTTTGACCTGTGAAGCTGCGGACCTGGCGAGCGACCTCCAGGAACACCGTCGAGGTCACGTCCTCTGCCGCTTCCCGGTCGAACAACCTGTGGATGCAATACCGGAGGACGCCGGCATAGTGGCGGTCGTACAACTGGCCCAGCGCGTCACGGTCCGTCCGAGCCCTGCGCACCAGTTCGCCGCCGCTGTCCGCATCTGCTGTCATCGCGTCAGTCGCCATCAACACCTGAATTGCGCAACGGCGTCAGATGTTACGAGAAGAAAAAAGGGGACATTCTACTTTTTCGCTGCGGGCCAGGCACTCGGGATTCCCGTCGACCCGGCGGAGGGGGGCACAGGGGACGCAACGCCTCAGTGTTCGGTCAAGCCGCCGCCCAACGGAGCCTTGTCGATGTGTCAAAAAGTAGAATGTCCCCTTTTTTTCAACAGCCCGCGCAGGCCGGCAAGGTTCGTTCTCAGGGTGACCGCGGCATCCTGATCGGTTCTGTGCCCCAGGATGCCAATGGGCCCGCGGTAGCCGCTGTCTCGGATGATGGTCAGAAGCTCGAGGTCACGATCGCCCTGCCCGATGGGCAGGATCTTCTTGCCCACTTTGTCGCCGTCCTTGACCATGCCGTTGAGGTTGAGGGCCAGCAGGTGGGGCAACATCCTCTTGAGTAGCTCGCCAAACCGGTCGAGATGCGAGTGACCGTGATGAAGATTGTAGACGATGCCCACGTTGGGAAGCTTGAGCCGCTCGATGACAGCGATCTGGTTCTCCGCCTCGCCGAACCAACCGCCGTGATTGTAGAGACCGACCTTGCAGCCAAGCTTCGCGGCCTGCTCGGCAATCGGGCGGATCCTTCGGGCCGCATCCTCGACCTTCTTGGTCTGCTCCTCTTGGTTCCTCGCCGGCCCACCCCCTCCGATGCTTGTCCAGAGCTCCGTCTTGATGCCGTGACGCTTCAGCAGATCCAGAATGATCCGCGCATGAGGATGCTTGACGTCGCTTGGGAACCAGAAGGCCTGCAGCTTGATCCCGTGTGTCTTCAGCGCCGCCATCTCTCGATCGAAGGTGGGGATATGCTGCGCCCGCCAGTCGTACGCGAATCGCCGAAAGCCCAAACTCCTCAGCATTTCCGCCCGTTCCTCAGGCCCTCGTTTCTTGGCGT
>CAYMLO010000306.1:0-4701 GCA_964390905.1 uncultured Planctomycetales bacterium | reverse complement strand
CGTCGTCGCGCCCGCGCCGCCGGCAAACGACGCACCTGCCTACATCTATCGTCATCCCATGGTTATGCGCCCGGCGTATCGGGCAGTACCACCCGTCGCTCCCATTGAGCCCCCTGCGGCCTGGAGGCAACTGGACTCCCACGGGGCGGCTGGCCTGGCGTGGTCGGCGACTGCCTTTGCGCTGTTTTTGCGATTGGTCATCGGGTGCGCCTACGTGGCCTTTCTACGCCAGACGTCCACGACGCAGTCGGAAGGACCCTTACCCGAACTGGTCGATGAGGTGGCTCGTGCCTTCAAGATCCGCCGACGGGTGGCCGTCGCCATCAGCGACGTGCCGCATGGACCCGTCCTGGCCGGCATCCTCTACCCGATGATTCTGTTGCCGCGGCGGCTGGTCGAGATGATGTCCGTCGAGCAGACCCGGCTGATCCTCGCGCACGAGATGGCCCACGTCCGCCGCCGCGACAACCTGCTCCTGCTGATCCAGCGACTGGCCGAGATGTTTCTCTTCTTCCATCCGGTCGTGTGGGTGTGCGGCTGGATCCTGCGTCGCGAGGCGGAGGCGGCCTGCGACGACGCCGTGATCGCCGCGTACGGCGGCTCGACGGCATACGCCGACAGCCTGACGCGCGTCGCCGAGATGAAGTGCGGCCTGACGCGGCGATTGTTGGTCAACACCTTCGCTGCGGCAGAGTCCAACTTCTCGCAACGTGTCCGGCGGATCCTCGATGAGCGCGTGGGGCGGATGCGACTGGGCCTGAGCGTCGCGGCGGTGGTGGCGTTGGTGGTGGTGGCGTGTTTCGGCCTGCCGACAGCGTCGGCACGAAAGGCAGCGCTCGAAGGAACAGACGAGGAGGCGGCCATGCAGAAGGAAGGCCAAGACGCGAGCAAGCCCATCGAGGTCGCGAAGCTGACCGACGCGCAGAAGGAGCGGCTGCTGCAGTGGCAGAACATGTTCGGCTGGAGCCTGGAGAAATGCGTCCAGGGGGCCGAGCGAACGCCGTTGATCCGCGAACTACTCGCCGAGGAGCTACTGCTCGGGGCGCTGTCGGACGACGCGCAGGTGATCCGCCAGGCCATGACGGGGTTGGAACCGGCCGACCTGACGTATTGGGGCAAGGTGGAGGGCGTCGTCAGCGCGATCGGCACGCATCCGCTGCCCGAAGGGTCCGTCAAGGATGGCAGGCTGGTCCTGCCCTTGCCCGGTTGGGAGCAACGCAAGGAGGAGGTGGCCAGGCAGGTCAAGGCCATGCAGTTGTGGTCGGCGGGAACGCCGCTGGTGGAGGCCCGCAAGGACGCTGCATCCGATGCGGCCATCGTCGAGGTCGTCTACGGGCTGCTGGGCGACCCAAACGCAACCAAGCGGCGGTTGGTCCGGCTGGCCATCGAGAAGCTGACGGACGACATGGATCTGGGCCAGCTCGAAGCGATGGGCAAGGACGAGAAATTGAAGGGCTTCGTCCATCGATTGGAGATGCTGGACATTCAGCTGTGGAGCCACGACCGGAACTTCAAGATCCTGCTCGGGGACATCGGTCGCGGGAAGGTGACGGGCGATTGGCACGAGCCGGGCGGTCCGCTGGCGTGGTATGACGGCGACCCGGCCGACGCGCCGAAAGTGGCCGCAGCCGCAGAGGCGCTGGAGACCTGGCTTGATGGGGGACGATCGGACCAGGAGTTCGCCCAGGGGTTGGGTCGGCCCGACGCCTACAAGGAAAAGGTCTGGCTGGTTCGCTGCCTGTTGGCGTACCTGCGGGATCATCAGGGCGCCTACTACCCGATCGGCGAGAGGCGGGCGCAGGACACATCGGCGCCGACGCCAAACGGGAGCGTGGTAGTGAGGCGAGAGGGCCACCGGGTCTGGATCGAGGGCGTGCCGAGATTGAAGCAGAGCGACGGCAAGGCGTGCACGTTCGCCGGCGCCCTCGAGGTGACGTTGGCGGTGACGGCGCACCCGTACAGCTACGTGGACATCATGGGGCTGACGGCGCTCGCCTTTCGCGTGCGGTGGTCCAACGAAGACACCAAGACGAAGTGGTGCGGGTCGTGCGCGATCGGCGAGATGCCGGACGAACTGACGGACGTCGGGCGACTGACGGGTTGGGCGTTGCCGACGGACACGCAGTTCGGCGAGGACCAGGCGGACACCGACGCGATCCGAAGGAAGATCGTCACCTCGATCGACGCGGGCCGGCCGGTGATGGCGTACGCCTCCTGCCTGGAAATGGCCGTCATCTACGGCTACGCGGATGGCGGCGGGACGCTGCTGGTCAGCGACTACAGGATCGACCAGCCGTTTCGGCTTCCGGCCGAGAAGATCGGTCCGCTGCAGACCTACTTGGGCGACCGTACGGAGCCTCCGTCGCGTCGCGACGCACTGATCGAGGCGCTGAAGACCGCGGTCGTCAACTGGCGGCGCCAGCGTCATGACGGGGGCATCGAGGGTCGCGAGTACTTCTACGGCGATGCCGCCCTCCACGCGTGGTTGCAGGACTTGTCGAACGCCGACGACCTTCCCAAGAAGAAGAGGGAAGTGTTCTTCCGTCTCAACAACTGGAACTACAGATCCCTGAAGGATGCCCGCGCGGCGGCATCGGCGTTCCTCGAGGAGCACGCGTCACTGCTCGGCGACGAGACACGCACCGCCTTGGGGCGCGCCGCCGAGCTGTACCAAGACGAGCTGGATGACCTCGAACGCCGGGAGAAGACTCACCGTTCGTGGTCGGTCGAATCGGTCGACGCGTGGACCGACCAGATCCGCAAGGGGCAGAGAGAGAGTCTGTTGGCGGTCCGCCGCAAGGAGGCGGAAGCCATCGCCGAAATCGAGAAGGCCTTGGCGGCTGAGGGGATCGACGTCTCCGCCGCTATCGCCAATGCTACGGCGAGTGTCGAGGCTCCGACAGCGAAGGCAAGCCGACCGCCCTCGGCGAACGCCAAGGCTGCCAAAGCGAAGGTTCGCAAGAAGGGCGAGCGTGTCATCATCCCCAACGTCCCCAGGCCGAAGGGGCTCAACTCGACGCTGGCGTCGCTGGCAAGCATCCTGGAGTCGATCGGCGAGGACGTGACGTACGAGCACCTCATGGGCGTCTCGAGTCACGCGTTCCGGCTTCAGTTCGCCTGGTGCCCGTCGAACCCCCATTCGCACGTTGGCTTCAATACCTTCAAGCCCGCACTCGAGGCGATCGGTTACGAGGCGACTGAACTGCCCGTCGCCGAATTCGAAGGTCAGCAGCCAAAGGCGCCCGCCGAAGCCAAGCTAGAGAAGGTCCGTCGAGCCGTCCGCGCCAGCATCGACGAGGGCGTTCCCGTCTTGTTCGGGAGCGAGGAATGCGGCGTGATCGCCGGCTACGGGCCGGTCGGTGCGGACGACAAGACGGGCTGGCTCCGGCGCCCCGGGCCGATCGGTGGCCCGCCCAAGGCGGACGAACCCTACGTCGAGCCGATCGACGGGCGCCCGTGGGGCATCAAAGGCGTCCCCTGGGCCGTCCAAGTGCTCAGCAGGGCCAAGTCGGGCCGGCCGCCACAGAAGGAGCGCGTCGTCTGGTCGGTCAAGACGGCCGTCGAGAACGCACACCGCGGCGACGTCAACGGCCTGGCAATCGGCTTCGCCGCGTGGGACAAGTGGATCGCCGAGCTGAAGGACTTCGCCAAGCCCCAACGCGAGACCAAGCAGGCCCTTGCCAAGCAGAACCGGCCGCACTCGGACGCCGACGTGCTGTCCAGCCTTTGCATCGGCAACGCCTGGTGCTTCGAGAGCCTGATCGAGGCGCGAAGAGCAGCGGCGACGTACCTGCGGTCGATTGACGACGAGGTCGGGAAGGACGGGGCCAAACATCTCCAGCAAGCGGCTGAGCACTACGATGCACTGGTTGGCGTCCTGACCAAGGAGCGCCCCACCGATGTGGCACCCTATCCGTGGATGCTCAAGGGCGAGCAAAAATGGACGGCCGCGATGCGGCGGCAGCAAGCAACGTCGCTCGGGCAGGCCCTGGCGTTTGAAAAGCAAGCGATCGCCGAGATCGAGAAAGCGCTGGCCGAAGAAGGCATCGACGTTCAGCGTGTTGCCGCCAGGCCCTACCCCGAATCGGCGCTGCTCAAGAACGTGCCGGGCGGGGCGGCCCACTACGACACCTTCGTCGGGGGGTTGGCCATCGCGTTGAGCCAGAGCGGCATTCCGACGGACTACGACACGCTCGTCGGCGATCTGGGTACGGCCTTCCTCCTACAGGCCAGCGATCGGGTGGCCAGGTTTAACGGGGCCCTGGATGCCGGCTGGTGGCCGCTGGCATGGGACTGCCTGCCTGTGTTGCTCGAGGAGGTGGCGCCCACGCTCGGTGTGAAGATCGAGTGGGTCGGTGGGGACGTTGGCGCGTACAAGGCTGACCCCGCACAGTACTACCGCGACAACCTTGCTGGAACGGTCAAGGCGTCCATCGCACAGGGCCGGCCGGCCCTGGAGAATCATGGATTCTGGGAGGTCGTCGTCGGCTATGACGGAAACGAGCCGCCACTGCTCGGTTTCTGTCCAAGGTCAGACGACCGCAAGCCGAACATCAAGCGGCTGGAGAAGTACCCCGTTCTTGTTGCGGCTCTTGGGAGCGCCGTTCCCAGACTCGCCAGGAAGACGGCAGACCTCGAGGCACTAGAACGTGCCGTCGCGCTAGGTCGTGACCAGATCCCAATGCCGAACGGCTATCGAAC
>CAYMLO010000305.1:0-4746 GCA_964390905.1 uncultured Planctomycetales bacterium | reverse complement strand
CGGGCGCAGAGACGAGTTGGAGTCCCTGATTGCCGTGCCCATCGTGGGGCAGGCCAAGACGCCCGTCATCGTTCTCGGCAACGTTCCGCTCCAGCCGATCTTCGACGGCAAGAGCGAGGACGCCATCATCAGTTACACGTTCGAGAAGTACGTCGAGACGGGCGATCCGGACTGGCCCCTCCTGCTGCCGATGACCAAGAGCGCGGTCCGGTGTATGGACGCCATTCAGGCGATGGCCAAGCGGGACTGGAAGACCGAGGTGAAGGGCTTCATCGTCGCCGGCGGCAGCAAGCGAGGCTGGACGACGTGGCTGACCGCGGCGATGGACAAGCGGGTCAAGGCCTGCGCCCCCGCCGTCATCGACGTGCTGAACATGCGGGCCCAGATGAAGCACCAGCTCGCCGCCTGGGGCAAGTACAGCGAGATGATCAACGACTACACGATGCGGGGCATCCAGGACAAGATGGACACGCCCCGCGGCAAGGAGCTGCTGCGGATCGTCGACCCCTACACCTACCGCGAGCAGGTCACGATGCCCAAGATGCTCATCATCGGCACGAACGACCGCTACTGGCCGCTGGACGCGCTGAATCTGTACTGGGACGACCTGGTCGGCGAGAAGTACATCCTGTACGTGCCGAACAAGGGCCACGCCGCCATCGACATCCCGCGGCTGCTGGCGAACTGTGGCGCCCTGTCGATGCTCGGTGCGGGCAAGGTCGAGTTCCCGAAGATGACCTGGGACCTGAAGGCCTGCGACGAGGGACTGACGCTGAAGGTCAAGGCCGACAAGCCGCCCAAGCGGATGTGGGCCTTCCTCTCCGAAAGCCCGACGCGTGATTTCCGCGAGGTGCACTGGCGTCACGAGACGATGAGCGAGGCCGACGGCGGCTTCGTCCACAAGCTGCCCATGCCCGAATCCGGCTACGCGGCGATGTACGGCGAGGGGCTCTTCAGCCTCGGTGGGCTGCGGAGCGTCTATCTGTGCACCAACGTCAAGATCATCGGTCCGGGCCCGAAGACGCCCAAGCCGGCCGAGAAGAAGGCCGAATAGGGCTGACGAAGAGACATCCTCGTCAGTCAACCAGATGACCCGCCGGCCGCCCGCGTCAGTCGATGACGCCGGCGGCCGGTTTCTTGAGCAGGGGTGCTTCGCCCAACGCGCCGGAGGCAACGTCTCGATGGACCGCGGGCTGGGCTATAATGATCCAACATGGGAACGTGCACAGTCACACCCCGCGTCGAGGCCCTCCGCCGGCGCGTGCTCGACATGGACCCGGGCCATCCCTTCGGCAAGACCATCGCGGACGCGGAGGCGTGGGAACAGACCCGGGATGAGCCCGCGTGGCTGGTCCGCCGGGCGCATCGGGTCGCGCATACGCTGCGGACGCTGCCGCTGGAGGTCTGGCCGGAGGAGTTCGTCGTCGGTCGACCCGACTTTCGAGAGCCAACCCCCGCCGAGCAGGAACGGCTCACCTGGGCGCAGGAGGTCTGCAAGCAGATCCCCCCGCACCCCGGCGGCGATACGGGTCACTTCCAGGCCGACCACGCCAAGCTGCTCCGGGTCGGCATCGGCGGGTTGGAGTACGAGGTGGCCGAGCGTCGGGCGGCGGTGCTGCCTGATGATCCGCAGGCCGACGCCAAGGACACGCTCTACCGCGCATGCCAGATCGCCCTGGACGGGTTCGCCGATCTGGTTCGTCGCGTCGCCGACGCATGCCAGGTGCAGGCCGACGGGCTTGCGGCGGAGGACCCCAACCGCGCCACCATGTCCGAACTGGCCGAGATGTGTCGTCGCCTGGCCCACGAGCCGGCCGAGACGTTCCACGAGGCGGTCCAGCTCATCCACCTGTGCATCATCGCCCTGTGGTTCGGCGAGGACCACGGGCTGAACGTCCCGGGGCGGTTGGACCGGACGCTGTGGCCCTACTACCAGGCCGACCTGGCCGCCGGCCGGATCACACCCGACCGCGCACAAGAGCTGATCGACTGCCTCTACCTTCAGATCAACGCCTATTGCCCGAAGTGCCTGGCCGTCTCGGTCCTCGTCGGCGGGACCAACGGCGAGGGTCGGGACGTCACCAACGACCTGTCTGCGATGTGCATCCGCGCAGTCGAGCACACGCGGCTGGCCTATCCCACGGTCGGCATCTGCTGGCACGAGGGAACGCCCGACGATCTGCTCGCCTACGGATGCCAGGTCATCCGCACCGGCCTGGGCAGTCCGGCGGTCTTCAGTGATCGCGTGATCACGACGGCGTTGCAGGAGCGCGGGTTCGCGCCCGACGACGCCTGCCAGTTCATCAACAGCACGTGCGTCGAAATCACCACCGCGGGCAACAGCAACATCTGGGTCGCCAGCCCCTACTACAACACCCCAGGCGTGCTCCGCGAGATCGTGGACGACGTGGCGGCCGGCACGCTTGCCGAGCCGACCGGCTTTGACGATCTGCTGGCGATGTACAAACAGCGATTGGCGGACCGCGTGGCGGCGTCCGCGCGAACGCTGGACGCGACCTGGCGCGCCCGGGCCGAACGCGGCGGCCAACCGCTGCAGAGCTGCCTGATGGACGACTGCCTGGCCCGCGGCCTGGACTTCGACGCGGGCGGGGCCCGCTACAACGGCGTCGAATGCAGCTTCGTCGGCCTGGCCAACCTGGTCGACGGCCTGACGGCGATTCGAGAACTCGTCTACGAGCAGCACCGGCTCACGCTGGCCGAGTTCGCCGCCATCCTCCAGGCCGACTTCGAGGGCCACGAGCCGCTCCGGCAGGAGATCCTCAACGCCCTGCCCAAGTACGGCAACGACGAACGGGCGATCGACGAACTGGCGGCCGAGCTGGTCGGACATTTCGGCGACTGCTGCGACGCCCACAGGATCGGGCCGGCGGGTCATCCGTACTACCCGGGGATGTTCTGCTGGATCATGCACGGTCGGCTGGGCGCCGAGACCGGCGCGACGCCGGACGGCCGGCGCGCGGGACAGGCCTTCGCCGACGGCGCCGGACCGGCCCAGGGCCGCGAAAGACGCGGGCCGACCGCGGCCATCCGGTCGACCACGCGATGGGACCACGGTCCGATGCTGGGCGGGCTCGTGCTCAATCTGAAGTTCTCCCCCTCAGCCCTGGCGGGGGAGACGGCGCTGCGACGGTTGGCCGAACTCATCAAGACCTACATGCGACTGGGCGGGGCGGAGGTCCAGGTCAACGTCGTCGATGGCGAGACGCTCCGGGCGGCCCGGACCCGACCGGCCGAGCATCGCGACCTGCTCGTCCGCGTCGCCGGCTACAGCGACTACTTCGTCAACCTCGACCCCGTCCTCCAGGACGAGGTCATCGCGCGGACGGAGTACGCCGATGTCTAACGCCATTCTGAAGCGGACCATGTGATGACAAGCACAAACACACTCCTCCTCGGCTTCGATATCGGCGGCACGAAGACGGCCGTCTGCATCGGCACGCCCGACGGTCAGGTGCTCGCGACCCACCAGTTCGCCACCAGCCAACCGGAACCGACGATGCAGCAAGCCCTGCGGATCGCCCGGGAGCTGATGGACGAGGCACCGCGGCAGATCGGCGCAGCCGGCATCAGTTGCGGCGGGCCGCTGAACTCCGACGAGGGCGTCGTCCTATCGCCCCCCAACCTGCCCGGCTGGGACGCCATCCCCGTCGTGAAGATGGTGCGCGACGCCACCGGGCTGCCGACCCGGTTGGAGAACGACGCCAACGCCGGGGCGCTGGCCGAGTGGCGGTTCGGCGCGGGGCGCGGCTATTGCAACCTGATCTTCCTGACCGCCGGCACAGGCATGGGCGCAGGGTTGATCCTGGACGGACGACTCTACCGCGGCCGACAGGATCTCGCCGGCGAGGTCGGCCACATCCGACTCGCCGAGGACGGCCCCGTCGGCTACGGCAAGCCCGGCTCGTTCGAGGGCTACTGCAGCGGCGGCGGCATCGCCGAGCTGGCCCGATCCCTGCTCGCCCAACCGCACCCCCCGAGTCGCCTCGATCAGATCCCCCCCGAGTCGCTGACGACCCGCGACGTCGCCGAGGCCGCCGATCAGGCCGACCCGCTCGCCTGTCAGATCATCGAGACCAGCGGCCGGATGCTCGGCCGGGGCCTGGCCCTCCTGATCGACTGCCTCAATCCCGAACTGATCATCCTGGGTCCGCTCGCCCTGAGACTGGGACAACGATGGCTCGACCCGGCCATGGAGGTCATCCGCGCCGAGGCGTTGCCCGCCGCCTGGCAGGCCTGCCAAATCGTCCCCGCCGGCCTGGGCGAATCCATCGGCAACCACGCCGCCCTCGCCGTCGCCCTGATGGCGGCGGGGGAATAGGACGGAAAGGGATCAGGCTTGCTTCTTGGGGTCCTGCGCGCCTGGAGTCCCGTCGCCTCAGCGTCACGGGTCAAGGACGCCGCCGTCTGCGCAGAGCTCGTCCTGGCCGTCCCGCACGTCGGGGACACCATCTCCAGCCCCCAGCATCATGGGAGTATTGCCTATAAGATGAACCACCGTAGGCGCGGGCCGATCCCGCGACGAACGCTCGAACCGAAGAAAGTAAGCCTGACCCCCTTTTCCCCTTTTCGGGGGCCCCTTTTCGGCCCCTTTTCGGGGATGCCCGAGGGTCCGCGCCAATGTGTGGCGGAGGATACGTTGAGGGTGATCGTCTGGCGAACGCTTGCCCTACTCCTAGTGCTCTGTCTCCCGAGAATTGATGGACTGAAGTAGGCTTCTTTGCCGAT
>CAYMLO010000304.1:0-4824 GCA_964390905.1 uncultured Planctomycetales bacterium | reverse complement strand
GGCGGAAGGGCATGCGCCGTTCGATACGATTGCTCTGCTCACCACATACGCCGTTTCCATTTGCCTTGGGTGTCCTCCAGCCCCGGGTCGTCCTGCCCGAAACGCTGGTTTCGTCCGGTGCCTCCCAGAGCCAGCTTGATGCGGTCCTGACCCACGAACTGTGGGTGCCGGTCAGAATTTGAACCACCGTGGCGGCGGTAGGTGAGCCAGCGGGGTGGTTACTTGGCGGCCCAGGTACGGCGTTGGTGGCGAGGGACGGGCATGCCAAGGCGTCGGCATAGGTCCTTGGCTGCCGCGTAGATGGTGAGGTCGTGTAGCTCTGCCCAGAGGTCGAGCTGTGTTCCGGCAGAGTGGCATTTGAAGCAGCGATAGCGATTGTGAAGAAGGCTCACAGAGAAGACTCGACTGCGTGGGTATCGCGATCCGTGGATGGGGCAAGGGCCACGGAGGCGGCTGCCGACACGGACCGCAGGAAGGAAGCCGATCAGATCCAACACTTGCTGGATGTTGACTTGAGAACGAAGCTGCTGGAAGTCGATTTCGGACACGAATCGCATCTGGGAATCGTGGATAGGGGCGTTCCGATCTAGCCCGAATAGAGAAGAGGCCCAGGTTCTTATCCCGTGGACTTGCTCCGCCGCTTCCGCTTGGATGTGTTGGCCGGCATCGGCGTGGCGGACTGCTTGCTGCGATGGGCTCGGTAGGATCGCCCTTCGATCTTCAGGACGATGGCGCCGTCGACCAGACGGTCGAGGATGGCCATCGCCAGTGGGGCGTCGCCAAGGTACTCAGCCCAGGCGTCGAAGCTGATGTTGGTCACCAGTGCGGTCGATCGCTTCGGGGCTCGGCTATCAACCACTTTGTACAACAGACTGGCCGCTTGGCTCGACTCGGCCCTCTCGATCTTGTCGAATCCGAATTCATCGATCACCAATAACTCGAAGTTGCCATAATATCGTAACCGTTGGGGCAGACTGTGGTCGGCCAGCGAGGCCGTTAAATCGATCAACAATGCCGCGCTGGTTACGTAACGGACGCGATACCCCAGGACACAAGCAGTTCTTCCTACCGATTGAACGATGTGGCTTTTCCCGACACCGGATTGTCCCGCCACGACAAGATTGTCCCCGCGACGGATGAACTCGCCGGTTGCCAGCGTTTCAATTTGTGTGCGGTCGATCGCTTTGGCGTTGAAGAGCCAGTCGAAGCCCTCCAATGTCTTGACTTCTCGAAAGCGGGCGTTTTGAATCCTGCGTTCGATGGCCCGTTGCCGGCGTTGATCTGCCCGAGGGCCGATCAGCTTCTCCAAGAACTCCAGAGGGCTCCACTGCTGCTTTTCGGCCTCGGCCAGCAGGTCGTCGAGTTCAGTGGCTGAGAGCGGTATTCGCAGGGTCTCAAAGTATCCGAGCAGGCGTTTGTGTAGATCATGACTCGGGCTGATCTTCGTCTTTCGGCGGTTGTTCATCGTCAGGCGTCTCAGGAGAGTCGAGTTGCTCGTACTCTGCGGTTGGGCGTGGTGTGACCGGCGAATCATCGAGGATTTGGCGGAGATGACGCTGTTGCTGATCGCCGAGTGCTTCCAGCGGCGTTTTGGGTTGGGCCTGAGCCGCCAGGATGCGTTCGACCGACCGAAGAGAGAACGCGCCGAATCGTACGGCACGTTCCAGGGCAGCGACGAGATCCTCCCGCCGGTAGATTTCCAGCAAGGCCAGCACCCGTTGGGCTTGGTTTTTGCCCATACGGTGCGTGCTGAGTAGGCCTTCGAAGAACCGACTGGATATCGGCCCTAGTTCGGCGAAACGCTCGCGCAGAAGAGCCTCTTTCTGACGTCGATCTTCCTGAGGCTGGTGCTCCGGAAGTTGGCTCCGCTGCCCTGTGACCGATCGTGGCAGCAACTGATGCCGGGCAAGCACTGCCAGATCGGGACCGTAAACGATCAGTTCGTCTTCCGTAATCCGGATTGGAAGCACCTGGCCGAGGTATTGCCAAGGCACCGAGTAGAAGTTCTGCCGGTAAGCCACGATCCCTTCCGCACTGACGGCTCGATAGACCACCTCTGCCGTATCGTACGGTTTGTCGGGAAGCGGAATCAGGTACGGTTGTTCCTCGGCATGCAAGTCAATCGGACGACACTTCGTCTCTCGGTGGATGCGGACGTCGGCCTTCTCGGCCAGCCACCAAGCCGTCACTTCGTTCAGATGGTCCAGCGATCGAAATTCGCGGCCGCCCAGCAAGCTGGTTTCCACATAGTGGAAGGGCCGCTCCACTTTCCCTTTCGTGCGAGGCCGCCGGCGCTTGCATGCCCATACTTTGTAGCCGTAATGGGTCGCGAAGGCCAAGAAGCGCGTATTGTAGATCGGTTCGTCTCCCTCATAGCGAGCCACCACGACCTTCATGTTGTCATACAGGCAGCTGGCGGCTACGCCCTGCAAGTGCTCGAAGGCCCGCACGTGTTCGCGGATGGTCGTCTCGAAATCCTGCGACAACACAAAATGCAGGTACTGCCGCCGCGAATATCCCAAAATGTAGCTGAACAGGTTGACACGCTGTCGTCCCTCTTCGGTGAAGTTGATGTCGTAGACGGCGTAGTCCATCTGGGCTTGTACTCCCGGTCCCGTCTCGAAACGCACCACCGGTTCTCGGGTGCGTGGCGGACGTAGCCGGCGTACCAAGTCTTTGACGATCGTGTAGCCTCCCTTAAAACCCCGGCCACACAGTTCTTCATGGATCCGCATCGCCGTGATCGCCGGCCAGCGAGCCAGCATCTCCTGAACGAATGAGAGATGGCTGTCCAGCATGCTGCCACGGGACGTCGGCGGCGTCGGCAGGTCGGGATGGACCACCCCGCCGTCACGTCGGTCTTGATGATCCAGAATGATCTTACGCACCCGGTGACGGGAGATTCCCAATTCGATGGCAATCCGTCGCATCGGCGTTGATTCCTGCCAGCGTCGGATCACTTCGTTCTCGATTGAAGCGTTGTTCATGGCACGTCGATTTGACTCAGGAGGTCCTCGGTCAGTTCGGCTACCGCCCGCGTGTCTCGTGTAAGCCGCGTGAAGCTTGGCGCCAAGACAGTCCGATCGCACGACGCCAGATCGGCTCGACCTCGATGGCGCAGCCAATTCTCCATCCGGCCCAGTCCACCGAGCAGGCTTCCCAGCTGACGTAGGACTCGATTCCCGGCGGCGCTGAGCCTCGGATCCCAAGCCGGTAAAGCCTCCATCTGCGCTTGCCGCAGGGCCCGACGGGGTTGCTGGAGGATGAACTCCATCTGAGGACGGCTCGAACATGTCACCAGCAGATCGACCATGCCGTGAACTTCGGCAGACGTCAGCTGATCGCGACGCGCGGCCGCCATCACCTCCGGCTGGTTGCCCGCCGGCAACCGCGTCAAATGCCGCGCCGTGGTCGGCGACAACAGTCCCAGACGCAGGTCTTCCCGGCATTCCTCGGCCAGTCGTTCCAGCAGGGCCAGCCGGCGACAAACCCAACTCTTGTGGCGTCCCAGCAACTCGGCTACTTCCACCTGGGACAGCCCGTCTTCACGGACCAGTGCATGGACGATCCATGCCTCCTCCAGTTCCTTCATCCGGCGGCCAGTCCCGTTCAGGCCCAGGATCGTCACCTTGGCGACCCGTTCGTCGACGTTCAGGACCCGTGCCTCCAGCGAGGTCACTTCGGGCATCGATCGCGCTGCGGACAATCGCTTGAAGCCGTCGAGCATCTCCAACGTCTCCTCCCGCTGGCAGACCACCACGGGCGAGATCTGGCCATGGCGAGTCAAGGAATCCACCATCGCCGCCTCGGCGGCCGGGTCCGGCAGACGATACCGGCGATAACATTCGCCGATTGCCTCCACGGCAAGCCATTGGATCTCGCCCTGTGAACACACGCTCATCACGATGCCCTGATAGAACCGTCTTGTCGGAAAGAGCTCGTCGCTCAATGGCCTGCAACGACACTCGCTGCCAGGCTGCGACGTGGCAAGAATAGGTCCGCTTGATGAAGACCGGCAATAGGCGACGACGTACTTTCTTACGTCACGGTGGGATGCGGCGCTGAAGTCGCGGCCCGGGCTTCCGGCGTGTAGCCCAACGTGATTCACGCTGAAGCACACGACGTAACGCCTTGCGGCACAAGTAGGAACAGAAACGCTGCCCTGGCGATCGGGGCGATGTGACGAACCAGTCGTAGCACCCTGGCCGACTACACGAGGATTCTTTCAGAATGTCCGCTGGGCGCTGGCCCTCGCGCGCTCGGTCAGTAACAGAACGTGGTGCCTCTCGTCGCTCGCGTACCCGCTGGCGATAGCGGCAACTTTGCTGACGACGGCAATGACGTCCGGATTCCGTCTTCCGCCACTTCTGCCCCGCCCGCCACCGACGCCAGCGTTTGGCCGACTCCCGGCACTTCTGGCTGCAATACCGCGCCTGCGGGCGCCGGGGCTGGAACCACTCCTCGCAACCCTTCAGAAGACACCGACGACGTCTCGGCTTCGAGCACCCTTGCCCCCGATGCAATCGTGAATCATGATCATCAACTGGACCCAAGGGAGCCTCTACTCCCAAAGGTCAAGTCCCGGAGAGGAGCCATTCTTGCTCTCCGGGACGCTTCATCTACCCAGCCAGATCCTGCGGCCTACCTCCCCAAAAGTGTAATCCCAGCCCTCTCTGATCGCCACTCTCCACCGCTTGGCCGCCATCAAGCCACGGCGGCCACCCACCAATCTGGCCGACCATCTGGCCGACGCCTGGCCGCCGCTGACAATCTATATCAAGGGACAGTTGTCGGATGTTCATCGCAAGACGGCCGAAGGCATCG
>CAYMLO010000303.1:0-4844 GCA_964390905.1 uncultured Planctomycetales bacterium | reverse complement strand
GCAGCCCGTAGAAGCGTGCCATCTGGGCGCAATCCACGTTGTAGTGCACGAACTCGGGGGCCCCATACATGTCGTTGAGGTTGTCCAGACGCGTCCGGACAGGCACGGCCCCATACAGCACCGGCGCCCCCGGCGAGACCAGTTGAGTCAGCGCCACGCCGGCCAGCAGCTCGGCGTTGATCTGCGCGACCATGCCGAACTCGTCAAACGGCCCGGTGGCCCCACCCATGGGACAACTGGAGATGACCACGGGAACCCGCCGCTTGGCGATCGCGATTAGCTTCGCAGCCGTGTCATCCACGATCTGGAATGGGCTCTTGATCACACAGGTGATGAAGGACAGCACGGGGTTGGCATCGAATGCCTTTGCCCCACCGGCGATGATCTGACCCATTGAGATGACGTCATCCAGTGCATGAAGGCTGGTCAGGCCCGCTTGAACGTGCTTGGTGATGTTGTCCAGGCTCGCGAAGAACTTGTTGACGTCCTTGTTGTCTTCCGTGACGGCATCGTCCTGGATGTTGACGCACCGGATGAAGGCATCGAGGTTCTCCAGATGCTCGCAGAGATGCGCCGCCGTGCACAGCCGCTCGATACTGCCTGGCAAACGTCTGAACGTGGGCAACGCGCCGTCAAACTGGACGTCCAGCCAGACGTTCGTCTCAGAGCCGCTGACGAATCGAGCACGCGGCTCGTGGGCGTCAAGCACCAATCGGTTGTCGGGGTCTCTCGCCCCGAGTGTGATCCGAGCTGGCGCGCTTGCCAGCGCCTCGTTCAGGACCTTCGCCGGGATCCGGATCCGGGGGCACTCGGGCGTCGATTCGACAATCGCTCCCCTTCGCCTGAAGATCTCCGCCGCCTCTGCGCTGTAGCACAACAGCCCCGGATCGTGCAGCAAGTCACGGGACACGCCGTCTATCAGCCGAACCTGATCCTCGGACAGGCGGCATTCCGGCCGGACGACGATTCCTTCGCGCTGTCTGTCGGTCACCATGTGTCTCTTGCCTTTCCGTGCGTGCCACTCGTCCGTGCCGGCGGGAGTTTGTCAACTTGGTACAGCCTGTCTCAGGTCCTCTCAACGTCTTGGACGTTCTGCGTCCTACCCAATGAACCGTGGACGATCTCGGGGAACTCGCGCAGGATCCGCTCGCTCAGTTTGGGATCTAGACAAGGCTCAGGCTCACTGGCTCGGACTGATTCGACGAATTCTCTCGCCCGGGCTAGAGCGTCGCTGTTGGGTTCCATCGCCTCCCGCTTCTCGCGATTCGCCAGCCGGGGCACAAAGAACTCCCCGCGCATATGCTCGACGGTGTGCTCCTCGCCGAGGAAGTCCCCGCCAGGGCCTTTCTCGAGAAGCATCTCGGTTCCGAGCGTTTCGTCGTTCACCTCAATGCCGCGCAGAACCCGCTGGCACATGCCCAAGATCTCGTTGTCGATGACCAGCTTCTCGTAGGAGACCGTCAGGTCGGCCTCCATGAGCCCGGCGATGTCGTGGATGTAGTTCGCGCCGGACATGGCCACCAGGAGACTCGACATGGCGCTTTCGTAAGCCGCTTGGACGTCCATTGCCTTGGCGTCGGTTGTGCCGCCCGTCGAGTAGAGAGGTATTTCGAAGTGCTGAGCCATCTGGGACACGGCTGCGTTGATCATGGCTCGTTCAATCGGCCCGCCAAGGTGGTCCATCGTCTTGAGATTCGTCACCGAGCCGACGCTGCCGCAGATCCCCGGGGCACCACGACTGACGCACTGCACGAGCGCGATTCCGGCCAGCGTCTCGGCCACATGCGTCAACACGTTTCCGGCCAGCGTGATGGGTGCGGTCGTCCCGCAGACGGGTTCGGTGGGTACCACCACGGGCAGGCCCTTCCGGGCTAGGTAGCAGGTCATTTCGCCGTAGTGGTCGTCTATCTTGAATGGGCTGATGATCAGGGTGATAAAGGACACGAACGGCCTGTCTCTTAGCGCGTCCGCGCTACCGGCGATCATCTCGGCCATCTGTACGACACGTTGACAGCCTGTCAGTGAGTAGATCCCTCCCATGACGTGCTTGGTGGTGTTGTTCAGCGCGTGGAAGAACCGATTGACGTCGATATGGTCCTCGTTCTGGATCTCATGAGGAAAGACGTTGATCGTGAAGACGTGAACGCTCTCCAGGACCTCTACCAGTTGGGCATTCAGGATCACATCGTCCGTCGTGGACGGTCTACGCTGGCCAGTGTCGGGGTCCAGCACGTAGATCGCCGTGCCGCCCGTCCCGTAGTGGACACGGTTGTCTTCCAGTACGGCGTCGTGCTGGCCATCGCGAGAGTGTAGCGTGACCGATGATGGGTTCGACGCGACAGCATCCTCGACGAGCCCGCGGGGCAGCCGTACGACCCGGGTGCCCTCATCCACAACGGCGCCTGCGTCCCTCAGCGCCTCAAACGCCGTACTCGAATACACCGCCACGCCCGACCTGGCGAGCACCTCCAATGCCGCATCGGTGATCTTCCTCCTATCTGCCTCGCTCAACGGCCGATAGAGTGAAGCGGCGAGTCCCAACTCCTCATGTCCAGCAACAGTCACAGCTACCCTTGTCCCTTCATCGCTTCCTCTGGGGGATACGTGATTGTGATCGACGGTCACCGCCCCGCCGAGCGAGAACCGCCGCGGCCCACTAGGGTTCCGCTTCGGGTTCACCTGATGGCCCCGCCGACCCATCCGACGCAGCTTCTCTCCCCCCAGCATGTGGCTTCTGCCCCAGAAAGGCCTCGGTCCTTTCCGGCGTTGCGCTAATGGGGCCAGTTGCAAGCATGGGTGTAGCCTCCAGATGCTTGGCCTCCATCATGGCCACGACGCGCTGCAGGGCAGATAGGATCTGGGTCTGCTCCCAGTCCTGAAGCTTGCTGAATTCCTCGATGAAGCTCTCCTGAAGCAGGGGCGGGGCCTGTGCGAGGATCTCCCGCGCCTCCGGTGTCAGCGAAACAACCACCTGACGCTTGTCCTCGTTGCCTCGAACGCGAGTGACTAAGCCGCGTTTCTGCAGGCGACTGATGATGCCCGTCACCGTGGCCTGGCTTAGGTGGACCGTGCGGGCCACCTCCCCCACGAGGCGTCCCCTACCGTCACCCAAGACCCTCAAGACTGTCAGTTGAGGACCTGTCAGGCCATAGCTGCCGACAAGGTCACGAGAGTGCAGGTCGATAGCCCGGATGATTCGGCGCAGCGCCATCAGTACCTGGTCGGTCGTCTCGCTGGACCTGACTGTCTGGTCGCCCGAGTCCTGACGCATGAAGGAGGCAATTATATAGTACTCAAAGTATTTTGCAAGCCCATCTGCGTTTCTGGAATCGCCCTCCTGAGCATGAGGCCATAACCCACTTATACAAAAGTGAGTATGACGCCTCATCACTTGCTGCCGCCAGTGAGTTATTTAGCGCGCTCACTAGCTGGCCAGCGATAAGGCTCGCTTTCCTTGTCAACAACACTGATCTCGGGGACCTTGAGGAACAAGCCGCGTCCAGGTCAGCCAACCAAGCTGCGGCGCGAGGATGAAGCGGCTACTGCTGCCATAGCGTCGCAGCCGCAGTCGCCCACACCTCGTACTGCCGCGATCCCCGCGGGTTGCGATCGCGAATGCTTGGTCCTTGAGACCAGCAGATTCGCGCGTGGCGCCGGGTGGGCTCGTTCGTCAAGAAGCCGCGGGATGCTGCCAGGCCTCGGAAATGTTGCCACACACCCCCAAGGGTTGTTGCCAGGCAGATCTAAGCACTTGGGAGGGAATCCGTTAAGGAACGACATCACAGCTTGGAAAGCTGGCATTCTACCACTGAATTACGCCAGCACTTTTCTGTATCGTCTTACCCCGGGTCGCATTACTCCGAACTGCCTTGCTGAAGCGGCTCTCTCCATTGGGCTTCGTAGCGCTCGGAACGTCTGCCTACGCTGTTAAATCCGCAACGACCCATGGACGAATATGGCCTCACATGACCGCAGGATTCAGACCGCAACTCATGGCGGGATTATACACCATACCAAGGGGTCGATGGCAAGTCCAATTGGGGACATCTTGAACCGACCGATGTTGCCGTGCTCCAGCCACCCCCATCACAGGCGCTCCCTCCCTCGGTTCGATAGCGTTCGGAGAATCGCATCCAGGACTTCATCGAGGCGCTTGCCCACGTCCTCGGCCAGAAATCGTAGCACGAAGTAGCCGTTCTCCTGTAGCAGCGCATCTTTGCGCCGGTCGCGGCGGTAGGCGTTGGCATCACCCAAGTGTTGCGCTCCGTCCAGCTCAATCACGACACGAGCTTCCGCGCAAAGCAAATCCACTTCCATCCGCCCTTGGCCGTCGAAAGCAATCGGCAACTCGGCATTCAGGCGGAATCGCCCGGCCGTTTCCGACAGCGTTTCCAGGCGACGGTACAGGAAGGCTTCCGTCGCGCTCCGCGCACGGTCTGGCCCTTCCGCGTCGGGTGACACCGTTCGCGCAGCATGAGCAAACAGATTCCCGAGAACCGTGTCCACGCCATCGCGAACCAGGCGTCGGACACTGGCCGCATGATCCGTTTTCCACCCGGGATCGACGGGCAGTGGAACGTCGGCAGGCCAGCCCGGCACAGCGCTAGCCGGCAGCAGAATCCTATAGCCCACGGCCTCATATCCCCGGCACCGTCGATCGAACATCCGGGCCAGCATGGGGACATTCAGGTCGGCGTAGTCATAGACGCGTACCTCGCGTTTGAGATCGTTCAGACGATGCAGTCTGCCGACGTATTGCGCGATGGTCCCACGCCACGATACTGGCAGCGTTAGCACTACAGCGCAAAGTAGGCTCAAGAAATTGGGCGGTCAAGTTCGATAAC
>CAYMLO010000302.1:0-4868 GCA_964390905.1 uncultured Planctomycetales bacterium | reverse complement strand
CAAGGGAACTGATCTGACGAACGCACTTTGCACGTGGAAGCCGGGCGCCGAGTGCCCTGTTCACTTGTTTGCTCGTCAGGCCGTGCCCTTTGTCTGGGAGTTCGCCGAAGCCGTTGCGACATGTGAGGCAAGCGGCTCCTTCTCCAGTATGGTGGGGCGAACCGCGCACGCCGTTGAAATGGCAATCTGTCGATTCGATGTTCCGGGACACGTCGAGCAGGCCTCGGCGACCGCTCACCCACTTCCTGACGACGCCACGGCGGCATTCGTGACCGATCCGCCGTATTACGACGCCGTACCCTACGCCTACCTCTCGGACTTCTTCTACGTCTGGATGCGACGAACATTGGGCGACATTCACCCGAACCTGTTCCGCGATCCGGGCGTGCCCAAGGATGAGGAGATCGTGGTCGACCGCCCGCACAAGCTCAGTCAGTCCACCAAAGACATCATCTTCTACGAGCGCGAGCTGACCCACGCCTTCCATGAGGGCCGGCGGATTGTTCCTCCCACTGGGGTCGGGACCATCGTCTTCGCCAGCAAGACCACCGCGAGCTGGGAAGCCATCCTAAAGGCCGTGATTGACGCAGGCTGGGTCATCACCGGCTCATGGCCGATCGACACCGAAATGGAGACGCGTGTCGCGGCGCAGGGGCAAGCACGTCTCGCATCGTCGGTTCACATCGTCTGCCGCCCGCGCGAGAATCCCGATGGTTCGCTTCGTGAGGAGATCGGCGACTGGCGGGACGTTCTGGCCGAATTGCCGAAACGGATTCACGAATGGATGCCTCGGCTGGCTTCGGAAGGTGTGGTTGGTGCGGACGCGATCTTCGCCTGTCTCGGTCCGGCGCTAGAGATTTTCAGCCGGTACAGTCGCGTCGAGCGAGCAAGCGGGGAGGCGGTAACGCTCCGTGAGTACCTGGAGCACGTCTGGGCGGCGGTGTCGAACGAGGCGCTCTCAATGATTTTCGAGGATGCCGATGCGGCGGGCCTGGAGCCCGACGCTAGACTGACGGCGATGTGGCTGTGGACGCTTAACGCAGGGGTCAGGGATCAGGGATCAGGGGTCAGTGAAGAAGACCAGGAGGATTCTGAAGACGAGACCGCCAACGGCAACGGGAAGAAGGCTCCTACGGACGGCTACACGTTGGAGTTCGACGCGGCCCGCAAGATTGCCCAGGGCCTGGGCGCGCACCTGGAAAAGATGCCCTCACTCATCGAGATCAAGGCCGACAAGGCTCAACTCCTGCCCGCCAGCCAGCGAACGCGATACCTCTTCGGCAAAGGCGCCGACACGCCGGAGACCAGCCGTCGCGGCCGAAAGAAGAAGGACAAGCAGCTCAGCCTGTTCGAGGAGCTCGATGAGGCCGAGGCCACCGAAGGCGGCGGCTGGGGCGAGCTGAAAGGCGCCAAGCTCGGCGAGACGGTGCTCGACCGGGTTCACCAATCGATGATCCTATTCGGCGCCGGCCGAGGCGAGGCCCTCAAGCGCTTCCTGGTTGAGGACGGCGCCGGCAAAGACGCCCGCTTCTGGAAGCTAGCCCAGTCCCTCTCGGCCCTGTACCCCTCAGGCTCCGACGAGCGGCGCTGGGTTGACGGTGTCCTGGCAAGGAAGAAAGGGCTGGGGCTCTAATGGACAACCTTTCGCAGATTCAGGGCTTGGCAGCTACAATCGCCAGGGAACATGCGCAGATGCAGAAGTTGTTCGCTCCCTCATTGGAGTTCGCTAGAACGTTAGAACAGCTGAGACTTCCCGAACTCCGTCTAGCCAGGGACCTCGCCGCTGCGATGTATAGGAACCAATCGCTGTTCACCGAAATCAGCCGCACGTCCAAAGTCATGGAGGACATTACCCGGCAGGTCGCTGCTTCAAGCGCTTTTGTTCGCAACATCGTGCCCCCATCCTCAAAGCTCTACGAGTCACTCCGTGAGCAGTCGCTCATCTTCGAGAATCTAACTGCGCGGTTGGCAAAGATGGACACAGTCAGGCTCACGATTCCGCAGATCTCGCGATCCTCCTTGGCTTGGGAGTGTACAGCCGCGGGCTTGGCGAACAGGATGCATGAGATTGGATTGTTCGCCCAGAGAGATGTCCTGGCGAATCGACTGTTTGCTGCCCCCAGGGCATATTCAGAGTTCGTTCAGCGGACAACAGACCTGCTCGGAGAGGCCCCTTCGGAGAAGGTTGCCAAAGCCTTGCGGGGGTCCATGAGCCTGGCGGAGAACCAACTACTGGGCATCTCAGGATCCCTGAGCGAGATCTTGTCTGTTCCCGAAGACACTGACGTACCCAGTGCTGCCCGGGCCTTGGACGCCCCTCTTCTCCAACAAGACGAGTTGCTGGCAAGCGAAGCCCTGGTCGACGAGGACGACGCGGACTGCTTGGCCGCCGCCAGCGAAACGGGCGGCTTCGTAGAGCTTTCGAAGGAGGTCCTGCATCTGGTAGCCCTCTGCAATGAAGCCGGCAAGACCTCGACAGGAACCGAGATCTTCAAGCCCACCACTCGGCTCCTTGAAGTCTTTGCCGACTTGCCGTGGCTCGTCGCGATGGACCGCAAGCAACTCGCTGAGATCATCGACTGTCTCTATTTCATCTTCTACGAAGGGGCAGGGAGGGACAAACTCCGTTTCATGACCCAATATGGTGGACCTTTAGAAGACAGCGATTGTGACCTGATTTGGACTATCAAGCACCTGCGGAACAAGTGGACGCGGCACGATGCCGACCATGGAAAGGAAAAGGACATCCAGAAATCGTGGAGTGACCTTGCTGCCAAGTTCCGGTGGCTGAGTCTGACTGAGCACCCTACTGACGCCAAGGGCTTCCGTTTGCTTCAGCAACGGCTACTCGCTGAATCGAAGGCTTTCCTGGAGTCAATACTGGGCAAGCTCGAGTTGAAACAATGACCGGTATACAGACATCCGTGGGGGCAACGCTCCGCGGACGGTTGGGAAGATGAGAAGTGAGCTCTGACAGCTGGCTTGCACGCGCAACAAATGCAGTCCCTGATGCGACGGCGACCTGGACCGGTGCCTTCTCTGAGGCACTCCAGCTGCGGGATGTTGCTGAGCCGCTACGTGAGGCCGCCGTCGCTGGGAGCCTCGGAGACTGGACGCGATTACTGACGGACGTCGTCGTGACGAGCTGCAAAGCGATGGGCTGGCCCGCGGCTGCGAAGGGACACAAGCTCGACCTCCTGTCGCAACCCGGTGAGGAGTACCTGGGGATCGATGTGATGGCCTTTCCTGCTCAGGTCCCGCGGACGCAGGCAATACCGAAGTGGCCGATGCCGATTGCTGTGTTCGAGCTGGAGAACGTTCGGGAGCGGGTGGCCTATTCGCTGTGGAAGGTCTTGTGCGTGCGAGCCGATCTACGGGTCGTCTTCGGTTATCGTAGCGATTGGGATCAGGTTCGTGCGATGGTCCGCGAGCTGGAGGAGGACGTGATCCGAGGCTTCCCGACGGAGCAGTGGTCGTCGCTGGGCGACCAGATCGTTCTGGTCACCGGCAGCCGCGGCGAGGGCGACACGTTCCCGCACGGCTACTTCAAGCTCTGGCGGCTCAATGTGGCCAAGGGACGCTTCGAGAAGATGTGATTGCACGATGGGCCCGCGACCTGCGGGACCGGCGATGCTGCAGTCTTGGGAGTAAGGCGATGGCGAAACTGAAGCCCTGGTACCATGTGGTAACGCCACGCGAGGACCTGCGAGAGAACCGGCCATTGGACGCGTCCGAGTTTGCCGTCCATCTGGACCATATCCGCCAAGGCCGGGCCCACGAGGACTACCTCAAGCCGTCCAGGTTCTTTGATCGGACGTACATGACCCGGTCGCTGTCGGAGCTGTGCGCTCAGACGATCCGCCGGCTGTCTGGCATCAAGGTAGAGACATCGGCCGTCTTCAACATGGCTACCCAGTTCGGCGGCGGCAAGACGCACGCCCTGACGGCCCTGTATCACCTGGCCCGTGGCGGTGAGGATGCAAAGGCCTGGAAGGGCATCGACGCGATCCTGAAGAAGGCGCAAACCGCGACCGTGCCCAAGGCCAGCGTGGCCGTTTTCGTTGGGACCGAGTTTGATGTGGTCGATGGTCGTGGTGGGGCCGGCGAGCCGGTTCGCAAGACGCCCTGGGGCGACATTGCCTGGCAGCTTGGTGGAAAGGAGTCGTTCAACGCCATTGCCGAGCATGACAAACAGGGCATCGCACCTGGCGGCGACAAGATGCGGGAGATGCTGCCAAGCGGCCCCTGTCTGATCCTGATGGACGAGCTGCTCAACTACGTGAGCCGCGGGCGCAAGGCCGGCATGCGAGATCAGCTTTTCGACTTCCTGCAGGTGCTATCGGAAGAGGCGCGGGCCCGGGACAACGTCGTCCTGTGCGTGTCGGTTCCGGCCTCTGAGCTCGAGATGAACCCGGAGGATCAGCGCGACCACGAGGCACTCAAGAAGCTCCTCGACCGGGTCGGCAAGGCCTTGATGATGTCGGCTGAGACTGAAGTCGCCGAGATCATCCGACGGCGGCTGTTCGAGTGGAGTGGGCTGCCAGGAGATGCTCGTCGTATCGCTGACGAGTTTGCGGAATGGGCGATGGATCACGCCGCCGAGATCAGCGGCTCTGACGCGAGCAACGCCCGGGATCTGTTCACGTCGTGCTATCCGTTCCACCCCTCTGTGCTTTCGGTGTTCGAGCGCAAGTGGCAGACCCTCCCTCGCTTCCAGCGGACGAGGGGTATCTTGCGCCTGCTGGCACTCTGGGTGGCGTATTCGTACCAGGAAGAGCACCGTCGGGCCGGCGATAAGGGCGAGCTCCTGATTGGGCTGGGATCGGCGCCCGTCGAAGACCCGACGTTTCGTGCGGCGCTCTTCGAAC
>CAYMLO010000301.1:0-4894 GCA_964390905.1 uncultured Planctomycetales bacterium | reverse complement strand
ATCGGCAAAGAAGCCTACTTCAGTCCATCAATTCTCGGGAGACAGAGCACTAGTCGTGGACGCTGAGGCGCTTCGCTTCGAGGCATTCTCCAACCCGGCGGCCGGCATGACGGGTGGCGCGGGTCCATTCGATGCTCAAGCCCACGTCCTGATCGGGACTTCAGCACGGACACAAGCCATCAGGAGCAAACTCTGGCATTGCGCGCCTACCGGGCGCAAGGCGACAGTGAGAACCGAGGCAACGCTTGCCCCGGCCCGCCACGTATTCACGGCAACTGGTTCGAACTGCCCCGCAGCCCAGAATACGTGTGCGCGGCACGGCCAAAGGCACAAAACGGCTGAGGTGAACAGCAGCTCTTGTCTGTAGACGTCCCGCAGAACCCGTGCCAGATGGGAGCAGAAGCGGTTGCTACGCATTGGTAGTCAAGCTCGGCAATGATTCACCTCTGCACTTCCTATGCGCATCTCAGCGCACAGGCTCGGAATATACGAGTATCGTCGAAGTCTCATAGTTGCTGGCCTTGGCATGGCCGCCGTTTCTGCTTGCGGACGGGAAGGGCACGGGCCAGGCGGGGTGACCTGCGCCCCATGGGGCCCCGGGGTCAGACGGGGCTCTGTGGTCGCCCCGCCGCGCAGCCGATGCCACCGACATCGGTTAGCCCGCTTACCGGGGTCGCGCGGATCGCCCGTTCAAGCGTTCTGGGACGCGTGGACGGGGGATGTCAAAGCCTGAGCGTGGCCTGGCACGACGTAGCGCGATATGATAGAAGTGTTGTGGCCCGTGAGACCTCCAGCTCGCCGCTCGGCCTAGAAGAGGTCGGCACGATTCTTGACTCCATTGGCGACGGGGTGTTTACCGTCGACGAGGATTTCCATATCACCAGCTTCAATCGGTCGGCGGAGAGGATCACGGGGTTCTCCGCAAAGGAAGCCATCGGGGAGAAGTGCCACAACATCTTCCGTGCGCCCATATGTCAGACCGGGTGTCTGCTGGCTGAGTCGATTCGGACAGGACGCCCCACCACGTGTCTTGAGCTGACCATCCTCAACCGCCGCAACGTAGTAGTACCGATCAGCGTGACCACCGCGGTGCTGCGTAACCGAGACGGCGACGCCATTGGCGGGGTAGAGACCTTTCGCGATTTGACGACGGTCGAAGGGTTGCGCCGGGAGGTGCGGCGTCGGTACTCATTGCATAATCTGCTCAGCAAGAACCATCTGATGCAGGAGATCTTCGCGCTCGCAAAAGATGTAGCCTTAACCAAGGCAAGTGTGTTGATCGAAGGAGAAACGGGAACCGGCAAAGAACTGCTCGCCCAAGCCATCCACAACGAAAGCCCGCGAGCGGATGCCCCATTCGTCAAGGTGAACTGCGGTGCCTTACCGGACTCTCTACTCGAATCCGAACTCTTCGGCCATGTGGCGGGTGCCTTCACGGATGCCCGCGGCAAGCGAAAGGGGCGATTCGAACTGGCCGACAAGGGCACGATTTTCCTTGACGAGATCGGCGATATGTCTCCATCGATGCAGGTCAAGCTCCTGCGCGTGCTTCAGGAAGGCAAGTTCGAACCGGTCGGATCGAGCCAAACCCGTTCGACGGACGTGCGGGTGATCGCTGCTACACATCATGACTTGAAGGAGCAGGTTGCGAGGGACGAATTCCGAGAGGATCTCTACTATCGCATTAACACTGTCATGCTCTCGCTGCCGACGCTGAGGGAGAGACGTGAGGACATCCCACTGCTCGTCGAGCGTTTCATTGAGCGGTTCAACGGACTGATGGGCAAGGAAGTAAGAGGCGTTGCGGGTGAGGCGATGAAGGCGCTGATGAGCTATCACTGGCCCGGCAACGTGCGTGAACTTGAGCACGCGATTGAGCACGCCTTTGTTCTGGTCAAGACAGCGACGATCGGGTTGGAGCACCTGCCCGTGGAACTGACCAAGCCAGTCCACCACGAAGTGGCGCCGGCCCTAGGAGACTCGCAGGGCGAGTCAACCTGGGCCAAGGCGGAGCGCCGGACCATCGAACAGGCCCTGGAGCGTCATCGGTGGAACAAGGCAGCTGCGAGCCGCGAACTCGGCATGAGTCGCAGCACGCTGTGGCGAAAGATGCGGAAGTTTGGTATCCGCGCCAGATAGTCTCAGAATGAAACGATGTGTTTCGCGCGCAATCGATTTCCAATAAAGAACTTAGCGTATCTCCTCGTCAAGGTGTTCCATTTAGTGTCATTTTGAAACACCCTCGTGTTAGGGTGTACCGGCCTCTTCTCCGGGAAAACCGGCAGCTGAGAAGCACACTTCGCGAACGGTCGCTGTCTGGCACGCTACGTGGTTGCTGTCGAGCGGAGAGATTCATATGCGCGTAGCTGTGGCAGTCTTTGGCAGCGACGTATCCCCTCGCTTCGGATGCAGCGGGAAGTTCCTGGTCGCATCGATTGAGGACGGGCAGATCCAAGATGAGCAGATCGTGGAAGCCGAGAACATGACCTGCTCGCAGTTGCCCGACTTCCTTGCCTCCCTCGGCGTGAGCGAGATGATCTGCGGCGGCATCGAACGCCCGGTTCAGGAGGAGATCGAATCTCGTGGAATCGAAGTGATTTGGGGCATCATTGGGCCCACTGCCGAAGCACTTTCGGCGCTCGTGAAAGGCACGCTTCGCCAGAGCCAATTTGTGCGAAGGAGAGATTGACATGATCAAGCCACTGCAGCAAACAGCGATAGTCGCCGGATGGTTGCTGGTAGCCGCCGGTTGCCAACTACCGCTAAAGGTCGGCTCCGTGGCACCGGACTTCTCTGGAGTGACGGACGAAGGGAAGGCGATCAAGCTTAGCGACTTGATGGGCGAGAGCGGCGTGGTCCTCTACTTTTATCCGAAAGGTGAGACACTCGGATGTGTCACCCAGGCCTGCGCATTCCGCGACCGCCTGGGCAGGCTCCATGAGAAGGGCTACGCCGTCACCGGGATCAGCTGCGACTCAGTCGATTGGCACAAGGCCTTCAAGGCCAAGCATGAACTGCCCTTCACGCTGATCGCCGACTCCGATGGCTCTATCGCGCGCAGGTTCGACGTGCCCATGGAGCACAAGATGCTCGGCGGCAAGGCGTCGCTTCTCATCGATCGTCGGGCGTTCATCATCAATAAGGAGCGCAGAATTATCCAGCAGTTCAAGGTGGAGGATCCCGAAGAATACGTTCGCAACACGTACGAAAGACTGGGAGTGCCCTTCTACTAAGTGCGTACCGCCACTGGCTGGGCAAAGAGGGCGGAGGCCGCAGACTCGCGCAGGGCGTGATAAAGCCCACCATGAGCGGGCGCTCTGCCCGCGGAGAAAGCTTGTGCCATGGAGTTCACGGACAGCCAGTTGCCGCGGAGAGACGTGCGGGGGCCGTCGCCACCCGGGCGGTCCGGTTGCGGACGGCGGCATGGCACTGGCTGGGGATGTCGTTGGGGCGTGGTCGGAAACCCCGACGTGAGGCGGTGTTCCGGCCACGCCGGGAGGTAACCACCAGCTGAGAGCGTAGTCATGAATGCTGTGAGCACGTCAGATGATTTCAGCGAGGGCCGCCGGCCGAACCCGAGCCAGACCGACGCACACGTTGATCGCGTCCGGCCTCGCCAAGGACGCTAACAACTCGACTGCCGTCCCCGCGGGTTGATCAAGCTCAGTGCGTCAGACCTCCACCCCAAGGCTACTGGCCTCAACGGCCGGTAGGGCACGATGATGGCTTCGAACAGAACGCACGCAAGCTCGTTTGCCCCAACCGAGGTGGCCAAGCAGGTGCAAGCCGCCTTGCTGCCGACCATTTGCCATCGCTGCAGCGGCGCCCACGTCGTGGCCAGAAATCAGATGAGCCAGGCCGTGGGTGGCGATCTGTACGATTTCGTGGCTGCTAAGAGGGAGTAATACTCGCTGGTGATCGGCGATGTCAACGAACACGAAGTGTTCTCGGCCCTCGTGATGTCCCTGGTATTCGGCGCCATCCACACAGCGGATCCAAAGGCCGTCTCACCCCGGGATGTGATCGCGCTTGTGAATGATCTGCTATGTGATCTTAACGACGAGATGCGATCGTACTTCATGACCTCTCGCTTGTTCTTCGGAACCGTGGATCCCCGACAAAAGACAATGGTCTATGCGAACGCAGGACATCCTCCCCCGGTCGTCTATCGCCGAGACGATCAGATCTACGAACTGGGCGCGACCTGTCCAGTGCTGGGCGTGACGCGGCAACTCGACCGTTCCGAAGCCCGCGTCGACTGGAAGGATGTCCATCGTTTGCTGCTCTACACCAACGGGATCTCCGAAGCACACAATGCCGCCGGCGAGTCGCTGCTCAGGCAGGCCGTCACCAAGCTAGGCCTCAGCGCCCACGACAAGATCCTCCGGATGGCCCGCACGATCGCCGACCTGGCCGGCGAAGCGCACATCATGGCAGACCACGTCGCCGAGGCGATTCAATATCGAAGGCTGGACCGGCAGCTATAGGTAGCGGGACGGGCGTCGAAGAAGTCTGACTGTCCCTCATCTTCCGGCCCCCCATTCTCCCCGCGTTCTACGTCGGCAGTTCATACCCCTTACGGCGGGCCCGGCTCACGAGCGCGTTGGCCTCGTCGCAGTTGGTGAACTTCTCGGCATCCGGGTCCCATTTGAGCGGCTCGCCGACCTTGCCGACCTCGCGGACGATGTTGACGAGATAGCAGATGGTCGAGCTGCGCTGGCCGTACTCGATGTCGGCGGTGCACGTCTTGCGCGTCTTGATGCACTCCACCCAATCCTGGACGTGCGGCTGGCTCATCGGCACCTTGAGCTGGCCCGGATTGTCGGGACGCTGGATCAGCTCCTTGGGTTCCGCGGCGATCCGGTCGCGATTGATCTCGATCTTCCCCTTCTCG
>CAYMLO010000300.1:0-4939 GCA_964390905.1 uncultured Planctomycetales bacterium | reverse complement strand
TCTTGATGTAGTCCACGACCTTGGTCGCAGCCTCGAGGTACTTGGCGTCTTGCGTGACCTCATAGGCCCGGCAGAGGGCAAGCAGCGGCCAGCCGAGCTGTCGCTCTGCGCCGGCCAGGATGTTGCGGATCTTCTCATAGCCTTGGCCGTCCGCGATGGTGGCGACACGGTCGGCGTTCATCTGCAGGGCGGTCAGACTCCGCTCGTCGCCGGTCAGGTAGTAGGCATCGGCGGCGCAGTCGACAAAGACGTGCCCCCACTCCATCGTCGTCGTCGGCGCCTCGTGCGTCTCAACGTAGTCGCTGTATCCGTGGAAGCGCTGGTCGCCGGTCTCCTGGTTGATGTCCATGTCGATGAAGTGCTGGTTACACGCGACCGCGAAGTCGTAGTAGTCCCGCTGCCCGCTGCGGGCGTATAGCAGAAAGCATGCGTGCCCGGTGTCGTATTCGAGATTCCCGCGGGTCAGTTCGTTGCCGTATCCGCCGTGGTAGTAGTCGCCGTAGTGCAGCATGGTGTTCTCGCGGGGCATCGTCTCCCGCTGCCGGCGGAGGGTCTCGAAGCACTGCCGCATCTTCTTGTCGTACTCGGCCGTCTCCCGGGCGCCGTCGGGCGAGAGTGGGCCCAGCGCGTCAGTCGTACAGAGGTACTCGGGGTCGGTTGTGGCGATCAGCGGGTTCTGAAACGCCCGCACCCGATCCAGGCGCGCCCCCTCGTCGCCGTGGCCCGAGCCGAAATCGAACAGCACCTGGTGTGTCTTGGCCCGCGTCCGGCCCAGGTTGAGAACCTTGCCCGCCCGAGCGCTCCACAGCGCGATCCTGACGCGATCAGCCGACATCTCGATTGCCTTTGGACACAATTGCCGGAAGTCACGGACGGCCACACCCACGGCTGCGTCTTGACCCGACAGCACTGCCCAACCGTCCAGACGCCCCCGCGCCTTCTGGGCCAGCCCGTCCAAGCCGACGCGGCAGATCATCTCCGCGTCCACCGACAAGAGGGCGGTCTGACCGGCGGCCAGGTTCCCGCGCGTTGGCTGCGTGTCGCCGGGCAGGACGTACCTCGCCGCTTCTCCCACCGACGGGGACAGGTCCAACGCGATCTCCTTGACCGGGTGCACGCGTGGCTGACCCAGGCAGATGAAGGTGTAGTCGGCTCGGACACATGACTGCCCTGCGTAGAAGCGAAGCCGCGTGTCAAGCTTGTACAGTTGCTTGGATCCCGGGCCGACCAGCCAGCCGATCACGCGCACCGTGGTCCGGATCGGACCGGCTTCTTCCACCGTCACGGCCTCGGGCTTCGCGCCGGCCGACGTGTGAACCGTCCCGTCCGACAGGACGAACCGCATCTGCGTGCCCCCGGCGAGAACCTGGATGTCCCTGCCATCCTGTTTCAGCCGCACGTCGCCGAGCACGGTCAGGTTCGTCTTGGGCACGGTCACGCGGAGCGGACCTGTGTTGACCGCGACCTGGTCCGGCTTGTCCTGGATGACAAGCGGACGTTTCGGCGACGGCGCCTGGCCTGGAACCAGGTGATACGTACGGGTCTGCTTGGCGGGGCAGTCAGCAGGGAACTGCACCAACAGCCATTTGACGCTCTCGTCCGGCCATCGCCCCAGGACCTTCGTCTGGGTCGGTAGGGGGGTCCCCTCGGCGGTCTCCGCGCGCATGGGCTGATCGGGCCGAAGCGCCCCCTTCGCGAACGGCACGCCCGAACAGACGACCTCGCATCGTCGCGCTGCTCCGATCCGATCGCCGACGACCAGGTTGATCTTGCCCGGCAGCGCCGCGCCATGCGCCACAGCGTTGGGGATCAGCGATGCAACGAGCAGCATCAACGAGCTTGCGATGATGACGCGCCTCATGACTTGCCTCCCAATGTCTTCGTTTGTGTGCGGACTACGCGCCGGCATGGAAGTTTGCGACCGCCTCGGACGTGCGGAGGTAGCGGTCGTAGACCCGAAGGCTCTGCAGCTCGCCCTTTAGCGACGGCGCCACGTGGAGTTTGCCCGCGCCGCTCACGTCCCCCAGGGCTTTTGCGAATCGACCCCACCCGAACTGACGGGCCTCGCCGCCGTCGCACAGGACGCCGTCGACGACGAACGTGATGGTCTTCGGGCCGGCGTCGACGATGGCGGCGACATGGTGCCGTTTGCCTGCCTGCAGCAGCCCGGGATCGCAATCCCACGTGGCCTTCGCCTTGCCGTCGCTGACGTCGATGCGGATCGTCTTGTTGTCCGTGGTCGTCATGAGGATGCCGGCGCCGTCGCCGGTGCGCGAGTCGGCGATGACCTGGCCGGCCGCTAAGTCCTTCAACGTGATCCACAGGTCGATCGATAGGCCCCCCGTCTCGGCGAGGTCCACGCGCTTGGGTAGACGGATCTCCGTGGCCTGCGGCGCCCCGGGCTCGAGCTCCCCGATCAGCCCGTCGCGGGCAACCGTCTTGACCTGGCCCTGGCCCCAAAGGCCTTCGATAAGGGCGGAGTCGATTTCGTGAACGCGGGCCGTCGTCTTGTTGGTCTCGGTGACCCAGTACCGGCCGCTCTGTTCGACCAGGTCGGGATAGCTCATCCGCACGTTCACGTCGTCGTCGTAGAGGAGGATCTCCGGCTGCGCCCAATGGATCCGCCCGTTCTTCTCTATCCCGCCGGTGAGCCAGGCGGGGTTGCGGTCCTTGAACGACTTGCCGCCGTGATTGTGGTACCAGAAGAGGAACTTGCCGTTGCTCGTCCGCCAGAGTTTGGGGCACGCCCTGGGGTTCTTCACGCGTCTTCCCCCGGGGGTGTAGGTCATGAACTCGGGCGGGGCCCAGGTGTGTCCGGCGTCGCTGCTGTAGCTGTGACAGGGATGGCCCATCGTCGTCCTGTAGACGCAGTAGAACGTCTTGTCGTCGCTCAGCGAGATGTGATTGTGCTCCTCCTGCACCGAGCCGAATGACGGCGCCCGCAGTCCGTGCTCGCCGTCCGGCAGCAGTTCCCAGTGGAGCTTCGCGACGTCTTGCTCGACCAGGAGGTTGTCCGATCGGTACATCCAGCCCTCGCCGTTGTCCAGCATGTACTTGCCGAGCTTCGTGAACGCGAAGTACACGCTGCCGTTGGCGATCTTCGGCTTGTCGATCCCCCAGAAGATGATCACCTTGCCCTTCCAGTCGTTGCTCCGGTCGCACGCGGTGACGCGCATGGGGAGGCGATAGCGCTGCTTGGACCAGGTCCGTCCCCCGTCGTCGGAGTATCGAAACGCGTACCACCCCATCATGTCCGCGCGGATCTTCTTGCCGCGGAGGGTCCGGACCTCATCCCCGTTGTAACTGTAGAAGGCGTAGACCCGCCCGGTCGGTGTGACCAGCGGGACCACCCACGATGCCTCGGGACCGGCGGAGGGCTCGATGTCGATCAGGTCCGACCAGGTCCGGCCCTGGTCGGCGCTGAGGGTGGCGACGACGTGCTGTCCCTGCTGTCCCTCATGCCCGGGGCCGGTCGTGAGGGTGCACAGCCAGTGGCCGTCTTGGGTGATCACGATGTACGGCTGGTCGCAGTAACCCTCGTTCGGGATCCGCAGGCCCGCTCGGATGTTGCGGCGATCGCGACCGGCCGCCATCGCGGTGGATGCAAGCAGCGTCATGATCACGAGGGATAGGGGGGGGCCATACCGGCACGCAATGGATGTCATGGTATTACCTCTCGAGTTCTCGGAGTGCCGCGACCGATGTCGCGACGCAGATGCCCGCTAGCGCGGTTCGTGGGCCGTATGATACCCCAACGGGTGAATGCTCGTCAGGGAATGGCGCGGGGAAACTGGTCGTGAACGACCCGTTCGATCAGGCGTGTGTCAATAGGGGGACGCACAAGGGGATCCTCCCCCTGTGCGTCGGGGCATTTCGGTTCTGTGAGAACCCAGCTGCGCGCCTCCGTGCGCGCAGGTTGCCGGGCCTAAGCGGGCTCGCCGATGCTCTCGGCCAATCGCTTGTCGATGCTCTGCAGCACGGCCCGCGCCTCGCTCAACCGACGAGACTTCTCGCGGTTCTCCTTGCGAAGCCGTTTGAGCTCTTCCGTGAGCTGTTGCATGCACGACATGGCCCGGTGCCGGTAGTTCAGCAGCGTCTCGGACTGTTGCTCCAACTCGCCCTTGGCACGCTGCAGGACCTTGAGCTCCTCACTCAAGGCCGTGATGCGGTCTGCTCGCTCCTGGCAGATCGCTCGTAGCTGAGACTCGGTGTGTCCAAACCGCTTCTCGGACTCGATCAGGGCCTCCTGGGCACGACGGACCTCCGCCATCATGCTCCGCCGGCCGGCCCGGTCGTATTCGATTCCGCGCTGAAGCTCGGCGATCTGCTTCTCGGCGGCGCTCAGCTGGCCGACCTTCTCGTCCAGCTCATAGTTGGTCCGTTCGACGGCGGCGTTGCGATCTCGAAGCCGAGTGATCTCCTGACGCAGCCGGTGGGTCTCGGCCTTCAGCTCCACGTTCTCGGCCCGCAACTGCTCGATCCGCAGGATGCTCGTCTCGCCGATCTGGTGGATCTCGGCCTTCTGGCCCGCCGTGGCATGACGGATCATTCCCTGGACCGACTTGGCGTCCTGCGCGGTGGGGTCGGCGGCGACCTGCTCGTTGGCGGATGATTCCGCCGTCGTCTCGCCAGCCCCGTCGGCGTCGGCTTCTGTCTTCTCGAACGGCATGTCAACCGCGCGTTCGTAGAGCGCTTCGGTGCGCGTGTCGGACTCCTGGCGTTTCTGAGAAGTCGTGATCGTCTCGGCCATGAGCGTATCCTCTCGTGCTTCAGGTCCGCCTGGCGGCCATCGCTCCTCGTTTCGCGTGTCGACGGATCGGGAGCGTGCGTTGCTCTCGCCGGCCTCAGGCTTACCCCAATGGTCGGTACATTCTCGGACGCGGTTTAGCACTACAGCGCAAAGTTGCTTCCCACGCAAGTTCGGATCGTGGCGATGTCG
>CAYMLO010000299.1:0-5000 GCA_964390905.1 uncultured Planctomycetales bacterium | reverse complement strand
CGCCGGATCCACGGCATTGGCAGCAACTTCATGCTGCTGTGCGTGATGATCCACCTGCTGCGGGTGTTCTTCACGGGGGCGTACAAGTCGCCGCGTGAGCTTCACTGGGTCAGTGGGGTGTTCCTGTTGTTCATGGTCCTGGCCATGAACCTGTCGGGGTATCTGCTGCCCTGGTCGCAGTTGTCGTACTGGGCGTCGACGGTCGCGACCGAATCGCCGGGTGCGATCCCGTGGGTCGGCAGCTATGCCGTGGAGTTCATGCGGGGCGGGAGCGAGATTACGGGCGACACGCTGGGCCGGTTCTTCGCCATCCACGTGTGGATCCTGCCCGGGATCATGGTTCTGTTCATGGTCGGGCACTTCATGATGATTCGCAAGACGGGCATCAACGAGCCGCTGTAGTCCCCGTTTAGGGACGCGTCAGGAGGTTGCGGCCTTGCGATATACGAACGAGAACTGGAAGTGGGGCGTCGAGCCGTTCTTTCCCAACGACGTCGTTCACCACGCGATCGTCGTCATCGGTGTGTTCGCGGTCTTCGCGGTGATGGTGTTCTGGCTGCCGGGCGTCTTCATGCTGCCCGAGGAGCCGGCCGACCCCATGAACACGCCCGCCCACATCAAACCCGAATGGTACTTCCTGCCCATGTATCAGGGCCTCAAGCTGTTCCCCAGCGACATTTTCGGAGAGTACGGCAAGATGTTGGGCGTGATGGCCCAGGGCGTGGCCGCGGGGCTGCTTGTCATCCTGCCATTCCTCGATCGTTCCAAGGAGCGCCACCCCCTCAAACGAATGGTGTTTTTCGCCTGCAGCATTGCCACGATTCTGTTCATTGTCGTCTTGGGCATCTTCGGGAAATACGACGCGGCGAGCACACGGGTTGTCGTTGCCGTCGCCGGCTTCATCGCGTTCGTCTTGGTCATGGCCTGGGCGATCTGGTTGCGGAGGAGAATCGCCTGATGTCGGCATCCGCGTTTCGTGCGACAGGAGGTCTGGTGCTGGCCGTTGCGTCCGTGCTGTGTGCCGCGGCGGGCGTGCAGGCCAAGCCGATCACGACGATCGGTGAACTGGAGACGTGGGACCCCAACCGGCCGGGCGACCTGCCCGAGAGCCTCGCCAAGGTCGACCCGAACGCCGTGCTGACCGCCAAAGAGACGCTGTCGGTCCTGCCGGACATGTTGACGAAGATGGAGACCGTCATCCTGAACCTGACCGAGCAGCGGACCCGGGCACGCCTCGACGAGCTGCTGACGAGCGTCTTTCCCAACAAGGAGAAGAAGCGCCCGGCTGCCCCGGCTGCCGTTCGGGATTTCGTCCTCGTCAGGATCCGCGAGAAGCTCGAGGGCAGCGGCGCGACGGTCCCAATGGCCGAGCTGGAGAACTTGGTCTCGGCCGTCGAGGAGGGCGGGGACACCCGGGAGTTCGTCAAGGGCGTCGCCAAGCAGGGCAACGAGATCCCGCTGGAGACGCTGCTCAATCTGGTCGAGAAGAGCAAGGACGCGGTGCGGGACTACTTCCGTCCGACCGTGATGACCCATCTCGAGCACGGCCACATGGGGTTCTTCCAGAGCCTGTGGGCCGATGAGGACGCCGACGTCTGGTCGGTCTCACTGGACGAGCTGAGAGATCGCGCCAAGAGCCAGCCGAAGGCCGTCCAGGACCACGTCAGAGATTTGCCTGTCTTTCTGATGCACCATCGCTTGGAGCGAGCGGCCCCGGACGTGCCGCTGCATCAGCTCATGGAGATGCTCGCCAACAGCAGAAAGGCCTACCACAAGATGGTGGCCCAGCCCCTCGTGGTCGAGAAGGACCTGCGAGCGCCCGGAAGCGTCGCCTTCATGCTGCAAGAGGCCTACGCCCGCAGCGAGCAGATCAACACGGACCTGGTGGGCCGTGACGTGGTCGGCGTGATCGCCGTGAGCACCCTTCTGGTGCTCCTCAGCGTCCTGGTCGGCTATATCAGGGTGCTGGACATCCCCAACCGCCGCATCGTGGAGTAGTCTGGGCCGCCCGTCGTCGGATCCGACTCGAAAACCGAGTTTCTATCTCGTATCCTGGCTCCCGGCTGGACGGTTCCCTGCGCGACGCGGAACCGCCGAGGAGACCCCGCCAATGCATGAGCTGATCGTGTTGTTGCCTACAGTATTCTTGTCCTTCGGGGCGGCCAGGACCAGTGGACTCAAGGTGTGCCTGATCTCCGGCGCGCCTCGGTACGATTCGGACGCGTCGCTGACGGCGTTCAAGGAGTACCTGGAGGCCAACTACCGCGTGCAGTGTCGGCTGATCAAGGCGCGGGGCGTGGAAGACCTGCCTGGCCTGTCCCACCTGGACGGCTGCGACGTGGCGCTGTTCTTCACGCGCCGGCTGAAGATCGACGGGGAGCAGCTGGCGGCCGTCAAACGGTATTGCCAGGCGGGTCGGTCCATCGTGGCCGTCCGAACCGCCAGCCACGGCTTTCAGAACTGGCTGGAATTCGACAAGCGGGTCCTGGGCGGGAACTACCGCGGGCATTTCCCCGAGGGCCTGTCGGCCAAGATGACCGTGCGGAAGGAGGCGAAGGACCATCCAGTCCTGGCGGGCGTGGCGACGATGTGCTTCAGGTCGAGTCTCTACAAGACCGGTCCGCTGGCCAAGGACTGCACGCTCTTGATGTCAGGTTCGACGCCGCAGTCCAAGGGCGCCCATCCAACGGCATGGGTGCGGGAGCACCAGCGCGGACGGGTGTTCTACACGTCGGCCGGGGGGACGTCGGATTTCCAGAACGCCACGTTCCGTCGGATGCTGGCCAACGCCCTGTTCTGGACGGCCCGACGGAAGGTCCAAGCCAAGCCCCAGCCGTCGCCGGCGCAGCGGCCCACGCCGACCGGCAGGCTCGAGCTGCGTCTGCGGACGCGCGTCCAACCCTTCAAGGGCAGTGACGCGTGGCAGGAGGTCACCTTCAGTCGCAAGGTTCCGGTCGCCGAGACCGCCATCCTCATCTGCGACATGTGGGATGCGCATTGGTGTAAGGGCGCGACCAAACGGTGCGACGCGATCGCGGTCAAGATGGCGCCGGTCATCCGGCAGGCGCGGGCCAAAGGCGTGCAGATCGTCCACGCCCCGTCCGAGACGATGCCCTTTTACGCCGACACGCTGCAGCGACGCCGGATGATGCTGGCCCCGCAGGTCAGGCCGCCCAAGCTCTTGGACCTGCCCACCCACAAGCTGCCCATCGACGACTCCGACGGCGGGTGCGACACCGACGAGAAGCCGTGGTACCAGGCCTGGACGCGGCAGAACCCGCGGATCGACATCGGCGAGCCCGACGGGATCAGCGACAGCGGGACCGAGGTCTACAACTTCTTTCGCCAGCTCGGCATCAAGACCATGATCATCATGGGCGTGCACACGAACATGTGCGTGTTGGGCCGGCCTTTCGGCATCCGCCGGATGACGCGGTTGGGGATTCGATGCATCCTGGTCCGCGATCTGACCGACACGATGTACAACCCCAAGATGCCGCCGAACGTCCCGCACGACGTGGGCACCGAGCTGGTCGTGGAGCACATCGAGAAGCATTGGTGCCCGTCGATGACGAGCGAGGGTCTGTTGGCCGGGCTGCCCTAGGGTCGGGGCCATCTGCTTGGGGGGGCAAGTGAGGCGCCCGCCAAGCGAAGCCCTTCGCAGCGTTTGACTTGTGGCTGATCGGCGGACCAGGACACGCCGCTGGGTCCGGGGGCGCAAAAAAGGAGAGGCCTGCCGAGGGAAACAGGCCTCTGGGTTGAAGAGGAGGGAGAATGGGAGGGCTGTCACTCTTCACAACCTTCGATGCCACGCGAGGCGCTCGCATTCCCTCAAAACAGAAAAAGTTATCGGGCCCCGGCGGGTCCCGCGACGGGGTGGGGCGGCACCTGGGAGAGGGGATGCTCTTGCGGATCGGGTCCCTTGCCCCTAGGGTTGATGAAGGAAACGCTGGAGACTGAGTTGGGGCTGCCTTCATCCCGCGGCATCGGGGCTGACGGGATGGCTGGCGACTGGGAGGAGACGTTCGGTGGCTCGGAGGCAAACGCGTCGTGAGTTCTTGAGGCAATCGGCCGCCGCGGCGGCTGGGATCTGGGCGGGCGGTGCGCCGGCGCTGGGGGCGGGCGGCTCGGCCAACGAGAAGCTCGGCATTGCCGTTGTCGGCGTGGCGAACCAGGGGGAGTACAACCTCAACAACGTGGCCAGCGAGGCGATCGTCGCGCTGTGCGACGTCGACGAGAAGCTGGCGGCCAAGGCGCGGCAGCGCTTCGGCAAGGCGAAGTTCTACACCGACTTCCGCCGGCTCATCGATCAGAAGGACATCGACGCCGTCGTGGTCTCCACGCCCGATCACACGCACGCGCCGGCGACGATGCTGTCGCTGCGGGCCGGCAAGCACGTTTACTGCGAGAAGCCGCTGACCCATTCGGTCTACGAGGCGCGGCAGGTGACGGAGATGGCGGCCAAGATGAAAGTGGCCACGCAGATCGGTACGCAGATCCACGCGCGGAGCAACTACCGTCGCGTCGTCGAGCTGGTTCGGAGCGGAGCGATCGGGCAGGTGGCAGAGGTGCACGTCTGGTGCGGCGGGGCGTGGGTCGGCGGCGACCGCCCGAAGGACACGCCGCCGGTTCCGAAGGAACTTCACTACGACACCTGGCTCGGTCCGGCGCCGTACCGTCCCTACCACCCGACGTACCTGCCGCGCAACTGGCGGGGGTGGTGGGATTTCGGCGGCGGGACGCTGGGCGACATGGCCTGCCACCACATGGACCTGTCGCATTGGGCGTTGGGACTTCGGCATGTTCTGACGGTCGACGCGGAAGGGCCGCCCGTTCACGCCGAGAGCGCCCCGCCTTGGCTGGTCGTTCGCTACCAACATCCCGCGCGCGAGGGCAAGCCCCCCGTCCGGTTGACGTGGTACCAGGGCGACAAGCGCCCGCCCGCGATCGCGAGGAGCAGGTTCGCCGACTGGGGGGCGGGCACGCTCTTCGTCGGCCAG
>CAYMLO010000298.1:0-5068 GCA_964390905.1 uncultured Planctomycetales bacterium | reverse complement strand
TCCTGTTCGACGGGACGACGGTCACGCAGCTGACCGACAATGCCTCCAACGAGTGGGACCCCCAGATCTCGGGCACGAACGTCGTGTGGGAGTGCTACGATGGCAGCGACTTGGAGATCTTCCTGTTCGACGGGACGACGGTGACGCAGCTCAGCGACAACGGATACCAGGATGTGGATCCCCAGATCTCGGGCACGAACGTCGTGTGGGAGTGCTACGATGGCAGCTACAACGAGATCTTCCTGTTCGACGGGACGACCGTGACGCAGCTCTCCGACAACGCCTACGACGACTGGGACCCGCAGATCTCGGGCGCGAACGTCGTGTGGGAGGGCTGGGACGGCGACTCCGAGATCTTCCTGGCCACGCCCATGGTGCTCCGCACCACGCAGCTCACCGACGACGCATACGAGGACTGGTACCCCCAGATCTCGGGTTCGAACGCCGTGTGGTATGGCCGCGACGGCAGCGACTTCGATATCTTCCTGTTCGACGGCACGACCGTCACGCAGCTCACCGACAACGCCTACGACGACTCCTTCCCCCAAGTCTCCGGCTCGAACGTCGTGTGGGTGGGCGATGACGGCAGCGACGACGAGATCTTCCTGTTCGACGGGACGACGGTCACGCAGCTGACCGACAACGCTTACAGGGACTATGGCCCCCAGATCTCGGGCTCGAATGTCGTGTGGCATGCCGACCACGACCACTGGGACCCCGAGATCTTCCTGTTCGACGGGACGACCGTCACGCAGCTCACCGATAACTTCAGTTGGGAATACGATCCCCAGGTCTCGGGCTCGAACGTCGTGTGGTATAGCGACGATGGCAGTGACGCCGAGATCTTCCTGTTCGACGGGACGACGGTCACGCAGCTGACCGACAACGCCACCAACGAGTGGGACCCCCAGATCTCGGGCACGAACGTCGTGTGGTATGGCGACGATGGCAGCGACACCGAGATCTTCCTGTTCGACGGGACGACGGTCACGCAGCTCACCGACAACCCATACGACGACCGGTATCCCCAGATCTCGGGCTGGAACGTCGTGTGGCAGCGCGGCCCCTATCCCGACGAGATCTTCCTGGCCGAGGCCCAGTTGGCCCCCTACGCCCTGACCGTCACGATCGAAGCCCATCCGGAATGGGGCGAGGTGACCGCGGAGCCCAACTTGCCCGGGTATCCGCCGGGCACGACCGTCACACTGACGGCCACGATCACCAGTTCGGGCAAGTACTGGAGCGGCTGGCGAGGCGACGTCCCCGAAGGACAGGAGCTTGTCAACCCGCTGACGATCACGATTGACGCCGACACGAGGATCGGGACGCACTTCAAGTGCGGCTTGGGCCTCGAACCGATGCTCCCGATGATGATGGGCCTCCTGGCCCTGGCCGCGATCGTTAGAAGAGGGTGTAGGGTTTAGGGTTCAGGGCTCGGGGTTCAGGGTGTAGGGCGGGCTCTGCCCGCCGGGAGTTGGGATCACAACCGAACGAACGACGGCGGGCGAAGCCCGCCCTACGTTGATTGTTCACTGGGCCACAGGTCTGGGTGCCCGGGACGCTAGACCCTGACCCCTGAACCCTGAACCCTAATCCCCAGCCCCTGAACTCCCCGCCGAGCGTCCGCTGCGGCGCGACCTGATGCGCTGTCTCTTTTGTGATTCCCCGCAAGAGGCCGTATGCGGTTATGATAGAGGGAACCGGAGCGAGCCCGAGTAGGATGCGTCTTGACGCACCATCCGACCGAGAGACACGATGCCGATTGACCCTCGCAACGAGCGCCTTCGCGAGCGGATCCTCTCTGCGCCGTATGAGATCTGCATCGAGCGGGCGCGGTATGTCACGCAGTCGTACCGTCAGACGGCGGGCGAGCCGCCGGCCCTGCGGGCGGCGCGGGCGTTCGCGCATACGCTGGAGCACATGAGCGTCCACATCACAGACGACGAGCGGATCGTCGGCAACCGATCGTCGAAGCTGCTGGGGACCCTCATCCCGATCGAACGGGGCGACATCAACACCGTCCTGGACCTCGAGCTGGAGCTGCCCCCGCCCGCGGACTGCAAGCCGTTCCAGATCTCGCCCGAGGACAAGCGAGAGCTCCTCGACGAGCTACTGCCCTATTGGCAAGGCAAGACCGTCCGGGACCGCAAGAAGGCCCTGTGGCGGGCCAACGGGTTGTTTACCCGACCCGCGTATACGCCCTCGAGCTGGTGGCGTCGGGCGCGGGGGTTGGACCTGATGCGGATCCACCGGGCATTGGCCGCGCCGAAGCTCAGCCTGAAGTACATCCACAAGGGGCTAGACGAGCTGATCTACAACAACCCGGCCTTCGTGATGAACGTCTTCGACGTTCAGGGCCATCTGATCCTCGGCCACAAGCAGATTCTGCGAGAGGGGTTCGCCGGCGTGCGATCACGGGCGCTGTCGAGACTGCCCCAGGTGCGGCAGGAGAAGGACGCGGAAGGGCAGGCCTTTCTCGAGGCGGTGGTGCTCAGCTGCGACGCGATCCGTGACTTCGCGGCCAGGTACGCCCTAGAGGCGGAGCGTCTGGCCGCCGAGACGGCCGATCCGACGCGCCGGCAGGAGCTGCTGGCGGTCGCCGAGCGATGTCGGCACGTCCCGTTCGACCCGCCGCGAGACTTCCGCGAGGCCGTCCAGGCGTTCTGGCTGACCCAGGTGGGGGCGGGGGTGGCGTATGGCATGGGGGGCATCTTCGCCGTCGGCCGGTTGGATCAGCACCTGTATCCGTACTACGCCGCGGACAAGGCGGCCGGACGCCTGACGGATGAAGAGGCCGTCGCGTGGATCGAGGAGTTGCTCATCAAGCTCAGCGCCAACCTGCTGCTCCTGCCGGCGGTCGGCAAGCGGACGAGCAACGAGCTGGGCGCCGACAGTTGCACCCCGACCATCGGCGGCGTCACGCGCGACGGCGACGATGCCGTCAACGAGTTGTCGTATCTGATTCTGGACGCCTTCACCAACGTCGAATCGCTGGGCAATTCCTTCACGATCAGGTTGGGGCGGCAGTCGCCCAAGGCGTTTTGGGTCAAGGCCCTGGAGGCCTATCGCCAGACGTCCGGGGCGGCGCTGTTCTGCGACGAGGTCACGATCGAAGCGCTCGAGCGGTGCGGGACAAGCCTAGCCGACGCCCGCGACTACGGCGTCATCGGCTGCGTCGAACCGACCGGCGACGGCAACACGTTCGGGTGCACGTCCGGCAACGACATCTCGTTGGTCGGTGCGCTCGAGATGACGCTCCTGAACGGGACGCTGCGGATCATGGGCAGACGCGTGGGGCCCAAGACCGGCGATCCTCGGCGCTTCGCCACGTTTGCCGAGTTCATGGCCGCCTACAAGCAGCAGGTGGCCTTCATGATCGCGTTCGTCGTCAAGGGCACGAACTTAAAGGACCAGGTATACGTGGAGGGATTCCCAAGCCCCTACGTCTCCGCGACGCTGGACGGATGCGTCGCGAACGCCCGGGACATGACGGCCGGGGGCGCGGCCTACAACTACGGTTCGGTGAGCGCGCGGGGACTGGGCACGGTCACCGATTCGCTCGCAGCCATCAAGCACGTCGTCTTCGATCGGCGCGAGATGTCCATGGGTCAGCTGATCGGCGCGCTGAACCGCAACTTCCGCCGGGCGGATCGCGTCCGACGCCGGCTGGTCAACGAGGCGCCCAAGTACGGGTGCGACGACGACCGCGCCGACGCCATTGCCAAGGACGTCGCCGAGTTCTTCTGCCAGGAGGTCTCGCGTCATCGGACGATTCGAGGAGGCGTGTACAGGCCGAGCTTCTTCTCCTACGGGATGCACGTTCTGGAGGGGCTGTTTCTCGGCGCGACCCCGGACGGCCGGCGGGCCGGCGAGCCGGTCAGCAACAGCTTCTCACCTGCCAACGGCTCTGAGCGCAAGGGGCCGACCGCGATGCTGCGTTCCGTCGCCAAGATCAACCACACGCTGATCTCCAACGGCTGCGCGGTCAACATGAAGCTGATGCCGTCGTTGCTGAAGGACGGCCCCTCGGTCGAGAAGCTGCTCGCCTTAGTGAGGGGCTACTTCGCGATGGGTGGGATGGAGGTGCAGTTCAACGTCGTCTCGAACGAGACGCTCCGCGACGCACAGCATCATCCCGACCGACACCGCGGCCTGGTCGTCCGCGTCTCGGGCTACTCCGCCTACTTCACCGACCTCGGCAAGCCGCTCCAAGACGAGATCATCCAGCGCACCGCCTTCGGCGAAATGTAGAACGGGCTTCGCCCGCCGCAATTCAGGATGACGAGCCGACAACGTCGGGTGCGGCGGGCGGAGCCCGCCCTACGCCCCTTCACCATGCAGCACCTTGGCCAGCCACGGGACGGCCACGTTGCCCTTGAAGTGGTGCATAGGGGCGTCGACGTTGGCGTAGCGGAAGTACTCCTGCATGGTCAGACCCTCAGGCAGGTCGACGTCGTCGTACGGACGCTTGTCGGGCGTGGCGTACTTCGGGTAATAGGCGACCGCCATCTGGTCGGCGGCGCCGAGGAGCCTGTAGGCCTGACGGACGCGGTTGATGTCCCGGGTCCGGCCGCCTTCTGTGACAAGCAGCGGACGCGGGGCCAGCGACGCCTCCAAGTCCACGTAGTCGAACCACCCCAGTATTCCAGGAACGTACTGCCAGACCGCAATCCGCTCCAAGTTCATGGCGACCGCCCGCCGACCCCAGTCCGACAGGAAGTCGTTCCACACGACCGCTCGGATCGTCGGATCGAGGACGCCCAGGATCAGCGCCGGCTTGGCGCCCAGCGAATGACCGCTCGTGGCGATGCGTCGGACGTCCACGTAGGGCCGCCCCTTGAGCCATCCCAGGATGCACCGCTTCTGAAAGACGGAGATCCCCTCATACGATCGCCCGGCCCAGATGGCGTGCATGCTCAGCTCGTATCGCCCTCGACGGATCGAGTCAGCGGTCTCGCACGTTCCCGGGTTGTCCACCGCAACCGTCACGATGCCCCGCTGCGTGTACTCCAGGGCCATCCGATTCCGCAGCCAATGACGGTGCGACGAGCGTTTGCCGTCGAGCTCC
>CAYMLO010000297.1:0-5079 GCA_964390905.1 uncultured Planctomycetales bacterium | reverse complement strand
CCGCAGCACGGACGGCGGCAAGACCTGGGTCGACCGGCAGCGGCTGCTGGGCGGCTACAACGCCGACTTCATGGGGTTTATCCAGACGCGCAAGGGTGCGCTCGTCGTGACCGTCGAGCACCTGAGCCCGGAGCTGCGGCGGTGGGTCTCGTGCTCGTTCGTCTCGGCCGACGAGGGCAAGACCTGGAAGCAGAGCAACCTGATCGATCTCGGCGGTCACGGCCATCACGACGGCGCGGTTGAACCGATGGTGGCCGAGTTGAGCGACGGGGGGCTGCTGATGCTCATTCGCACGAACCTCGATTGGCTCTGGCAGGCGGGGTCGACCGACGGCGGCCGATACTGGCGGACGTTGAAACCGACCGGGCTCGATGCGAGCAGCTCGCCGGGATGGCTCGTGCGGTTGCGGAGCGGCCGGCTGGCGCTGGTCTGGAACCGTCTGAACCCCGAGGGCAGGACCGCGCCCCGTCGCGCGCACACCGGCCCGGCGTCGGAGTTCCCCGCGTCGTGGCATCGTGAGGAGCTGTCGCTTGCCTTCTCCAGCGATGACGGGGCGACGTGGACGAAGCCCGTCGTCGTCGCCCGCCAGCCGGGCGGCAAGCTGTGCTATCCCTACATGCTGGAACGCCGGCCCGGCGAGCTTTGGATCACCACACACGGCCACGTCGGCAAGGGCCGCAAATCGGTTCCCCCGCTGGCCGTTCGGATCTCGGAGAAGGCGTTCCTGTCTCAAGTGCGCAAGTAGCACGAGATGGTGCGTCAAGACGCACCCTACTTCCCGGGCGCGCGGTAGACGCCGGACAGATGACCCCGATCGGGAGGACGTGCCCGTGCAGAAGATGTGGAGGATGCAGCGAGAGATGTGCAACAGGCAAACGGGAATCTGGGTCGCAGCAGTGTTGGTGCTCGGACCGCCGACGTTGGCGAGCGCCGGACAGGGCCAACGTCGCGCAGGCCCGTCGGACCCGCGTGCGATGAAGGAGGCCCGCAGGCGAGCGATCCAGCGCCGGCGGCGGATCATGTACAACGACGACGGCTGTCATTCCCGGCCGTACAAGACGCCCCAGGAGCTGATCGCGCTTCGGCTCAAGCAGGTCGCTGGCACCCAAGTGGACACGATCTGCTACTGCACCGGCGGTGGGGGGCTCTTTTGGGGACACTTGCCCCAGGTGGGTGAGCTCATCGGCGAATACGTCGCCGACAAGGACGCCAAGTACGTCAAAGACATCTGCGCCGGCCTGGCCGCGCTCAAACAGATGGGCACCGACCCGCTGAAGGTGGCCGTCACGTTCGGCCACGAACAGGGCATGGAGGTCTTCTGGTCCTACCGCATGAACAACATCGAGGACTCGTTCGCAGGCTGGTCGTGGTCGCGCTGGAAGCGTGAACACCCCGAGTACTGTTTCGGCAAGCCCGCAGACTGGGGCAAGTACCCGTACACCGATCCGCGGAGGTGGTGGGCAGGCCTCGACTACGCCGTACCGGAGGTCAGGGGATACATCCTGCGGATCTTCGCCGACGTCTGCGGGCGATACGACGTCGACGGGATCGACCTGGACTGGTTCCGAAGCCCGCGGTTCTTTCGGCCCACGACGGAAGGCAAACCGGTCGAGGCCAAACACATCGCAATGATGAATGACTTCGTCCGCAAGGTCCGCGCGATGACCGAGCGGGTGGCGGCCAAACGCGGTCGTCCGCTTCTGGTGAGCTGTCGGGTTCCCCTGAGCGTCGAGCGATGCCGGGCGATCGGGCTGGACGTGCCCACGTGGCTCGAGGAGGACCTGGTCGACATCCTCGTGTTGGGCGGCGACCTCGCTCCGATGGCGATGGCCCCACAACTGCGAGAGATGGCCACGCTGGCGCACAGTTACGGCGTCCATGTCGCGGCCAACATCGGTGGTTCGGGGATGCAGAAGGGGCAAGGGTATGCGTCGCTCGAGGCCTGGTGGGCGGCGGCGATGAACGCCTATCACGCCGGGGTTGACGGCATCTACACGTTTAACGTCTTCCCGAGCAAACCCGATGAGCGGTTCGGTCGGATCGGGTCGGTCGAGACACTCAAGGGCCTGGACAAGCTCTACGCGGTGGATCCCATCGAGCCGAAGAACCTGTGGGGCTTCAATCGTGCGGGGTTGGTTCTGCCGGACCGCCTGCCGATCGAGCTTGCACCCACGGGTTCGGCGGTCGTCAAGCTGCCGGTCGGCGAAGACATCGTGGCAAACGCGCCCGAGGGCAAGACACCCCACGTGCGGTTGAAGCTTCGGCTGCGGAACCTGACACCCGACGAACAGTTGGCTGTGAGGCTGAATGGAGAAGCGCTGGGGTGCATCCCCCCCACCAAGCCGCCAACGGCCAAGGCGTCGACGGCCTGGTTCGAGTTCACCGTCGCCCCCAATCTCGTCCGGGCGGGGGTCAACCACGTCGACGTGAGGCTGGCCACCGTGCGAGCGCTCACCCAATCGGTCCCTCTGGACCGCGTCGAACTGGGGGTCAGCTACAGGTAGGGCCTATCGACACCGTGGTTTTCCGAGTGGTCTGCCCCCCAAGAACGGATTCAGCGCGAGTGCTGGCCCCCGTCGATTCTGGAGAAGCCCGGGCTTGACGGGTCGCAAGTGAGCCCGTTTCGAGTGGTTTGCTCCCGTCTAAGCCATCGACGCGGGAGGGCCCGCTCCGTAGAATCTGTGTTTGCCGGGTCGACACAGATGAGGCGTGCTCCGCTGACTTGGGGGCTCAGGAGGCAGGCGATGAGCCAGACGTCCGCGAAGGCTTCACCATGGTTGCGTGTCGTGAAGGGGGGCGTCGTCGCGATCGGGTTCTTGGTGGTGGTCGTGCTGTTGATGATGTGGCTGATGGGCACGTTCCAACAGAAGGTCGGAACGGCGGCGCGCGATGCACCGGTAGGTCGGCCCGTCGGCAAGATCCCGCTGGCGACCGTTCGCAAGATCCGCGTGCCGGCCACCGAATCGGCGGTGGGCTCGATCCGGGCCGTCCAGCAATCGGCGGTGGCCTCGAAGATCCGCGCCAACGTGGTCGAAGCAAACGTCAAGGCCGGCCAAATCGTCAAGAAGGACGAGGTCCTCATCCGGCTCGACGATGCGGATCTGAGGGCGCGCGATCAACAGGCCCAGGCCGCCGTCGTCGCCGCCACCGCCGCGCGGGACCAGGCCAAGATCGAATTCGACCGAATCCACGATCTGTTCAAGAGGGACGCAGCGGCCAAGATCGAACACGACCGAGCCGTCACCGCGCTGAAGACCGCCGAGGCCCAACTCGAGCAGGCTCAGCAAGCCGCCCGCGAGGCCAAGACGATCCTGGGATACGCCACCATCCTCAGCCCGATCACGGGCAAGGTCATCGACAAGAAGATCGAGATGGGCGATACCGTCGTGCCGGGCCAGGTCTTGGTGACGCTGTACGATCACACGCGGATGCAGCTGGTCGCCAGCGTCCGCGAGTCGCTGACGCAACGGCTGAAGGTCGGGCAGCTGATCGACGTCAGCCTCGAATCGCTGGCCAAGGCCTGCAAGGGCAAGATCAGCGAGATCGTTCCCGAGGCCGAATCCGCCAGCCGTACGTTCGCCGTCAAGGTCACCGGGCCGTGTCCGCCGGGCGTGTACCCGGGCATGTTCGGACGCATGCTGATCCCATTGGACGAGGAGGAGCTGCTGGTCATTCCTCGGGCGGCGGTTCGCCGCGTCGGTCAGGTGACGCTCGTGGATGCCGCCGACGGGGACGTCCTCCGTCGCCGAGCGGTTCAGCTGGGCCGTTCCTTCGGGCAGGACGTCCAGGTGCTGTCCGGCCTGAGTGAGGGCGAGAAGGTCGCGGTCGCCGCCTCGACCCGCCCCGGCAAGGTAGGGGCCTGACCATGGCCGATGGCACGTCTCAGAAACAACCGAGCGGGGGCACCGTACAGACGCATCATGGCTTCACCAACGCCGTGGTTCGGGCGTTTCTCCATTCGAACCTGTCGCTCATCCTGATCATCCTGGCCGCCGCGGTGGGGATCACCGCGCTGATGGTCACGCCGCGGGAAGAAGACCCGCAGATCGTCGTGCCGCTGGCCGACATCTATGTGAGCTTCCCGGGCCACTCGGCCGAAGAGGTCGAGCAACTCGTCTCGACCCCCTTAGAGAAGCTACTCTATGAGATCGACGGCGTGGAGTACGTCTACTCCATGTCCCATGAGGGCCAGGCCGTCATCACCGTGCGCTACTACGTAGGCGAGGACCGAGAACGCAGCCTGGTCAAGCTGTACAAGCGGATCGACGAACACATCGACATCGTGCCGCCCGGGGTGGACGGGTGGGTGATCAAACCGGTCGAGATCGACGACGTGCCGATCGTCACGCTGACGTTGACGGGCCCGGACGCAGATCCGCACATGCTCCGCCGCGTGGGCGAGGAGATGGTCAACCGGCTCGCGGCGGTAGAGGACATCTCCCGCGCCTACGTGATCGGCGGCCAGCCGCGAGCCGTAAACGTCTACCTCGACCCCGATCGGTTGCAGGCCTACTCCATGTCCCCGTTAGCGGTCCAGCGGGCCGTTCGCGGCGCGAACGTGACGCGGACGGCGGGCGAGTTCGCGCGGAACGACGCCGTCTATCGCGTCGAGGCCGGGCGGGCGTTCGTCCGACCAGCGGAGCTGAGGGATCTGGTCGTGGGCGTCTTCGCCGAGCGACCGGTGTTCCTCAAGGACGTGGCCGACGTCGTCGACGGCCCAGACGAAGTGGTCAGCTACGTCCGTCACGGTTGGGGACCGGCGCGGGGCTTCGAGCACCACGAGAACGCCACCGGAACGTTGATCGGTCCGCCGGCGACATCGGGTCGTCCGGCCGCTGTTGCTTCCCAGGACTCCCGGCCGGCCGTCACCCTCGCGTTGGCCAAGAAGAAGGGCACCAACGCCGTCTGGGTCGCCAAGGACATCATTGCCGCGACCGAGAAGTTGAAACACGACGTGATCCCCGACGACGTCGAGGTGGTGATCACGCGCAACTACGGCCTGACCGCCGACGAGAAGGTCAACGAGCTGGTCGAGGCGCTCGGCGTGGCGGTCTTCATCGTGATCGCGCTGCTGACGCT
>CAYMLO010000296.1:0-5339 GCA_964390905.1 uncultured Planctomycetales bacterium | reverse complement strand
ACCGAGTTGGTCCTGGAAGCGATCGGCGACGCGTCCGTCAACGGAATCGCCAAGCCACCCGACGTGCTGATCCTGCAGGAGATGTCCTACGGACACGGTGCGGCGAACGCCTTCGTCAGCGCACTGAACGCCCTGTATGGCGGCGGCACCTATGCGCGGGCCAATCAACAACAGTACGAGTACAACATGCCCGTCAACGTCGTCTACAACACGACGACGGTCGCCCTGGAGGACACGTACTACTTCAAGTACAGCACCAGCCCACGCTACACCGGGCGCTATCGCTTCGGCGTAGCGGGGTACGGCGACGACGCAGATCTGTACGTCTACAACACCCACTACAAGGCTGGCACGACGACCAGCGATCAGAACAGACGGGCCGATGAGGCGTGGAACATCCGCATCAACGCCGACGACTTGCCCGCGAGCGCCTACATCATCTATGCCGGCGACTACAACGCCCGCAGCAGCTACGAGGACGGCTACAACAACTGGCCGAACCTTGTCGAGAACCCCTACGCGACCATCAAGGCGGCCTCGATGCCGCCCGGCACGAGCGGCAACGGCGTGGGCGTAGACCCGATCAATCGAGCCGGGGTGTGGCACGACAGCACCATATTCCGAGACATTCACTCGCAGGCCCCCGGTAGCATCTACACCTCGGGCGGCATGGACGACCGCTACGACATCCAGCAAGTCTGCACGGAGCTGTCTGACGGCGAGGGGCTGAGCTACATCGGCCCTGGTGTGGGCGACTGCACGGCCGGGACGCACTCCTATCACGCGCTCGGCAACAATGGCTCCCACAACCTCAACCAGTCCATCTCCACCGGAACAGGCGCCGATCCCAATGTCCTCGCCGCTTTGGAGACCGCCAGCGACCACCTGCCGGTCATCCTGGATCTCCAGGTGCCAGCGGACATGGAGGTCGACGTGGGCACCATCCCCTCGCAGGTGATCGTGGGGGCGACCGTCCCGGTCGACGTCACGGTGACCAACGTGGCCGACGTCGACGTCGTGGTGGGAGGCGACGAGTTGGATTACGCGCTGGGGACAACGGGCGACGTCACCGGCTCGGCGAGCGATACGGACCAGCCCTTGGGGGGTGCCAACACCCACCAGGTCAACTTGGCCGCGGGAAGTCCGGGCGGCAAGACCGGCGAGATCAGCGTCACCAGCGCCAGCCAGGCGGTCGCCAACGGATCGTCCGCGACGCCCGTCGACTTTGACGTGCTCGGCCACGCTGAGGCGTCGTTTCAGTCCGGCGCGAACCAGGACGTGCTGGACATCGACTTCGGCACGATCCGTCAGGGCAGGCCCGCGGATGCCGAAGACTTTGACGTCCACAACCTCGAAAGCACGCCGAACTACACAGCGGCGTTGGACATCGACTCGGTCGGCGGGACCGGCGACACCACAGTGCTGACGACGGATCTGGCCCCGACCAGCGGGATCGCCGCCGGAGGCAGCGCCGCCTTCAGCGCATCGCTGGACACGACCAACCACGGCACATTCTTCGCGGCATACACGGCGGATGTCTCCGACGAAGACCTCCCGGGTGCGATGGCCGGCGTCGACCTCACGCTCGACCTCACGGCCACCGTGAGTTTGCTCGGGGACGTGGATCTGGACGGCGATACGTCTCCCAATGACATCGACGCGCATGACATCAACACGCTTCGCAGTCGGTTCGGCACGTCCGACATGTACGCCGACCTTGATGACTCTGGAACCGTGGACCAGGCCGACCTGGACAAGCTGATCCGGGACATCATCGGCACCGAGTACGGGGACATCAACCTGGATGGTCAGGTGGACGAATCTGACTACGTCGTCTACGCCCTCAACTACGGGCAGGCAGGCGGCTGGGCGGCTGGCGATCTGAACGGCGACGGGATGGTGACCGGCGCGGACTACACGATCTACGGAGCCAACTACGGCTTCGGTACGGGCGAGTGATGGCGACGCGCGATTCTGCCATGGACTCAAGGTACCGTCACGCGTTGTATCGCGCCCAGACGGACGTTGGAACTTATGGGTTATTCATCTTCATCGAATGGGGACCAAACGAAGCTGGCGCAGAATGATTTCAGCATGAGGCGCGCGTCGCAGAGCGAAACATGTCCGTCGGGATGGCCTGATGGAATGGTGACACGAAGCGGCGCACAGCAACACAAAGGAAAGGAGTGACCAGATGGCAAGAGTGAGGAGGACTCACGGGGCAAGACTGACTTGGGGGGTGGCGATCTGCCTGGTGGCAGTCGCCGTATCTACCAGCACCGCGTCTGCCGAGCCGCGGAAGGTCGTGGCCGCGATGGACGGCGGCTTTCGGGCCGACTACCACCCACGGATGGGGTGTGTGCTCTTCTATGACGTGACGGACATGGACAATGATCCCTGCTACGTCATGAAAGACAATCTGATGTTCTCGGTCTGGCTCGGCTATGAGATCACGACGACCGCCAACAAGGAGGAGCTCGAGGCGCTGGCTGTCAATCCCGTCAACGGGACAACCTACGTGCTCTGCTACGACAGCTACATCGGCGGGCAGTACGACAGCCAAGCAGACGACGGAACGGGCGACTGGGACCTGTGGCGAATCGACTACCAGACCATCCTGAAGGACTTCGTCGACAACTCCAGACCCGCCAAGACGATGTACATCCCCTCAACCGGGGCGGACGGCTTCGACTATGAGGGCAACAGCGTGACGCACCCCGGCGGCGTCTACAACACCGTGTACATGAGCTCCGGCATCGAGAAGATCGGCGAGTTGGCCCGCAACGGCGACATGACCGCCGGATCGCAAAACACCGGGGGCGGCGACTATTTCGAGGTGGATATGGACTTCGTCGACCCGGAGCGACTCCTCGTCATGGACGACTCGGACTACCCGGACGGCTACTACGGCGACCCCGTGAGCGATGCCGCAGCGGACCATCGGATTGTCGCGATCAAGAGGGTCGACCCCAACTCCGGCCAAGCCACGCATGATGCCAACCAGACCGCCGCTCGAGAGGGCGGCTACAACAACGGGACATCGCAGTCCTGGGAGACGTTCGACCTCGGCCTGATCAACATGGACGGGTTCACCAACGATCCGAACCTGCCGGGCTACGACGCGAACTACCCGATCGGGTACGTCGCTACGTACCACAGCGAACCGATCGACATGCAGTACGTCACCCGCTCGCGCGAGGGCGCCGTGTGGCCGGACCCGCCCGGCGGCACAACGACCATCCAAGGCGTCTGGCTCGGCGAGAACGATACGCCCTCCTCCACAAGCGATGACGTCGACTTCAACAAGATCACCGGTTGGGACGGCGGGGCTGACGACATGGCCTACCGGGGCGGCTTCCGCGTGGACAACATCGCCGACCCGAACGACAACAACGGCGACCTCGACTGGATCAAGGTCGACGAGAACGGGAACATCGTCTACGGCGAGTCCGGCTACTGGGAAGGCGCGACCGGACACGAAGGAGAGGAGGGCTGGGGTTCACACGAACCGAAGGTCTTCACGCGCAGTATCCTTGATTACGAGTATACGCAGGGCGGCAACACATTCTACTGGGCGGATCCGTGTGACCTGACCATGTACGGCCCGATCCCGGACGGGAACCCCGATGATGATACGGACGTCTGTGACGGACGGTTCCTGGTGCTCGATGCCGGGGAGAACCAGGTCTACTACCTGGATGTCGATGGCAGCCCCGACTTCAAGCCCGACGTGTACGCGTATGACACGGACACCAGCGCCTTCGTGCATCAGGAGACCGATTCCCTTGGCCTGACCGACGGTGGCGCGAACGGGAACATGTACATCGAAGAGCATGGCCTGGAGCTCATCCTTCGCGGTGACGTCAACCAGGACGGCACCGTCGACGCCAGCGACGCCGCTCGTCTCTGCGGGTTGATCAACGACCCGACCGACGGCGGGAAGATGACCGCCAGTCTCGGCAAGGAGATGTACGACCTGACGGGTGACAACGACCTGACCCAGGCCGACATGACCGAGATGGCCAACATCCTCGGAACGAGCCTCTACGACCTCACGGTCACGATCAACAACGTGAACTACGGGAGCGTCGAGGTCGATCCGAACTGCGTCCAGTGTGCGGGCGGAACGGAAGTCACGCTGACGGCCATCCCGGTCGACGGCAAGAGCCTCAACTTCTGGCGGATCTGGGACCCGAACCACCCCGGCGACGCGAACTACGCCGTGGATGATTCGAACAATCCGCTCCTGATCCAGATGATGTCTGACATGGAGATCGAGGCCAGGTTCAAGTGCGGTACCAGCGCGGCAGACGTGCTGTTCCCGAGCTTCCTCGGCCTGATGTTGATCAGCTACATGGTCCGTCGACACCGGCGCACGCAGTAGGTGGTGGCGCGGTCAAGACCGCGAAGGAGGGCCTGGGGAGAAGCGGCCGACGGGGAGAGACGCGCAGAACTGGGCAGAAGGGCCCTCGGACAGCGTCCGAGGACCCTTCGCTCGGTTCGTTTATACGCATCGAGCCAGAAACGGAATGGGAACAGGGACAATGGGCAGATTGATCGCCGTACTCGGGATCGCCGGCATCGCATCGACCGCCTCGGCTGACCCCGTCTTCACGTGGTCCAAGATCGTCGCCGGAGGCTACGACGTCTACACGATGAGCGTTCAGGGCGACCAGGGCGCCGCCGGATGGAACATCGACGTCACCTTCACCGGCAGCTTCCACCAGAACCTGGCGTACGGGACAACCGACGTCAACACGGGGACCGACGCCAACACGTACGACGCCATCCCCGAAGCCAACTATGCCAAGCAGACCGATTGCTGGTACTATGACCACTTCTGGGCAGAGGTGGCGCCAGACAACACCGACATCGCGGGCACCGGCACGATCCTCCTGTCCAGCCTGGGCTCGAAGCCCGGCCTGACGTTCGAAAGCGCAGACGTGATCCAGTTCGTCGTCACACGAGGCAGCACGATCACCTGGTCCGGCATCCTGTCCTACAAGGGCGAGGACTTCAACGTCAGCGGAACCATGCCGGGCGCGCCGACGGCCGTTCTGACGTTGACCGAGAAGAACCCCGACTATGGCGACGTCGACTTCGACCCGGAACCCAACGACCCCAACGTGCTCGCCTTCCCGCTGGGAACCCCCTTGACCCTTACCGCGGTTCCGGTGGAAGGCAAGATGCTCAAGCACTGGGAGATCTTCGACCCCAACTTCCCCAACGACGCGAATTACGCGATCATCGACGCCAACGCGTCGACGACGACCATCATGAACGACGACATGCACGTGCATGTCGCCTGGAAGTGTGGCAATCAGCTGGACCTGATGCTC
>CAYMLO010000295.1:0-5370 GCA_964390905.1 uncultured Planctomycetales bacterium | reverse complement strand
ACAGCACCACGATGTTCAGCGTGATGCCCAGCGCGTGCAGCACCGAGAAGCTGATCAGCATCGACAGCGGGATCGCAAAGGCGACGATCACGCTCGTCCGCCAACCCAGGGACAGAAAGAGGACCGCGACCACCAGGATCAGCCCCGACAGGATGCTGTTCTCCAACTCGCTGACCATCCGGCGGATGTCCTTGGAGTCGTCGAGCGTGAAGTTGTACGTCACGCCGGCGGGCAGGAATCTCCTGGCCTCGGTCATCACGACCTTGGCGTGATCGACCACCTCGATGATGTTTGCCCCGGTGCGCTTCTGGATCGACAGCGTGACGCACGCTTGGCCGTTGATCCGTGACATCCCCTCACGGTCCTTGAACGTGTCACGGACGGTCGCCACGTCGTTGAGGTAGATCGGCACGCCGTCCCGAACCGTTAGGAGTAGATGGTCGACCTCATCGGGCCTGACGAACTCGCCCGGGACGCGGACCGAGAACTTGGCCTCCTCCGACTCCACGTTGCCGCTCGAGATGTTCACGTTCTCGGAGGGGATCAACTGGATCAGCTCGGCCAGGCTGATCTTGTGGGCGATCAGACGGTCCGGGTCGAACTCCAAACGGATTTCCCGCTCGAGCCCGCCGTCGACCGTTGCGTCCAGCACGCCGGGGATGCTCTCGAACACGTCCTCTAGGTCCTCGGCGATCTCCTTGAGGTGGACCAGGCTGACCGGTCCTGACAGGTTGATGACCAGTACCGGGAAGTCGGAGATGTTGATCTCGCGAATCAACGGTTCCTCGATCTCCCTGGGCAGCTCCTTGCGGGACTGGTCGACCTTGTCGCGAACCCACTGGATGGCGTCATCGATGTCGATGTCGGGCGTGAACTCGATCCGAATGAGGCTGATGCCCTCGGCGCTGGAGCTGACGATTTCGTCCACGCCCTTGAGGCCCTGCAGTTCCTTCTCGATCTTCATCGTCACCGCGGTCTCGACGTCCTCGGGGCTGACGCCCTCGTACGTGGTCGAGACGATGACGTAGGGGATGGGGACGTCTGGCTCACTCTCCCGGGGCAGGGCCATGTAGCTATAGAACCCGGCCACGATGATCACGAGGATGAGCACGAAGACCGTGGTTCGGTTCTGGATGGCAGCGTTGCTGATGATCACGCCGTCACTCCACCACGTTGATGGAGGCACCGTCGCCGACGAGCCGGTGCCCGTCGACGATGAGCCGGTCATCGGCCTTCAGGCCCGTCTTCGCCCGAACGCGGTCGCCCACGATCAAGCCGATCGTCACGTCGCGACGGCTGGCCTTGCCGTCTTGCTCGACGTAGACCTGATAGCCCTTTTCGGTGGGGATGACGGACGCCAGCGGGATCATGATGGCCTGCTCGATCACCTCGCGCAGCAACACGACGCGAGCGATCAGGCCGGCGCGGGCCCGCCGGCCCGCGTTCTGGGCGGTGATCTCCGTACGGAAGGTCCGGCATTTCTCGTCCCCGCAGGCGTCGATGTAGGTCACCTTGCCCTGCAGCTGGAAATCGTCGATGGCTTCTACCAGCACACGGACCTCCTGACCGACGTGGACGTGAACCACGTCCCGCTCGGGCAGGTTGACGACCACCTTGAGGCGGTCGATGTCGACGATCTCCGCGACGGGCATGCCCGGACTGACGTACTCGCCAGGCTCGACCAGCCGGTCGTTCAGCACCCCCGCCATCGGCGCACGGATCACCGCACGCTCCAGCTGCTCCCTTGCCTGGTCCAGAAGGGCCTCGCTGATGTCTCGGGCCGCCTTGGCGCGGATCATCTCGATGTCAGCGGCCACCCCACGCCTGTCCAGGCCCTCGTAGCGCTCGAGCTCGCTGACGTCCAGGTCGTGCTTGGCCTTGGCCTGATCGTAGGCGGCCTGGAGCAGGTCGGCGTTGAGCCACAGCAGCGGCTGGTTCGGCTCGACGTCGCTGCCCTCCTCCGGGCCGATCTTCTCCACCTGTCCGGGCACTTCGGCGGCCACCTTCACCGTGCGGTACGGCTCGAGGATCGCCGGCAGCCGGATCTCATCGCGCTGGGCGATCGGCGTGATCGGCTCGAGCTTGACGTTGACGGGGGGAACACCCGCCCGATTGCCCGCCGAGCCGGCCGGCACCGGCCACAGCATCACGCCCGCCGTCACCGCGCCACCGATGACGATCACAATGGCCGGGGCCAGGCTCACTTTCCACCGCTTCCGAGGCGCGGGCCCGTCCGGTTCCGGCCTGATCCCTGTCGGGCCCGGGCGGGGCGCGGGCGATGGGCTCGGCTCGGAGCTGGGTTCTGGATCGCTGACTAATATGGTCATGGAGTCATGTCCCCCGTTCCCACGCGCTCGGCTGTCATCTCGTCGTGCCAGTGCGAGAGCCCGTCCAGCATCAGGTTGACCGTCTCCAGGGCTCCCTCCAGCAACTCCTTGCGCTCGGAGACGCGGAGGTAGGGCGGGCTGAAGCCCTGAGAGGCCATGGCGAGCAACCAAGCCGCCCGGTCCGGCTCGACATCGCGGCGGAAAATCCGCGTCTCCTGACCCTCAGAGACCACCTGCGCGACCAGGCGCTGGCACTGCTTGTAGAATTCTGTGTTCCGGATGTTGAACATCGCCGTCGTCTCCCCCCAGACCTCCGGCGCGTGTGGGGCCTGGTGGAAGTAGTCCCATGCGTAACTCAGGCTGTCCAGGTGCATCTGCCGGATCTTCTCATCGGCGGCCAGGTCGCTCGTGGCAACGCTCGCCAGGAGGCCCAGCAGGTGCGTCCGCACCTGGTTGCCGATCTCCAGGAAGATCGCCTCCTTGCTGTCGAAGTGTAGATACAACGCCCCCTTGGAGATGCCGACCCGACGGGCAATTTCATCCATCGTTGTTTTTTTAAAACCGTATTGTAGAAATAACCGGGATGCCTCGTCCAGCACCTGCTGACGCACATCCAGGATTCCGTTGACGGCTCCGCCTGACCGATTGACCATTTTCGTCCTCCAGTCATATTCTACCACATCGGCCGTCCGGCTCAACCGGTTTGGCTGGCGTCTGGGAACGGAGAATCCGTGACACCTCGGGCGGCCCCATCAGAGACGCGACCGTCAGGGAGCGTTCACGCCAGCGGTCACGCTGGCGTGCCCGGATTGCATCCTCCGGGTGCGATAGCAGATCCACCGCGGTTGCATCGTTTCCCGTGCGGGTCAGACCGATCCAGGAAGGATCGGTCTGACCGAACGCTCCCTTACGGTCGGGTCTCTGATGGGCGTCGCGTCTCTTATCCGCCCATGCACCAAGGTCGTGAGATATCCCCGCGCCAATGCGTCATCCGCTCTCGTCGATTCCGTCACGGACCCAGGGACGACCGGACGGCGCTTGCCACTGGACACCGTCGCCGGCCTAGCGGTAGGCTACCGGCCGCCGTTCTCATCGGGGCGGAGGCGCAACGACTGAACGATGCGGCGCGCGTAGGAGCAATCGGATGATCTCGACGGTAGCGGCGTTGGCGCTTCACGGGGGTCTCATGCTAGCTGCGGGAGAATCAATCGTGCTGGACCGTCCGCCGAACGACAGTCAGAAGCCCTATCACCCGTCCGATGCGTCCGAGCCCACCGTCAATCCGCCTGCCTTCGTTTGGGTCCCCGTCAGAGGCGCGTCCAAGTACGTCGTCCAGATCGCCCAGAACCAACGGTTCTCGGGCAACTCGGCGCGAACCTTCAAAGAGGTGCCCTGGAGCGTGCTGGTCCTCGACGAGCCGCTCAAGCCCGGCCGGTGGTGGTGGCGGTACGGCGTGCGGAAGAAGACGGGCAAGACCGTCTGGAGCAAGACGAGGCGTTTCGAGGTGTCGGAATCGGCCCAGGTGTTTCCCGCGCCGGACGTCCAGCAGCTGATCGGCAAGATCTCCCGAGACCGGCCCCGCCTGTTCGTCGTACGCGCGGAACTCGATCGATATCGCAAGCAGGCGAAGACCGAGCTGAAGACCACCATCAGGCGACTTCGTAGTGTGTGCGACACGTGCATCGGCGAGGACCTCGTACCCGAGCCGGAATACGTCAAGGGCAAAGGCACGTGGCGGGGCAGACACTATCGCGACATCTTTCGCCGCACCCGCCCGCCGATGGACCGAATGGAGAACTGCGGCCTGCTGTACGTGTTGACGGGCGAGAAGAAGTACGGCCAGGAGGCCCGGCGACGGATCCTGCACTTCTTCAGTTGGGACCCCAAGGGCAGCACCAGCTACCGCAGCAACGACGAGCCGGCCATGTGGGTGATGATGCGCGGCACACGGGCCTACGACTGGACCTACGACCTGTTCACCCCCGACGAACGCAAGAAGGTCGAAGCGTGCATGCGGATACGCGCCAAGCAGTTCTACAGACACCTCCGCAGCCGCAAGTTCGAGAGCAACCCCCACGCCAGCCACTCGAATCGCACGCTGGGGTTCCTGGGCGAGGTCGCACTATCGTTCGCGCACGAATGGCCCGAGGCCGCTGAGTGGCTGCGATACGTCACGCAGGTCTACTGGGGCATCTTCCCCGCCTGGGGCGCCGACGACGGCGGCTGGCAAGAGGGCCCCGGGTACTGGAACGCCTACATGAGCTTCGCGCTCTACTTCGTGGTCGCCCTCCGACAGGTCACGGGGCACAACCTGACGGACAAACCGTTCTTTCGAAACACGCCGTACTACGCGATCTACACCAACCCCCCCTACGCCGGACACAGCCCGTTCGGCGACGGCCAGAACGGCCGACCCGGACGCAGCCGCGGAAACCTGCTGTACTGGTTCAGCACGCTGACGCGCGACCCGTACGCCCGCTGGTACGCCAACGCGCAGAAGAGCGGCCCGGGCAACAACGTCCTGGCGGTCGTGCTGCGTGACCCGACGCTGAAGGCCAAGCCGCCAAGCGACCTACCCCAGGCCAAGGTGTTCCCCGGCGTAGGTCTGGTGGCGATGCACAGCAAACTGGGCGAGGCGAGCAACGACGCCTACCTCGTCATGCGATCCAGCCCGTATGGGGGGATCAGTCACGGACACGCGAACCAGAACGCGTTTGTGGTCGAGGCGTTCGGCCAGCCACTGGCGATCGCGTCGGGATACTACCCATGGTACGGCTCGCCGCACCACTCGGGTTGGACCCGTCAGACCAAGGCGGCCTGCTCGATCACCATCGACGGCGGCATCGGGCAGGTGGCCCGGCATCGATCTGCAAACGGGTGCATCACGCATTTCGCAACGGGGACCGCATTCGACCTGGCCGTCGGCGACGCTACGCCCGCCTACAAGGGCAAGCTGAAGCGGTTCCTGCGCAAGATCGTCCACGTCCGACCCGGCGTGTTCGTCGTGTTCGACGACGTCGTCGCGCCCAAGCCGGTCACGTTC
>CAYMLO010000294.1:0-5455 GCA_964390905.1 uncultured Planctomycetales bacterium | reverse complement strand
CGGATGTCGTTCTCGTCGATCCACAGCTTGCCGTGCAGCTTGACGCTGTCGGTCAGGGACATGAAGTGGCTGTAGCCGCTGCCGGGCGTTCGGAAGGCGTACGACGTCGGCGAGGTGATGAAGTCGATGTCCGGGTTGTTGAGCACCTTTTCGAGCGCCAGGTGCCCGGCGTTCTGCTGCCGCTGGCCCGTGAGTTGCAGGAGATACCCGTAGAACACGCCGACCAGCTTCTTACGTCGCGTTGCCTGCTTCACGACCCGCGCGAAGTACGCGATGGTCTCAGCGACCAGATCGGCGTTGTACAGCGTGAAGTCGATGACGTCTTGCTCGGTGGACGGATCACGGAGGATCCCGAATCGCGTGCGGACGCGATCGGCCTTGAGCGGGATGGCAGCCGTTTGCAGGGAGACGCTCTGGTCATGCCATGCCTGTCGCAACGCCTCGTCGTTCCCGTACCGTTCGGTTAGCCACGCTCGAAACGCCGCGACGTTGACGGGGGAGTAGTCCACCCATTGGTTCTCGTTCGCCCCCCACATCATCCATTCCTCGGTCGTCCCCGAGGCCAAGTGGTATCCGATGACGCGGTCAGCGTAGGGGGATGCCTCGACGTACTCGATGTACCGGCGGATCGCGGCGGCGGTATCTTCCCGCCAGGCGTGCGACGCCCACGACGGGGCGCGCTTACGACCGTCCCGCGCGAACGGTCGTGGCCGACCGTCGCCGGGGTCGTACGTCACCAAGTCATCGGGATGCTGGTGGTCCCACCATTCCGGACTGAACAGATAGATCCGAGGGAAGACATACGCATCGGGCACGACGTCGAGCACCTTGCGGGCCCGTTCGTCGAGATTGCTGTAGTCGAACTTGTCCGGGCCGACCCATGTCGGTGGGGACAGACCGTACTCGGCCGCGGTCGGCGTCGAGCTGAACGTGAACAACCGCACGCCGGCCCGACCGAACTGCACGAAGTACCGCGGGTTCGGGTGGTAGGTCATGTAGACCATGCAGGAATCGGGCAGTCTATTGATGAACAGCGTCGGCACGCCGTCCGACGCGCGGACCTCGGCGGTGGCGTCGTCCGGATTGCCCCGACGCGGCTGGATGGTGATCGGGACCATGATCGGCTCTCCGGTCCGCTCGCCGACGACGGGCATGTCTCCTAAGCGCGGGCGAATGTGGCATCGTCCTCCCGACAGGAACCTCGGCAGGGAGATCGCCATGCACTGGCCGCTCCGGAGCTCGCCGAGTTTCCGCCGCAGGACCTGCCCGTCGTCGAACGTCAGATCCACCCACCAGGGCGCCGCCTGTGGCGGCCCCGGGAAGCGCACGGTGATGGGCAGCGGCTGGTCCGCGCGAACCGTGCCGGGCGCTTCGATGCGAAGGCCCGGCACAACGACGACGTCACGGACGACGTCCACGCGTTCGATCCACAATTCGTATTGCCGGCCCGTCTGTAAGTCGAAGGCGATCACGGCCAGATACTGGGTCGGCAGGTCCAGCCGGCCGTCAGGATCCCTGCTCCACCCGGCCACGTAGAACTGAGGCCGATGCCATTCCACCTCCTGCCATCCAGGTCCCGAGAGCGCCACCGGGTCGGCCGTCCATTCCGACCCATTGGCGTCGCCCAGCTTGACGGCCAGCTTCAGATCTGCCCCCGTACTGTTGACGCGCAAGCGAATCGCGCGGAACCCGCCCAAGATCGACCTGTGCAGGAACGCATCGCTGTATCCAACACGCTCCGGCTCGAACCGCCACCGGAGGGCTAGCGCGCCGCCCGGTCCGGGCCGGCGCTCGAGTTTGTAGGAGGCGAACTCCCGTTCGAGACGCTCATCGCTGCGGTGACTGGCCCAGCTCGTAACAGGGTCGGCGCGGTAGAGCGTCTCGACGCGTTCGCTCGGCGTCAGCTTGACGGGCTGGCCGCACCCAGTGGTCGCGGCAGTCAGAATGACCGTGATCCGGATAGACCGCACGGACACGCTCCTTGATCGCTGATGGAAGCTGCTGGGGTCGTAGTATACACGGCCCCGGGTGGGCCTACAGGGGGGACGTTGTCGGCGGTGACGATGGACGGTTGGAGCCGGTCGCGGGAACGGCGTAGATGCGCGTCGCGTCCGACCGGAACACAAGCCGGAATCCCCGATCCGCATCGGCCCAAGCCTGTTCGATCGGCTGACGAGCGCCCGTCGGGGTGGTCAGGACGAACCGCACCCGGCGCCGGGCCAATCCGCTCAACCAGTGTGTCTTGTCTGGATTGCTCCGGTAGGCCTGCATGGTCCGCGCGATGATCTTACCGCCCGCCAACGGCTCGGCGATCCTCGGCAGGTCGGCGAAGTCCTGGATGTCCGGGCGGACCGGGACGTAGACGACGCGGCGGTCAAGATCGAATCCCATCAGCGGGTAGGTCATCGGTGTCCCGGTGCAAGCGATGACGTCGCCCGGGGCGGCGTTTTTGTCCAGCCACTCCCACGCGGGCCCGAGGCCATACTGTTCGTAGGCCATCGTCCACATCACGCGGTAGTCCGTGCGGCAGCGATCCACGTAGACGGCCCAGTAGACGTAGACCAGGCCGGCTGCGAAGAGGCCCAGGGCCGCGAGCGACACGAGTCGCATGTCTCGCCAGGCGGCGATCCATCGCAGCCAGACGAATCGGGCGATCAGCGCCCCCGTCGACAGGATCGCAGCGACGAAGAGAACCGGTGGCAGCAGCTTTGCGGGCACAGCCGTGGCCACCGACCCCGTTAGGAGTGCCCCCGCCAGCACGCGACTGATCCAGATCGATCCGGGAAGACGTCCAATCGCCAGCCCGGCCGCCACGAACAGCAACGCGATGGCTGGGAACAGAAATCGCACCTCCCGGAACGGGGAGACGAAGTAGAAGACAACGAGGAGCAGAGGGGGGCCGAGCAGGGCCGTCAGCACGGTCGATTCCCGCCACCGACCTCGACAGATCGGCCAACATGTCGCCCACGCCACCGTCGCCGCTGCCAGAAGCCACCATCGAATGCTGAAACGCCCGGTGCCGACGAGCACGTCCATCAGGCTGCCGAGCGTTCGCTGCTCGGACGTGACTGTGGTTGCGAAGGCCCCGGCCAGAAGTGTCCAGGACCCAAGGCGGACTTCGACCGGGAAGACTGGGTTATGCGTCAGGATGAGGTTGCGCAGGTACCACGGCCCTGCCAGAATCGCGATCGGCACCAGCGTCCAGACCAGCCGTCGTCGGATCGCGCGTTGGCCCAAGACGGGTGCCGCACTCAGCGCAATCGCCGGAAGCGCAAGGAAAGCCGTGTACTTCGTTGCCAGCAGCAGGCCGACCGCGAGCCCCACACGCAGCGTGCCGCGGATGCTCGATACATCTTCGCGGTTCAACGCGGCGATCGCTGCGAGTACATAGCCGGTCAGGATCACGTCGTCCTTGGCCTGGACCGCCTCGGCCAAGAACGGCCGCGACAGACAGCACGCGCCCGCCGTCGCGGCCGCTACCGCGCTGGCGACCCCCGCGCGACGCAGCATCCGAAAGATGCACAGCCAGCAGAGCAGCAGCATTGGCAGTTGGCCGAACCGTGCCAAGACGTCGTTGCCCATCGGCAGCATCCACCACGCAAACACGCAGGATGCGTGCAGGGGCGAGTAGGTATTGGCTGGATTGTGAAACCAGAGCGGGACGAGGGATAGGCGCTGGTCCTGCAGCCACTGAGCCGGCACGCCCAGGTGATAGATCAACGCGTCGGTGGCCAGCGCTGGCGTGGTCCGCCAGGCGACCACGATCGCGATCACGAAGCCGACAGTGAAGACCGCGACGACCACCGAGGCAGTGTGGTCCCAGGGATGAGCTGTGGTCGATGACCTGCTCGACGACGCGGCCAGGTCTGGTGGTGTATCCCGGTTTCCCGACCTTCTGGACCGTGCCGACGCAACGCTCGTCGTAATCGCGAGCACAAGAACGACCGTGGTCACTGCCGTCAGGCTAAGTGCGCCGATGCATCCGAGCCCGCCCACGACGGCGGTCACGACGGCCGCGTGCCAGAGGATCAGATCGATCGCGTGGTCGAGTCGATCGCCGACGGGCGACAGCCATCGCAGGAACCGATGACAGGTCCACAGGACGGACCCATTGAGGAGCAGGGCAACGGCAAGACGGGATTCGGCCGCGTCCAGGATCTCCACAGACGTTGCCTCGTCGTCAAACGCTGGATGGACAACACGCCGGATCGGCTACTCGATGCCCTGGGCGGCGAGCCATCGTTCGGCGTCGATGGCGGCCTTGCAGCCCATGCCGGCAGCGGTGACAGCTTGGCGGTAGGTCGCGTCCGCCACGTCCCCAGCGGCGAACACGCCTGCCACGTTCGTCGTCGTCCGCGCCGGATCGCTCAGCTTGATGTAGCCCTTTTCGTCCAGATCAAGCTGGCCCTTCACGAAGTCGGTCGTCGGCGTGTGGCCGATGGCCATGAACAGCCCGCTGACCGGCATGTCGCGCTCCGCGCCGGTCCTGACGTCCTTGAGTCGCAAGGCTTCCAGACGCTCCTGGCCGAGCACGTCCACGACGATCGTGTCCCACAGGATCTCGATCTTCTCGTTGTCGAACGCCCGCTGCTGCATCGCCTTGCTCGCCCGCAGCTCGTCGCGACGATGGATGAGATAGACCTTCGATGCGAACTTGGCCAGGTAAGTGGCCTCTTCGATGGCCGCGTCCCCACCACCGACGACCGCTACTTCCTTCTCGCGGAAGATCGGCAGGGCGCCGTCGCAGATCGCACACGCGCTCACCCCGCCTCCGGACTGGGCCAGCCGTTGCTCGTTCTCCAAGCCCAGCCAGTTCGCCCGCGCCCCGGTGGCAACGATCGCCGCGTGCGACTGGATCGGTGTGTCGGCGCTGTCCCACAACTGGAGCGGCCGGCTCGAGAAGTCGACGCGAGCGATGTCCCGGGTGACGATGCGGACATCAAACCGCTGCGCCTGGGCCCGGAACTGCATCATCATCTCCGGCCCATCGATGCCCTTGGCGAACCCCGGGTAGTTTTCGACCTCGGTGGTGAACATCAACTGTCCGCCCGGGATCTCGTTCACTGCCCCGACGCGCTTGGGCTGACCTTCGTAGACGACCGGATCGAGGTTGGCCCGCGCGGCATAGATCGCCGCCGTCCACCCCGCTGGTCCCGAACCGATGATGGTTACCTTCTCTACACCGTCAGACATTGCTCCAGATCCTTGTACATGCGCTGGCAAGCCGAAACGTAACCCAGGACGCATTATCGACAACCTGGTGCGCCGAGTCCATCCCTGACGTTCCTCGGATGCCCCTCTGTGCGCTTGGGCCACCCACCCGCTGCCAAGCGACGACTGGGCCGGGGCCCAACCGATCTGGTGCAACCCATCATCCGAACGCGTATAATGAGGTGGGATGTTAGCACTACAGCGCAAAGTAGGCTCAAGAAATTGGGCGGTCAAGTTCGATAAC
>CAYMLO010000293.1:0-5459 GCA_964390905.1 uncultured Planctomycetales bacterium | reverse complement strand
ATTCTACATCACGCTCCCCCGAGCGTGTCAAGGGGTCTCGCATCACTTTTTTACCTGATAGTCTTACAAGGTTGGGATGCCCGGGGTGGAATACGCAAGCTATTGTGCTACAAGGATGTTAGGTCGACAGCGTCCTCAGGATCGACCGGACACAGCGAGGATAGACCCGAAGGTCCCGCGGGCCGGTCCGGCAGCTCGCGTCGCGCGGCGGACGCGAGTCGACGGACCTGGTGTAATACTAGAGGTTCTCTCCTGGAACCATCTTGCGCTCTGCAGGTACGTCGGACACGAGATGATTCCGTTGTCCTCCCCCCGTTTTCTGAAGGGCGACGACGGTGGCTTCGACGGTAACGCCGTTGCTCTTCAGCCCTTTGACTCTGCGGTAATCGCGCACCCCCACGCCGAATACGATCGGCCCGCAGACGAGCCCCAGGTACATTCCTATGCGCAACCGCTTGTCCAACCTGGACTGATATCGCCTCTTGGCCTCTGAGACCTCATTGCCTGCCATGGTAGCCTCCCGCACAGAACCAGCGTGTGTGTCTGGCCCGTTGGGCGTTTTACAGCGGGGTGTGATCGATGATGTCCTCGCCGTCGGCGAACCTGATGATCAAGTCCTGAAGCGCCCTTTCCTGCTCGTTGCTCTCGTACTCGCACGTGAAGTGGAGCCAGAAGGCGCCCTTGCCCTAGACTGCCCGAATCAACGACGTGGTTCGAGCAGCTCAACGTGATACGAGGAGGCGCCTGCAAGCTGTCACAGCTCTGGCGGGATGGCGTTCGCGTCCTCCACTGCTTGGTCGAAGTAGTCACGCCAATAGGGCGCCTCGGGCCAGATGGGCGGATCGCCGTACAAGGCATTATTTGCGTCGACGTAGTCCCCCATATTGAAGTTCAGCAAGGCCGCTGTTGACATGTCTATCTTGGTATCACCGCTCGTACGCAGCGTTGTGATCTGGCTGCGCGGCAGGCACTCCAGGGCCTTTAGCTCGATTGTATCCACCGTTTGCTGTTTCTTCCGGAAGGCCTTCATCGCCAGGCAAAGCATCCCGTCCGAATGCACGTCCCCACTGGTAGCGTCCTTGATCACCGTGTAGTCGATTGGGCTGTTCGGGAATCCAACCGGGTTGCCGTACGCGTCAAACGCTGCATACTCGTCACCACCGTAGCAGATCTCCACATAGGCCACTACCTCAACAGCTTTCTCCACATCCTTATGGATGCTCCATTTCCCGAAGTCAAGGGGGAACTCGGCTCCGGGAGCCAAGTCGAAGTGGACATGTGTAGAGGTGGTGGGCCCGGCCTGGTCCTCGGCATTGTGCGCCGCAAACCCCGGAAACAGGTTGTACATGGAAACGGTGCGGCGGTCGGTCCGAAGCTTCAGATACAGCTTTCGCATGTGCTCGGCCGGGTCATTGTCTATGCGCTGATCGGCAAACGTGTAGTACGTTGGCTTGACGACCTTCCGGAACCCTGCGCCAGCGTAGCTTCTGCGGTTTACATGAGTCCAACAGAACTCGTCGGTCACGCCCAGGTTCTCCCAATCCCAGGTCCTCGACGGCCAAATGTCGGGTATCTGATGGTAGCCGGGACTGACTGCCGGGCCGCCCTTGACGCCAATAAGGCTGTGGGCCAACGGCCACCACCCCAGTACCGGGGCAGCACAGGCACCTACACCGACAATAACCACTGCGGCCGAGCGCGCGAGTTTCTTGTCCATGGCCCTTACCTCCTCGTAATGGGGCGTGAACTGGGTTGGGTTGTCCGACGCTTCAAAGGCGCCGGCAACACAAAGCGGGGACCTTCTTCCTTCCACCACTTCTGCCATGCCGCCGCCGCACGTTCCACCAATTCGTGATCCTTCCCTGACAGCCTCCGTCTCGATAGGACCCTTCCTGGATTGAGGGCCGCCGAATCCAGGCGCGTACTTCCCCGCAACGACCTCAGTATCGCGTGTTTCTGCTCGACGGTCCTCGCAGTCACCAGAAGATCGAACTGCGTTGCAAGAGCTTCCTTGTAACCGTACAAAGCTAGGCGCCCCGCCGCATACCCGCGCAAGGCTCGGTCGTTCTTGGGCCCGAGGCAGGAACGGGCGAGCGCTAGCGTCTGTTGCGTCGGGCCTTCAACCGAAAAGAGGGTCCTCAGTGCAACGCGGCGCACGCGCGGATCCCCGTCAGACACGACTATCTCGCGCAAGACAGCGAGCGCCCCCGGCACGTGTGGAGCCCACGCCGGGGCAGAACTGAGGGCGACGAGCCGCTCTTCGTTGGTTCCGCTCTTGAGCCTCCCCAGCAACTCGTCGCCACGCTTGGCGTAGTACGCCTTCTGTTTCGCCTCCTCAGCCTGTCCGAGCTGCTCCGGCGTCATCGCTGCCCGTCGGCGCAGCTCCTCCGACCGGGCCTTGCGCTTGGCGGTCTTGGCATCCCCTGCCTCCCAGAAGTCGATGGTCTGGGATGCGAACTTGCGGACCTTCGGGGAGGGATCCTCCTTGGCCAGCCGGTCTATCTCACCTTTGAGCTCTCTGAGGTTCTCATGGGTTGCCAGCCGAATCGCTCGGATCCTGAGATGCTCGTTGCTTTCCGTGTCCCTCAGGATGCCCCGAACCCGATCCATCATCCGACTGCGATGTGTCACGGCGCGTGACGATCCGGTCCATTTGCCTCTGGGATTGTGCACGGATCGGGTCGTCGTCGGAGCGCCGAAGCTGCCCTCGCAGAGAACGCATAATGCAATCCCCGCAAGCTGCAGGCCTTCCTTCAAAGCAACGCGTCCGGATAGAAGCATGTTGGCTACTCCTTCATGTGCTTGCTTCCGCGGGAGGTATCGATACCAGCCTACTCCGGCAGGAAGTAGACTGGTATCTCGACGTCCTCCAAGTTCAGCCTGACCCACACAGGATCATTCCACCGCTTGTACTTCTGCCCCAGATTCGGGTCAGCGCTTGTATCCGCGGTGGCGGAGACATCTACCAGGTAGGGCTCGTTCTCGAGTGTCCCACCCACAACGTGGGTGGGGACGAGGTCCCAGTATTCTGCCGGGTAATCGGCAACATTGTTGGGGTCCGTTCGGTTGGGGTCCTGCGGACCCCAGAACACCGGCTCACCGCCCCGTTCGTCAACGGTCCCGTCGAATCCTTCCCATTTGACGTAGTTCCATACGCTCCGGCACTTCTTCTGGTCTCGCACCGCTCTAAGCCGCTTGACGCCCACCAGATCCACCTGGAGCCCCGTATCGTCCCCCAGCAGGACCTCGTCAAGAGTGCCCGAGGCGTCATATCCTTCGAGATGGGCGTTGAGCCAGTAAATGAACTTCACACCATAGTAGAACTCGTAGCGAGTCCAGTACGCGTCGTCCCCCGGGCAGATGTGCCTGTGGGTATAGGGGCAGAACCAGTTTGGCTCAGGATGCCAGTCGTACAGCAGTGGCTTACCCGTAACGCTGCGCGGATCGGAGGTGAAATGCAGTCCTGTCGAGGACGTCCACGACTCCAGAACCAACGCGTACTGCCCGCCGTTCTGGGTCGGGCGGATGCCCGCGTAGTTGTTGTCGTTTGGATCCTCAGGGAAATCCAGGATAGGATAGGCCGTTGTGGGCTGGTTGCCAGGCGCCCCGGGTATCATGCTGTCGTCGGCAAGGTCGAACGTCACCATGCTCTCGCCCCATCGCGGCCCCGTGTACCGAAGCGTAATCCTACCCGTGTCACAGGAGAAGTCCATCTGGGGCTGCAAGGCGTAGGAGACCTTGATCGTATTCAACGCCTGCTGACGGATGCCCCGTTCCCAGTCGACCCCATTGGGATCGTCATCCAGCGTGCCTAGGAAGTCGTTCGGCAGGACGACGTCCGTGATGGCGGGCCGAGCAACGGTCAATCGTACGGTATCCGAGAACACGCCGCCGGGGCTGACCCCCGGATCGTACGAGAGCTTCAGCGCCAGATCGGCCACCGAGCCGCTGGTCGACAAGCCCTCCACATACAACGTCAACGGCAGCTCCGACTCAGGATAGGACTCCCCAAACGTGATCGGCTCGTTCCTCTGCCGGTCCCGATAGACCGCTACACGGTCGGGCAACCACGAGTGGTTCAGCTGCCACGTTCCCTCGCCCGAACCGCCCTGGACTGATAACTCCACGGGAACCAAGTTATTCGGATCGTTCGGCTCGGGAAGATTCACGGGGATGACCTTGCCCGGGTAGTTGGGATCATCCTTGATGTCCTCGAACGGATCGTCCGATCCCGTGATCGACCCATCGTTGTTCGAGTCGATGTCCAGGTCGACCTTCACCACGCATACAGTGATATTGAGCTCGCCGCAGTCGCCCTCGTCCAGCTCGCGGCTGCTGTTGCGGTCGATGGCGACCCTGATCGTGTAGCTCCGGTTGCCGTCCGTCGGGACCAGCATGATCGGGATCGGCCGCGGTAGGTCGCCGACAACGCCGGCGCTCGGAAAGGCGACGTCGCCCTCGACCTTCCCGACAAGGTAGTCCCGTGAGCCCAGCGAACACCCGTACGAGAGGTACACATACCCCCACCCGAACGGGTCCGCCTCGGGGATGTACAGATCGTTCGCGTCCGGCGGGTTCGTCCGCGCCAGCCACGTGATGTTCTGATCCCACACCTTGATCCAGTTAATCTTGGCCACGACCACGTCGACGGTGAAGCTGCTCGTGCCCACTGTGGCTGTCACCGATGTCTTGTTCGCGACGTCCTTGCGGACGAGACGCTTCCTCCGATCGGTGGGATGGGGATCGCCCCCGCGCCAGTGGATTAGCTCCTCCATCTCCTCCGCCGTGCACGGCGGGTTCAGCTCGGCCGTGATCTCGACGAAGGCGTTCGCGTCGTCCTCCCAGCAGTCGATGTATGTATCGGGTTCGATGAGCGACGCCCTGGCCCCGGAAACACCTAGCCCGGTCACGCCCACCGCCTTGACCTCGCCCGTGGCTTCACTGCACCCGCAGCGGGCGGTGATGGTTCCCGTGGCGGGGGTATCGCTGGTCACGGTGATGTTTCCAGCGAACGTACTCCAGACGGTTACCCCCTCAGCGGACATGGTGATCAGGTCGCTGTAGTGCATGTTCTCTGGCACTGTCACGGCCTTGGCCGTGCCTAGCTCGCCCACGGCGAATACGAGGGGGTCCGGGTCGATGGCGATGACCTCGAGTACGGTGATCGACGCGACCGCGCTCGCCACGCCATCCGCGCACGTATAGGTAACCGTGAGCTCCCCGTAGCCGCCGGTGCACCCCGCGAGGAAGGTGGAGGAGTTGCCCGTCGTGGGCGAGGCCTGGCCGAGCGTGGCAGACCATGCGTACGAACCACCGGATGGACTCCCCGCGGCGACCCAGGGCCCCGAAGTCCCGCAGACGGGGATGAGCCTTGGGCCCTCCTCCGTGAACTGGACGTTCACACTGACGTGGGCGATCGTTGAAGCGGGCGCCAGGAGGCAGATCAGACCTGCGTATCT
>CAYMLO010000292.1:0-5472 GCA_964390905.1 uncultured Planctomycetales bacterium | reverse complement strand
GGCAAACTACCGCCATTGCCTGCACAACTTGTTGCAGACGGCTGAAGAGTTACCCGAGATGTAACTGTGGTTTCACGTCGAGCCAACTACATAGAGCTGACTCATGCCCATCACAACATCTTCGAGGGAGTCAGCTGTGAGAACTCTGAGCCGAACTTTAACCCAACGGCTGATTTCCACCTGTTTGACCTATACGCTTCGGGCGGCAACATCATACGAGGCTGCTATCTTGATTTGAGGGATGAAGGGGAATCCGCTGTCCATATACGTGGGAAGGACGCAGCCAGGCACGAGAACCGCGCTACTGGCAACCTAGTAGAAGGCAACTACATCATCAACTCAGCCAAGTACGGGGTGTACATCGGCAAGTACACACGCAAGAACATCGTTCGACACAACACGTTCCGCGACCACGATTTCAACGACGTGATAATTGACTGGGGAGATCCCAATGACTGGGGAGACCCCAACGATCCGAACACCGCCTGGGAAGATCCCAACGATCCGAATAGCCCCCTCACGACGCCACTCTACAACGCCGTCTATGATAACTACTTTGTGGACGGTGAAGTCGGCCACATAGAGACACGGGGGCATACCAAGACGCTTCTGATGTACCACTCAATAGACGAGGATTGGCTGAAGGTAAGTCCTCACGTGTGGGCAGAGAGGCTGACAATTGGGTATCACCTCTACATGAATGGTGGGACCCTGTGGTCCGGCACGGAGACCGACACAGGGGCAAAGCTCTTGTGGGGATCTGGAGATCCCATTGGGACGCAGTACGGCAAGATAGGTTCGGCTTTCCTGCGCAGGGATGGTGGCTCGGGAACGACATTCTACGTCAAGGAGTCTGACGAGCACGGCAAGAACGGCTGGGTACTCGCCCGAGGACTCAGCGGCTCGCTGACGATCTCCGACACCTCAACGTCCGGTTCCTGTACGTTCGCCGAGGAGCTGCCCAACTCGAACTACCGCGTATCTGTGACCCCGGTAGCCTTCGCCGGCTCACCTGACCCGAACAGCAGACGCATCGAGCAGATCGAGAAGGAAGCGACTGGTTTCACGGTGCACCTGGAGGCGTCGCCAGACACGGGGAATAGCGTGACGTTTGATTGGATTCTCAATCAGTAGGGCGATGGCCCCTGCGTGGTCAGAAGCTATGGGAGACGGGCCATGAGATGCACATCACTTAGCTCTGCTTGGGCCTTGCTGGTGATGGGTGCGCTGGCGCCGAAAGCGACGGTTGGGCTTGAAGTCGACCGATTCACGGTCGACGGCGGCGGGGGAACCAGCAGCGGGGGTGAGTTCGCGCTGTCCGGCACGATCGGTCAGCCGGACGCCACGTCGACGGTCATGACGGGTGGGGAATTCGAGCTTGAGGGTGGGTTCTGGCCTGGGCTTGGTGAGCAGACGATGTATGCGCTCACCCTCTACTACATCAATCAGCAGTTCGGACGGGTGCTGCTGGACCCGCCGCCCGACGATCCCAACCTGCCACTGTATCCGGCCGGGACGGAGGTGATCCTCACGGCTGAGCCCAACGAGGGCAAAGGGTTCAAGTGGTGGACTCTCTACGATCCGAACCACCCGGGGGACGGCAACTACGGGATCACCGACACCAACAACCCGATCGCCTTGGTGATGGATAGCGATTGGGAAGTCGAGGCCAAGTTCAAATGCGGCGCTGGCAGCGCCCTCCCGTTCTTGCCGGTGATACTGGGCGTGCTGGGCCTGGCCGTGTGGGTGAGACGGCGGGCGTAAGCGGCTTGCCGTTGCCGCGGCGTAAGCGGGTGAGTGCTGAGCAACCTGTTGACAACCTGATCTGATACATTGGGCCCCGCTGGCTGTCCTGGGCTTCCCCTTGGGCTGAAGAAGAAGCCGCCCACTGTGCGCAGCGTTCGGACGGGCACCCGATGAGGCGCTGGATTGGGGCCAACGGCTGCGGTACAATTACGTGGTTAGCGATCGGACTTCACGAGCCGTACGGAGACACTGGGCAATGCGCAATGAATTCACGGCCATCATCGAGAAGGATGGGGACTGGTACATTGCCTATTGCCCCGAGATCCCGGGGGCGAATGGCCAGGGCAAGACCGAAGAAGCGTGCCGGGTGAGCCTCGCGGAGGCGATTCGCTTGATCCTGGAGGATCGTCGCCAAGACGCGTTGCGTGGTGTCCCGACGGACGCGATCAAGGGCACCGTGACCATCTCATGAAACGTCGCGCCCTCCTGAAGCACTTGCGGCGGCACGGCTGCTACCTGAAACGAGAAGGTGGCTCCCATTCCTTATGGGTCAACCCCCAGACCGGTCAAATGGAGACGATCCCACGGCACGCTGAGATTGCTGATCGTCTCGCGGCCAAGATATCCAAAGGCCTGTCGGTTCCTCCAAGACCCGTTGACGGTCAGTCCTAGTCGCGGTTCGCGGTGGAGCCGTTTGTGCGTTGGGGTCGCTGATCCGAGCCCGGTCCTCCCCCTCTCCGTCCGGTTGTCCCGTGACAGCTTCTCGCAGCGGGGATTGCCGCCGGTGCACTTCGGACAACAGAGCGCAAAAAGAAAGCCACCCGCCGTGGGATGGGTGCTGGCGGGTGGCTCGTCGTTATGTCATCTGCCCGGTCTTGATTTCGGTTCCTCCTGGAGCGGGGCCGTGGGCAGTTATCCGTCCCCGGTCGTGAAAGAGGGTAGTCTTTGGGAAGCGAGCTTGTTAGCCCTCGCCCGTTTCAAGAAGCCCCTGTAAGATCTCCTTGAGTGTCTCAACGCACCCGTCGGCGTTCGGGAGGATGGAGATGAACGTGATCCCGACCGCCAACTTCGCCTTCCTGACCAACTTCTTCAACATCGTGCACTCCTGGGAGCCCGAGACAGTAACTTGCCGCGACTTTGACGCTGGGGTACTGAGCAAGCTGCGTGCCACTCGGCGCTCCGGTGTCGATCGCGGCTGGCGCGGCTGGGAGGGCCGGTTGCCCACGCCCGGTCGCCCGGATGCTGCGGAATTTGCCCCAAACAGGGCGGATGCCAGTGGGGAAATTGCCCACATCGTTCTGCGGATGCCCGGCTGCTGGTGTTGCGTAGCGGGGCTAGGGGATTAGAATGCACCCGCGTTGGCCCAGGTTCTCGGACCTGGCGCGAACGTGGGGGTGCTTCTGCAAACTGGGACTGCCGCCGAAACGCTGACCGCCACCAGGTACGAGGGAGGAACAGCCATGCGATGGATGATGACAGCGACGTGGGTCCTTGCCGTCTGTCCGCTGACGGCCATGGCCGGTTCGGACAACGACGTGATCCGTACGGTCCGGGGGCGGATGCTCCGGCGATACGTGGCCGTCGATCGGCAGGTGATGGCGTTCTACTACCCCTGGTACGGAACCGAGAAGACCGGGGACCGGGAACGACATTGGGGCAACTGGGACGCGGCCAAGAAGGACGCGCCGGCGTCGCTGCGTTGGCCGGTCGGGGGCCCCTACGACTCGACCGATTCGGAAGTCGTCGATCGTCATATGGAGCAGTTCGTCCAGGCCGGCATCGACGTGCCGATCGCGAGTTGGTGGGGTCCTGGCACGCACTCCGACAAGGCCATGCGCGTCATCCTCGATCACGCGGCCAAGCACAACCGGCGGGTGACCGTGTACTTCGAGGTCGTTCGCGACAAGCCGCCGACGATCGAGTCGGCCGCCCGGGACCTCAACTACCTGGCCGGCGAGTACGTGTCGCACCCGGCGTGGTTGCGGGTCGGTCGGCGGCCGGTGATCTTCCTGTACGGTCGGGTCATGGGTCAGTTGGGCGACGTCGGTTGGGCGCAGGCCTTGAGCCTGGCCCGGGCTCAGAGCGGCGCGGATTGGGTGGCCATCGCCGACGGGATCCGCGGCAGCTACGCGTCCTTGTTCGACGGCATCCATACCTACAACACGATGGGTTCGTATCTCAAGCAGCCCGAATCGAAGTGGTCGCAGATCGCCGAGCAGCACATGACCCGATCGATCCAACTGGCCAGGCCGCTCGGCCGCATCGCCTGTGCGACCATCGTGCCCGGCTACGACGACACCAAGATCCGCAAGCCCGGCGCCGCTTTGGATCGCGCGGGGGGGCGGCTGTACGACGTCCAGTGGAAGGTGGCCTTGGAGACGCAACCCGACTGGATCCTCATCACGTCGTTCAACGAATGGCATGAGGGCAGCGAGATCGAGCCGTCGGCGGAGTTGGGCGACAAGTACATGAAGGCGACGGCGACGTGGACCCGGAAGTGGCGGGCGTCACCGGACAAGCGTTCGGCCGCCGCGCCGGCAGGGCCCGCCCGGAAGGGCGACGCCGAGCTGAAGAAGGTGGTCAACAAGCAGATCCGCACGCGGATCGGCTTGCTCAACGGGCTGGGACCGGTGGGCATTCGTCTGCTCCGCGCGATCGACAAGATCGACCTGATCGAGCCGGCCGATCTGGTGGCTGGCAAGGTCACGCCGAAATCGCATCGCGTGTTGATCTACACCAGCGGTGAGTCGTATCCCACGCGGGTCACGTCGGACAACGACGTGCCCCAGGCGATCGCCGCTTACGTCGCCGCTGGGGGTAGTCTGCTGGCGTTCAGCGACATGCCGTTTCCGTTCTACTACGACGCGGATCGCAAGACCGTCCAAGCCGGGCGGCTGTTCGACCTGCACATTCTCGGGTCAATGGCCACCAAGAGCGGCAAGCCCTTCGACCAGGCGACCGGCCCTGCCGGCTTCGAGCGCCCGCCGGCCGGCCTGCAGTTGTCGTTCGCCGTCGCCGGCGAGCTGCCGTCCCAGCCGTCCGCCTTGCCCTGGCCGTCGGGCGGGGACCTCCGGTGGCGACCGGCGTATCGCCCGCTGGATCGCGAGCGTGGACGCCCCTATTGGCCATTGATGAAGCTTCTCGACCAGAACGGCCGGGACTGGGGCGAGGCCGTCGCCGTCTTCGGCTCGAAGGACCCCAAGGCCGGTAACGTCATCTACGCCTGGTTCCGCCTGGCCGACGTCGCCGGTCTGGACGGTTTCCTCTGCGACCTGCTCCGCCTGGCCGTCACGCCGGCGCATGATTGAGGTGGCGACGCCCGTTCGTGCCGGGGCATGCCAGCACCGATCGTGTGCTGGCGCCGTCTTGGGTATCCCAGCTTCCCGTCATGACACGGTGGCTTTGCGCGCATTGACTCGGTCCCGGTAGGTGCTGGACGAGCCGACCTGGGCCGGCTACGCTTCGACGGTTAGCGGTGTTGGCGAGGAGACAATCCATGTGTGCCTGGACCATTTCAGCGGACGAGATTCGGACCAAGCGGGATCGGGTGGCGAGCTATCTGCGGGAGAAGCTGCTGCCGTTCTGGTTGGATAACTCGGTGGACACCGAGTGCGGGGGGTTCTTGACGTACTTCGATCGGGACGGCAAGCCGACGGGCGAGACGGACAAGACGCTGGTCTGCCAGACGCGGATGATCTTCACCATGGCGTCGGCCCATCGGGCGGG
>CAYMLO010000291.1:0-5494 GCA_964390905.1 uncultured Planctomycetales bacterium | reverse complement strand
GGACCGCGGGCAGGTGGTCGGCGTCGTTGTAGGCCGGCATGGCCAGGAGGGTCCGCATCCGCTCGCTCCCTGGGGTCGGCCCGCCCGGGAAAAAAGCTGGACCGCCAGCATGTCCCGAGACGATCTGATAATAAACCATCGACGGAATATGTCAACCGTCGTCGAGCGAGGTCGACCTAATCTCAGTAATCGTAGCGGGTTGCATGGACGCCGAATCGTCGTGTCCGCCGCGGTTCTTCTCGACGTGGGCCAGGGCGTTGGAACGCCATCCCATGAGGGTCAGGCAAACATCTCGTCTGCATCAGATCCTGTCTGCCGTCGCGCTGACGGGCTGGCTCCTCGGGTGCGCTGGCTGCCAGGGCTACTTCCGGGAGGGGCAATCCCGCCGTCACCTCGAGGCCGGCCGCCACTACGTCGCCTCCGACGACCTGGCCTTGGCCTTGACGGAACTCAATGAGGCCATCCGCATCGATCCAAAACTGGCCACCGCCCACCACCAGATCGGCAAGATCCACCGCCGCCGGGGCGAGTACGAGAAGGCCGTGCCGCCCTTCGAGCAGGCCGTCAAGCTTGATCCTTTGGGTTTTGAGTACGCATTTGACCTCGGGCAGACGTATCGGCTAACCAAGCGCTTCCCTGATGCCGTTCGGGCCTACCTGCACGCCTGCGACCTGAAGCCGGATAGCTTCGAGGCCCACATGGACGTCGGCGTTTGCTATCACCAGCTGAACCGGTTGGAGGAGGCAGCGACCTACTACAACAAGGCGTTGGCCCTCAACCCGGATCATGCGGGCGTCCACGCCAACATCGGGGTGGTGTACGACTCGCAGGGCAAGTACTACGAGGCCATCCGCGCCTACAAGAACAGCCTGGAGCGGGATGCCACACGCCCGGTCGTGCTGGTGAACCTGGCGACGACGTATCTGAAGCAGAAGCGGTTTCGGCTGGCGGAGATTGCCTTGAGCAAGGCCGTGGAGATGGACCCCCACCTGTCGATGGCCCACGAGCGCCTGGGGCACGCCCTCTACCGGCAGGAAAAATACGAGCAAGCCATAGACAGTTACGAGCGGGCGATTACACTGAACCCACGGGACGGTGTGGCCCATGCAGGGCTCGGCGTGGTCTGGATGACGCAGTATCTGGCCGACGCGAGCCAGACGGCGTTGCGTCAGCGCGCCATCGAGCACTGGCATCGCTCGCTGGAGCTGAAACCCAACCAGCCGGAGCTTCGCAGGTTGCTGGCCAAGTATCAGCCAGCGGTTGTTGCCCGTGCCCCGCTGGCGCCCTAGCGCGGTGCCGCGACCTTCCCAATCGGACTACGAGAGACGCTTCTGACTGTTCGCGTGCGGCTCGGCGCAGCGGTCGGTCAGGGCGATTGGTGGGCTGAGGGGTGTGATGATCCTCGAGCGCTGGCCAAGTCTGGGTCGATGGGCGTGGCGGGGGAGCTGGCTGCTGATTGCCGCGCTCGCCACCGGCTGCGGATCGGCCGGCAGCATGGACCCGATCGAGCTGGCTGATGTGCTGCACCAGGTGGAACAACGGAACCTGGGGTGTCTCGGTCCGGTCGAGCCCACAGACCGCGGGATCTCGCCGCACGCGCTGGCGATGGCGACCCGATTGGTCCGGCGGACGGACGACATGCTGGCGCAGATCGATCGCGCCGCGGCGATCGCCGGCATGGATGCCGTTAAGCGAGAGCGTTTGAGCCGGTCCCTCGCCAGGGAGACGGGTCACCTTCCCGCCGGAGCGGCGGTGGCCGGGGCAGGATGTCTGCGAACCGATTTCCGTCCGTCGTCCCGTGGCGGTGCCGAGGACGTGGCGTACGTGACCCTGTCGGAGATGGGGGGCGATGCAGCCGAGGCGGGCGAGTCGGCTGACGCAGACGCCACTCGGTCCTCGATCACCCAGCCCGAGCGGGGTCCGCTCTCCGGATTCGGCGAGACCGTCTGGCGGGATGCCAAGCGGATCCACCTGGACCTCTGGGACGACACGAAGCGGGTCTACGGCAACGCCACGAACGTCGTCATCCTGTTGACGGCGGGCGGCGCGTCGCTGGCGCTGCGTCCGGAGGTGGACGACGACATCGAGGACTACTACCGCGATCACCATACGCTCAGCGAGGGCTGGCGCGACACGTTCGGCGTGCTGGGCAACCCGGGCTTCCATTTCGCCATGGCCGGTGCGTGGTACCTGGCCGGTCAGCAGGCCCAGGACGCCAAGACCTACGAGGTGGGCAAGACGCTGTTCAGCGCGCTGATTATCAACGGCGTGAGCACCTCGTTCCTCAAGGTGTGCGCTTCGACCGATGGGCCGAACGACGAGTCGCACGCCTGGCCCTCCGGGCATACGTCCAGCGCCGTGACGGTGGCGGCCGTGATGTATGAGTGCTACGGTCCGCTGGTGGGCGTCCCGCTGTACGGCGTGGCCGGCATGGTGGGGTTGGCCCGGCTGGACGATCGCGAGCATCACCTGTCCGACGTGGTCTTCGGCGCGGCGATGGGGATGGTGATCGGCCACACCGTCGCGAGCGGGCGTCGGCCTCAGATCTTCGGGGGCGATCTCGTGCCGTTTGCCGACCCGACGACCGGCTCGGGCGGGCTGGCCTGGTTCAAGGCGATCAAGTGACCTCCATCGGCTGTCCGGCCGAGCGATCTGATTGACGATCCATGGGGTATTGTGCTGGACGTGGACGTAACCGAGCGTTCCGACCCGTGTATAATGAACGTACCCCCATGGCGTGGCGCGGCTTGGTGGTTTGCACAAGTGCCCCACGCGTGCCGTCCGGAACCGACCCAGGGGCGTGCCCATGAAGGCCCGGATCGCGACGCTGCTGGCCTGCATCAGCGTGGCCATTGCGGCTGTCTGTGCTTTGGGGCTGGGCGGTTGTGCTGCGCTCGCGGAGGGCGGCGCGGCGGGGCACATGTTCCCGCTCGAGTTCCAGCCGTTGCCCATAAAGGACCTGCGCGGGCTGCGCTCGACGGCCGGCTACTTCCTCGAACCAATCGACGAGATCCCCGACGGCGTCGAGGCGGTCAAGGCGATGAGCAACGAAGCGGCGCTGCGGCAAGGGTGGCGTCCGCCGCCGAGGGGGCTGCCCCTCTTTGCCCGATGTCGGATGGTGCTGGTGCGGTCCAACGACAAGCAGGAGGGCTTCGACCGGCTGTACGTGGACGCTGACCCCGACGGACGATTCGGCCCGGGCGAATGCCACAGCCTGAGTCGCACCGAAGCGCCCCGGTTGATGATCTTCCGCGACACGGATGGCGGACAGATGACGTTCCGCGAGGTCGGCGAGTGTCGCGTGAAGGTGGTCGTTGGGTCGAAAACGGGCGGCACCTCGATCTGGGTGCACGTTCGGGTGTCCTTGGGGCAGGATCGCGCCTACGTCAGTTTCACTGACGTGACCTGCGCGATGGGGAAGGTGCGGCTGGCGGACAGGGACATCCGCTTCGCCCTGTACTACCGAGACCTGGCCAGGTCACCGGACCGGCTGGGCCGAGCGGTCGAGCTTCCCGATCCCAGCGCCCGCGGAGCGAGGCGGAGGATCCAGACCGGTTGTCAGGTGTTGTTCGACATCAACGGCAACGGCGTCTTCGACGACCTGGATCTGGCCGGCATCGGGCCGGAGAACCGGTGGCTGACACGGCTGATTCGTTTCCACGGCAAGTACTACGAGCTGGCGGTCGGGCTGGGCGGTCGATCGGTTCGGATCACCCCGTCGAAGACGAAGGTGGGTACGCTGAAGATCCCCGACGGGGTCGCGTCGGCCTCGCTGGTCGGTCCGGCGTTTGCGACGCGGGTGACGAACGAGGACCGACAGATCGAACTGCCGGTGGGTCGGTACGTCGTGATGGCGTACCTATGCCAAACCGACGCTGGATTGCTGCGGGCGCGGGACGTGAGGGCCGACGCGGTCACGGAGATCAAGCCCGGACAGATCACCCGGTTGGAGCTCGGCGCGCCGCTGGGGATGACCGTCACGCAGAGCCGGTTGGGGGGCGACCACATTCGACTGGGGCTGAAGGTCCTGGACCGCGCCGGGCGGCAGGTGACAAACGTGCAGACGTCCGGCAAGCAGCGACCGCCGGCGCCGCGGTTCAAGATCGTCGACGCCGCGGGCAAGGTCGTCCTCAGCCATGCGTTCAAGTACGGCTGAGGCTTCACCTGTTCGTACTCGTGGCGAGTACCCGACGGTCTGAAGCGCGGCTGCAAGATCATCCCCGAGTGGCCGGACTGTCCGTTTAAGGTCGGCAAGGTCGAGCCGGTCACTGTGGAGTTGGGACGCGGGACGGGTGCGGCTCCAGAGATCTTCGTACGTTGACTGCAAAACCGTCGCTCGGAGGCCGGTAGATGAATGCTGCGATCAGGACGGCGGCGATCGTCTGCGTGCTTGGCCTGGCCGGGTCGGGTTGGGGCGCGGTCTTCGAACTCGAGCGCCAACCGCTGCCGGGCAAGGGCATGGACGGTCTGTACCGGTTCGGTCACAGTCTGAATTCGATGCCCGATGTGCCGCCGGGCATCGAGGGGGTCGAGGCGAGATGGTCCATGTACCGCTTCTCGCAGAGCGACCGCCGCAGAATTCTGCTGGTCAAGTCCAGCGACCGGCAGAAGGACTTCGATCGGCTGTACGTGGACACGAACGCTGACGGGCGGTTCGGAAAGGGCGAATGCTACGACGTCAGCCGCTCGAACGGGCCGGTGACCGTGGTCAAGCAGGAGGGGCGCGTGCCGCGTTTCACCATCCGCCCCGTGAAAGTGGTCGCCAGGGGAGCCACGCCGGGTCCCCCCAGGTGGGTCATCCTGACAGGCGAGCTGGACGGGCAAAACAGCGTCTTGAGCTGGACACCGGCGACCTGCATGGCGGGCCAGGTACGCTTCGGCGACAAGGAGGTCCAGCTGGCGATCTACTCGCCGGACGGCGGCGATCCTGCCAGATGGCTTGGTCGGCGGGTCAAGTTGCCCAGCACCCCCCTCGGGCCCCCTCGTCGGCGTGTGCAGACCGGTTGCCAGGTCTTGTTCGACGCCAACGGGAATGGGCGGTTCGACGGGGTGAACCTGAACGGCGCGGGACCGGAGAACCAGTGGCTGACCCGCCTGTTGCGGTTTGGCGGGTCTTACTACGAGTTGGCGGTCGGCGAGGACGGCGGATCCGTTCGGATTACTTCCGCCAAGCCGTCGGTGGGTGTCCTGAAGATCCCACCGAACGTGGCGTCGGCCTCGCTGGTCGGTCCGGAGTTCGCCACGGCCGTCTTGGGCCAGGACGGGCAGGTCGAGCTGCCGGAGGGCCGGTACGTTGTGTACCAGTACGCGTACCTGACTCGAACCGGCTCGTTCCAGGCGTACGACACCCGGGCCAGGGCGGTGTTGCAGGTCCGCTCGGGCCAGACGGAGATGCTGCAGTTGGGACCTCCGCTGGCTCTGCAGATCACGCACGCCGGGGTCGGGGACACGCGTCGAGGTACCGGCCCGCTGTGGACCGTCCGGCTGAACCTGG
>CAYMLO010000290.1:0-5500 GCA_964390905.1 uncultured Planctomycetales bacterium | reverse complement strand
ATGATCCGTGCGACTTCATCATCCGTAACAACGTGATCGACGCTTCGGAGTACGCTGTCCTGGCGGAAAACGGCGTGACCTATCCGGATGACTTCCACGTTCGTCACAACATGTACATCGGGCCGCTGACCGACGACGGGCAGCCGGGCAGCAATGCCTACCTGGATCCGGACCCGGACGTCAATGACCTCAGCGCCGAAACGCTGGAGGCGGCCGGCATAGACATCACGCCCCACCCTCAAGACCCTACAGGCCCGTTTGTCTCTTATCTGCCGGTCGATGGTGGGGACTGCACGGGCACGGGAACCAGCGACAGCAACGCGATCGTCTCGATGGATAACACCGAATGGCACACAGAGGGCGATGGCCTTCTCGATCGAGGTGCCTACAGCAATGAGTGCGGGACTGGCAGCGGCAGCGGACTCCCACTGGCGCTGGTCGTCCTTGGGTTATGTGCGGTAAGAAGGCGATCCTGATCGCCCCTCGCCTTGGCTACGATCGCCGATAGGGGTGCAAGTCGTGCCCAGGCAGGAGTCCAGCATGTCGACGGTGTACGGGCGTCCGTCTTGTCCTTCGTTGATCCTGACGTAGCGCATGCTTTCAGCAAGAGCGGCGGGGCTCGGCGCATCCAATCTTGAGAAGAAGCTGGGGACAAGCCATGAAGTTCTTCATCGACACCGCGAACGTGGACCAGATCAAGGCCGCTCGGGACCTGGGCGTGCTGGACGGCGTGACGACGAACCCGTCGTTGGTGGCCAAGGAAGGGCGCGAGTTCATCCCGCTGCTCGAGGAGATCTGCAGCATCGTGGAAGGGCCCGTCTCGGCCGAGGTGACCCGCACCGACTGCGACGGAATGATGGCCGAGGCCCGCGAGTTGAGCAAGGTCGCCCCCAACGTCGTGATCAAGCTGCCCATCATCGTCGAAGGGGTCAAGGCCTGCGTGCGATGCCGCGACGAGGGCATCAAGACCAACCTGACGCTGTGCTTCCAGCCGACCCAGGCGCTGATCGTCGCCAAGGCCGGCGCGACGTTCGTCAGCCCGTTCCTCGGCCGGCTCGACGACATCAGCCACGAGGGCATGGACCTGATCCGCCAGATCCGGCAGATCTACGACAACTACGACTTCAAGACCGAGATCCTGGCCGCCAGCCTGCGGCACCCGCTGCACGTGGTCGAGGCGGCGTTGCTCGGCGCCGACGTCGCCACGATCCCCTACGACGTGATCGCCAAGCTCCTGAACCACCCACTGACCGACATCGGCCTGAAGCGATTCCTGGACGACTGGGCGAAGCTGAAGGCGGGCAAGTGACGCCGCCTGCCGGCTTGGCCAACCCCGTCAGCCGGCTCGAGCGAGCGCAGGGACCTCCGCGCGTCGGAAAAGCGGCGTCAAGCCGCCGCAGTCCGAAGAGTGAAGGGGCCACCCAGAAAGGCAGGCCCTTTGGCCTTTCCGCGTGCGGCAAGAAGAGCTAGTAGTGGTACAACCCGTTGGCCGTTCTCTCGTCTATGACCAGCCTGGATGCATACCGATGCCCCTTGCCCCCAAGAGAGGCGAAGATGGCGGGGACCTTGTCCTTCATGGGGGCGTCTCTCGCGACGAGAATTACTGACTTGTCCTTGCTACCTGCCATTGCTTCCAACACAGGCAGCTGAACGGCTGAGTAGAACACGTACTCAGTACTCTCCCCATCGTGGTCCAATTGGGCGGATGAAGGTCCCTGCTGCGCGACGTCCGTTAGGTCATGCTTCCGCAGCGTGACAGGCGTTCCGTCCGACCGGATCGCCGTGAAGGCAATGTCACCCACGATGTGTTCTCGCGCGATGATTGCGTCCATCTTGAAACCGTGCGCTTCTGCCAGCCTATAGAAGATTGATCCCTTCTCCTCCGCCTCCGATCCCTTACCCGCTTGTCGGGGCAACTCGCCGACACCCGTCAGCACGATGTCAAGCTCCGTATCCGTCTCACTGATATCCTGTTCCGAGACTCCCTGACTCCCGAGCTTCTCGCGAACGCGATACGGCTCCGTGAATTTCAGGACATCGAAGGTTTGAGGCGCCTCATCCACCGATCTCAGGTCGTCCTTGCGAACCATCAAGGGAGCCGACAGACCGTATCCGTCCGCCTCGCCACCTTCGGACCTGATCTTCTCCGCGAGCTGGTAGGCCAGGAGCGTGGCGTTCCCAGGAAGATGGTCGGGGACCGTGAGACAGACGTTCAGGGCGAAGACCTGGATCTTCGGGAGCTCATCAGCCCTCACGTTCTCCAGATCCTTCGACCAATTCAGTTTCATCGCTGCCCGTACCACCGACCCCGTGGTGTTGCCGGACACGATGCCAACGTTCAGCGGCAAATCAGCATGTTTTCCTCGCTTCAGCTGGCCGATCTGAACCATGCTCTTGATGAAGTCCACGGCCGCAGCCTGCGCAAACCGCTCCGGGTCTGAACCGCCGACCACGGTAATCTCGTCGAGTGCCTGAAAGACCTGCTCCGCCTTGAGTCGGTCGGCTCGCCCCGACAATCGGTGGTAGGCCAGTTGGAGGTAGCCGTCTCTGTACAGATGTCTGAGCAGCCCGTCGAACTGCCGCACGTCGACCTTGAGGTCGTCCATGATTTCCTTTCGACCGCGCCGCGATTCTTCCGGTGCCTCGAGGAACCCAGAAAACTCCGTTGCAAAAGACTCTAAAAACCGACGTCTTTTTTCCAAGCTTAGATCATCTAGCCTAAACTTAGAATGTTGTTTCCTGTGTTTGGTGCGCTTTGCCATCGTCTTGCCTCCGAAAAAAAAAGACCTCCGGGGAGTGGATTCATTTGCACCGAGGCTTCATAAGGACATCCGTGTAGCATGCGCGACGGAAACGAAGCCACGCGTCTGAGCGATCGAAAATGAAGTGCAAGATCAAGCATAAATGTACATCACAAGACCATATCATGCAAGTAGGATGTGCTAGAATGCGCACCGTCACTGTTCCTCCAAGTATCTGTGCTAGGATTCGACATTGTTAGGCAACTCACCTCTAGTCTCTTCGTGGGAATCGCGCAGCTCTGGCCAGACGCGCCCGGTTCTTAGCAATTGTATGACGCAGGCCCCTGGAGTTTTCCAGACGGGTCGTGCTTGCCTCCCGAAGGGTTTCACTGCTGTCCGCACGGTTCGGTGCAACGCGCCAATTGCACATCTGGATGCAGCTGAGCAGAGGAATCCGGTATCTGGCGCGGTCTCAATGCTCAAACCAGCGCCAGACTGATGAATATCTGCACAGCTCTGTCATACGGGCGCATTGCTAAGCATGGAATGCGCAACACTACGGTCCTATAGAGGTCCTACATGCTATTTGATTTTCGTGTCGCGCTGTCCTATATTTAAAATGTTCAAGCATATGCCTGAAGCGCTTTCGAGGGCTGCCGATGTCATGGGAGGATAATCGATGGTCTGCTGCCGGGGTTGTCGGGGAGATCGACGAACGGCTAACCAAGTATTGGACTATCTTGCCAAGGCCGCAGAATCGTTTCGATGCGCGTGGCAACCGGACCATATTCGGACAATTGAACTACTCAAGACGTGCACATATTTACAACTGGCGATGAGTGCCTTGCCTGAAAACTGCTCGTCTCAGCATGCGATAAAAAAGACTCTGTTCCATGTTCAACAGCTACGGACCGCGCATGCCGGTTTGGAGGTGTACCACGTTCGCTGGGCCGAGCAGAACCGACGTGAATCGGAGACGCAACTCCGAAACGGAGCGTGCTATCGAGGTGATTGCCGGCCCTACCCGCTCGCGGGCTGACAAGTGACCCGGCTGGCGCTCCTGGATGCTGCGGCACCCGCTGTGCGTGGGCGGCCCTTCTCTGCGCCGACGTCGCTACGATCCCCTACGACGTGATCGCCAAGCTCCTGAACCACCCGCTGACCGACATCGGCCTTGAAGCGGCTCCTGGACGATTGGGCGAAGCTGAAGGCGGGCAAGGAGGGCGGTCTGCCTGCTTGACTGACGCCGTCGCCCGGCCTGAGGGGGGTGCGGGGCGTATCCGCATGATCGAAAGCGGCGTCGAGCCGCCGCACTCCAAGAGAAAGGGCCCGCCTTGTTGGGCGGGCCCTTTCATAAGCGTCGGCGGTCCTTACTCTCGCCCCGAAGGACTACCATAGGTCGCACGGACTTCACTACTGAGTTCGGAATGGGATCAGGTGCTTCCCCGTGCGTAAACCACCGACAAGGCCGATGGGGACATCTCTGTCCCCACCGACGCAGTATCGTCGGTCCATAGGGTCGGACGGATGGGCGTGGTGTCGAACCAGGTGCTCGGCGTCAGACGGCCTGTCGACAAGTGACAACGATTCATGAATGCGGCCAAGCGTTCGGCCGTTAGTACCGGTCAGCTAAGGACATCTCTGCCCTTACACCTCCGGCCTATTCACCAGCTAGTCTGGCTGGGGCCTTCAGTCAACCCCGAAGGGGACATCGAGACCTCATCTCGGGGGGGGCTTCCCGCTTAGATGCTTTCAGCGGTTATCCTTTCGCGGCTTGGCTACCCTGCGGTGCCCCGAGCGGGACAACAGGTACACCAGAGGCCACTACCACCTAATCCTCTCGTACTAAGGTGATATCCCCTCAAGTCTCGTACGCCCACGGCAGATAGGGACCGACCTGGCTCACGCCGGTCTGAACCCAGCTCGCGTACCGCTTTAATCGGCGAACAGCCGAACCCTTGGGAGCGCCTACACCCCCAGGATGCGATGGGCCGACATCGAGGTGCCAAACGACTCCGCCGCTGTGGACGCTCGGGAGTCATCAGCCTGTTATCCCCGGAGTACCTTTTGTCCGATGAGCGATGGCCCTTCCACACGGGACCACCGGGTCACTAGGACCCACTTTCGTGACTGCTCGACTCGTCCGTCTCGCAGTAAAGCCGGCTTATGCCCTTGCACTCGAAGCACGATTGCCAACCGTGCTGAGCCGACCTTTGTACTCCTCCGTTACCTTTTAGGAGGAATCCGCCCCAGACAAACTGCCCACGAAGCACTGTCCCCCGCCCGGATTCACGGGTCGGGGTGAGGCAACAAACAGCACAAGGGTGGTATTTCAAGGATGGCTCCCTGACGGCCGGAACCGCCAGATCAACGCCTCCCACCTATCCTACGCATGTGATGCCTGTGGCCAATACCACGCTGCAGTAAAGGTTCACGGGGTCTTTCCGTCTTGCCGCGGGTATGTGGTATCTTCACCACAAGTACAATTTCACCGAGTCCGTCCTCGAGACAGTGCTCCAGTCGTTACGCCATTCATGCGCGTCGGAACTTACCCGACAAGGAACTTCGCTACCTTAGGACCCTCATAGTTAGGGCCGCCGTTTACGGGTGCTTCGGTCGACAGCTTCTCCCGAAGGATAACCGCCTTCCTTAACATTCCCGCACCGAGCAGGCGTCAGTCTCTATACGTCGTCTGTACGACTTGGCAGAGACCTGTGTTTTTGATAAACAGTCGCCAGAGCCACTTCTCTGCGCCCTCA
>CAYMLO010000289.1:0-5501 GCA_964390905.1 uncultured Planctomycetales bacterium | reverse complement strand
ATGGCGGGCAATGTCTGCGAGTTCTGTCTCGACCGGTACGACGAGAAGGCTTACTCGGGTCTTCCCGAGGGTGTTCCGATCGTCGATCCCCGCGGGCCCGAAAAGGGCAACGAGCGTGTGATCCGAGGGGGATCGTTCCTTTGCGGCTTGTCAGAGCTCCGCTCGGCGGCGCGGGATTACACGCGCCACGACGAGTGGGTCATGACAGATCCCCAGATGCCCAAGAGCGTCTGGTGGTACTCGGACTGCACTGACGTGGGATTCCGGGTGGTGTGCGAGAAGGCAAAGAAGGGGTCGAAGTGAGAACGCCCGCTTTCGTTCGGCGGGCGGTTCCACTACACTAGGGGTTTCGTGTAGGACAACTGGCCCGTACCAGGAAGGCCGATCGAACGTATCGGCTGTTTTGTGGGAGATCGAAGGATGCCAGAGGCGAAAGGGTCTTTGAGCCGCCGCGGTTTCATCGGCGCGGTGGGAGCGGTCGGTGCGTTCGGTTCGGTGAGTGCCGGGAGCGGCGCTGCCAAGGCAGCGGCTTTAGAGAAGAAGAAGTTCCTCGACAAGGCCCCTGACGGTGCGCCCCTCAAAGCCGGGCTCGTGGGGTGCGGCGGGCGCGGGTCAGGGGCGGCGCAGAACTTCCTGAACGCCGGCCCGAACCTGAAGATCACGGCGCTGGGGGACGTGTTCCAGGACCGGCTGGACAGCTGCCGCAAGAGCCTGAAGGAAAAGAAGAAGCAGGAGATCCCTGATTCGAACTGCTTCCTCGGATTCGACGCCATCCAGCGTGTGATCGACTCGGGGGTGGACATCGTCCTTCTGGCCACGCCGCCCTTCTTCAGGCCCGAGCAGTTTGCGGCCTGCGTTGCGGCGGGCAAGCATGTCTTCATGGAGAAGCCGGTTGCCGTGGATCCCGTGGGCGCGCGGTCGATTCTCGAATCGGCAAAGAAGGCTGATGCCGCGGGGCTCGCCGTGGCCACGGGCACGCAGCGGCGCCACCAGCGAGACTATGCCGCGACCTTCGAGATGGTCCGGAAGGGGGCCATCGGGGATATCGTGGCCGCGAACTGCTACTGGAACGGGGGCCAGCTCTGGTACCGGGAAAAGCAGAAGGACTGGTCCGACATGGAATACATGATCCGCGACTGGGTGAACTGGTGCTGGCTCTCGGGCGATCACATCGTGGAACAGCACGTTCACAACATCGACGTGATCAACTGGTTCACCGGCATGCATCCGGTCAAGGCCGTCGGTTTCGGGGCGCGCCACCGCCGCGTCACCGGAGACCAGTTCGATTGCTTCAGTGTTGATTTCACGTACGAGAACGGGATTCACGTGCACAGCATGTGCCGGCAGATCGACGGCTGCGTCAACAACGTCTCCGAATCGATCAGGGGAACTCGCGGCTCGACCAACTGCCGCAACAAGGTCCTCAGTCCGGACGGCGCCAAGGTCTGGTCCTATGACTACGGGAAGGACAGCCGCGGCCGGCCGAGGAAGAACGTGAAGGTTTCGCCCTACGATCAGGAGCATGTCGACCTGGTCACTGCGATCCGCACCAAGAAGGCGTTCAACGATGCCAAGGCAACGGCGATCTCGACCCTGGCGGCGATCATGGGCCGGATCACGTGCTACACCGGCAAAGCGGTGACGTGGGACGAGATGATGAAATCGGACCTGAAGCTGGGACCGAAGAAGCTCGCGATGGGGCCGGTGGATATCAAGGCCGTCATCCCCGTCCCGGGAACGGCAAAGGACAAACCCAAGCCGTCCAAGAAGAAGAAGTCCAAGTAGCTTGACCAAGGATCGGACCGGATCCGAGATGTCGTGTTGCGCGGCCGCGAGCGGAAGTCAACCCGTGATCGTTGCGCAGGAGTCGGTCAGACGACTGCGGATGGGATTCAGTGGTGTCCTTGCCGAAAGTGGTCAACGGTCAGCAACCGTATCCCTGCGCCACAGGATGCGTAAGTGTCACGGTGTCCCCGCAAGATGGAGCATGATCGTGCCCCGAGGCAGCGCCCCTTCCTTCCGCTCCCGTCTCGGGGTCTGGTCCGTTGGCATTGCGCTGTTTGGAGCCCTCTACGCGCCGCTCCTGGCGGCTGCGCCCACGTCGGCGAAGGCCGAATCGAGGCGTCGTTGCTTCACGCCCAACGCGTTTGAGGGAACCGACGTCGAGCGGATCAACCAGGCGATCGAGGCCGCTACGGCGGCCGGGTGTCGCGCCGTCATCCCCCGCATCAACGTCCGCGACGGGAAGCGGCACGATCTGTGGCTGCTCGACTCGGCCATTCTCTTACGCAGCAATACCACGCTGGAACTCGAGGGGTGTCGCATCAAGCTCAGCGACCGATGCCGCGATAACTTCATCCGCAGCGCCAACTGCGGGCTGGGGATCACCGACATCGAGCCGATGCGGAACATCCACATCCGAGGAATCGGCGACGCGGTGCTGGAAGGGGCCGACCACCCGCGCGCTACCGGCGATGGCGGTAAGAAGATCGGCGCCAGAACCTATGGGACCGATGCAGGGGTCGACGGCGAAAGCCAGACGGGCGACTGGCGGAACATCGGGATCCTGCTGGCGTTCGTGGAACGCTTCAGCATCGAGAACCTCACGATCAAGGACTCTCACGCGTGGGCGATCTCGCTGGAGCGCTGTGCTCACGGATGCCTGCGTGACCTCGGCTTTGCATCGAGCGAATACAAGATGATCGACGGGGCTCGCCGGAGGATCCTGAATCAGGACGGCATCGATCTGCGCATGGGGTGCCATGATATTCTCATCGAGAACATCACGGGCCACACCGGCGACGACCTGATCGCCTTGACGGCGATCCCCCGGGCCGATAGCCGCGCGGGCGGTACGACGTCGACCATGGTCAGCGGCAGCGCCGACCGCGGCGAGGGGCGCGACGACATCCGTCACATTGTCCTGAGGGACATCAAGGGACACTGTCGGGGCGGGCATCACATCGTGCGGCTACTGAACACCCCCGGCCTTCGCATGCACGACATCCTTCTCGATGGCCTGATCGACACGTCCCCGGAAGGCGTGCGATGCAAGGCGGCGGTCAAGATCGGGGACAGCGCCTACGGGGGCGGGGTGGCGCCCCTGGGCGACACCTACCGGATCATCGTCAACAACGTGACCAGCAAGGCAAAACACACGATCCTGATCGGTGGCTCCCTGTGCGACTCGATCCTCAGCAACATCATCCGCTACGGCTCGAAAGGCGACGTGGTCACGATCGCCTCCGGGCCGGAATACGTCCGCAACGTGAAGACCAGCAACCTGCATGTCATGAATCCGTGAGCGACTGCCCAAGCGAGTCAACCATGAGATTGCTGCACCGGCGTGTGAGAAGGCCAGGACTTCAGTCGGCTTCTGCTTCGTTCGGCGTGTGGAGCCCGGTGGGGGCCGCGGTGCTGTTGGCGGCGGTGACGGCGTCCGCGGGCGCGCGGACGGAAGGAGTCCGAAGCGTGTTGAAATGGCAGGTCGACGCGCAAACCGGTCGGCTCGCGGTACTGCGAACCGAGGGCGGGCCACAGTGGCAGGGGGGGTGTCTGGGCGAGATCGCGTACTGGGACGCGGCCGGCGCCGAGAAACGTCAGGCCGTGGCACCCGACGCCGGATGGCTGATCGAGCGGAGGACCGTCGAGGCATGCCAGGTGGTATGCCGACAAGGCGAGCTCGGGTTCTCCCTGCAGATGAGCTTTGCCGTCGCGGGCGACGTCCTTACGGTGAGTGTGCCTGCCGCCGGGGTCGAGGAGACCGGGCGGGCGCGGCTGAAGACACTGCGGCTGTTGCCTCGGTTTGGCGCATCTGTCGAAGGGGACGAGGGCTACCTGATCATCGCTCAGCAGTCAGGCGCGCTGTGCCGATTTCGCGACAAACGGCCGGCTGAGCACTGGGTGGCGGTGTATCGCAGCATCAGCCAATGTCCGATGCCGCTGTTCGGCGCGGTTCGCGCCGGGGGCGGCATGGCCGGCATTGTGACCGGCGGCCAGTACGACGTCCGGTTCTGCATCAGCACGAACTGGGGCCCCAAGAAGCAGTATGCGATGGACCCGACGTTCGCGCTTCGGTCTTTCCGGACGGAGCCCCGGTTGGCGGAGGACCTGACCGTCGCGTATCATTTCCTGCCGCAGGCCGAGGCGTCCTGGGTGGGTGCGGGGAAGCGCTACCGGGAGTACAACTTCGCGCGTCGCGGCATCCGGCCGCTTCGCGAGCGTGCGACCGCGTCGGCCGGGCTGGCCTATTCGGCCGGGGCGATGGCGGTGCGGATCCGCCTGGGCGTGAAGCCGGTGCCGTACAAGATCACTGAGCAAACGCCCGAGAACGAGCCGCCCATGCGGGTGTTCTGCAGCTTCGCCCGGGTACGCGACATCTTTGACGAGTTCCACCGGCAAGGCATCACGCGAGCCGAGTTCTGTCTGGTCGGCTGGAACCGCGGCGGCCACGACGGCCGCTACCCGCAGATCTTCCCCGTCGAGCCGGCGTTGGGGGGCCAGGCCGAGCTTCGCAAGACGATCCGCCACGGACAATCGTTGGGCTACCAGGTCGTCGCGCACGACTGCTACTACGGGGCGTATCGAATCTCCGAAGACTGGAGCGAAAGCTATCTCCGCAAGAAACATGACGGTCAGCCGGAGAAGGGGGGCATCTGGGGGGGCGGCCAGAGCTACAACATCTGCCTGACCCGCGCTGACAAGCTGTTCGCCCGGCGCGACCTGCCGCGGATTCGGGAGCTGGGTTTCAAGGGGCTTCACTATTCCGACGTGCTCTCGATGATCGGCCCGCGTCCCTGCTACGATCCGCGGCACCCCCAGACGCGGCGCCAGGATGCCGAAGCGGCCGTGCGAATCCTCGCGCGTGCCCGAGACCTGTTCGGCGGAGCGCAGTCGGAGGGCTCGCTCGATTTCGCCGTCCCCGCGCTCGATCGGCTTCTGTACATCGACGCCGACAAGTGGGCGCCTCTGAGAAAGAAACCCTATGTCGATACCTGTGTGCCGCTCTACCAAACGGTGTACCACGGCGTGCTCGTCTACAACCTGTCGACCGAGGTGGTCAACAGTTTGCCCGGGGAGGATGGCTATCTGCGCAACATCGAATACGGCGGCGTGCCGTTGGCCTACTTCTACGGACACTTCCTTCTCGACAAGAGCAAGAACTGGCTGGGGCGCCGCGACTATCGCTACGACGACCGCGAGGGCCTCAAGCAGGTCGTGGCCGGGCTGCGCCGCGTGTTCGACGACGTTCAGCGACTCGGGCACCTGCAAATGGAGTTCCTCGAAGGGCATCGACAGATCGCCGAGGGGGTGTTCGAGACGGCCTACAGCAACGGCCAGCGCGTGGTCGTCAACCATGGCAAGCGGCCGTATTCGCTGTCGGCAGGCCAGACCGTGCCGCCGCGGGGATACTTGCTGATCGAGCGCTGAATCGCAGCAACCATCTCGGCTACTTCGTGTCGCGCGCATAGACCCGCACGTAATCGATCTCCAAGTCGCGC
>CAYMLO010000288.1:0-5556 GCA_964390905.1 uncultured Planctomycetales bacterium | reverse complement strand
CGTTGGAGGCATTGTCGGTCAGCTGCGTGACCGTCGTCCCGTCGAACAGGAAGATCTCCCAATCGCTGCCGTCATAGCCCGCCCACACGACGTTCGAGCCCGAGATCTGGGGTCCATCGTCACTGTAAGCGTTGTCGGTGAGCTGCGTCACCGTGGTCCCGTCGAACAGGAAGATCTCATCGTCGCTGCCGTCGTGGCCCACCCACACGACGCTCGAGCCCGAGACCTGGGGGGACTCATCGTCGTGGGCGTTGTCGGTGAGCTGCGTGACCGTGGCCCCGTCGAACAGGAAGATCTCGGTGTCGCCGCCGTCATCGCCCGCCCACACGACGCTCGAGCCCGAGATCTGGGGGTATGCATCGTTGGTCCCGTTGTCGGTGAGCTGCGTGATCTGCCGCATTCCCTCCGGTGCAATCCACTCCTGCCCCGAGGCCCGCCACCCCGCGACGGACAGACACACTACGCCTACCAGCACGACGGTTCGTACGTTCATGGCTCGCCTCCTTTGACGGCAGGGGGCAGGGTTTAGGGTCTAGGGTTCAGGGTTCAGGGCTCAGGGTTCAGGGCCCTGGCCACCCAGACCTATCGCCCGGTGAATGATCGTACGGCGGGCCTCGCCCGCCGTCGTTCGTTCGCTCGTGATCGCAACTCCCGGCGGGCAGAGCCCGCCCTACGCCGTATTCGCCTTCCCCTCACCGGGTGGGCATGCGCAGACATGATCCGCCGTCTTTCCCCGGTGGGCATTACTCCGAGTCTAGAAAATAATAATTTGCTTTGGAAGTAGGAAGCTCAAGAATGGACGTTTCTTCGCCCCCCCACCTGCGGGTGTCGGTTGGCGCGCGATCCCGACCCTCGGCGGGCAGAACCTACCCTACACCCCGAACCCGAGACCCTGAACCCGGACCCCGAACCCTCGGCCGAAGCCCCGAGGGGCCCACGCGCGTCGACACGTCGACGTCAGGCCTTGAGCAGATCAGCGAGGAACGCGTCGGGGACGCGGGCCGCGTACAGGAGAATCGGTCCGGACCGGTCGCAGTTGAAGATGGCCCACTTCAGATCGCGAGAGAGGTATGTATGGGCATGAGCGGCCTTGGGCATCGGGCGCGGGGTGTCGTACATATCCAGAAGCACGCGCGTCTTGCCGGTCGCCATCGAGCCGACGACTTGTTGGTACGGGGGTTTCCAGTCGTCGCCCAGGAAGACCCGGCCGCAACGGGACGCGTGGATGTGGTTGAAGTGATACCCTTTGGCCACGCGGCGCGGGCGAGCGCCCTCGCGCAACGCCAGCAGGTTTCCCTTGTCGGCCGTGTACGCGTCCCGGCAGACGACCGAGGCCAGGATCTCGCGCGTCGGGTCGACCCAGGTCTCGTGTCCTGTGATCGGCGAAGTATGCGGCGTCCCGATCTGCAGCGTCGTTCGCTTCCCGTCGGGGATGGAGAGCAGGAAGAGCGTGGCCCCCTGCGGGCCGGTCAGGCGGACGTACTTGCCGCCGGGCAGGACCTTGCCGCCGCGGTTGTGTTGGATCAACAGCTTCGTGCCGTCCGGCGAGAACTGGGGGTGCGGGTTCATGATGTCGTTGCCTCGGGTGAGGATCCGCTCCTCGCCCGTCTCGAGATCCACCAGCCAGACGCCGAAGACCTGTTGGCCGTCCTGCACTTCGCCCTCGAGCATCTTGCCGCAGGCGTAGTAGCGATGGTCGGGTGATACCGTGCCGATGCTCCACAGTGGGCTCTTCAGACGGTGAAGCTTCTCGGGCTTTCCTTTCGCCAGGTTGGCCCGCATCAGATAGGACCCGCCGTTGGCGGGGAAGCGTTTCAGGTAGTAGAAGACGCCGTCGCGGGAGATGGCCAGGCCCGTCCGTCCCAGGCCTTCGTCCAGCCGGCGCTCCTGCCAGGTACCCAGCGCCATCACCCGATACTCAGCCGGGTTGGCGCCGCCCGTCTTGCCTTCGTTCTTGCACTGATAGACGAAGCGCCGCGAATCGGCGGAGCAGTAGGAGTGCTCGCAGTAGATGTTGGCCTGAGAGTAGCCCTTGCTCGTCAGCTGCCAGACGTCCACCCCGTCGGCGGCCTTCCACTTCATTCGCGTCGCCCCGCGCGCCGCGTTGGGTCGAGACAAGAGGGTCAGCCCGACGCCCCCGGCCGAGGCGGCCCCGATCCTCTTGAGCGCCGCTCGCCGACCGATCTGCCGAGTTCGCTTCTGATGACTCACAGCAAATGCTCCTGAATGCTCGCACCTATCCCACCGAACGGTAAGCGAACAGCCGAACACGCGTCAAGACGCATCCTACTGAGTTGGAACGCTTCACCAAGCGCAAGTCTTTGGAGTTGATTGACAGTGTCGGGATGGAATGACAAGATGCGTCGAGATGCACCTTGCCACTTGCGGACACGAGGGACGTGATCAGGACCTCGGTTCGTCGGAGCGGCAAACTCGTGCGATGCCGGTGGCCCGGGCCGGGCGACGGAGCGGATCCGCCGCGGCAGACAACCGGCAGGCAACCGGCTAACCCTAACGCCAAGGAGACAGCCAATGGATAGCGCAGCGCTTGCGATCGCCCTTGTCGCCTGCGGGATCGTTTCGGCGAAGTGGGCGATGGAGCTGGGATTCGGTCAGGCCAGTCAGACACTGCACCTGATCGGCGGGATCCTCTTCGGCCCGCTGGCCCTGCTGGTCTTGTACCTTCGCCTCTTGCGAAAGCAGATCGCCGCGGAAGCAGAAAAAGCTGCCGAAGTCGTCTCGTCCTGACGCAACTGGCCTGGCCCTTTGCGATGTCGCTGTGAGCCATCATGGCTTGTGACGGGTCGAGACGGAGCGTACAACCGCAGACCCGACCTATGAGGCCCGCGGTCCCCCCCTTGATACTCCCATCCGCCGTCGCGTACGATCAGGGAGAAGGACGCGAACGATGGATCTCAGTCGCATCACCATTGACCCGACGATCATGCAGGGCAAGCCCTGTGTGTGCGGTATGCGGATCACCGTGGGGCTGGTCGTCAACCTCGTGGCCAACGGCATGACGCATGACGAGATCCTCCGCAACTACCCCGACCTCCAGCGCGAAGACATCTGTCAGTGTCTACGCTACGCCGCCAGGCTGGCAGAGGAACAGGTAATGCCCTACGAAGAGCGTTCCCATGCGATTCGTGGCTGACATGGGCATCGCATTGGACGTGGCACGGGTCCTCAGATCTGGCGGACATGACGTGCTGCCCCTGTGCGATGAGATGATGCGTCGAGACGCATCCTGCCGAGCTGTGACGATGCGGGGGAGTGAGTTCCCCGGGCGGTACGTGATTCGCCTGGCAGCGTCAGGCAGGCCAGTGCGCGGGGTGTGACATGAGGATCTATCTCGACCTGTGCTGTCTGAAGCGCCCATTCGACGATCAAACACAGCCTCGTATCGCAGTGGAGACTTCGGCGGTGTTGGCCATCCTGCAAGCCATGGCCGACGGACGCGTACAGGTGATCCGCTCGCTTGCCCATGACTTGGAGAATTCACGCAACCCCGATGCCCGGCGCGCCCGAGCGGTGGATACCTGGCTCAACACGCTGAACCCGGTTGAGTCGACGCCGCGATCGGTCGTCGAGCACGTGGAGCGCCTTGCCGCGTCGGGGCTTCGGGTGATGGACGCCTATCATCTGGCCTGGGCCGAACACATGGGGGCGGATGTGCTGGTGACAACCGACGACGCCTTCGCGTCGCAATGCGGGCGGCTTGGCGATATAATTCGTGTAAGGGTCATGAATCCCGTGGCCCTGGCAGGAGAGCTACCCGCATGAGCACGATTCTGAATCCGGCCGAACTCCGCCGACGCGCCTTGGAGGTCCTGGTGCGCGAGCTGGGCTACGCGGATGCCATGCGCTTCCTGCTTCAGTGCGAAACCGGCCAGGGGGACTACACCCGTGACCGCCACCAGTTCCTGCCCGCATGGCGCGTGGCCGACATGGTCAACGAAGCCGATAGGCTGACCCGCTCGGATCGCGACGCTTGACGCTGGGGTGGGCCGCCACGCTCACGACCGGCGGGTCGCCAGCGCCAGACTGGTGCGGGAATCCTCCCCCGCACTGAGTGAGATGACGCGTCAAGACGCATCCTATGGAGCTCGAGGTCTTACGCGGAACTACGTATCGACTGCTGAACGTATCAGACCAAGATGGCAGAACTAACCCGTGATGACCTGATCGAGGCCGCGAAGAGCGCCGCCACTCGCGCTGATGGGCCTCTATCGCGCCCGGACTTCGAGCGCATCACGGGAATCAGCCAGTACCACATCTACCGCCTGTTTCCTGAAGGGGGCTGGTCGGAACTCAAGCGGGTCGCTGGACTGGAGCGGCATCCGAAGGACAACCTGCCCTTGACCGACGACGATCTCCTCGAGGAATTCCACAAGGTCGCCACCCAGATTGGGCGAATCCCAACCTGGGCACTATTCAGTCATCATGCCGAGGTCTCCTCGGACGTAGTCCGCCGTCGGTTTGGTGGGCTGCAAGGCGCCCTGAAGCAATACCGCGCTTGGCTTGAGGCACATCATCCTGAATCCACGCTACTTGCCGAGTTGCGTGCTCACTCGAGGCACGAGGTCCCACCTCCGCCTGGTGTGTCCACGGATACGGCGCCTAGGCCTTCCGAGACATGGACCAAGATCGAAGGACCAGAGTACGGCCCACCCATCGACTTCCGTGGTCTTCGGCACGCGCCCATCAACGAGCAGGGGGTCGTATTCCTCTTCGGCATAGTCAGTTACGAGCTCGGATTCATCGTCGAGGCTGTTCACGCGTCCTTTCCAGACTGCGAGGCGAAGCGGTGCATTGACTCGACGAATCAGCATTGGCAGCGTGTGAGAATCGAGTTCGAGTTTCGGAGCCGCAGCTTCAAGGAGCACGGCCACGACCCCGACGGCTGCGATCTCATCGTCTGCTGGGAGCACAACTGGCCGGAGTGTCCGCTGGAAGTAGTTGAGCTTCGACGGGTAATCGATGGACTCGAGGGATGAACGTCTGGCAGGACGCCAGCGGACCCTGAGTAGCGACTAGTGCCCAGCAACCAGCGGGGCGGGCTGGGTCATTTGATCCACCCTCCCAACTGAAAGGTATCGCTCCATGTTACAGCTAACCATCGCGGGATCACTGCTGTCCATGTTTGTCTCGTCCTCGACAGCCGTAGGGAGCGGGCCGGCGGGGCGGTGGGTTCATGGTTGTTGCGAGCCGGTGGGGATTACCAAGACTGGGCCGTTTGTCGTGCTCGAGGATGGGAACCTGATGACGGTCGACCGGAACGTCCTGGCCGTTAGCAAGGACGACGGGAAGACGTGGGCGGCGATCAGTTCGGCGATCCATTCGGGCATTCGGATGGGCGGGGGCGGGCATCCGGGGCAGTTTGTGCGGACGGCGCGCGGGACGATCGTCATCGTCTACCTGGACTTCGACGGCTACAAGTTCAGTTGGGACAACGCCAAGGGCGCGCCCAAACCGGACTGCAAGCTCGAGCTGTGGTGCATCCGCAGCACGGACGGCGGCAAGACCTGGGTCGACCGGCAGCGGCTGCTGGGCGGC
>CAYMLO010000287.1:0-5561 GCA_964390905.1 uncultured Planctomycetales bacterium | reverse complement strand
AGCCCATACACCTCTCCGGCCAGTTTGAAGGTCAGGTACTTGCCGCCCAGCCCGGACGTGGCGGGAGACTGTCGTGCGTTGCTTGTCGCTTGAGAGGTCATGAGTCATTACTCCTCGATGCATCCTCGCCGCCGCATCAACCCTCCCCCAGGATCCCCGAAACGCTCGGCGATTGGTTCTGCAAATGTGTCTGCCTGCAGTTCGGAGTTTGCCACAGCCTCCCGCGTTTCCGGCGCTCGGGGGGGCCTTCCTTTCAAATCCTGTCGGTCGGGAAGGGCCGCGATGCAGATGGATCGAGGCCTTCCCGACCGACGGTTGATGCCCTGGGCCTAGAAACCGAACGATTCATCCGTGCTCTTCCCCAACGAGCCGCTCCCGTCGTCATTCTTCGCCTCCGGGAGTGGGTCCTCGTCTGGCCCGGGCAGATGCTCGTTGTGTGCGTGGAGGGTCAGGTGGTCCGACTGAAGGCTCCTAGGCTTCTTGCTCCGAGCGGACGCGCCACTCGAGCCGCTGCGCGTGGTTGTGGCCTCGGCACCGACCAGGGCCATCAGCTCGTCCACGAAGCCCTTGGTGGCTTGGGCCTGGGCATTCAGCTCCTCGGCTGCGGAGGCCGATTCCTCAGCACCGGCTGCATTGGACTGCGTGACCTTGTCCATCTGGGAGACCGCCGTGTTGACCTGATCCACGCCCTGGGCCTGCTGCTGTGAGGCCTCGGCGATGCCCTTCACGAGTTCGGTCACCTTCGCCACGCTGCTGACGATGCCCTGGATCGACTCGGCGCCCTCTTTGGACTTGTTGACCGAGTTCCCGATGAGATCCGCCGTTTCTCGGGCCGCCTCGGCCGAACGCTGAGCCAGGTTGCGGACTTCGTCGGCCACCACCGCGAAGCCCTTGCCGTGCTCGCCGGCACGTGCGGCCTCGACGGCCGCGTTGAGTGCCAGCAGGTTCGTCTGGAACGCGATCTCTTCGATGACCTTGATCACCTTGCTGATCTGATCGGACGACTCGCTGATGGCCGACATCACCTCGTCGCCCTGTTGGGCCGCCTTGTGAGCCTGAGCCGCCAGTTCGTTGGCTTCCGTGGCGTTGTCCGCATTCGTGCGGGTCATCGCCGCCATTTCCTCCAACGCACTCGAGGTCTCCTCCAGCGAGGAGGCCTGCTCATTGGCCCCTTCGGCCAATTGCTGAGATGCGGTTGATACCTGCGCTGAGGCATCGTTCACCTGCTCCACACCGTCGGTCAGCCCTCCGATGACCCGGTTGAACGTGCTGCCGGTCTCGGTCAGTTCTGTCGTGCTGAGGTCCTTCAGCCCCTTGAAGATGTTCTTGATTGGATTCCTGATGGCACGCGTGATGACGATCGCCAAGACCACGCCAAAGACCATGCCGACGACCGCCAGCGAGAGCATCAGCGTCGTTGAGAAACTCGAAATGGCCTCCATCTTCGCTTTCTGGCCTTGTCGTAGCTCGTTGGCACCGGCCTGGAGCGCCTGGGCAGCGCTCACCATCTTCTGCTCTTCCTGCCTCTGCTTTTCCACCATCGCTACATAGTTATCAAACGCCTTCTGGTACGTTCTCACGCCAGCGGCTACCTCGTCGGCCTGCTTCTGGTTGGTCGCCTCCTTGAAACGCTTCTTCATGTCCTGGGTCAGGTCGAGCATGTCCTGGACTGTCTTCGAGACGTTGGCGACATGCTCTTGCTGCCCGCGGATGATGTAGTTCTTCTCATGACGGCGGGCGTCGAGGACGAACTTGTTGAGCCGGTTGGCGTCGTCGGCCTTGGTCAGACGCTCCTTGACCACGTCGGCGGTCTTCTGCTGCTTCATTTCCTCGAGCAGCTTGGCCTTCTGATCGGCGCGCATCTTTTCGATCTCTTCGATGGCTCCTCTGGCGCCCTTCACCATTTCGGCGTCAGCCTTGACCTTCTCGTCCTCGAGCCTCACGAACTCCTCAAACGCCGTCAGCCACAGATCGATCTGTTTTCCGACGTTCCTGACACCTTCCTTGTCCGCCTGTTCCTGGAGCTTGGCCACCGTTGCCTCAACCTGCTTATGGAACTCCCTGACGAGTCCAACGGCCTCGGCGTGGTACTTCTTGTCCTTGCGCAACATGAAGTTCTTCTCATGTATGCGCCCCGTGAGCGATTCCTTCAGCATCCGGTTGGCGTCGTCGGCCGTTTCGACCTTAGCCGCCACCTTGCCGAGACTCGACCATCCCATGTACCCCAAAACACCGGCGATAAGCACCAGAGCCCCAAACCCCGCCCCGAGCTTCGTCGACAACTTCATGCCCTTCAACATGTCCATGTCTCCCTGCTACGAGTGCTAGCGAACCACATGCTGGTGACATACCGTATGTCACCCTTCTTGCCTGCCTCGCGACTTGTCGGCGGGAGTCCCCTGGGCAGGCGGACCTCCCGGGCCCTACGTCGGCCGCTCTTTCATCAAGGCTTGTCGTCGGTGAGCAACGCACTGACCTTCTGCGCACCGCCTACAGCCGTGGTCGTCGTCGAAGATCTCGTCCCAGCGAAGCCCTTACCGTCTCACTCAGGATTGATTCGGGCTTTGCCTGTGCTTGTAAGGGATCGGTAGAACACGCCAAGTGATCTAGTTGGATGATCAAACGGCCTGCTTGGAGGAAACAACGGGGGGGTTGGAGTATCCTATTGGGCGCCGACAGTAAGGGCCACCTTCACGAGCCCTGCGACACTGTGGACGCCCAGTTTTGTGAAGGCCTTTCCCCGGTGGGCATCGATCGCCTGCGGACTCACCCCGAGGCGCGCGGCGATCTCCTTGTTGGTGAGACCCTCGACCACGAGATCTACCACTTCCTGCTCGCGCTGGGTCAGAAGGCCCCAACTGCCTGCGACGCTCGCGCGTTCCGCGCGTTCCTCCCGCTGCCGCTCGTCCATTGCTAGGGCCTGCTGAACCCGGTCCAAGAGCGACTGAGCACGGAACGGCTTCTCGAGGAAGTCCAGCGCGCCTAGCTTCATCGCCTCAACGGCTAACGGGATGTCCCCGTGCCCCGAGATGACGATGACAGGTATCGCGATGCCGTCTTCCAGGAGCTTGCGCTGCAAATCAATCCCGCTCGCACCCGGCATGCGCACGTCGACCACCAGACAGCTGACGCAATTGGGGTCGTAGGTTTCCAGGAATTCGTTTGCGGTCGAGGCAGCTTCGACAGGCAGACTGATCTCTTTCATCAGTCGTGCCAGCGATGCACGCACCTCCGCATCATCATCGACTACATAGACCTTGCGTTGGATTTCCATCGTCCGGCTCCGACTCGGGCAAGGGCAATGTGAAGCGAAACGTCGTACCCCGCTTCGGGTTCCTCGTGGCCCACACGCGACCGCCGTGTACTTCCATGATCGTGCGGCAGATTGCCAGGCCTACCCCGAGGCCCTCACCCTTGCGCGTGAAGAACGGTTCGAATAGCCTCTCGAGGTCCCCTTCCTCGACACCAGGACCGGTATCGCGGACCTCAACTTCGACCGCTTCGGGTGAGTTCATCGACGTCTGGACGATCAGCTTTCGCTCCCCGTCTTCCACGGTGCTCATCGCCTCGATCGCGTTTCGCATCAGGTTGAGGAGAACCTGCTGGATCTGCACGGAGACGGCCAGCACCGGCGGTATCTTCGGGGGGAGCTTCAGGCATAGCGCCACGCGGTTCATGTGGATGTCATGACGCAGGAATCCTGCGACTTCACGAACCACCTCATTGACGTCCAGCGAAGATGGCTTGAATTGACGCTTCGCGGTAAGGAACCTGAAGCGTCGTATGATCTCGCCCGCGCGTTCCGCCTGGGACGCAATCTCCGCCAAATCGTCAAGGATCTCGGCGGGTTCCGGGTTTCGCGACCCTATGGCCAGCGCGCATGCGGCGGCTCGACTCGCTACCGCCGTGAGCGGTTGGTTGAGCTCGTGCGCAATGCCTACCACCATCTCTCCCATGGTGGACACGCGCGCGGCGTGGGCCAGTTCCACTTCGAGTCGGAGGCTTCGCTCCTCGGCATTCTTATGCTCAGTGATGTCACGTGACACGACGATGACCGTTTTCGGCCGTCTGTCTCTGTGGCGGGCCGCCAAACTCGCGGTGCACCAGAACCAGCGCTCCGTACCGTCGCCTGCATGTGCCGGCATATGGTACTCGTGGTGCCGTGTCTGGCCGTCTTGGAGCACCAGCGCTGCAACGCAATTCTCACACGGCCTGTCCCGCCGATGGTAGGCCCTGTAGCAATTCCCTCCGACTAGGTTTGGCCCGAACGAAGCCGTCGCCATTTTGTTCGCCCAGACGATAGTCAGGTTCTCATCGACGATGCATATGTAATCGCCCAACGCATGGAGGATCCCGGCAAGCATGGCCTCACTGTCGGTCAACGTCGCCTGGCCCTCTAGGGGCTCGAGCTCGGCGACGCGCGCGGGTAGGGATCCGAGTTCTCCGTAGGGGTCTTTCTGGATTTCTGCGGGCGGGTTCATCGGCCACCTCGGGTAGCTCTGCGGCGGCATTGGTCACGTCATGGACGTCCTCGGACCGTTGACGTGGACCGGTGTATGCTGCGTATTCCAGGACAATCTGCCGCCCTCAGCGCCACCGGGCGAGAATCAGGACCGCATTGTGGTGGGCGACCGATTCGCCCACGACGTTGGCCTCGCCGGCCCTGAATTCCGGTCGCGTTTTGATGGGTGCGGAGCTGCAGGTACAACGCGTGGTCGACCTGGGCTCCGGGCCCGGGCTTCGTGCGTCTCCGTAACTTGCCAGATCCCTTCCCCACGAAGTGAACGACGATCGTCTTGGGGATTGCGTTGCGCGGACGGTCATCGGCGAGAAGGCGGCCATCCAGCCGTGCCCGTCTGTCAACGTGGTTCGCCTCCGCGCAACTGTGTAATCCCCCGAAGCAACCGGTGCGAAGGAGCGGTCGCCTTGAGGCAATGCGCTGCTCGAAACCAACTGTCGACTCCGCAACAGCTGCCGCTATATGTTAGGTTATCGGGCACGCGCGCCGGCAACCTGAGGTGTCTCTGCACTGTTTTGAGCAGGAGTTTGGGGTATCCCTGAATGCAAGTGCCGATGGGTTCGTGTGTTGCTGCCGGCGGCGGGGTTACGCCATCGGTAGGGCGGTAGCAACCACAGGCTGAACAGAGAACACGTGGGTGATCGCCGGGTTGGCGGAAAAGCGGCCCGACGGAGCTGGAAGGACTGGGCCCGGGGCGGCTGATCGCATACGTGCATAGCTTTCAGCAGCCCCGGGCCTGCAGGGAGAACTCCGGGGTACTAGAATTCGCCCAACCCCTCCGTCGAGGCATTGGACCCGTCGGCGTCATGGACCTCCGCCGTGGCGTGTACGTCCTTGAGCGCTTCATGAACCGTCTGTGAGCTGCGAGACGTCGCCGCTCTCGCGGTGGGCTGGGATGGGGTCGTCTTTGAAGTTACCGCGACTGCTTGGCTGCTGTTCCTGCCGCCAACCAGAGCGACCAGTTCGTTGACCATGCCGCGGACGTTTTCGGCCTGGGCGGACATCTCTTCGGAGGCGCTGGCCGACTCCTCGGCGCCGGCGG
>CAYMLO010000286.1:0-5590 GCA_964390905.1 uncultured Planctomycetales bacterium | reverse complement strand
GCATTCGCGGAGATGCTCCTCCGTCGACGATCTATCCGCAGCCGACATCGATCCGGCGAGGTACGAAACAAGCTGTTCCTCACTCAGACATGCCATGGCCAGGTCTCCCCGCGCCTCACACTGGATGGAGCTGGAAGGTCTTCCCTGAGACGGGCCTTTCCCGACCGATCCGGTAGCCGAGATGTAGTTTAGGGCAAGCCCTGCCGTTGCTCAACGCCCAGGCCCGTCTGGTTTGTGTGCACGACGCCTTTGGCACGGAGCACGCCGAGCCCATCGGCCGATGCGTTCGCCTCCGGGACTTGCCTCGCCGTACGCCCCCGAGGTCCACACATTTCTCCGGTTCGCCTGGCAGAACGTTTCGGCTCGAACGTACACCCCTTGAGGACTGACGACGGGTCGGTCCCGACGGCAATCGGATGAGCCGTGACTCAAAGGCAACAACGAGGGAGGCAGAACGATGCTCCACGCAGTTCACACCAGCGTTGATGGACCGGTCCGTGACGACTGCCGTTGGAGGACACAGACACCGGCGAATGGTGAGACGATGCGGAGATGCCCTACCCATCGCGCTTGCTCTGGGGCGACTTCTCCCATGGCTTTGCCCACATCTCAGTTGGCCGCAGGGAGTCTGGTGATTGGCCTGTTGCTCGTAGCCGCCGTGCTCCCCACGACTGCGCTTTCCGCGGAGTTGGTCTTAACGAGCTCGGCTTCGGGCGAGGTGTGTGGGGACGGGTTGGGGCCGGACGTCTCGGTCGAAGAGCAGATCGCACGGATCAACGTCGGGCCTTCGCAAGACGCAGAATGGCAGCCGCTGGTCAACCGTCACCCGGACTGGCACGGGTATGCCACGTTCGTTTACGAGGACGTCCCGAACCCCCTGGAGCAAGGGTACGTCTCTGCGAACGGCGATGCCTTCATCGACCACGTCGATGAGGTCACGTACAACAACCGCGATTCGGCCTTCTACCGCTTCACGTTCGAACTGCCCGCCGATTTTAGGTCGGCCTTTCTCCAGGGATACGCCAACATCGATGACATGGGGGTCGTGTTCCTCAATGGCGTGCGGATCAGCGCCGAGATCCTGCTGAGCGACACCGACCCCCAGCGACTGGGTCAGGACCGCTGGGACCAAGACGGACGTCCCCTGATTGGCTGGCCCACAAAGGACGCCTTTGGCACGAACGACGCGTCGCACTTCCGCGCAGGCGTCAACGAGCTGGTCTTCGCCGTGTTGGGCGACGCGAGCCAATTCGAGCCGACCGGTCTGGAGTTCCAGGCCAGCATCTCGTATTCCGACTCCAGGTCAGAGCCTGAGTACTACCACCTTGGGGTCTGGGGAAGCGGACCCGATGACGTCTTCGTGGTCGGCGGCGAGGTGATCGGGCAGTACGAGTACTACGGGGACACGATGGACACATATGGCGGGACCATTCTTCACTACGACGGGTCAACCTGGTCGCGCATGGAAACCGAACGAGACGTCCTCTTCATGGGCGTGTGGGGCAGCGGACCCAACGACGTGTTCGCCGTGGGCTGGCCGGCCTCGTTGCTCTCACCGACAACAGGCTCAGCACACGATCCCAACGAGGCCCTGCCGACGTACATCTACCACTACGACGGCTCTTCCTGGACGGCCATGTCGACCGGCATATGGGCGCTCCCCTTCATGTCCACGTGCATCTGGGGAAACGGACCGGGAGACGTCTACCTGGCCGTTGGGTCGCTCACCTCCGAGACCATCAACGGCGATACGTGGTACATCGACGAGGGATCGGGCGGGCTCCTGCACTATGACGGGAGCAGCTGGTCAACCGTCCCGATCAATCAAGACCCCAACCGCGCCTCCGCGATGACGGGGGTGTGGGGTACGGACACGACCAACATCTATGCCGTAGGCTGTGTCGCATCCGCGCAAGAGCTGGAGGGCATCGTATCGCACTACGACGGATCGAGCTGGTCACACGTGCAGGTCGGAACCAGCGCACTGCTCACCGGCATCTGGGGCAGCGGACCAAACGACATCTTCGCCGTGGGCTGGGGCGAGAACTTCCTGACGCAGGCGGGCGTCGTCCTGCACTATGACGGGGCAGGATGGGCCCCAATGGCAGGCGATCTGGACGGTTGGATCAATGGCATCTGGGGCAGCGGCCCGAGCGATGTCTTCGCAGTTGCCCTGACGGGCTCGATCTACCACTACGACGGCTCAAGCTGGTCGGCGATGCCGTCCGCGACGACCAACGGCCTGGCCAGCGTCTGGGGCAGCGGCGCGAATGACGTGTACGCTGCCGGGGAAGGCGTGATCCTGCACTATGACGGGGCGAGCTGGTCGCGCGTCGGGACAGATCAGGAGCCCCCTGGTCCATCGCCAAGGCTCACGGTTGTCGTCCAGGGCGGGGGCAAGGTGCTCCCAACCGGTCTGGCAGACGGCCCGCGCTTCCAGGTCGGCGCCGCGGTCGATGTCTGGGCCGTGCCCGATGACGGTTGGGTCTTCTCGCGTTGGGCAGGCGATCTGAGCGGAACGGAACCCTACGCCCAGATCACCATGGACGGAGACAAGATCGTCACGGCCATCTTCGAGTCGGAGACTCCCGGGCCGAGGAAGCACGCGCTGACCGTACGTGTCGAGGGCCCCGGATCCCTCTCCGTGGATGACGTGGAGGTGACAGACGTCTTTGCAGGGATGTACGAAGATGGGGCGTCAGTGAACCTGATCGCCCCACTCGAGAGTCCAGAAGGGGGACGGTTCGTGCGCTGGGAGGGCGACGTGGCCGCCACGAATCCCTCCCTCAGGATCACCATGGATTCCGACAAAGCCGTCACAGCCGTCTTCGAAGAGGATCCTGCCTATACACTCACCGCCAACGCCGAAACCGGCGGGACCATCCAACGTAGTCCCGATCAGGGGGCCTATCTCAAAGGGACGTCGGTCATCCTAAACGCCGTGCCGGACTCCGGATACCACTTCAGTCGCTGGGAGGGAGACGTGCCCGACGGCAGCGCAACCACCAATCCACTGCAGATCACGATGGATGCCGACAAGACCGTCACCGCGTATTTCATAACCGAAGGGGGAACACCGGGCACGAGCCAGCATACGCTCGCGATCAACAAGCAGGGACAAGGCACGCTATCGCTCGACCCACCAGGCCAGACGTACAGCGGGAACGTCAACGTCACGCTCGAGGACGGCATCGCCGTCGAACTGTGCGCCGAGCCGGCGACTGGCTGGCAGTTCGCACGGTGGGAGGGTGACGTGACGGGAACGAACCCGAGCGCCAGCGTCACCATGGATGCGGACAAGTCGGCCACGGCCGTCTTCGAGCAAGACACGCCAGGGACTGAGTACCACACACTGACCATCGAGGCAGAAGGACAGGGCGACGTGTCCCCCGAACCCGGTCAGCACGAGTACCCAGCCGGCGAAAAGGTCACGCTGACGGCCGAGCCCGCGGCAGGCTGGCGGTTCGTGGCGTGGCGGGACGACGCCCGCGGATCCTCTCTAGAGACCGAAGTGACGATGAACGGCAGCAAGAAAGTGACGGCGGTCTTCGCGGCGTTGGACCAGCATACGCTGGCAATCCACGTGATCGGCGAGGGCAGCGTCTGGGTCGATCCGCCCGGCGAAGACTATGGCCAAGACGCCACCGTCCCCGTCGAAGATGGCACCACCGTGGCACTGCTCGCCACGCCGGCAGCGGACTGGAAGTTCAGAGAATGGCAAGGGGACGTATCCAGTAGCCACAGAGAGATCGAGCTCGAGATGACAGAGGACAGGAGTGTCACGGTCGTCTTCCAGACCCAGGACGTCAACACCGAGTACCAGCCGCCGAACGGTACGAGGGTCAGTTGGCAGGGCTATCCCAAGGGAGAATTCGCCTGTCAGTACAACAGGACCGACATCGCATCGTTCAACAACGGCAACTGCTGGCGCGGGAACCGCGAACCCGGCGAGGAGGATGTGGCGCTCTTTGACGGTGACACGACCGGAACATACCCGGTTCACGCCATCTACCTCGGGGACTTCAGGGCCAAAATCTGTATGCTTAACCCAGGGGGTATCAGCACGATCAAAGGAGGCGCGACGAATCGCGGCCTGGAGGTCAAGAGCGGAAACTGGACGCTCATCCTTGATTCGTACTCCTACGATGGACTCCGCGGCCTGAGCCCGGGGGATTACGAACTGACCGAAGAGGCGGGCGTCCATGCGATCGTGGTGGGCGGCGAGCAGCAAGGAAGCCAGGCCTCCTTGACGCTGACAGGCAACGGCACGCTGGATTCCGGCGGGGCGGCGCTTGGCCACGTCCACGGGACCCGAGGCGACGTCACCGTCAAGAGCGGCGCCACCTGGGTGGCTACCGGCATCTACGTGGGCGGCACCGCGTCGGTGCGAGGCGGGAAGGCCTCTCTGAAGGTGTGCGGCGATGCCAGCATTCAGTCCAACCAGGTGATCGTCTGGCCGGATGGAGAACTCCTGGGCACGGGTTGGGTGGTCGGCGCGGTCGTTGTCCGAGGAGGGACGCTCCGTCCCGGCTGCTCCCCCGGTGTTTTGACGATCGACGGCGATCTGATCGTCGAGGACGGCAGCGTGGTCGAGATCGAGGTAGCGGGTGCCAATGCGGGAGAACGTGACCGCCTCGAGGTCACGGGTACGGCCCGCCTGGGCGGCAAGCTGATCCTGTCATTCAGCGGCGACGCCGAACCCACCGGTCCGTATGAGTTCATCAAGGCCACGGCCACTGAAGGCGCGTTTGAATCGGTTGAGGTCGTCGGGCTGGAGCCCGAACGGGTCACACTGGGCAACGGCTCCGATGGCGCGGTGAGTCTGACGGTCGATCATGCAGGAGATGATGAGCTGGCCCAGACCGCGCCTTCGTCTTGTTGTGCGGCATCGGCCGCCCCGCTGGCCGGCCTGGCCTGCATGGCGGGGCTCATGCTGAGGCGGCCGAGCACACGGCGGCGGCGATAGGGGAATCGACTATGGTCTGAGCAGTCTATGTGGGCTCATCTCGGGCAGGGACGTGGACGCTAGCCATGTCTGCCTCCGTTGGCCGACTCCGACGAGCTGCTCGATTCCCCCGCCAAGCTGGCTGTTCGCGCTACGGCACGCCACAATCACGCCACAATTCGGTATCGTCACGCGCAAAAAGAACGCAGGGCCAAGCGGTAAGCGCCTGATCCTGCGTCAGTTACAACGTAGCGGGGGCAGGACTCGAACCTGCGACCTCCGGGTTATGAGCAAGACCACGAACAGCTCCCGAAAGCCTTCCAAACCCACAACTTACAGAATCGGCAACTCCTTAGGGACATCCAAACCACTCGGCATGTTGCGCATGCCGTGCATGTCGTGCGCGATCTTAGTTGCATTTTAGTTGCACGTCAACGGGCCGATTCGTCGGATCAAGGTCCCACAGAACGGGCAACGTCGCTAGACGAAATCGCCTGCATGCGCTATCCGATGCCCGAAAGTGCTCCCTCGGCCCACGCGAGCGTCCGCTCCACACACGTGACCACGAAAGGCCGGTCCAGGTCTACCTGCGCCGGTTCGCCCAGGTCGTCGTATCGCAGCGCCACACTGAAGGGCGTCAGGCGC
>CAYMLO010000285.1:0-5779 GCA_964390905.1 uncultured Planctomycetales bacterium | reverse complement strand
GGCCAGACCATCTCCTATCCCGAAAGGCGAGCTATCTCACTCTGAGTGAAACAGATCAAGATGCCTGCCTTGCAGCTTACCCTGTAGCAACGTGACAGTAAGCTGGCGCATGTCCTCGACCACGTCGCTTTCGTCCACGATCTCCTCGCCGAGAAGGGATTCTACGGCGTCCTCAAGCGTAACGATGCCGGCTATCCCGCCGTACTCGTCGACGACAAGGAACAGGTGTTCGCGAGACTGGATGAACTCCTTCAGCACCTGGGCCACGGAGGCCATCTCTGGAACGGCCCGAATCGGATTGGCGATCTCTTCCAGCGTCTGCTCGGCCGACCCGTTGCGCAGCCGTTCGTGGATGTTGTGTCGGAGCACAATGCCGACGGGATCGTCGGGGCTCGTTCCATAGATCGGGATCCGGCTGAATCGAAAGGGACCACCCTGTTCGATCGCGTCCGCGATGGTCATGTCCTTCTGCAGCATGAACGTCACTGTCCTCGGCGTCAAGATCTCCTTGACGGGAATGCTGTTGATGCTGAGCAAGTTCCGGATGATCCGGCATTCGTCTTCGCCCAGGGCGCCCTCCTCGTGGCCGAGTTCCGCGATCAAGGCGAATTCTTTACGGCTCAGGCGATGTGGCTCCTTTTGAGATGCAAGCAACCGCGACAGTCCCTGAAACGCGACGACCAGAGGATAGGTCAATACGATCATGCCACGAATGGTATAGGCGGTGAAGGCTGCGAGCCGGCCCGCGTAGACGGCCCCCAGGGTCTTCGGGATGATCTCTGAGAAGACCAGAATCAGGACGGTCAGGATCGCACTCGTCACGGCGACCCAATACCGACCGAATAGCACTAGTGCCTGAGCGCCGACACCAGCCGCACCCACGGTGTGTGCCACCGTGTTCAGCGTCAGAATGGCCGCCAGGGGACGATCAATGTTCTCCTTCATTCCCTTTAAGATTCGCCCACTGCTCTTCCCCTCCTTAAGTAACTGCGCCACGTGAGCGCGTCGCAACGACAGGATGCTGGCCTCGACGAGCGAGCACAGAAACGACACGCCCAACGCCAGAAGAAGGTAGAGGATCAAAAGCGCCATCGGACAGGTCTCCGGCCCAGTCGTGCACGTCGATTCCCCACACTGCGCGGTCCGGCGGAGTCAGCATACCCGCTTTCCTGTCCGTCACGCACTCCTTGCCTCACATATGGGACCTTCACTACTTGGCGCGTCGAAGCCTCGCGTCCGGTACCGCAAAAGGCAGCCGACGCCGCCAAGTAGCATCAAGGGATTGCTCTGCTCCACGGTTTCGATCCTGCAACCTGCCTGTTCGGCCAGCTGGGCCATCTCTTCCCTCGCATCGCAGTCGTGCTCCTTGGCCAACACGAGCACATCCACTTGACCCTTCTTCAGCGCCGCCAAACTGGCTTGACGGCCCGCTACGGCGAGCCCATCCCGTTGGACCTCCTGCAGGAGCAACTCAACCATCGACAGAGACTCACGCCGTTCCACCTCGATGAACGAAGACAGCGTCGCCTCGACCACGTCGGGCACCGGGTCGTGTTGGGACGCAACGAGGCTGTCGACGACTTTGTCCGCCAGATGCTTCGGCAACGCATCCCGGACCCGCGCCGTTATGCGAGGGCTGCCGGTAAGAATCAGGTGCTCATAACCGCCAGCTGACATCCGTTGATTCAAGATCTCGGTCATCTCCGTGACGAACCGATTGGTGCGCTCCCGGCGATGGTTCTGGTAATGGCGCTTGGTCCATTCTCGTCCAACGCGCTTCCTCAGTTCGGGTCGGTCCTTCCAGACTTGTGCCGTTACAGAGCCCAGGTTGATCTCCAAGATTCGCATGCGCTCCGCCGCACAGAGCATGACCACATAGCGGTGGTAGGTGTCCTTGAGTTCCACCAAGTGGTAGATGTTGGGGGTCGCGTCGGCCGCGACCCATGTCGGCAGCGGGACTCGGAACTGAAGCGGCAAGAAGAAGGGCTGATTCCCATCGCGAGCGAACACGGCCACTCCCCTGGCCTTGGGGTCCAGCTCTTTCTGGATACAGGCATCGATCCGTTGAAGCGATGCCACAAACGGTTGCCGGTGTTCTTGGCGAATGGCCCGCTGCAGCATCCCCACCCGCTTGTTAAAGGTCTCTCGAAATCCACCTATGCCCCCTTCTAGGTTGAGGTAACAGCTGATAACGAGCGCTTCGCTTTCTTCCAGGGATGCTAGTGTTCGAATGTGCTGTTTCAGCTTCTTGAGTTCCATGGTTCCGGCCTCACGCCTCTTCAGATGAGGGAGGTCACCTGCCCCCGTTCGTCAGCACTACGTACCTACCGATACTCGGCGGGCTCCGGGCGATCCTCATCGACTGAATCCAGGCTCATGCGACGCCTCTCTCGCCCCCTCATCGCTCGCCGACGGTCCAACGCCTTCTTCACGCGGCGCGCGATACGGTCCGCTGCACGGCTGATGGCGCTCTCGATCTCATCGTCCCTGGTCTCGACCGTGAGATCCCCCGACGGCACCACGGCCGCCCGAATCCAACACCGCTTGTCCATGCCCCCTCGCGGGCCATTCAGGTCGTCCAGGCGGATCGTTACCTCCTGGACGCGATGGCCGAACCGGCCGAGGGCAAAGCCCAGGCGTCGTTCGATCAGGCCGCGCAGTGCAGTGGTCAGCTCAATCTTCCGCGCACGAATCTGTAGATCCATTGCGTTCTCCTTTTGCCGTTGGGAACCAAGATCTCATGGCTGAAAATGAAGTGCCTCAGGGGCGGCAGGTAATGAGATGGAAGGCGCACATTGTTGCCCGATGGTGTGGATACGGGCATCACGGCCGTCGTTCCAATCTCGCAGGCTCTTCAACAGGCGTCCTCATGCTTTCTCTGGCAAGTGTTCTCGTATTCTCTCTGGCAGGCAATGCAGCGCAACGCCTCCGGCTTGGCCCGAAGGCGAGCCGCAGGTATCGGTTCCTCGCAATCCACGCATACGCCATATGAATCGGTCTCCATTCGGTGCAGTGCGTGCATCGCCTCTTCGGCTCGAGTTGGATACCTACCGACCCGAACTCCGGAGGCGTGATGCTGAGCAAGATCAAGCAATGTCTCTCTCTGCCGCGGTTCCCTGGTAATATTGCTCCGGCGCACCATCGTACTTCCTCCCAACGGTTCCCCTAGAAAGCCACAGATAGCTGCCTGTGACAACGCCGCCAACCCGTGCTGCTCGGCTCGCTGCTCGTTCCACTGGTCACTGACAGTCCGGCCACCGGGGTGGTGGGATTGCCACAAGCTTTCGGTGCCACGCGCTGGGAGAATGTTGCAACCGGCAGGCCAAGCGGATCCCGTCCGCCGAGAAAACTGTAACTTCCTGTTCCTAAAACGGTTGCAGTATGAGAAGTGGGGAGCAAGCCCGCGCCGGAGCCTGGCAGAACCTGTCTGGCATGGCCAGGAACTGACCGGATCGACCACCGTCGCGCTTTCCGCTTCGAGGCCGAGGACTACTCCTTCATCCGAACCTGGGTGTCGATGCGGATTCCGTACTGGGCCAGTTTCTTTCGAAGTGTCGTACGGCTTATGCCGAGCAAGCCGGCGGCGCGGCCCAAGACCCCATTCGCGCGCTCCAGGCAAGCCCGAATGATCTCCCGCTCAGCGGAGGCCACGGCCTCGGAGTGGAGTGACCCTTCCAGATCAGGATTGGCGGCAAGCGTCTCAGCGAAGCGGCGGAGGTCCTGGGGCAGGACAGTCAGGCCCCCAGACTCGGTCCGTGGAGCCCCCTTGATCGCATCGCTGGCGCTCGCTTGTCGGATATGCTCAGGGAGGTACTCGAGACGAAACACCGGGCCACGAGCCACCACTAGCGAGCTCCTGATCACGTTCTCCAGTTCGCGGACGTTCCCCGGCCAGGGATACGCCAGCAACACCGGCAGGACCTCCGGAGAAAACGGGCCGACGTTCGTTCCGAGCCGGAGATTCAGACGCTTCACGAAGGCGTGGGCGAGGAGGACGACGTCCACCTCTCGCTCTCGCAGAGGCGGGACATCAATGATTGCCACCTTCAGCCGGTAATAGAGGTCCTCCCGAAACTGCCGCTCTTCGAGAAGTTGTTCCAACGGTTGATTCGTCGCCGCGATGATGCGGACGTCACACCGGACGACCTCCGTCCCACCCAGGCGTTGAAAGGAATTGTCCTGCAATACCCGCAGGAGCTTGGCCTGGGTGGTGAGCGGTATATCGCCGATCTCGTCCAGGAAAAGGGTGCCTTCGTCGCATTGCTCGAACTTACCCATGCGGCGCGTCTCCGCTCCGGTAAACGCGCCCTTCTCATGCCCGAAGAGCTCGCTTTCTAGCAGCGTGTCAGGAATGGCCGCACAGTTGACTGCAAGGAATGGCTTCTCCCGCCGCAGGCTGTGGTGGTAGATGGCTCGTGCGACGAGCTCCTTGCCAGTACCGCTCTCGCCGGTGATGAGTACGTTGACGTCTCGTGGCGCCACCAGCCCGATGAGCTTGTACACCTCCTGCATGGCTGGCGACCGACCCACAATCCGTTCGACGTGCGTATCGTCTTGCCCGCTTTCATAGACGGCAGGTACGTTCACGTCTCGGCTGATGCGTACCGCGTTCCCAATCCGTCGTACCATGTCCTCATGATCGAAGGGCTTGAGCACGTAATCCAGCGCCCCCCGCTTCATGCCCTCAATGGCCTGTTCGCTGTTAGCGCTGCCGGAGATGAGAACTACCGACGACCGGGGCCACTCATGCCGAACTTCCTCAAACGTCTCGAAGTCGCACAGAACCAGGCAGGGCGACCGATCTCGAACGACCTTGGCAGCCTCATCAAGGTTGTCGGCGCATACGACCTCAAGACCGAGTTCGTCGCAGGCACGGCGCACTGGCCCCTGAACCGCCCGGTCCGCACCAAGGAGCAGGATCAACTCAGACGTGTCCAAGCCGCACCTCATCGCACAGGTTGTCCCCCCGCAGCACCTCATTCTCCACGTTGATGGTTGTTACCTCAACCCAGCGCTCCTTGGACGGAATCACGAGCGACTGGCAAACACGATCACTGCTGATCGCGTTAGGAAGCTCCGCTGGGTCGGAGAGGAACCTGTGGTTCGTCGCGAACAAGCGGCCTACGTTCGCCCACTCAGGCAGCACGACCGTCTGTGACGGACGACGCCGTTGATCCGCGTGTCTTGCGGCGACGATCATGGCGAGCATGTCGCTCTCGATATGGGCCTCCATGTCGAGACGCCTGTTGCCGATCCAGACGAACAGGTTCGGCCAGTAGCCGCAACGGCCTATTGCCCAAGCCCGTGCCGCACTTGTCACGCCGCCCGCGCGCCCCTACAGGAAGATGAACATTACCACAACGAAGAGAGGCCCCAGAAGGACCAAGCTGTAAACCATGTAGCCGAAGAAGCTGGGCATTTTGACGCCCGATTGCTCGGCGATGCTCTTGACCATGAAGTTCGGGCCGTTGCCGATGTAGCTGTTGGCGCCCATGAAGACCGCACCGAGCGAGATCGCAATGAGCAGGGGCAGGGCAATCTTGCCGCCCGTCGTTAGGGTCAGTAGCTCTTCAGGATTCGACCATTCCAGCGATCGGGCCGTTTCGAAGAAGACGACGTAGGTCGGGGCGTTGTCCAGGAAGCTGCTGAGGATGCCGGTGGCCCAGAAGAAGAACCTTGGGCTGGTCAGGTTGTACTCGGGCAGCTTGGGTCCAACCGCGTGCAGGATCTCGATGGGCACCTGCATGCAAACGAAGATGCCGAGGAACAGGCAGGCCAC
>CAYMLO010000284.1:0-5850 GCA_964390905.1 uncultured Planctomycetales bacterium | reverse complement strand
TCATCCTGGCAATGGGCGACGGCAAGAAGACGGCTGCTGCGATCGATGAGTACCTGGCAGGCGGAGGATAGTGAGGTCCGACTGCACCAGGGCAGATCCTCAAGAAGGATCAGGTTCATGTCGAGATCGAGAATCATGCCGAGCATCGTTGTACTGGCACTCTCTGCGGCGGCAGGAGACGCGGCGCTGGGAGCCGAAGCTGGCGGGTTCAACCTGGTGTTTGCGTGCTGTCCCGAAAACGACCTGTATCGCGTGATGAGCCGCTCGGGATCCAGCTACCCGCGCCACGCCAGCGCGGCAGAAGCGATCCGGTCTGCGCCGGATGGCGCAGGTGTGCTCATCCTTGCCGACGGGTATCCCCAGACCAGGACAAAGATGACGGCGGGCCTATACGAGGCGGCGGCCAAGAAGCGGGTGCGATTGTACGTCGAGTACCCTTCGACGGTCCCTGGCCTGAGCTTGGGTGCCCCCCGGTTCCTCGAGACGGGGGCCTACGGCGCCATCCTGGAGCGGACCGTGGTGACGTCTGATCTGTTCGCACCGAGACTCCCGAAGGCGAGCATCCTGATGATCAGCAGCGGGCATTGCCTCCCGGTCTCCGTGCCGAATCCCCATTTGGTGTTGGCCCGCGTCGTGGGCTACGACAGGGCGGTGCTGGGTCTGCCGAAAGAGGTCACGCCGATCCTGTTCGAGATCCCGAATCGTCGCGTCATGGTAGCGACGACGAAGCTGAGCCACTTCGTCACGGGTCGCTACGCACCGACGGACGCCTGGGACGCCGTATGGGAGACGATCCTCGGCTGGCTCGCCCCGGGACAGACCGTCCCTGACTTGAAATGGACTGCGACCGTTCGGCCCATCCACCGGACCACTGACAAACTGCCGCAGGACGCTCAGTTTCGCGCCGTCCGTCGGGCAACGCAGTGGTATCGGAAATCCAGGCTTCTGGTCCACCGATCTGGCGTGCACTGGGTTCCAGGGGCAGGCCGAGGCGTCAAGCCCCTGCCGCCTGGCTGGAAAGCGGGCGACGGGAAGCATGGCATCTTGGAATGCTACATCTCCAAGCGGATCTTCCTGGATGGCAGCCAAGCCGTGAACCCCTGCAACCGGGCCGACTGTAACCTGGAGTCAAGCATGGGCCTCGCCCTCGGCTCGTCCGTGCTCAAAGACCGTTTCGCCCGTGAGGCGGCCAGGCATCTGAACGATTTCACATGGTTCCGCTGCCCGGTCTCGCAGGGGCCTCGCGCGGATCCCGCCAGCCCGTCCTATGGTCTGCTCGGGCACAACGCGGCTCCCCAGTCGTTGGGCCACTACTTCAGCGATGACAATGCTCGGGCGGTCCTGGGGTCTGTCGCTGCCGCTGCGGTGCTCCAATCCGATCGCTGGGACGAGGCCATCCTCAGGACCATCCTGGCGAACTTCCGCACGACGGGCGTGAACGGCTATAGACCCAGCACCCGACTGGAGGAAGGGGCACTGCAGGCCAACGGCTGGCAACACTACTGGAACCATGCCGGCACCGATTTCATCCCACACTACCACGCCTACATCTGGTGCACCTACCTGTGGCTCTATCACAAGACCGGGTTCAAGCCGCTGTTGGAGCGCACCCGAACCGGGATGCGACTCATGATGGAAGCGTACCCGGACCGCTGGCATGCCGAGTGCGGTCGCACTGAGGAGGAGCGCATCCACATGCTGCTTCCCCTCGCGTGGCTTGTGCGCGTTAACGATCAGCCGGTACACCGAAGATGGCTTCGCACGATGGCCGAGTACGTCGTGAAGGCTCAGCGCCCCTGCGGCGCGATCCCGCAGACGGTGGCCCGGCCGCACACTGCAAACGCCCAATACGGCGCAGGGGAATCCCCGATCGTCTACGCCACCGGCGATCCGGCCACGGACCTGCTCTATACCATGAACTTCGCGCTGATCGGCATGCACGAGGCAGCCGCTGCGACGGGAGACGCGAAATACGCCCGCTGTGCCGACCGCATGGCCGAGTTCGTCATCCGCATCCAGACGCGCAGCGAGGCGCGCCCGGAGCTGGACGGCACGTGGTTCCGGAGCTTCGACTTCAAGCGTTGGGAGTACTGGGGCTCCGACGGCGATGCGGGTTGGGGCGTCTGGACGACGGAGACCGGCTGGACGCACAGCTGGATTACGGCGACGCTTGCCCTGCGCCATATGAAGACCAACCTGTGGGATCTGACCGCCGGCAGCAAGATTGCCAGGCACATGGGTAAGTACCGTCCAACGATGCTGCCCGACGACGTGCTGCGGCGAACCGCGCCGAAGTGAAGGAAAGGGAGATCCTAATGCATTCGATCGTAACCTTCATGTTGGCCGTGCTGGCTCCGGGGGGGGCGGCCGCGACGCCTGCCAGTCCGGCTGTGCCTCAGGAGGATCTGCGGCGCATACAGAAGGCAGCGCCCGCGCAGGCGCCCGCCAAGCCGAAGAAGCCGCGCAAACTGTTGGTCTACTCCCGCGCGACGCACTACCGACACGATTCCATCCCTTGGGGCGCGCAGGCAATCCGCATCCTCGGCGAGAAGACGGGGGCCTACGTTGCACTGCTCAGCGACGACCCCGCGATGTTCGATCGTGACAAGCTCCATCAGTTCGACGCCGTCCTCTTCAACAACAACTGCCAGAACGGCATCATCGCTTCGGTGCGCCGCCAGAATCTGCTGGCGTTCGTCAGGGGAGGGCGAGGGCTCATCGGAATTCACTCGGCCAGCCACACCCCGGACTGGCCCGAGTTCGTCGACATGCTCGGTGGCTTCTCTGTAAACCACCCGTGGAACGCTGGGAGCAAGGTGGTGGTCAAGATCGAGGAACCAGACCACCCAGTCGCCAAGCCCTTCGGCGGGAGGTCGATTGTCATCACCGACGAGATCTTCCAGTTCCGCAACACCTCCCGCCAGAAGGTACGTGTGCTCGCGAGCTTGGATACCCAGCGAACGGACATGAACAAGCCGAGCATCTTCCGAACCGACGGCGACTTCGCGCTGAGTTGGGTCCGCAGCTATGGGAAAGGCCGCGTGTTCTACTGCGCGTTCGGTCACCAGAAGGACATCTACCAGAACCCCACGATCCTGCGCCACTACCTGGCGGGCATCCAGTTCGCGCTGGGAGATCTCGAGGCAGACACGACCCCGAGCGCCAAGCTGCCCCGCACGCGCCGATGATCCCTGTCCCCTGTCGTTCTCGAAAGACCGTGCGCCTTGGATTGCACGGTTCCTCACGAGACGCACACGCGAGCTCTTCGTCGCCTTCGCAGATCCGCGTCGGGCAGTCCATCCCCCTCCGGCCAGGGATCGAGCGACGCAAACTCCTGCCAGTGCGCCGGACGTCCTCGCGTCGAAGTCGTACGCCCCGCTTCACACCTCCCTTGTCTGACAGAGGTCCCCTGCGTAGGATTACAGGGCCGATGAGCTGGGCGGACACGGGCTCCAATCCCAAGGAGTCACTTTCGGGCGTGGTGGGGACAGCTTGTGAGCGAAGAGGGCCAGAAGGGGGGGGCAGGTCGTCGTTCGTCCCTGGAGCGGTTGATTGATGGGTACTACGAACCCGTCTTTCGGCTGCTGGTGCGCCTGACGGGATCCGTGTCCACCGCCGAAGACCTCGCCCAGACCACCTTCACCGGTCTTGCCCAGAGCTGGACTCCCCTCGGTACGGCCAAGAGAGACCGCGCCTACGTCATGCAGGCTGCATACAACGCGTGGCGTCAGTGGGCAAAGAGAAGGGCCGCCGAGCCGTCGGCACTCGAATGGCCCGAGGGGCTCGCCGCGGCGGATGGATCAGCCCTCGACCGCGCTTCGGTCCGCGAAGAGCTGGCACTCGTGCGGGCCGTGATGGACACACTCCCGCCCAATCACCGGGCGACGCTCGTGTTGATCGTGCTGGAAGGCATGTCCTACAATCAGGTGGCTGAGGTGATGGGTGTTCCGCGCGATACCGTCGCCAAATGGCGGACGCGCGCCGTGGCCCGGATTCGCAAGGCCTTGCTGGATAGACAGTTGGCAGACGTGGGATGATCGACGAGAGGCTAGTCCGGCTTCATGACGGCGAGCAGCCTGCTGAGGACGACGAGCGGGAGCGCCGGTCGCGCGACGCCCGTTCCGGGGGGCGGGACGAGCTCGAGGCCATCGCTCAGATAGACCAAGCCGTGGAGGAACTCGATGTCCTGACCGGCCCGACGGCGGCGCAAGTGGCATCGGCCAAGGGCAGACTGAAGGACGGCCTGCTCGCGGGCAAGACGCGGCGTCGGCGACGCGTGGCTGCGATCGGGATAGCGTCCACGTCGATTGCGGCCTGCGTGGTGATTGTCATTCATCTGCGCAGCGCCCCAGTCCTGGGCACCGTTCGCTACCAGGCGGGTCCTGATCCAAGCGCGCCGGCAAGAGAGGAGAAGCTTCGTCCAGGATCCGTGGTCCAGGCGTCCGAGGAGCACGTCTCGGCGCAGATCGATTTGCCACGCGTTGCCAGTATCGTCTTGACCGGCAAGGGGTCGCTCAGGATGGGCGACCAGGCCTACCGGCTCGAATTCCACCGCGGGACGCTGAAGGTCGACTCCCGTTCGCAGATTCGGATCGCCCTGGGGCAGTCGCCGCACGTGATCGTGGTCGAGCCAGGCTCCTCATTGCACGTTCACCTCGACCCGGCCAAACTCGAAATCGACCAGCAACAGGGGCAAAGCTCGGTCACCGGCGGGCCCGAAGCCAGATCCCTCCAGGGCCGCAAGAAGGTGTACCTGCATCTGCCTGATATGAAGCGGGCCCATCGCAAGAGGGAGTTGAAGCCCGAAGCCGGGGGCGCGACCGACCCGTCCAGAAAATCGGGCAAGAAGGTCTGGCTGCACCTGCCCAAGGCCACCAGCAGGCCCGTTGCTCCCCTCTGATCCCGTGTAGGCCAGCACGTTCGCCTTCGCCCCACGCCCATCGAATCCGTTGATCTCAACCCGATCGTCGACCTCCCCGGGGTCTTGGGCGTTTTCGTTTCCACCCACCAGCTGTCCCCACTTCCCCTGCCACGCACTCTTACACGTGAAGGCCCATGGGGCTTGCCGTGCCGGGGAACCTGAGGGCCGACGGTAGGTGGGGCGGCGGATGGACAGGCCGCGATCACCCGAAGCAGGGAGGACGCATGATGCGCGCGCGCAAAACGGTTTGCCTGGTGTGCACGAGCTGCGCATTGTTGGCGGCCAGCGCTGCTGGTGAGGTCATCACGTTCACGGGCGATGTCGATTCGGATTTCGCAGTGCCCGGGGCGGTTTGTTTCGCTGACACCAGCGGCACGGGAGACGTGGGCTGGAGCCCCGACGATCCATGCGGAACCGAAGGCCGCTTCGATCTGGAGGGCGTGGCGGTCGCCTACGACACCGCGAGCGACACGCTCTTCGTCGGGGTCGACACCGTCGGCAACACGGGATCGCTGGACAGTCAGACCGACGGTGCGATCCTGTTCTGCATCGACCTGGACGGCCCCGCCGCCCCGCCGCAGTCCGTACGCTTCGAGGTTGGCGCGGGCATCACGCTGCAGATGCTCCGCTCCGACGAAGGCCAGACGGGGATCGGCGTGTTCGATCCCCCTCGCAGTTACGTCGGCCTCCTGCGTGAGGGGCTCGATCCGAACACCGCCCAGCCCGCCGGCATCGGCACCGCGCTGGTGGGCGATGACTACGAGTTCTCGATCGTCAACTTCAGCAGCCTGATCGACGCGTCTCCGGGCGACCCGTTCAGGATTGGGTTCAACGCCTTCACGGAGGCGGCCGGCCCCACCGGCGGGGATGTCCTGGGTGTAGTCCAAAGCTCTGGCGCAAGGCGACAAAGGGAGGTATATTGATCGGCA
>CAYMLO010000283.1:0-5883 GCA_964390905.1 uncultured Planctomycetales bacterium | reverse complement strand
TCGGACACGTTGCCGTGCATGTCGAACAGCCCCCAGGGGTTTGGCCGGAACGTGCCGACCGGCGCGGAGACCCGCCACCGATCGTCGAATCGCGTGTCGGCCGGCCGCCATCGCGGGAGTGCCGCCGGAACATGCGGATAGTCGACCGTATGGTGCGTGGCGTCGGACAGATTGGCCGATTGGCTGAAGTCATCGTCGAGCGTGCCGTACCAGAGCGGGTCCGTCGTGCCGGCGCGGCAGGCGTATTCCCATTGCGCTTCGGTCGGCAGCGCGAACCGTTTGTGCGTCTTGTCCGACAGCCACTGACAGAACGCGGCGGCCTCACGCCACGAGACGCGAACCACGGGTTGCTCGGGCCGACGCAGATGATGCCCACGTTCGTATTCGCCGAACTGATAGGCCTCGCCGGTCTCCAGGCCGCTGTCGTGGTCCGGGTCGAAGCAGGCGTACTGCCGATTCGTGATCTCGGTCCGCGCCATCCAGAACGCCTTGTCGATCGTCACCGGATGGGCCGGTCGCTCGTTGGGGTAGCCCCGCTCCGATCCCATGACGAACCGCCCGGGCCGAATGAGGACCAGCTCCAGCCCCACCCCCTCCGCAAGTTCGACTCGAAAAAGGGGACATTCTACTTTTTCGCAGCGGGAAGACGTGGCGGAGGAAGCAAAAAGGGGACATTCTACTTTTTCGTAGCGGGAGGACGAGCGGGAAGACGTAGCATGAAAAAGTAGAATGTCCCCTTTTTCTTCGATGCCCGCGTAGCGACGGTTCAGCTCTCGGCGGCGGGCGGCGCCTCGAGCAACGAGCTTGGCCTTGGCCGGGATGTGGCCGACGACCTCTTGCCATGTGCCGTGGGCGGGGGCGTTCAGGTCGATCCACGTGATGAGCCGGTCCCAGGCCTCGGCACTCAATCGCACGCCGTAGTGATCGTCGCGCAGGATTTGGATCAGCTTGCTCGTGTCGGCGTGGAAGTCCCGAGGCGGCAGCATGTGTGCGTCGCTCTCCAACGTGGGCGTGTGCACGAACCGCCGCAATGCCATGTACGACGGCGTGAACCGCATCTGGAAGGCCGACGGAACCCGCTGGGCGGGCCGGGACGTCAGATCGCACGGCTGCTGCCCATCCTCAAGCGGCCGGCCGTGATGACACCCGACACAATAGGCGTCCAGCACAGGTTGGACCTCTCGCACGAACGAAAACCCGCGCGGCGGACCATACCACGGCTTGATCTTCGAAGGGTCGCGGCCCAAGGCGAGCGGCGTCGATCCCACCGGTGGGCTCATGTCTTGCGGTTCATGGCAACCGACGCACGACACGACCTCGCCGGGCATCGCGGTGAACCAGCTTCGCATCAAGGCGAGTGCCTTACCCTCGGCATCAAGCGGCTGGACGGCCACGGGCGTGCAGGCAGGCACGCAGAAGTAGGCCGATCCGTCAGCCTCGACGGGCACCGTGCCGAGGATCCGCCTGACGTCCCAGGGACCGTCCAGCCCGACCCGGTCCGGTTCCCCGCCCAGCCCGTGAAACGTGAACTCGTAATTGGACAATCGAAGCGACTTGACGGTCCCCCGTGGCACGCCTCGCAGCCCGTCGCCCTGATAGACGTCGACGAGCAGGACGGAGGCATCCTTTCGGCTCGGGTCGACGACGTCGGGCACGACCGGCGGTCGCGGCGTTCGGCGCAACGGAATCGGCTCGAGCATCGCCCAGCCGCGCTCCTCATGGAGCAACACGAAGTTGTCGAAGACGTCGACCAGGTAGACGCCCCACAGCGACGTCTTCGTCGGCTTGCACGAGACGAGCAAGTACTTCTCGCTGAGCGGATACGGATGCAGGAAGCGGGGCCAACTGTTGCCGATCAGGCCGTCGAGCACGACCGCCTCAACCTGCTTGCCGAACCCCGGGATCCGCTGCACCACGCCGGTCGCCTCGTGTCGTCCTCGCGCCGGATCGATCACGACCAACTCGCCCTCACGCGGCGCGTCGTGGTGGCCGCCGACCACGGCAACCACCTTGGTCGGATGGCCCGGGACGGGGCGGGCGTAGAACATCGCCGTCGGCCAGAAGGAGTTGCTACCGTAGTAGGCCATCTGTTGCGTACCGTCGGGATTGGCGTGAAACAGCAGCCGCGTGAACGCGTGGGCGATGTCGGTGTACTCCCAACGCTGGTACAGGATCCGCCCGTTGTTGAGCACCGTCGGACACCAGTTATGGTCCTGGTCGTTCGTCAGACGACGAATGCGGCCGTCCCGTTCTCGCAGATAGAGGTTCGCCACCTTCGAACGCCCGCCCACGCAGGGCACGCCGACAAACGGGGCGGTCGATGTAAACAGGATCCGCCCGTCGGGCAGATAGCAGGCGTCGTAGTTGTGAACGTCCGGCTCGTCGATGAGCCCAAGACGCGTCAGTCGTTTGCTGTCCAGGTCCAGCTCGGCGACGCCCCATCGGCCGTTGCCATCAGGGGTCGACAGCAGCAGCCGGTCGGCGTCGTAGTGCAGATCGATATCGCCGATGAACCGATCCCCCTCGGGCGCAAAGACCGTTTCCAGCTTGCCGTCCGGGCGAACCGGCGAGAGCGCCACAAGCGTATTGGCGTAGCCGGTCGGCGGGATGTCCGTGTTGCCGTTGTAGTTGCGCGGCAGGCCCAGGCGGGCCGCCCGACGTCGGATCATCAACAGCTTTTCGAAGTCCAACAAGGGATTGGCAAGCAGCGCCTCCCGAGCGAGTGCCTCGAACCGCTTGACGACGGCTGCATACTGTGGCGGTTTCGCATCCGGCGGCAGGCGGTCGTGTTCGGCCCGAAGTGCCTTTAGGCGCTTCACGTATTCGTCGCCCCTGCGATAGCGATCGGGGAAGCTCGCCGACAGGTCTTTGATCGCCATACACAGCGCCCGCCAGCGCGGGCGCGAGACCCCTGGCTCGTCCGGCGACGCAACCGGCGGATAGTCGGACCGAATGACCACGGGGCGCCAGGTCCGCGCATCGGCCAGATAGTCCAACAGATTTGACGTCAGGCGAAGCAGATTGTCTCGGTGCGGGCTACCCGCGTCGGCGTAGTCGGGCCAATGCCAGCCAAAGGCGATCACGCGTCCCTTGCCCAACGTGTATTCGACGAGCGGGTTCTGCCGACCAACCGGTGTCTTGGCCAGGAGCATTCCTTCGCCGGGCCCGCCCCAGTTGAAGTCGGCAACGGCGCGACACCCTCCCCGGCTGAGCCAGACGACGCGGCCATCGGCCTTCAGACCCGAGAAGGCCGGATGCCTCTTCTCGACCGGGACCATGCCGGCCGGTTCCCGATGGTTCCCCAGGTCGTGACGCTGGGCACGGATATCGGGCTCCAGCCCAAGCGTGTCTGCCATCGCCAGCGCCCCGCCCGACAGCAGCACACCCCGTCCGCCCTCGGCGAACTTGCGTATCTGGTTCAGGCTCGCGCCCCGATACATCGCGGTGCGCCGAATCGCGTCGCCCTGGTGATACCAGATGACGTCGAAGTCGCTCAACCGGCGAGCGTGGCCCGACGAATCGGCAAACGAGCCCTTCGCTTGCCGAAACAGAAGCTGTGCCCCGCCGCGCTTGGCGGCGACCTCCCACGCAGCCCGATTGTGCGGGCCCATCTTCTCGAGCGAGGGTTCGGCGGCCAGGAATCCGATTCGCACCGGGGCCCCCAGCGCAATTCCGGAATACAGAACGACGACGCCGAGCACCGGCACGATCCCCATCCGTCTCCGTCCGACGTGACCTGATGGGAAGACGCACATCGCCTGGGCCCCTTCATGCCCGAGACCGCGACAAGATGGACACACATGCAACCGCGATCGGCTCTGTCGCACGCCCTCGAATCGACCGCCCTACGCCTGCCAAGTGTAGAGCGGCCTTCGCGCAGGTTCAACGCATCGCTTCGGGCGGCGCAGGGGTGAATAGACGCGAGTCCGCGGCGCGTGGCCCAGTTTGGACGCTTGACGTCGCCGCCGAGGCAAGTCCCAATGGGACTCCCTGGCCACTCGCACCGGACGACAGGATCGCTGCTGCGCACGTGACATCGGGATGTCGTCCAGAGGGAGTACCCCACATGATCCCACATCCACCCGGCTGCACGGAACTCCTAACCGCCCGTGACGTCGACGCCATCGTCGCGACCGCCTTGCACATCCTTGACGAGGCCGGCTTGACCATCCAGTCCCTCGAGGCCTGTCAGCGTCTTGCCGAGGTCGGGGCGCGATGGGACCGCGACTCGATGCGCGTCCGAATCCCGCCGGACTCGGTGCGCGAGCACGTCGCCAAGGCGCCCTCCGAGTGGATCCTGCACGCTCGCAACCCCGCGCGGAACGTTGCCGTCGGCGGGCGTTCGCTCGCGCTGGCCCCGGGCTATGGCAGTGCCTTCGTCGCCGACGCGCAGGGCGGTCGTCGGCCCGCAACGCTCGAGGATTTCCGCCGCTTCGCGCGCCTCGCCGGGCGGGCCGAGATCATCGATATCACGGGCGGATTGCTGGTCGAGCCGTCGGACGTCCCGTCGGAAGAGCGCCCGGCGGTCCTAACGCGCACGCTGTTGGAGTGCTCGGACAAGCCGCTGTTCGGCTCGGTCGCGGGTTCTGACGGTGCGCAACAGAGCCTCGACGTAGCCAGGGACATATTGGGGCAAATCGAAGACAGGCCGTGCGTCCTCGGGCTGATCAACATCAACAGCCCGCTTCGCCTCGACGCCCGCATGGCCGACGCCATGCTCGTCTACCTGCAGGCCGGTCAGCCGGTTGTCTTGACGCCCGGCATCCTCATGGGGATCACCGCCCCGGTCACGCCCGCCGGTGCTCTGGCGCAGGCCTGGGCCGAGCTGCTGGGCTGCGTGTGTCTGGCTCAGGTCGTCAGACCTGGTGTGCCGGTGATCGTCGGGACGGGCGGCTTCGCGGCCGATCTGCGGTCCGGCGGCAGTGGGTTCGGCCGACCGGAGCAGGCGCTCAGCACGCTCGCGGCGGCCCAGGTCGCGCGGCGATTCGGCCTGCCGTATCGCTGTTCACCTGCGACGACGGGCGCGCTGGCCCCGGATGTGAGGTCCGGCTATGAAAGCATGATGACGGCGCTTTCGGCCTGGCACGGCGGCGCCCACCTCGGCCTTCAGGCAGCAGGCACGCTCGACTGCATCAACGCCATGAGCCTCGTCAAGTTCTGCGTCGACCTGGAAATCTGGGGCTACATCAAGCACATGGCTAGGCCCGTGCAGGCGGATACCGACGCGCTTGCGCTCCGCGATGTGCTGTCACTGCCAACCGATTATCTGAGCCTGGTGCACACGGTCGAGCACTTCCGCGACACATGCTTCGCGCCCACGCTCTCCCCCGCGACCTCGTATGACATCTGGAACAAGACCGGGCACCCAGACACGCTCGTCCACGCCGAGCGGCTGGTGCAGGAACGGTTGTCAGAGACAACCGCCTTCGAATAGTCGATCCAGCCCCTCCGATGCGTCAAACAGAGGGTCCGCATCACTGTCCAGGCTCAGGAAGGCGCCGCTCCTGTTCGAGGAATCGCGCAGGCCCCGCAGTTCGTTCGTCAACAAGCACCCGATGTAAGAGCTCTACCCCATCGACCAGACCATTACATGGCCGGACGCCCCGCTACCGGTTCGGTCGGCCGGGCCCACCTCCGCGGCCCGGAGGGCCAGGCGGCCCCAGCCCCCGTTCCATTCGTCGCTTCATCATGGCCTTTCCGTAGGCCATGAATTCGGCGCGTTTGTCCGCGGGCATCCGCGCCATGTGCCCCATGGGCCCGCCCGGCGGCGGCCCCCGCCTTCCTTCTGGACGACGACCTTGCTCCCCAGAAGGCCCCGGTCCTCTTCCGCCACCCGGGGGGGGGCCGCCTCTGCCCCCCCCGTCCCTCATTCTCCCTCCCCGC
>CAYMLO010000282.1:0-5925 GCA_964390905.1 uncultured Planctomycetales bacterium | reverse complement strand
GACACCTTCTGGCAGCACGCAGCCGCCTGACCGCCAGAGATGTGGACTACACCCGCCATCCGCGCTAGCGCCCTGATTGTCTTGAACGCGTGGGCATGTTACGCTTAATGGAAACACCTGCCCCTTTGGTAAAGGCGGTGCCCTATGGACACCATTGATGTCCGCGGTCTGCCCGAGCCGGTGGCCCGGGCGCTTGAATCGCTGGCCGAGTCGATGAAACGCCAGTTGAACCGGGACCAACGGCGAGGGTCCCCAGACCGGGTCAGGTTGACCACGCGCCCCGGCAAGGTCCTAGGGCCGTTAACACGCGCGGAGATCTACGACGATGTCGGCTGACCCGGCGATGGTCGACACCAACGTCTTGGTCTACGCGATCCTGCAGGATTCGGACCAATTCCAGGCCTCGCAAGATCTGCTTGACCGAGCGCAGGATGGGGAGATCCCCTTGTGTCTGACGCCCCAAGTCCTCGCCGAGCTCTACTCCGTCATCACGAATCCCTCCCGTGTCAGTCACCCTTGCCCTTCGGACCAGGCCGTCGATGTGGTTGAGGAGTTCCTGGCCATGCCCGGGCTGACGCTCTTGCCCATGCCCCCCGATGTCGTCTCGCGTTGGGCTGACCTCGCTCGCCGTCATCCCGTCCGCGGCGGCGCCATCTACGATCTTCAGCTTGCCGCCACCATGCTCGGTAACGGCATCCACCGCATCTACACCTACAACCGCGCCGACTTCGAGGCGATTGAGGGGCTCGAAGTCCTTGCTCCATAGCTGTGATGGCCACATGCGAAGCGGGTAGCGTTCATCCCCGCGCCCATCGTGCGCACGCCGGCTTCAAGCGCCGGCGCTCATTCAGCTGATGGCATGGTGAGGAGCTCGTCCTTGAACACTGCTACGGACGGCATGAACCGACACCCGCTCCCCTCCAGGAGCTCCCCGGTTCGCTGGCGCGGCCCCCACTTCTGCCGGACGTCGAATCGGAGCCGGACAGCTGGCAGAACGGAAGAACCTGCCCCCCTTTTTCGCACTTGCCAAGTGCCATCGGGCTGACTACCCTAAAGCGGTTGCTGTCCCGATGAGGGGTTCGGAGCGGCGGCGGCGTCCGAAGCGCGGTTGGCGCCGCGAGGGATCTGTGTCTCGGGTCCGCCCAGGTGACAACCCGGCGAGCTCACCGCTTCTCACCACTGAAGCAGGAGTCTATTCCATGCAGCAGCATTGGCGTGCGGCGTCATTGCCAGAAGGCCAACAGTTGGGCCTGGGCATCGACCTCGGTTCGACGAGCCTGAACGTGGCCATCACCGACGAGAAGGGCGAGCTGCTGGCCGAGTCCTACGATCGGCACCAGGGGCGCCCGGTCGAGACGACCATCGAGGTGCTCGAATTGCTGTTCGGCGTCATCGAGGCGTCGCGCTTCCAATGGATGGTTGGAACCGGCACGGCGGGCCGGTTGGTCTGCGAGCTGTTGGGCATTCCCTTCGTCAACGAGCTGATCTGCCAGGCGATCGCCGTCAAGCGGCTGCAATCCGACGTGCGGACGGTCATCGAGATGGGCGGGCAGGACAGCAAGATCCTCTTCCTGCCGAGCGACGCCAATCCCGACCAGCCCATCATCGACTTCGCGATGAACACGAACTGTGCGGCCGGGACGGGCAGTTTCCTGGACCAGCAAGCCAGCCGGCTGGGCGTCCGGATCGAAGACGAGTTCGGCGAGTTGGCCCTCAAGAGCAAGAATCCGCCGCGGGTGGCCGGGCGGTGCAGCGTCTTCGCCAAGAGCGACATGATCCACCTCCAGCAGCAGGCCACGCCGATGCACGACATCGTGGCCGGTCTGTGTCTGGGGTTGGCGCGGAACCTCAAGAGCAACCTGGGGCGGGGGTATGAGTTCGCCAAGCCGATGGCCTTCGTCGGCGGGGTCGCGGCCAACAAGGGCGTGGTCCACTCCTTGGAGACCGTCTTCGATCTGAAGCCCGGTGAACTGATCGTGCCGGCCTGCCACGCGTCGACCGGTGCGTGGGGAGCGGTGTTGGTGTGGATGCGCGAAGGCGGCGCTGCGCCCGTGCCCGCTGAGGGGGTCGAACCCCTGCGGAAGCACTTGGCCGTCGACCAAACGCTCGGCCACCGGCTGACCGCGCTGAAACTGTCGGCCGAGGGCGATCCGACGAGTCGCGTTTGGACGCAGGCCGAGATGCACCGCGCCCGGAACGGCGACAAGCTCGACGCCTACCTGGGCATCGACGTGGGATCGATCAGCACCAACGTGGTCGTGACGGACGGCAACAAGGAGGTGTACGCCAAGGCGTATCTGATGACGGCCGGGCGCCCGCTGGAGGCGGTTCGACAGGGCCTGGCAATGGTCGGCAAGGAAGCGGGCGATCACATTCGCATCCGCGGGGTGGCCACCACCGGGAGCGGACGATACCTGACGGGCGACTTCGTCGGGGCCGATCTGGTCATCAACGAAATCACCGCCCAGGCGACAGCCGCCGCGCTGATCGATCCCGAGGTCGACACGATCTTCGAGATCGGCGGGCAGGACTCCAAGTACATCAGCCTCGACAACGGCGTGGTCGTTGACTTCGAGATGAACCACGCCTGTGCCGCCGGAACGGGCAGCTTCCTCGAGGAGCAGGCAGAGCGGCTGGGCATCAGCATCAAGGAGCAGTTCGGCAAGCTGGCGTTGGGCAGCGACGCACCGATCCGCCTGGGCGAGCGATGCACCGTCTTTATGGAATCGGACCTGCTCAGCTATCAGCAACAGGGGGCCGAAACCGACGACCTGGTCGGCGGCCTGAGCTACTCGATCGTCAGCAACTACATCAACCGGGTGGTCGCACACCGGCGGATCGGCGAGCGGATCTTCTTCCAGGGCGGGACGGCGTTCAATAAGGGCGTGGTTGCCGCATTCGCTCAGTACGTCGGTCGGCCCGTGACCGTACCGCCGCACCACGAGGTGACGGGTGCGATCGGGGCGGCCTGCCTGGCCAGGCGGCATCAGGCCCGACTCGGCAAGACCGAAAGCACGTTCCAGGGCTTCGAGCTGGTCAACGTCAAGTACGAGGTCCGCAGTTTCGAGTGCGATAAGTGCGCGAACAACTGCGAGATCAAGGAGGTCATCATGCCCGGCCGCGATCCGCTCTATTACGGGTCGCGGTGCGATCGCTACAACCTCAAGAAGGAGAAGACGGACACTGTTAAGCTGCCCGACCTGTTCAAGGAACGCCAGAAGCTGATGGTCAAGCACTGCAACCTCCGCGCCGAGCCGCTCCCCGGTGCCAAAACGGTGGGCATCCCGCTGGGGTTGTCGAACATGCAGATGGCTCCGTTCTGGGCGACGCTGCTGGGCGAGCTGGGGCTCAACGTGGCGCTCACCCCGTTGGCGAACAAGAAGATCATCCACGAGGGCGTGGAGGCCGTCCTCAGCACGCCGTGCTTTCCGGTCAAGATCGCGCACGGGCACATCCTCAACCTGATCGAGAAGGGCATCGACTACCTGTGGTTGCCAAGTGTGGTCAGCATGCCCAGGGAGAAGGAAGACACCGCCCATCGGAACCAGCTCTGCCCCTACGTGCAGACGATTCCGTATCAGGTCGAGGTGGCGCTCGAGAGGAAGCTCGAGAACATCAAACTGCTGAAGCTACCGGTGCGGTTCCAGCACGGGCGGCGCGTTTTGTTCAAGTGTCTCCTTCCGCTGTGCGAGGAGTTCGGGGTCGGCAAGGGACGGCTGAAACGCTCTCTGGACGCAGCCGGCCGGGCGCAGGAAGCGTTCGAGCAGGAGATGGTCGAGCGCGGGCGGGAGGTCCTGTCGCAGCTTGACGCCTTCCAGGCCGAGCGCAACGTCGTCATGGTCGGGCGCCCCTACAACAGCTGCGACCCGGGTGCCTGCCTGGACATCCCCGGCAAGCTCCGCAAGAAAGGCGTGTTGCCGATCCCGATGGAGATGCTCGATCTGTCCAAAGGGAACGTGACGGGCGATCGGGTCTACCACGACATGTTCTGGAAGTACGGCCAGAAGATCCTCCGGTCGGCCAGGGTGATCCGGGACAACCCCAAGCTGCACGCGATCTACATCTCCAACTTCAGTTGCGGCCCGGACAGCTTCATCACGCATTTCTTCAAACGGGCGATGTCGCCCAAGCCGTGCCTGCTGCTGGAGATCGACGAGCACTCGGCCGACGCAGGGGTCATCACGCGGCTGGAGGCGTTCCTGGAGAGTCTCAAGAACGCGAAGATCGACCGGCCCAGCGGCGCGATCTCGCTCTATCCCGAGGGCAAAGAGACCTTCACCGATCGCAAGCTGTACGTACCGTACATGGGGGATGGCGCATACGCGATCGCGGCGGCGTTCCGGGGCATGGGTCAGGACACCGAGGTCATGCCGGTCACCGACGAGACCGCGTTGGAACTCGGCCGACGGTACACGTCCGGCAAGGAATGCCTGCCCTGCACGATGACGGCCGGCGATATGGTCAAGATGTGCCGCCAACCGGGCTTCGATCGGGCCAAGACCGCCTTCTTCATGCCCAGCGGGTCGGGCCCGTGCCGGTTCGGGATGTACAACTGCCTGCACAAGATGATCCTGAAGGACATCGGGTATGGTGACGTGCCCATCCTGGCGCCGTCGCAGGACCGGAACTTCTACAGCGAGCTGAACGTCTTCGAAGAGGACCCGAGCCGCCTGGCCTGGAACGGGATCGTGGCCGCCGACGTGCTACTCAAGGCCCGCCTCGCCCTGCGACCCTATGAACGGCAGAAGGGCCAGATCGACGAGGTCTACCACCGGGCGCTCCAGGAGTTGTGCAACCTCCTGGTCAAAAGACCGAGCGAGGACGATCTCGTGCAGCTCATGCGCGACGTGGCCGAGGCGTTCATGGACGTGCCGGTCGACCGGAGCCGGCTCAAACCGCGGATCGGCATCGTCGGCGAGATCTACATCCGCAGTCACCCGCTGAGCAACAACTACGTGATCGACCAGCTCGAGGCCTTGGGGGCGGAGACGTCGCTGGCCAGCGTGGGCGAGTGGATGTACTACACGAACCTGACGCGCAAATGGAGCGCCGTTCGCGAGGGCGACTGGCGCGAGTGGTTCAAGAACCACTACAAGGACAGGATCCAGCACAAGATCGAGCGCCGCCTGGCTGAACCCTTGGTCCCGGTCGTAGGCGATATCATCGAGCCGCCGATCCAGTCGATTCTCGACTACGCCGCACCCTACATCGACCCGACGTTCGAGGGCGAGGCGGTGGTGTCGATCGGCAAGATCATCGAGTTCTGCGAGCACGGCTGCCACGGCGTGGTGAACGTCATGCCGTTCACGTGCATGCCGTCGACGATCGTCAGCGGTGTGATGCGCAAGGTGGTCCGCGACGCGCTGGGCGGCATGCCCGCGATCGGCATCAGCTACGACGGCCAGCAGGACCCGGCGCTGCACACGCAACTCGAGGCGTTCGTCCACCAGGCCCGGGCGTACCAGCGCGGCCGGAAGACTCGGGGCCATCAGCCCCGGCGCGAGCCTGCGCATAGCCATGCATAGGCGGACGTGGCGCGGGGTGCTGGCCAGAAGAAACGCGTCATGTTGATCACCAACACGCCGATCTGTCCCCGATGCCAGCGGGCCATCATGAGCCGGTCTTTCTCGGCTGCCGATTGGGTCGGCATCGTTCTGTTCGCGATTCCGTTCTTCCCCCTCGCCATCTGGATCTATCTCAACCCGAGGTACCTGTTCTGCAGGAACTGCGGCGCCAAGCTCGCCGAAGTCGCGACGGACGACTAGATCAGCTGGCAGCCAAATGGTGCGTCTCGACGCACCTCGGTCCTCGGTTCGCTAGGCGTGCCCATAAGCCAGGTGGGTAGAGTCGAGATCTGGCGCGGTGGTTTAGGTACGGCCTATCTGTTTTGCGGCCCTTTCGTCTGCCGGGGCCTCACGAGCCGTC
>CAYMLO010000281.1:0-5991 GCA_964390905.1 uncultured Planctomycetales bacterium | reverse complement strand
ATCCGCATCGCAGACGTCACCGGCGACGTGACGGACATCCAGTTGAACCACGTCGTGCTGAACCAGGTCGGCGGGACGGTGCATGGGGAAGAACGGTCGGGGCGAGGCGTGCTGGTCCCCACCGCGATGCTTTTCAGCGAAGAGATCATCAACTACGATCTGCTCGGCCGCGAGGAGTACCAGTCGCTGAGAGAGCCGGCCTCGCCGTTCCTGCTCGACGAGGTGCTCGTCCGGGTGACGTTCGGCACGGACCGTGAGCTGGCGCAGCGGCTGTGCATCCGGGCGGCCGCCCAGGCGGTTCGTGAGATCGTGGGCAACGTCGACCAGGAACCGTCCACGCGAACGGTCTTCGTTCCCCAGGGCGTTCTGATCCGCGTGCGCTACAAGACCAAGTCCGCCAAACGCCAAGAGGTCTCCAGCCGCGTGACGGAACTGGTCTGGCAGGCCTTCCGGGAGAACGCGGACAAGGTGCAGTTTCGCCTTCCGACCAGTGGCGCGGCCATCGCAGACAAGCCCACCGACGCTCCGCCACTGTAGACCGGGCGAGCGGAGCATTGTAGTTCGTCCGATAGACGGCGCGATGGCGTGGTGAAAGGACGTAGACATGAGACCCGGGATTCTCAGAGAAGACTCGTGAGGTATTGGTGAAGTGCCATGCAGACCGCGTGTCGGCCTTGGGCCGCCCCCATAGTTTGTCTGTAATATGAGAATGACGTGAATCCAGACTTGACTACAGTTTTCTTGGAGCCGTAAGATTCTGCCAGCATATTCCCTTGGGACTTTGGCAGCACAGAAGATATCGACCGATGTGGAACTTCTGCGGCTCGGTCGACCAACCTAGATGCGGACAAGCGGTAGCCTGTCAGAGTGTTCCACCTGTGCCGCAAACTGAACTGGACTACCGAGGGAGATCAACCCATGCCTGACAACATGCTCTCCACCGTTGGCAAGACAGCGAAGATGGCCATTATTGGAGCCGTCAAGGCCGTCGGGGATACCGCCGAAGCAGTGATCGAGGCCAGTGCCGACGTGCTCAAGACGGCCCTCAAAGGCGTCGCCGATGTTACGAGCGCCGTAATCGAGAACGTCCGGAAAGTTGTCCGCGGGGCAATACATGCTGCCTCCGATACCGGCGAGGACGTCGGCACGGTAGCCAAGGCGGCGGTGACTGGCACCATTAAGGCGACCGCAGAGGTCGGCGGAGACGTCGCCGAGGCGGCCGTCGCGGCAACGAGGGGGGCGGTCAAGGCCGTTGAAGAAGTAGGCGGCGACACTGCAAGTGCCCTGAAGGGTGCCATGACCGGTGCCATCGAGGCGGCTGAGGAGATTGGCGAAGATACCGCCCAAGCTGTCCGTGACGTGCTGGTGAAATCCGTTGACGGAGCCAAGGACATCATCAAGTCCCCGTTGAAGTAGGCTTCGTTCGGCCAGCTTGTCTGTGACACGTTGCGTCTGTCAGACGGGAGCGTAGCAGGTACATAAGGGGCTATCTGTCGACTGCCCAGTCAGACGCGCCAGTCGCCTGCGGAACCTGGATCCGGGCATCCCGGCTCGAGCAAGGGCCACCACATGATGAACCTGCTTCTTCTGGTAGTCGGCTTTGCCCTGTTGATCGCAGGCGCGCATTTCCTGGTGGAGGGGGCGGCAGGGCTGGCGCGGCGGTTTGGGCTCTCAGAGCTGATGATCGGACTGACCGTCGTCGCCTTCGGTACGTCGACGCCGGAACTCGTGGTGAGCGTCCTGGCCGCCGCCAGGGGCACCACGTCCATCGCCGTGGGGAACGTGCTGGGCAGCAACACCGCGAACATACTGTTGATCCTGGGCGCCGCCGCCCTGATCCGGCCGCTGGCCGTCGCGGCCAGCACGGTGTGGAAAGAGATCCCGGTGAGTTTCCTGGCGGCGGTGGTGGTAGCCGTGCTGGGCAACGACGCGTGGATCGACGGGCGGGGTGAGTCCGTCCTGGATCGAACTGACGGGCTGGCCCTGCTGGGCTTCTTCGCCGTGTTCCTCTACTACGTGGCGGGCATGACCCGTGCAGGAGGGGAGCAGGCTGAGACGTCGCCAGCTCCGCCGACCGGTCCAACTGGCGGGGTGGCGCGGATCGTGGGGGGACTGGTCGCCCTGGTGGGCGGGGGGCATCTGGTGGTCGCCTCGGCCGTTGTGCTGGCCCGCTCGTGGGGCGTCTCGGAGATGACCATTGGCGTCACGATCGTTGCGATTGGCACGTCGCTGCCCGAACTGGCGACCTCGCTTGTGGCTGCCCGGAAAGGGAAGGTGGACATTGCAGTAGGCAACGTCGTCGGCTCGTGCATCTTCAACGTGTTCTTGATTCTCGGCGCCAGCGCCGTGGTGGCGCCCCTGCCGATCCAGCCCGCCGACAACGTCGATCTGGGCGCGACATTGCTTGCCGGCGGGCTGTTGTTCCTGTTCATGTTCACGGGCCGGCCGAGGCATCTCCTGGATCGCCGGGAAGGAGCCGTCTGCCTGACCATCTATGCAGCCTACCTGGCCTATCAGGCGATCCGGCAGCCCCCGTAGCCGCGCCAACGCCGGGGCAAATGCTGACAACGGCGACCCTACGCGGACTTCTCATCGGTGGGGTGCCGTCCCGGGTCACGGGCGTCGGGCTGGCCCTCGGTCAGGTAGTGGTGCCCCACCGGACGCAAGTCGTCGTCCAGTTCGTAGACCAGCGGCACGCCGGTGGGGATATCGAGATTCACGATACCCTCATCCGAGATGCGGTCGAGATACTTCGCTAGCGCCCGCTGGGAGTTTCCGTGTGAGACGATCAGCACGCGCCGCCCGCTCCGGACAGCCGGGGCGATGACCTCCTTCCAATACGGCTGGAATCGGGCCACGGTGTCTTCGAGGCTCTCGCCCACGGGCCACAGCGAAGGATCGAGCCCCGCGTATCGCACGTCGTTGCAGGGGTGCCGGGGATCGTTGTTTTCCAGCGCCGGGGGGCGCACCGCGTAGCTCCGCCGCCAGAGCTTCACCTGCTCCCGGCCGAAGCGTTCGGCCGTCTCGGCCTTGTTCAGCCCCTGAAGAGCACCATAGTGCCGTTCGTTCAGCCGCCAGTTCTGATGGACCGGAATCCACATCAGGTTCATCTCATCCAGAACGATCCAGAGCGTTCGAATGGCACGTTTCAAGACGGAGGTAAAGGCGATGTCAAAGGTGAACCTGGCGCCTTTGAGCAGCCTCCCTGCCTCGCGAGCCTGTTGGATACCGGCGTGCGAGACGTCGACGTCGGTCCACCCGGTGAACCGGTTCGCGCGGTTCCACAGACTCTCGCCGTGTCGCATCAAAACGAGATGGCGCACGGCGGTTAGCTCCTCACACCCGGCCCGGAACCGAGCCAGCCCTTACGCCAGAAGTATACGATCATGCACATTGTCACAAGGGCCATCACGGCTAGCACGCACGGGTATCCGCCGGACCACTTCAGCTCGGGCATCTTCTCGAAGTTCATCCCGTAGACGCCCGCAATGAAGGTGATCGGAATAAAGATCGTTGCAATGATCGCCAGTACCTTCATCACGGCATTCATCTGATTGCTGACGGCGGCAAGGTGAGCAGCCAGAAGGTCCGAGGCCATTTCACGATGGGTCTCCACCGCGTCGATGATCCGCGTGGCGTGATCGTAGCAGTCGCGAAGGTAGGGTCGCGTCTCGGCCTCGATGAACGGGCAGTCCTCGCGCATAAGCCAGTTGAACACGTCCCGCTGCGGCCAGAGCACGCGCCGCAGCGTGAGCAGGTCGCGTTTGGTCTCCCGCACCTTCCAGACCGCATCGGCCTGGGCTCCTGTGACGACCTCATTCTCCAGCGTCTCCAGGCGTTCCCCGTATTCCTCAAGGACCGGAAAACAGTGGTCGGTGACCGCGTCGAGGATCGCATAGACCAGGTAATCCGTGGTCCCGCCGCGGACCTTCCCGATCCCCTTGCGAATCCGCTCACGCACGGGGTCGAGGCAGTCGCCCGGGCGTTCCTGGAAGGTCAGAACAACCCCGCGCTTCAGCACGATGCTGAGCTGCTCGGTCTGGAGGCCCTCGCCGAGAGAGACCATGTGCGTCACGACGAACAGGGCCTGGTCATACTGTTCGACCTTCGCCCGCTGCGGGACATTGGTGATGTCTTCCAGGACCAGCCCGTGGAGGTCAAAGAGATCACCCACCTGCCGGAGGACCGTTTCATCGCCCAGGCCGTCGATGTTGATCCAGACTACAGGCGACTTGCCGAGGAGCTCAGGGAGTGCGGCCGCGGCGTCGACTTCCTGCTCGTCAATGTCCTCAGGGCCGTATCGAATCACGGTGATCCTCGCTGGCGGGGCCGAGGGGTCCACCACCAGCGTGCCGGGCGGTGCGCCGGGCCGGGGTCTGCGATGTCGTTGCCGCTTTCCGCGTTTGGTGCTTGCCATCGTGCTTCTCCTCTTCAGAACGAGGCCTACGGCCCGGCGTGCAGCAGCCTGTTGACCAGAGTGCGTAACAGAACGGTTGCGAATGCCGTGCGCGAGTCCGACATGGCGTACGGAATGATCAGGCGGCCGCGGTGGATCATCGAACCGCACGAGTAGACGACGTTGGGGACGTACCCCTCGCGTTCGGCGGCGGTGGGGACAAGAAGCGGCCGGCGGAGACGCCCCAGGACGCGGGCAGGGTCCCGCAGGTCCAGGAGGACCGCGCCGATGCAGTACTGGCGCAGGGGCCCCACGCCGTGGGTCAGCACCAGCCAGCCGGCTTCCGTCTCCAGCGGCGAGCCGCAGTTGCCCACCTGTACCAGTTCCCAGCGCTCCCGGGGCGCCTGGAGCTTTGTGGATGTGTTCCAGATATGCAGGTCCCGCGAGCAGAGCAGATGGAGGTTCTCCCCGTCGTGGCGGGAGAGCATCACGTAATGCCCGTCGATCTTGCGAGGGAACAACGCCATGCCCTTGTTCCGGGCGTAGCGTCCGCTGAGCGTCGAGACGTGAAAAGTGCCGAAGTCGCTCGTTTGCAGAAGCATCGGACAGACCTGAAAACCGTCGAACGCGGTGTACGTGCCGTAGTAGCGTACGCGGCCGTCGTCGTCCTCGAAACGGACCATGCGTACGTCCTCCATGCCCCGGGCCTCGTGTGGCGTGGCCGGGAAGATCACGGTCTCCGAGGGCAGGCAGTCGGCGGGAAAACTAAGCTCGTAGTTGGCCGAGGCCATCCACAACATCGTCTGGGACAATCGCTTGAGCCCGGCGCCGACCCGCCCGGTCCTTCGCACAGACCGCAGCACGTCCTTGAGCTGAGAGGCGGTGAATGGATCCGGCAGCTCGGCCAGCACCTTCAGTACGGGCTTGTCCGACAGGCCGTGATCGCGGAGCTTCCTCAGGAACGGTTCCTTTGCCAGGGTCCGGTCCGGCACGGGACGGGCCGTGTAGGCAAACCGCGGCGGCGGGTCGAACGCAAATCGCCCGGCGTTGTCTATGACGCCCCGGCGGAAGACGATCGAGGAGACGTGGCCCTCCCCCGTGGCCCGTAGGCTCATTAGGAACCGGACCGAGCCGGCCGCAAGGCCACCCTGGTCCGGGTGCGGGACCATGGAAGGATTGAACAGTGCCGCGGCCTCGATGGAATACTCCATCGTGAAGTAGGCCCCCAGCAGCAGGGTCCTGGCCTCCGTGATCGCATCGGTCTGCCGTACGTGCCGCAGGGCCTCCATGCCGTTGTCCCTGAATGTGGCGGCCAGGTCCCGGTGACGCGTGGCGAAGCGGCGTGTGATCTTCGCCAGCTCGCCGGGGACGTCCCGCTCGGAAATGCGCAGGACGCGGCGGACGATTGAGCGGATTCGCGGCGGGTGCACGAAATCGAGGTACCGCAGGATCACACGCCTATCGTCCGCGAGCAGTTGCTCCGGCCGCCGAACGACGCGAATCGACCTGGCTGTCATGGTGCCGATTATCCTTGCTGCTCGACTCTTGTCCGTCAAGGGTCAATCCGTCGGTTCCTCTTCGATCATTTCCAGGAT
>CAYMLO010000280.1:0-6211 GCA_964390905.1 uncultured Planctomycetales bacterium | reverse complement strand
CGCGTTCACGATGGATATGCTGAGTGTACAGGTACACTCGTCGCTGAGGTACGGGTCATAGCAAACAACCCCCTTGTTCGGATCGTCGGAGAAGTCGTAGATCCCCTGCTCAATCTGGTTCGGATCCGCGGTGCCCCAGTAGACACAACGGGCGTCGACGTTTCCTGGGGCACCACAATCGGTGCTCCCGCCGAAGTCATTGTTGTTGTAGAGTTGGCAGTTGTCGTTGCCGTGGATCTGAACACAGGCGCAGGCGCAATTGGGATCGTTGGGGTCATTCTGCCCAGTCAGGTCCCAGTAGTCCGCTCCATCCGTCAGATAGATCCCCCCTACGCCATCGGGTAAGTTGCTGTGATTGTTCGTGATCCGGTCGCCCAAAAGCGTGACGTCGTTCGCCGTCCATGCGTATATTGCCCCTCCGTGACTGACCGCAGTATTCGCGGTAATCTGATTGCACAGCAACGTGGCGCCGTTGTTAGCTAGATACAGCCCTCCTCCCGTCCACGCGGAATTCTCGTCGATGATGTTGCTCGTCAGTGTGGGCCAGTCAGTGTTGCCACCCATGAAGCCCAGGCCACCGCCGTCGTCGCCCGCAGAATTGCGCGAGATGATGTTGTTGCTTAGTGCTAGGAAATCGCAGTGGTAAACAGTGTACACCCCCCCTCCGTCCCACGAGGCAGAGTTATCCGTGATGGCGTTGCTTGTTAGCGTGCACGAGAACGAGTACCAATGAAGCGACACGCCTCCCCCGTTCTGGGAAGCAGAGTTATGCATGATCGTGTTGTCCCTCAGCGTCGTCCACTCGGAGTAGTAGAGATCGACGCCTCCCCCGGAGGTCGAAGCGAAGTTACCCGTGATGATGTTGCCCGTCAGCGTGCACGAAGCCGAGTAGTGAACCCGAACACCACCACCACGAGAGGGGGAACGGTTACCGGTGATGGTGTTGTCACGCAGGTGGATTGAGGCGGCGCCCGCGCCTTCGACATAGATGCCCGTAGTGGAGTTGTACTGAACCCTCGAGCCATCGATCAGCGGCCGGCTCTCAATGGCTCGGACCGCGCCGACACCGGAGTCCGAACCAGCGTACTCAACGATGACGCGCTCGAGGATGCTCCCGGAGGAATAGCTTCCGTTTGGGTCCAACGTTGCATCGACGGCGTTGGGGGAGAACTGGATGTAACCCCATCGCTTTTCGGGGTCGATCTCGTTGGGGTCCGTTTCGTTGGGGTCCCTCTGGTTGGCGGTGAACTGAACCGGTGAAGGGTCGCTTCCTCGCGCCACCAGCGTTCCTTCTTCGACGACAAGCGCCACGTTAGGCTCAAAGCGCACCATCACATCAGGATCGATCGTGACCGTTGCGCCGCACAGGACGGTGATGGTGTCTTCGACGATGTACGGACTGCCTGCCTGGGTCCAGTGCATATCGGTACAAATGGGCCCTCCTACGGGTGTATCTGCCCTCCCTGCTCGCGGCGAACCCAACGCGACGCCAATCGCAACGACGAACACTGCCCGATCGTGCTTACTCATCGCTCGCCTCCCATCCCCGGCAACAACGATTTCGCGCGTCCATATACGATGAATGCTCCAGCGCAGGAATGACTGCTCGCAATCATTGCTTCGCCAAGGCCCTGGTCGGAGTCGGCCCCTTCCTGATGTTCATCTTGCTGCTCACGGTCACGCTTGCTCCGGCAATGCGGCTCCGATCTTGCTGGTGACATGCGTCCCCAGTCACCCGAGGATGGACATGCGATTCCCTCGGCCCGATTCTCGCGAGCGCTTGCCGACCCTGAGTCCCTCCGATCTACGTACTGTGAGTATAAAGCGACCTCTATCAATTGCAATGGGTTATTCATTCCTTCAGGGGGAATCTGATCTTATGCCCAAATGGGCCAGCTGTATCGCCGGTTCACACCGCGCAGCGGGTCAATCGCGGACGCGATCGTTGCGGAACGATACAGGGGAAAACGCTTGCCTACGGTCGCGTCTCCTCTTGGGACAGCTACGCCCGGTTCGATGGGGGGTCATCCCTTGACCGCGCCGAGTTGGATTCCGCGGACGAACCAGCGCTGGCCCAGGACGAACACGAAGATCATCGGCAGGAGCATGACGATCGACCCGGCGGCGATCATGGTGTACTCCGAGACGTAGAAGCTGATCAGCTGGCTCAGCCCGACGGGCAGCGTCATCATCTCCTCGCTGCTGGTCATGATCAGCGGCCAGATGAAGCTTCGCCAACTGCCCAGAAACGTGAAGATCGTCAGCGTGGCCAGCGCGGGCTTGCTCAGCGGCAGGACGATCCGCCAGTAGACCCCCCACAGCCCGCAACCGTCGATGGTGGCGGCCTCCTCGATCTCGTGTGAGATACTCAGGAAAAACTGTCGCAGCATGAACGTCCCGTACGCGCTGAACATGCCCGGCGCGATCAGCGCGAAGTACGAGTTGAGCCCGAGCGGTCGGCCGGCGTACCAGAGGTTCAGGAACCACACGTCGTCGCCGAAGTACGTCGTGCCGAACACCGCATTGGCCACCAGGGGCAGCTTCTTCATCAAGATGAAGACCGGGATCATCGTCACGTCGCGGGGGATCATCATCGTGGCCAGGTAGCCGAGAAACAGCACGTCCCGGCCGCGGAACGTCAGACGTGCGAAGGCATAGGCCGCCAGCGAGCTAGTGAAGACCTGGCCGATCGTGGCCAAGACGGCCACGATCGCGCTGTTGATGTAGAATCGACCGAACGGCAAGGCGTCGAACACCCGCCCGTAGTTGTCCAGCGACGGCGACGACGGCATCCAACCGGTGAAGACCTCGACCTCCTGCTTGAGGCTGGTCAACGCCGTCCAGACGAACGGCAAGGCCATCGTCACGCCGAGCAGCAGCAGGACGGTGTAGCTGCCGGTCAGCCGGATGAACCGCGCTCGGGTTGATTCGGTCCGCGCCATGGATCGCTCTCTAGCCGCACACGCCGTTCCTAGCGGTCGGACAGTTCCCAGTACTCCTTCAGGTCGATCGTCTGCTCGTCCTTGAGCAGGTCACGCAGGATGTATCGATGGTAGCACCCCGTGGTGACCACGATCCGCTTGCCGCGGTATTGATCAGCTATCTTGAGGATGTTGTCGGCCATGGTCCGGTTGCGGTCGAGCCACACGCGATGCGCGAATTGCCGGTCCTCAACGAGCGTCTGGCTGCCGCCGGTGCTCTTGACGAGGGCAGGAATCACCTCGCTGATGAGTCCTAGCTTGATCTTCACCACTCGATCGAGCGCCGCCGAATTAATCACCTCGGGCGTGGCGCGAGCTGAAAGCGCCTCTGGAGATGAGTGAGCGTCGTCGTGGACCTTGCAGATCTTGGCGGCGAGCGAATCCGGGGCTTCCGAGCGGATACGTTCTGCCCATTCCTTGTAGAGCTTGCGGGCCCTTTGCTGCCTCTCGAAATACTGTGTCTTTTGGTAGAACTTGTTCCTGCCGGCCATGTCGTACGGAATCAACGGAACGCCCAGCTTTCTGGTCGCGCGGTCCGTGGCCCAGCCCTCGGTGCCCTTCCAGTATGCCCCTGTCCGGGATTCCCCCTGGGGAACCACCCAGTCTGTGGGGAACTCGAGGAGAATGGCGCTTGGCCTGCAGGACACGATGATGTCTCTCAGCACCGTCCGGTCGTACGTCGGGTGCCTGTGGTGCCCGGTATGGCACGTGCCGATGATCACGACCTGCGTCTTGTTGGGAGGCACCGGCTCGGGGCGGGTAGCCTCACTCAACGCGGGCGCCTTAGTAGACCCAGAAGGCGCAGATGCGCAGCCCGCCAGAACCGACATGCACACGCAACAGCACAGCATCCCACGCTTCTGCGTCGCCATCCGTCATCCTCCGAAGGTACAGCGCTGTATCCCTACGCCACGTCGAGCTGCTTGCCGCCGTATCGCCAGTTGATCAGCGTGATCGCCAGGATGATGCTGAACAGGACGAGCGATATCGCGGCCGCGTAGCCGAACTGGCCCCATTCATACGCGTTTTCGTAGATGTAGAAGCTGATCGTCTTGGTCTGCCCGTCGGGACCGCCGGCAGTCATGACGTAGGCGGCCTCGAACCCGCCCTGGAACCCGCCGATGACGCTGGTGATCAGGATGAAGAAGCTGGTCGGCGCGAGCTGCGGCCAGGTGACGTGTCGCAGCCGCTGGAACCAGCTCGCGCCGTCGATGTCGGCCGCTTCGTACAGCTCGACGGGGATCTGCGTCAGCCCGGCGAGGTACAGGATCATGTTGTAGCCGCCGATGGCCGTCCAGACCATCATGATCATCAGCGCCGGCTTGGCCCAGAACGTGTCCTGAAGCCAAGCCGGGCCCGCGATCCCGACGTGTCGCAGCAGCCCATTGATCACACCCACGTTCGCGTCGGGGATGAACATCATCCGCCACAACATGAACAACGCCACGCCCCCGCACAGGTGCGGCAGAAAGAAAACGGTACGGAAGAAGATCCGGCCGCGGAGCTGCTGATTGAGCAGCATCGCCAGCAGCAGCGCGCCGATCATGTTGAACGGGATGGTCATCATCAGCACGACGGTGTTCTTGAGATACTTGTAGAAGTAGGGATCCGAGAACGTCACCGCGCCCGAGGCGTCGCGGGTCCAGCCGAGCAGCTCGACGAAGTTGTGCAGCCCGACGAAATCGACTTCCTGTTTGAGCGGGTGATAGCGAAACAGGCTCAGCGCGACGGCGGCAACGATGGGGCCGAACGTAAAGAGGAGGAATCCCGCGAAGTTCGGCCCCAAAAACAGGTAGGGCCTGAAGCGATCCGCGGATCGGCTGCGGCCACGCGTAGAGTCAGCCAGATTGGCGTTCAGCGATTCACCCCATCAGGACTCGAGGAAATGAACCCCCTCCGCCCGTCCATTTCGACGTTTTGATGTTTCGACGTTTCGACGTTTGGACGTTTCGGCTTCTAAGCGATCAGACCTTCGATCCGCTTCATGAAGATGCCGATCTCCTTGGCGTATTCCGGACTGCCCTCCAGGTCGAGGTGGCCGACCTTGACGGCCTCGACGGTGTCCACCTGGCTGGTCATCACGGCGAAGGCCCCGTCCAGTCCGTTGAACTTCATGTGCACGAAAGGCCGGCGGCGGGTGTAGATGCCCCGGCCGGCCTTGGTCTTGCCCGCCTTGATCCGCAGATACGCGAATGGGCCGTCCGGCTCGACCGACCACTGGTAGATGCGGTCGGGGCTCTTGGCGCAGAACTTGACCATCTCCGGCTCGCCGCCCTTGTTCAGCTGGCTCAGCGCCGTCGTGACCATGTACATCAGCAGCTTGACCTTCAGGAGCTTGCGCGCGGTGTCCGTGGGAACGACGTTGGGCATGAGCAGCTTGAGCGACAGCAGCAGCGGGATGACCTTGAGCAGCAGTCCCACGTGGGTCCACCCGCTGATGCGAGGCAGAGCGGTCTTGCCGGTCAGAAAGGCCACCAGCTTGGCGGGGGTGCCGAACCTAAACGCGACCGTCGGGTTCGGATGGATCTCGTGCTTGACGTCGAGCTGCCCGTCCGTCCACTCGAGATACGACCCCAGGTCGCTGTCTTTCACGGCGAACTGGACGACGGCGTTCAGACCGGCGAACTTGGCGGCCTTGGCGTCATCCTCCTGCAGGATCACCTTCAGCAGTGGCAGGGCACCCCGCAGCAGGATCCTGGCGGCCAGGACGTCCCGATCGAAGTCGTCTGCGGTCTCGCTCATGGTGGTTCGCCACAAAGGATAGCGGCTGAGCGGCCCTCGTCAATGTCCCCCCAACCGCGGCCTCCCCCCAGCAGGCTGAATAGGTGCCAGCCGCCCCGCCCTTTCTGTCCCCCACACGGATCGATGTGCTCGAGTCGGCCATCTAACCAGTGGCGAAGGCTCCGTCTATACGGGTGGCCGCGACACGAAAGCCCAGGGCCCCATGAAGATCCCGACGCGCTCTGTCCCAGATGCGATCCTGCCGCTGCTCGCCTTCGGTTTGGCGAGCGTGGCCATCATCTCGAAGGGTGGACCCGAAATGACGCACGTGATCACAGATTGCCAGATCGAAGCCGGGAAGAACCGGCTGCAGTACGAGAAGAGCCCCTACCTCCTCCAGCACGCCGACAATCCCGTCGACTGGTACCCGTGGGGAACGGAGGCGTTCGAGAAGGCCCGTAAGGAGAACAAGCCCGTCTTTCTCTCGATCGGCTACTCCACGTGCCACT
>CAYMLO010000279.1:0-6229 GCA_964390905.1 uncultured Planctomycetales bacterium | reverse complement strand
CTGCTGAGAGAGGTCGGCACACGGCCCATCCCACCACGTGCCGGACAATGCGCCGCCCGTGCGGTACGGGACAAACCGCGCCCTGTGAGCAACGATGTGATCGTCGCCAGTCAGCTGAAGTCTCACGTCATACTGCCTGGCCATCTCGGAAAAGCCGGGACAGTGTTTGGTCAAGTCATGCTCCGACGTGGTGACAACAAAGGAACCCGTTGTGCGATTGGCCATGTCCTGCTTCAGCCATTCCACGTGCATTGGCTGGACCTGGAGTGTGGGGTACTCTCTGCCGCGGATCTGACGTCTGCCGAGATGATACGCGTAATCCGCAGACACGAAGTGAATCCTGCCGTACTCAAACGAGAAGAAGTGCGGGCCGAGATACTCCCAGTACATCGGCTTGCCGCAACGGATGTCCCCACGCGGGAACTCCTTGAGGCGATAGGAGGAGTCGGTGTGGTCGCCGGCCACGTTGTAGTAAGGCATGGCCAGATGGTTCATGATGCCTACGTAGTTGCGAAACCAAGCGTGTCCCGTGCGAGGTGGGGTGCTGAGCGCTTTGTCCAGGTTCACGAGATCGCCGCTGTTCACAACGAAACGTGGCCTCGGGGTCAAAGCGTTCACTTCCCGCACGAAACGACTCAGCCCCTCGATCGATCGGCGGTTGGAGGAGATGTGCGCGTCGGTGACATGCACGAAGATGTATTCGTTCTCGTCACGGGCCGCCGGCTTGAGCGCGAAATCGATTCGAGCGCCCACGGGCTTGTACCACGCACCCGCCACGTCATATCCCGTGGGGCGCGTGATGCTGACGAAGACGGCGAACTTCGATGGCGTGAGACAGTAGGTGCCATCAGGGCCCGTTCTGGCGACTGTGTAGCCGTCGCTCACAGACACGTTCGGGACGCCTTTCTCGGTCGGATCCACCTGTCCGTCCCCTTTGTCGTCGAGGACCACGCGGCCCTGGATCTTGGCGGGAAGGGGTTGGCCATAGGCCGGCTTCGGAGTCTCGGTCAAACGCAGGTCGAGAACGGGTTGCGGCGCGACGGGGGCGGCTGCCGCGGAAAGCACTCCCCTTGCAGGGCCTGCTTGCTCCTCCGCTGAGAGGAGCGTCCCGTACGGCAATGACGCCACGGGGGCAAGCAGCATGGACCGGGCCGTCGGTGCCATTCCTATCCTCATTCTCGTCCTCCCGCGATGCTGCGAGTGGGAGACGCAGTCTGTGACGCAGGGGCGGAACCCAGGCGGGGGCGCAGAAAAGTAGAATGTCCCCTTTTTTTACAGTCTATACTGCGGTATCCTCATCAGTTCGCCGTCTTTCAGGGCGGACTGGTGGGCCACGATGCCGCTGACGGTCATGTCCAATGCCTGGATGATGTCCACGAGGGGTTTGCGGTCCTCGAGGATCGCCGTAACGAACTCGTTCATCAGGTAACCGTGTGAGCCGCCGTGTCCGCCGGCTTGTACTCGGGGAGGGAGCGGCGGACGCTTCGTGGGCAAAAGGCGCTTCTCGAGCCCCTCGTACTTGCCGTAGAAGGTCCCCTTCTGCCCGCGAATCCGGCCCATCTCCCCGCTGCGTCCGGGCGTATCCCAGCTGACGGCCATCCGCGCCATGCCGCCTTCGCTGGTTCGAAACAGGGCGATCTCGGTGCCGAACGGGTTCTTGTAGCGATTGTGCGGCGCCTGCAGCCACTGGGTCCGACTGGGCATGGCCATGCAACTCACTTCGGTGAAGCTGCCCCCCGTCACGCCCATGTAGTAGGCGTTCGAATGCGTCGGGTACCATTGCGGAGGCGTGCCGACGCGCCAGTCCTTGTATGACGCAATCGGCTGCGCGGTGTAGTGATAGTACTCTCCTTCGGCGTACACGAGCTTGCCGAAGCCCCCCGCGTTATAGATCTGCCGCATCGCGTGAAGATCCGCGTGAAAGCAGGACGTCTCGAACATCATGTACTTCCGGCCGGCGCGCTTGACGGCCTCGAGGAGCTTGTCAGCGTCCTCGAGCGAGCCGAAGACGGCCGGCACGGCCGAGGCGACGTGCTTGCCGTGCTTGAGGACCTCGATGCAGTGCCGCGCATGGCTCGGGGCGTCGGTCGCCACGAACACCGCCTCGATCGCGTCGTCCTTGATGAGTTCCTCGAGGGAGGGGTACGTCTTGTCGCACCGGCAGGCCTTGGCCAGCGCTGCACACCGATCGGGAAACAGATCGCTGACCGCCGCCACCTGCACGTTCGGGTGGTCCTGAAAGCTGAAGGCCGCTCCGAACCGGCAGACGCCGTATCCGACGATGCCCACGCGAATCTTGCGGTTGGAGACGGGCTTCCAGCCCTTCGAGGCGTCCGGACCGGTCACCGCCTTCTCGAAGCCCTGGATGGGTTTCTCCTCGGCCTGGGCCGATTGCTCCATTCCCAGCGCAGCGGCGCCAAGACCGATCGCCTGTACGAATGAACGTCGTGTGGTCGAATCCTCCATCGCAAGTCCTCCTTGCGAAAAGGTGTCAGGAACGAAGGGCACCGCCGTGAGTCTTTCGCCCCGTGGGCGCGAAGTTAACAACGACGGCCGACGCTGGTTCTGGCAACCTCTGTCGTGCGTTGGCGTCTTGCATCCGGCATGACCGGATGCGATGATGCCCTTGGCCTTCCTTGGCTTGGTTCGGCGATGAAGCCAGGAAGGGCTTTGTCATGGGTACCGTAGCCACTCCTCGCACGGGTCACAAGAGGGAGTTTGATGTTGTCGTCAAGCCGTGTCTCGTGGTCGCGTCGGCCCGGCAACTAGAGTGCGATGCCGATCCACGCGGGTCGTGGAAAGGCCTTCACGCCAAGCTCGTTGACGGCTTCACCTTCACCATGCCCGACACGCCGGAGAATCAAAGAGCCTTCACGCGGTCAACTGCGAGCGGAACTAGAAAGAACGCAGACGCACTGCATGGAAAGGACTGGCGACGGCGGTGCCATTCGTGTCAGGGGTCTTTCTGTGCGTGCCTTTCTTGGGGCTACAAGAGACTCCCGTCCCCTTTCCTGTGCGAGTGAGGGTTTCGCATGAAGATACAGGTGCGCGGCGCTGTTTCCGCGGTCGTGCTGCTCACGGCGATGGCCACCTGCAGAGCCGAGAACAGGCAGGTGACGCGGAACGAATCGGGCAAGTACGAAGCCTTCCCCGACGTCTGCAAGTTGGCCGGCGGAGACCTGATTGCGTGCTTCTATGCAGGCTACGGTCATGCGTCCTTGCCGCGGGATAGCTCGCCGAAGGGCGGTCGGATCTGCATGATGCGCTCCAAGGATGACGGGGCCACCTGGTCCAAGCCTCGAACGTTGATCGACCTGGACGGCGACGATCGCGATCCCAGCCTGATGCAGACCCGCAAGGGAACCGTGATCTGCACGTTCATGACGTATTACGGTCGCAGCGAGGTGCCCATCTCGTTTATCGTCCGGGTGGTCCGCAGCGTTGACGGGGGCCGGACATGGGATGCGCCGAAGGCAGTCAATTCCCCGTTCCGCACCGTCACCGCAACGAGCAGCCCCGTCGTGGAGCTCGAGGACGGGACGCTGCTGATGCCGATCTACGGGCGGGACACGAAATCGCGGAAGTACGAGGACAAGCCGGGCCTGCGAGACCGTTCGGTGATTCTCCGCTCCACGGATGACGGGAAGACCTGGGGCGATCCGGTCTTCATCGACCCCGATCCGGAGGTCCAGCTACAGGAGCCCAGTATCATCCAGCTGAAGAACCGTCGACTGCTTTGCGTCATGAGACGCCGGGCGAGCCAATCGTTCTCTGACGACGGAGGGCGAACGTGGAGCAAGCCGGTGAGATTCCCGCATCGGGCGGATTGTCCCTACCTGCTACAGACCCGCGACGGGTTGCTCCTCTGCGCCAGTCGCCATCGTGGGACCAGCGTGACGCTCTCGACCGACAACGGACAGACGTGGGGCAAACCGATCAGCATCGACACTGGCCCCGGGGCCTACCCGAGCATGGTCGCGTTGGACGACGGCCGGATCCTCTGCTTGTACTACAGAGAGTTCGCCAAGGGCCACGGCTCGAGCATCCGGCAGGCGATCTTCCGCGTGAAACCCGGACCCGCCGTCGAGTTTGAGTAGTCGACAAAAAGCGGGACAGGTTCGTTTTCTGTGCTTCTGTCGCGCCCGAAAAACGAACCTGTCCCGTTTTTCCGCTCAAGAAGACGCGAGAAGCCCCAAGGTCCCAGCGACGGGCGACTGACCAGGCGTTGACTAGCGCCTAGAAACGCTCCGCCTCCGGGCCCTTTGCCCCCAAGCCCTTCTTGGCCGCTTGATATTTGCCGTACCAGTCAATCAGCATCTGCCGGATGTCCTTGGCGATCTCGCCAGGTGTCTCGGGGGACAACTGTTTCTCGTCCACGGTCTTGGCGTGCGCAGTCAGTATGTGCCCTGTCTCGACGAGCGTTAGCTTGGCTGACAGATCACTCTTGGTAGAGTGCGCATATGGGGATTGGCTGACGTACACGTCAAGGACCAGATCGACTGGGAGGGGCTCTGTGCGGTTCCCCCATTCTTTGCGAGTGCGATACCGAATGGGGCGGCCTGAAACACGTCCACGCCCCCTTCCCCTTGCGGCGCGGGATCGGGCGAGACGGGCCTCGACCTCTTCCCGATCGATGACCCGAAAGACGCTCCCGTAGAAGGCCCTCACGAGATCGGCTTCGATCTTCTGATTCAGCGAGACCGCCCACTTGCTAGTTCTCAAATCGGAGCCCATCCAGAGCATCAGCTCGAAGGTCTCGCCGAGCATGGCCGCTCGCTTGATCTGTTGGATCGGCGTCGTCGCCCGCACGCGCATGCCGGGCTTCACCTTTCCGGCGAGCTCCTTGGGAACCTTCGCCGTGGTGAAATCATGGTCGACCTCCAGAGGCCGGAGCACGCCCATCTTTCGAAGAACACGCATCTTCTCCTTCGAACGCGGGTGCTCGATGATGTGCTCCTCCAGCACGTCGAGCTTCGTGTGCATGTCGACGCCGTGGCGCTTCCCCAGATCAATGATCGCCTCCGCCGACTTGTCCGCGGCCTCTTGCATCTTGATGATGAACCCTTCGGGCGGAAACGCGGCGAGGACCTCAGCGGCTACCTGTGTGGCGAGGGAACTGAACGGCTCCCCGATGCGACACCTGGCTGCCGAGGAGGTCATCACCTTTCCGCCGTGGACGTCGACGAGGCGACAGGTGGCGACGTACTCCCTGCCCACGCGCCCGACGCTGCCACAGACCAGACCGCGGACGTCCAGGACCTTACCCAACCTGGCCGCGTGCTTCGCCTCGGAGAGCATCGCGATCTGGAATTCCTGTTCTTTCAAGACGTCGAGGATTCGGCGCCGCTCGATGCAATGGAAGTTCCCATGCTTCTGAAGCGTTCCGGCCAAGGCGTCGGCGAACACCACCTTGTCGATGCGAATCCCTTCAGCGATGTCGAACTCCAGAACGGCGATTCGCATCCTTCCGTCCGTGTCGGCCTTCTGTTCACCCATGACCGGCGAGAACAGAAGTCCCATGTTGACGCCAACGATCACAACTGCGTGTCTGCACGCCATCTGGCCTCTCCTACGTGCTGGCATAGACGGGGGAGGTGTCGTGAATGAAAGGAATCATACGTTGAAGGGGAGGTACCGTCAATTTTCGCAGAACAGAGGGGCGCACATCCTCTACAGACCGGGAGTCCTTCGCGCCGCTCCGACCTCTTTTATTGCGTGCAACGCTTGGGCGAGGCAAACAGTTTCTTGCCGTCAACCCACAACGCGCGGGCGTCGTTGATCGTGTAGTCCGTTGCCTTGCCCGTTGGGTCGAATCGGACGGCGAAGGCGGCGGCATCCGTCTTGATGTTGCCCAACGTGACGTGGTCTCCTGATTGATCCGCGGTCTTGAAGGCGACGACGTGCCGTTGACCTGCCAGGGCGATCTCGCAGGCCAACAGGCTGGGATGGTCCAGCTTCCGGACGGCGTTGTCGGGAGGCGCCTGGTCCTTCCACGGCCACAGGACCGTCAGGAACTGGGTGGCCGGGGCCTTGTCGACGGTCGACGCCGTCAGGTGCCATTGCTTCGGCCATGTGCGGCCCGACTCCGGCGGGGGCAACGCCTGGTCGGTCTGTGCGAAGCAGATCTTGTCGGGGGCCAGCATCCGAACGTCCATCCGCGCATCGCCCTTTCGGACAAGCACCCGGCGGGCCGGGCCGTTCACCTTCATCTCGGTCATACTGTGCAGCC
>CAYMLO010000278.1:0-6238 GCA_964390905.1 uncultured Planctomycetales bacterium | reverse complement strand
GAGGAACAGGGCGATTCTACACGCCTTCGTCCACATATCGAAGGTGGTTCGCCGCGCAATGTCTAGAGAAAAGCCGTCGATAGGGGAGGACTCACACAGAATTGCCGTACGCCCAGAGCGGGACGGTGCGACAAGACGCACCCTATGCGGGTTACTCAGTTCCCCGACACATTTCCTTGCCGCTTGCCAACAAGGAAGCCATAGCCGTCCAACACGAGGACCTTCTTTCGGCCCTTCACGGCCTCTTCCTTCACCCCGTGGGCGAGCAGCGTACGCAAGGCCGACCTTCCTTCGAGAGGCCCAACAAGTCGAACGCTGACCTGTTGTCCGGTCAGATTGACGACCGTCAGGATCTGCTCGCGGTCAAGCGTCCGTAGGTACGACAGGACTGCTTCGGGGGCATCGTTGTCCACCCACGCGACTGCGCCGTGCGTCAGCGCCCGCTCTGTATGGCGCATCGCGCACAGCTTCTTGCAGAACGCGAAACGCGCCTTGCCCGTCGGCGTCTCGGCGTTTGCCCAGTCGATCGGCAACCGCCCGAAGATGCTGTGGCGGGCGGTGTCGGCGACCTCCTGCCCGTTGTACAAGAACGGCACGCCGTCGAGCGTGAACAGGACAACCAGCGTGGCGTCGACGCGCCGGGTCCCCCACGCCCTCTCAATACGGTTGTGCCACGCGTCGTTGGCGATGTCGTGGTTGTCAATGAACCGGATGAAGCGGGCCCCACCGCGCGGCCGCTCGTTGCGCATCTTGGCCCATCGTCTCCTGATCCCGGCGGCGTTGTCCCAACGGAACCCCCAACCATAGTCGAGGTCAAACGCCTTGAGCTGATCCTCGCGCCGCCGTCCCTCGGCCAACATGCAGATATCGGGGCGGATCTTCTCCAGGCGATCGCGCGCGGTCTCCCAGAAGCTCAAGGGAACACCGTCAGAGACGTCGCAGCGGAATCCGTCGACGTCGAACTCGCGGACCCAATACGCCATGTTCTTCCAGAGGTACTCGCGGAGTCTGGGGCTGGCGTGATTCAGGGCGGGGAAGTTCCACTTGGCGTAGGCCACGTTGCCGTCCTTGTCCCGCTTGACGAAGTCCGGGTGCTCCTCGAGGAATCCCGCCGTCGGGCCGCAGTGCAAGTAGACCATATCTAACAGCACGCGCATCTGGAGCTTGTGCGCTGCGGCGACAAACGCCTTCAGGTCGTCGTCCGTTCCGTACTCCGGGTCGACGTGGAAGTAGTCCTTGATTCGATACGGATTGCGCGGGTTGTTCATTCGGGAGGCCTTCTGACGCGGGCTCCAGAATCTGCGGTCCTCGTCGTCGTCGGCCACGAAGACGGGGCATAGGTAGACGATGTCGGCCCCCACCTCGGCGACCTTCGGCAACCGGGCCGTCGCCGCCCTGAGGGTGCCTTCGGGCGTGAAGGCGCGCGGCTGGATCTGGTACATCACGCCGCGCGTTACCCACTCCGGTGACCGCCGCGCCTGTCGCTCGTTCAGCCCAGACGACCGCGCGTCTCCCGATAGACCTGCCAGCAACAGCAGTCCCGTGGTTCCGATCCCTAGCTTCCGCATCCTTCAGCCCTTTCGATTGCGATCACGACCAGGGGGCTCTGCCAGTAGGTTTCGTAGTCGGCGTCCGGGTCCGTCGGGACGGTCAACCCGTTCACGCCAGCGCGGACGGGCATGAGCGCCAGTCGGAACGGAGGCATGCCTTAAGGCGCGCCCTCCACGACTCGGGCAGGGCCATCGGCATTCCCCTTTCCAGCGTGATTCCCCGTCCCGTACGGGCGATCTAGCGATACACGATACATCCCCTGGACCAAGATGCCCAGGGGCCTGGGTCCCTTCTCCGCCACCTCAGCAACGCCGCCCAGGTGTTCTGGGCGTTGCCGTCAACCGCACATGGTGTAGACTGATCTTGAGTTGGACTTCCCGCCGAGCGACAAGGAGCCATCGGCATGGCCACGGTCAACGCGCAGACGACCAAGATGGATCTGTTCTGTATGGAGATGAAGCCGGAGCCGTGCGGGGTGGTCATCTTCGGCGCATCCGGCGATCTGACGAAACGGAAGCTCTTGCCCGCGCTGTTTGGCCTGTTCCGTCGCGAGCTCATGCCCGAGGCGTTCTTCGTGCTGGGGTGCGCGCGAACCCAGATGACCGACGACGAGTTCCGCGCAAGCGTCCGGGAGGCCATCTCCCAGGCCGCCGCCGATGCGCAGGCTTCGGATCACGACGCGTTCGTCCAGCGCTGTCACTACGTCCACGGGGACTACAAGACCCAGCAGTTGTACGCCGAGCTGTCACGGCGGATACGGCGCCTGGAGATCGACCACGAGACCGGCGGCAATCGGGTCTTCTACTTTTCGATTCCGCCGGAGATCTACGGAGACGTGGCCAGACGATTGGGCCGACAGAAACTGACCAAGCAGCCGGCCACGCGCGGGTCGTGGCGCCGGATCGTCGTCGAAAAGCCCTTGGGGTATGACCTCCAAAGCGCCCGGGAACTGAACCGGCGATTCCAACAGAACCTGGACGAGGAGCAGATCTACCGCATCGACCACTACCTGGGCAAGGACACGGTTCAGAACATCTTGATGTTCCGGTTCGCCAACGCGATCTTCGAGCCGCTCTGGAACCGGCGGTACGTCGATCACGTCCAGATCACCGTGGCCGAGTCGGTCGGCGTGGAGCACCGGGCGGGGTACTTCGAGAACACCGGCCTGCTTCGCGATATGTTCCAGAACCACATGCTCCAGATGCTGACGATGGTGGCCATGGAGCCGCCGAGCTCCTTTGACGCCGACCGTATCCGCGAGGAGAAATCCAAGCTGCTTCGGTCGATCAGGCCGTTCCCGCTGGACCGGCTGGGGGAATGGGTGGTCCGCGGACAGTATGGCCCGGGGCGAGGCGGGGACGGCGAGCCGGCAGGCTATCGCGCCGAGCCCGGCGTCGCGCGGGACTCGGCCGTGGAGACCTACACCGCCATGAAGGTCATGATCGACAACTGGCGGTGGCAGGGCGTGCCGTTCTACCTTCGATCGGGCAAGCGGATGAAGCGGAGGGTCAGCGAGATCGCGCTGACGTTCAAGAGCGTCCCGCACTCCATCTTCACCCCCATCCTGCCCGATCAGCTCGCTCCCAATATCCTGGCCTTGAACGTCCAGCCCGAAGAAGGCATGTCGCTGACCATCCAGGCCAAGACCCCAGGTCCCAAGCTGTGCATGAGTGCGCTGACGATGACATTCAGCTACCGCGAGGCGTTCGGTGCCGAGCTCCGCGACGCCTACGAACGTCTGCTGCTCGATTGCATGTTGGGAGATCAGACGCTGTTTACGCGAAGTGACAACATCGAGATCGCTTGGTCGCTGCTGACGCCGGTCCTCGACGCGTGGGAAACTGCCGGACAAGCGGGCGACACCGAGTCGCTCTACGCCTACGAAGCGGGAAGCTGGGGACCGACACAAGCCGACACGCTGCTGGCGCGGGACGGACGGCGCTGGCGAACGCCCTGAATCGCCCTGCACGTCCGCCTCGTGCGACCCTCCGCCGGGATCTCTCCGGGCACACAGACCTCTCCGGGCCTCCCCCTTCGCCGGGACGCCTGACCGACCGTACCTCTTCTATGGGCACATGGAAGAAACATGGCTGCCCCAGCATCTGAACCAGTGAAAGCAGGCGAGGCGACGCTAGCCCGGGCAAAAGCCAGGGGAAGCCGCAATGGGAACTGCTCGCTGACGATGCAAAGATCGGGAAGAAGGCTGGTACGGGTGTTTTTCGGCTCGCCCACCTGGATCAGCTATTCTCGGCCCCACCCTCTTCGTGGAGGGTGGGTCTTTTTTTGGGGCAAAGCACCGTTGCCGGGAGCTGACGCGGCTGCCAGCGACGGTTAGGATAACCCTGTCGAATCGGAACGCCATCATTTGGGCAAACGCGGGTCATGCTCGACGCCGACGCCGGGAGGTCGTTTGCGATGATGCGATGCCTGATTCTCGGGACGGTCGCGCTCAATCTTGCCCCCCATCTGGGTGTGCTGGGCAATCTGGCCCTCGCTCAGTCATCCTCGGCGCCCCACGATTCCCGCGACACTCCCCCCTATGTCGACGTTGCGATGATCACCGATGTCACTTCGGTGACGCCAGGTCATCCGTTCCTGTTGGGGCTGATCTTCGACGTCAAGCCCGGATGGCATATCTACTGGAAGTACAGCGGCGAGACCGGTCAGCCGACGCGGGTCGAATGGGTCCTGCCAGCGGGGTTCAAGACGGGCCCGTTGATGTATCCGGCCCCTCACAAGTTCGTCGATGCGTCTGACATCATCTCGTTTGGCCATGAGGGTAAGGTGCTGCTCTGGACCGAAGTTACCCCGCCCAAGACGCTCGAGCCGGGCAAGACGGTGAAGCTCTCGGCCCGGTCGAACTGGCTCGCATGCAAGACCCTTTGCGTGATCGGCAAGAAGGTCGTTTCGCTGCAGCTCCCGGTGACGGCCCGCTCGGGGGACGTCAAGTCGCCGAACGAGAAGCGGTTCGAGGACGCACGCCGTCAGATGCCTGTGCTCCCGGACCAAGCCCGGCACGTTCAGGTCGAGACGGGGCTGAACGTCGATCACGTCCGCCCGGGAGATCGGTTCGAGGTGGGCGTGCGTCTGACGATCGCGCCGGGCGCGCACATCCAGTCGCACACGCCGTTGGACAAGGGCCTTGTCGCCACGGACCTCTTCCTCGGTGGGCCCGATGTGATCGACCTGGGCCGACCCGTCTTCCCGTCGGGGAAGATCCGGGAATTCCTCGGCACGAAGGTCAGCGAGTATGCCGGACAGGTGGTCATCCGAGTCCCGGGCCGCGCGACGGCCGATCTCGAGCCCGGGAAGATCCACGTCGATGGTGTTTTGGTCGTTCAAGTCTGTCTCGAGGGCGGCGCGTGCCTTCCGCCTCAGTACATCGCTGTAGACGTCTCCCTGGTGGCCGCTGGCACCGGCGCGTCGATCCAACCGGCGAACGCCGAGTGGTTTGGCAGTCCACCTGAGCCGACAGCCAGGCAGACGGCAAGTCTCGATAGCTCCCCGACCGATCCAGCCACGCATGAGGACAAGTCGACCGGGCTTGGGCTCCTGTTGTTGCTGGCTCTCGCCGGAGGGCTGGTGTTGAACGTCATGCCGTGCGTTCTGCCCGTGATCAGCATCAAGATCCTCAGCTTCGTGCAGCAGGCGGGCGAAGAGCCGCGGCGCGTCTTGATCCTGGGAATGTCGTTCGTCCTGGGGATGCTCGTCTTCTTTCTGGGTCTCGGCGTGCTGGCCATGTTCGTCCGCGTCGGGCCCGGATGGCTGCTTCAGCGCCCCGAAGGCGTGATTGTCTTGACCGCCGTGATCTTCGGGTTCGCGCTGAGCCTGTTCGGCGTCTTCGAGGTTCGCCTTCCCGGCGGGGCGGCGGCGCAGCTAGGCCAGGCTGCAACGCGTGAGGGACCAGTCGGTGCGTTCGCCAAGGGATTCCTGACGACCATCCTCGGCACGAGCTGCACCGCGCCCTTCCTGTCATATGCGTGGGCAGGGGCGTTGACCGTCGGCCCGGCGGCTCGGCTGATGATCTTTGCAGCGATGGGCGTTGGGATGTCATTCCCGTACATGGTTCTCTCCGCCAAGCCGGCTTGGATGAAGTTCCTTCCCCGCCCGGGCCCCTGGATGGACGGGTTCAAACAGTTCATGGGCTTCCTTCTGGTCGCCACGGTGTTGTGGTTGCTGTGGGTCCTGGCCGGACACGTCGGTGCCGAAGGGGTCGTCCTGACGTTGGTCTTCCTGACGATCCTGTCCCTGGGATTGTGGGTCGTCGGTCGGGTTCCCCTCAACGCGGGTCCGGTCCGATCTTGGGTGACCTATGCAGCCGCTGTGGCAATCGTTCTTATGGGGGCCGTCGGTCTCCATCCACAGCTGCGCGGGCTGACGATGACCGAAACCGACAGCGCAACCGCACCAGCGAACCCCGCGGCATTGACCGCGCTTAGCTTCGCAGAATCGATCCCGTGGCAGACCTACCGGCCGGGACTGGCGGAGGAGACCGCGGCTTTGGGCAAGGTCGTCTACGTCGACTACACCGCGCGGTGGTGCCTGACCTGCCAGTCCAACAAGCGACTCGTCCTGGAGACCCCAGCCGTTCGCGATGCCATGCAACGGCTCGGCGTGGTTCCGATCCGGCGCCTGGTGGTAGGGTCGCCGGAGCTCGGCGACGACATGCCCTGGAGCAGCGGTTGAG
>CAYMLO010000277.1:0-6284 GCA_964390905.1 uncultured Planctomycetales bacterium | reverse complement strand
ACTATCGGCCAGAAACCCCCGACCACCAAAATCAATTGTGGTCGGGTACTAGGGGCGAACCTTGGACCCGCACGCACCGAAGCGCCATCCATATCGCAGCAGGGGGGACAACCGCATGACCGAGGAGGGACCGATTCACCAGATCCCGGTGGGCCCATCCGGCGCTCGCATCTGGGCCGATCACACATCGGCCGCCTTGGCCTTCTGGGCCGGCGTCGTGCCTCGCACATCCGACGACGGGGTGGGGGGGGTGACAGGGGGGGCGATGAGGTCCCGCTCTTCCTGCACTTCTTCGAGGCGGCCCACACCTAGATTACCCGGCAGACCGCCCAGACCCTGCGGCTCTTCGCCGCCTGGCCCGAGCAGCTCAACGGTATTCTCTGCGCTCTCCTGGCCACGACGACCGTCGTGCAGTACTTGCTCGACGGCAGACCCCGCCAACGGTGACCTCTGTCCAAGGCGTGCAGTCAAGCCCGCCATCCCAGAGGGAAGACCGAGATTGGCCTTTGGCGCAAGCGGGGGGGGGGGCTAGAATGTAGACCTTAAGCGGATCGGAGGGGCCCAATCTGGGGGGATCGTGGTCGGTGGGGACGGAGGCGTTCCCTGATCAGAATCAGGAGAGTTGATGGTGAAGTCACGGAGTCCAGATATGCGACACCTGCGTACGTGTGTTTCTGACAGGCTCAGTGTTCCACTTGGTCTGGGCGTCTTCATCCTTGGGCTGGTTCCGCTCACCACCAATGCGGCAACGCCCATCATGTACGGAGACGGGACCTTTGAGGATGGCGACTGGACCCTCATCATCCGAACGCTGGTGGGTGGCGGCACGGTCACGGCGTACCAGAGCGCCACCGGAGGGAGTCCTGGGGAGTTTCGCAGGATCATCAACACAGTCAATGGCCCAGGTGGCAGTGCTGTCTTGGGGTTCCATATCCACGCGGGCGCTACATACGACCCGTCGACGCAGGGGCCCATAAGGTCGGTTGACTACAGCGAAGACTCTATTATGTTCAGCGGGTTCGGCGAAGGCCAAGCCTCAGGTCCCGCTTTGCTGCAGGCTGGCGAAGTGTACCGCTGCTGGGGGCTTGTCGCGAACCAGTACACTTGGACCATCCAGTTCCTGAGCGATCAGGTGGCAACGGACTTCGTAAGCCTCTCTGGGAGCAACCCGGACTTCTCTCAATCGGGAGCTCCCATTTCGTTTGGCTTCTGGCGGGGAAACTGGACCACCAACCATGCGTACACGATCGACGCCGGAATCGACAACTGGTCACTCATGATACATCCTGACACAGCTACGCTCACTGTCACGGAGGTAAATGGAGGCTGGGGTGAGGTGGTCCTTGACCCGGGCCCGATACAATCTGGTCCACCCCAATACAAGTACGCGTGCGATACTTCTGTCACCCTTACGGCCAACCCACTCCCAGGAAAGGAGTTCGTTGGGTGGGCGATCTACGACCCCAACTACCCAGGCGACCCCAACTACGTTGACCACGACACCAATACGGTGCTATATCTGGTCATGGACGCTGACTGGGAGGTCGAAGCTAGATTCAAGTGTGGCAGTTCCGCAGGACCGTTCATACCGCTGGTCCTGCTGGGGCTTGCAGGCTTTGCTATGCGTCGTCGGCGACGGTAGGACCGCAGCTGCGACGACGCACCAACTCACGAATCACCCCCAAGGCCCGCAGCTCAGGGTTGCCGACGTCTCTTGTGGCGTCTTCCTTGGCTGGCCTGGCAGCTAAGGTTGGGGCGCCGACTGGCGCGACGCGGCGGACGTCGCTTGCGGCGGGCGCTTCTCGAACGCGCAACAGAACACGTCCCGGGTAGAACGGTTCTTGGTCAGCAGGCGGTAGTTCGGGTCCTTCAGGTAGTCCGCCAGGTGCATCTTCTGATGAAAGGAGGGGCTGTAGTTCTTGTCCCAGACGAAGAGCGTGCCGGCGGGCGCTTCGGTGAGTCTCCGCTTGATGTTCCAGTTGTCGGGGATGAGATGGGCTGGCCAGAATACGTGCATCCAGACGTGCGTCGCCATGACCTGTCGTCCGCCGTATCCGTTCGCCTTCAACCATTCGGCTACGGATCTGACGGCCCGTTGATCGTCGCTGAGCTTCCAGGGGCGGCTGAGGTAGCCGGTTTGGATGGCGGTGAGCGTGATCAGTGTGAAGGGGATCGACCATCGGACCCACGCAAGGCGGGGACGCTTGAGGCATATGAAGATCGCCGCCGCCGTCAGCAGGACGACGCCGGCTGTGACGAGCCGGTGCGCCAGCACGAACGGCGGGTAGATCCACCAGGGCATCTCCCGCTCTCCCGCGAGCCAGAGAACTACGAACGCCGTCGTCACGCCGGCTGCACGGAGCCACCACCTCGGTGTTCGCCATTCGGATAGCCCGTTGATGGCGGCCACGGCCAAGATCCCCAACATCGGGCAGATGGGCACGAGGAACCGCGCGTAGCCGCCCGTCGCGTACAGGCCGAGGAAGCGGCAACCGGCGTGGAATAGGAAGTAGACGACCACCGCGCCGGCGACGACCCATCCCCATCGCCGTCGGCAGATCATGGGGATGCCCAGGCAGGCCAACGAAGCCATCCCCGGTCCGAAGGCCAACTGGGCCCGCGCGATCATCGCCAGGGCCGAGCCCGTGCCGTACTCGGGATTCGCCTTCGGCTCGAAGAACATCATGATCGGCGCGTGACCGAGCACGAACGGGCCGAGCAGATTGTGCAGGAGCGGTGCCCAGAAGAGCCACAGATAGCAGGTCCATCGGGCCCGTCCGAGCCAGAACGCCATCGCCCAGACGGGCAGCCAGACGACGGCCTCATGCCGCGTGAGGAGCGCCAAACTCAGCACGGCGGCGGACCCTCCGTATCGCCGCTGGGTCAGGAGCCAGACGGCCAGGGCCAGGTAGAGCGCCAGCGGGGTTTCGGTCAGCGTGGTGTAGCTGAGCTGGAGGAACATCGGCTGGATCAGCACCAGCGGCGCGACCAGCCAGGCCCGCCGCAATTCCATCTGCTCGGCCGTGCGATAGGCCAGCCAGGCCGCCAGCACGGTCAGCACGCCGCTCGTCAGCCTGGCCGCCAGCCAACCGATCTGGGCGGGGAGGGCGTACAACACCGTGAACCCGGGCCGGCCCCATTCGTTCAGCAGATAGGCCGGGTCCTGCCTCGTCCACTTGGCGAACAGGAAATGCGTCAGGTCGTCGTCGTGATGGACCCCGGTGCTCAACGCCGCCAAGGCGGCGGACAAGGCCAGGGCAACCAGACAGCAGAAGATCGCCATCCGCCTGCCGGCCTGCCCGGGCGGCTCGCCCGTCGTCAAGAGCGCTGCGGGTGCAACGTCTGCACTGTCGGTGTCGGCTCGGGTCATAGATCGGTTACGGGAGCAGGAGACGAGTGCCACGGACAGCTTGTCTGCCCGTGGCCACCGGCAGACAAGCCACCCGTGCCACCCGTCGTGGCCTTTCTGTTGTACGATTGTGCAGGCGCCGGGTTCGCTCGGGTCCGCGCCGGGTTCACGCCTTCAGCGTCTCGGTCTTCGGGTCGAACAGGGCGGCCCGATTGCGCTTGTAGGCCAGCACGCCCATCGTGATGGCCACCTGGACACGGTAGCCCAGCTCGACGTTGCAGTTGGGCGCGGCGCGCGTCCGCAGGCACTCGAGCCAGTTGCCCATGTGGTCGCCGACGTCGGGCATGGGCACGTCGTGGGCGCCGCGTTTCTTGGCCTCCTCGAACTGCTTGGCGAACGCCTTCTGCGGCTCGAGCGTCGGCCCGCCGAACGTCATGCTGCCGTATTGGCCGTGGATGACCTCGCTGAGCCCCTTGTCGTTCGCGTCCGTGCCCATCAGGAAGACCGAGTGCTCGCTCGGATAGTCGATGTTCATCAGGAACGTGTCCGGGACGTCGCGGTCCTTGTGGACCCAGTTCCCGCCGGACGCGACGACCTTGTCGGGGAACTCCGGACCGAGCGCCACCGCCAGATGCGCCAGGGCGTGGTAGAGCAGATCGGTCGCGATCCCGCCGGAGTAGTCCCAGTACTTGCGGAACCTGAAGAACCGCTCGACGTCGAAGGGGCGTTTCGGGGCCAGGTCCCACTCCCAGCCGACCCAGCGTTTCCAGTCGAGATTCTTCGGGCTGGCGTGCGGTTCGATGTAGTAGTTCCAGTCGCCAGCGGGTCGGTTGCGGCTGCAGCTCGAACGCGTCCAGATCACCTTGCCGATCGCACCGCGCTTGATCATCTCGTGGACCCGGTGGTACGTGGGGTTGCTGGCCGACTGCGAGCCGACCTGCACGATCGCGCCGGCCCAATGTGCAGTGTCCCGAAGCGCCTTGGCTTCGGGGATCGTGTGGGTCATCGGCTTCTCGACGTAGACGTCCTTGCCCGCCTTGATGGCGTCGATGGCGATCTTCGCGTGCCAGTGGTCGGGCGTGCCGATGATGACGGCGTCGACGTCGGGGTTCTCGAGCATCCGCTCGTACTCATGGTACACCAGCCCGTCGGACTTCTTGCCCGAATGGCGACTCTTGACGAGCTTGAACGCGCGTTGCTTGCGTGGTTCGTAGACGTCGCAGACCGCCAGGACGCGGAGCTTCGGATTGCCCCGCGCCCGCCGAACGGCGTCCGCCAACAGACCCGTTCCGCGTCCCCCGCAGCCGATCACGCCCAGGTGGATGCAGCCGTTCGGCCCGTGCGATCGCATTGCGGGCGCGGGTCCGCTCAGATCCGCCCTCGCAGCGTCATACGCCCCAAGTCCGATGGCGGCCGCGGCCGATCGCTGCAGCATATCGCGTCTGCTGATCTGCTTGGGGCCCTGCTGGTCGTGTTGGTTCACGCTCCACCTCCGGCACGCCCGAGGCGTGCCTGTCGGAATCGGTCAGTTCTTCAAGGGCTTGATCTTCGCGTGGCGGTACTGGATCCGGTTCACTTCGCTCTCGAACCCGATGTGCCCGGCCAGCGAGCGCTTGCTTCGCGCCTCTGTGACCAACTGGCCGTTCATCTTGACGGTGATCGTCTCGCCGCGACACGTGATCTCATAGTCGTTCCAGACGTCGGGTTTGCGGACCAGGTTAGCCTTCGGCGCGGCGATCAAGATGACGCTGCCCGTGGAGACATTGCTCGGGGGTTTGCCGTAGTCATCCTGCATCTGGATCTCGTAGCCGGCCTCCCACGGCTTGGGCTCCAGGCTGGAACCCGGCGGGAGGCGAAGGAACAGCCCGCCATTGCCGCCCTTGCTCACTCGCGACTGGAGCTTCAAGGCGAAGTCCTTGTAGCTGGCCGGCGACTTCAGCACGCCCAGCTTGCCCGTCGCCGTCAGCACACCGTAGGCGTAGTCCCACTTGCCCTGGCCGATCTGTTTCCAGGCCTTGATGTCGGACCCGAGGAGCGGCTGCCAGCCGTCTTCCGCGTCGAGCGGGCGGATGGCGATGTTGCGGAACCAGACGTAGTTCCCGTGATCCTGCACGCCGATGTGGCCGCAGGGCACGCGGTCGGTCAGCTCGCGATGGGTGTCCAGATCGACATCGTGTACGACCTCGCCATTCCACACGACCCGCAGCCGACGTCCCCGGCAGGTAACCTCCACGTCGTTCCACCGGCCCGCGGGCCGGTTCATGTTCTTGGTGGGCGCGATCGAGGAGTAGACGGCCATGCAGGAATGGATGCTGGGTGCCCCGCCGAAATCGTCGAGGATCTGAAGCTCCATGCCGCTGAAGCCAGGCTTGCGGGGCTTGCATCGGATGGCCACGCCGCTGTTGCAGCCCGGCGAGACCTTGTACTGCAGCTTCAGCACGTAATCCTCATACTGCTTCTCGGTAAGCAGCCAGCCGCCACCTTCGCCGTTGCACTCAATCATGCCGCCGTGAACCGACCAGGCGGCGGCCTTGCCGGTCGGCCTCCAGCCGGTCAGGTCCTTGCCGTTGAACAGTGGGATGAATCCGCTCGCGTCGGCGGCCTGTAGCGCGGTTGAGGACAGGACCAACACCGCCATCGACACGGCACAGATGCAGGCACGAACAGGTCGGTGGATCATGACATGCTCCAAATCTGAGGAACAAGGCAATGATAGCAGCCGCGCCGGGACGGTCAACAAGGCGTGGACGATTCGCGCGGGCTCGAACCGAACCGTGCCGTCATGCCCAGCTTGCTCCGAGGGCGAACAGGGCTAATAATGGCGGCCGGCGCCGTGTCAGGAGACGCCCCATGGACCCCTATAGCTTCCGGTTCGAGGACTTCGGCAAGCACCGTTCGTGGTCGTTTACGTTGGTTGCGGATGTGGACGCGCTGA
>CAYMLO010000276.1:1482-6298 GCA_964390905.1 uncultured Planctomycetales bacterium | reverse complement strand
AGCCTGACAGCGAACAAGGTAGAGTAACGATGCCTGAGCAGCACATCGTAGTCAACGGCGAGATCAGGGAAATCCTGCAACGGCTTACACGCATCGAGCAGAGAATGGACGACCTCGCAATTCCAGATGCGACAAAGTGCGCCGTACACGGACACCAGATTTCTGAGATCCGGGGCGACGTAAAGGAACTCAAGTCGCAGGTGACGATGGACCGCAAGATAACCGTAGGAGTTTCGGCGGTTACGGCGGCCATTCTTGTCGCGTTGAAGTGGGCGTTCTTGAAGGGGTGATCTTCATGATCAGAGAGCAGTTGACTGACCACTTTTGCCGGTCGGAGTTCGAGTGCCCGTGTTGCGGCAAGGACAACGTCAGCCTGCGTCTCGTGCAAGCCCTTGAGAAGTTGCGGGAGTTGTGCGGCGACCAGCCGATTCACGTCAACAGTGGTGTCAGGTGCGTCGAGTGGAACCACATGATCGGCGGCGTTCCGACCAGCCAGCACATCATGGGACGTGCTGCGGATATTGTTGTGCGGTCGCACGAACCAATAGAAGTTGCCGAGAAGGCAGAGAAGGTTGCTGAGTTCAGGCATGGCGGCATCGGGGTCTACGACACCGTTGTCCACGTCGATGTGAGGATGGACGGCCCGGCACGCTGGGAAGGCTAATGGCCAAACTGACGAAGGCAGAAATCAAGAAGATCGAGAAGGCGCAGGCCCGCGTCTTTGCGCCTGGCACGCCTGAGAACGGCTATGCCGACTCTGGGCTCTGGGAGTTCTTGAAGTACGTCTACACCAAGGACGCGCACGACAAGAATAACCCGGTGAAGCGGCTTCTTGGCCCCGGCGACGAGTACGCCATCATCGTCTTCCTGTATATGCTGGCCTGCACCGACCTGCTGGTGCCCAAGTCCCGGCAGATCCGTATGTCATGGTTCTCCTGCACCTACGCGCTGTGGGTGGCGATGAGCGGATCGCATAGGCACGTCGTCTACCAGACGAAGAAGGAAGAAGACGCCTTCGCCCAGACCTCGCAGGGCGGCAAGAACCCCGGCGACGGTCGCATGGATTTCATGATCCAGCACCTACCACAGTGGCTGCGTGACCCGTACATCGTCAGCGGCAAGGGCAATCTGGTGGGCACGCTGAACTTCTGGCCGCATCAGTACAGCGACGAGGGTGTCAAGGTGCCGTGGGCGGGTAGTAAGATCAACGCCGTCCCCCAGGGCGCAAAGCAGATCCGGCAGTACACCCCCACGCTGTACATCAACGACGAGTCGGCGTTCCAGGAGGAGTACCGGGAGGCGATGATCGCCGCTGGCGCTGCCGTGACCGGAGGTGGGCAGTCGATCTCCGTGTCGTCTGTGGACGCTGGCAGTTTCTTCAACCAGAGCGTGCTGAATATCAAGGGCGGCGGCGAGCCGGAGCATCGTGAGATCCATCCCATCGTCAAGATCGGCATGGAGAAGATGGGCCTTGAATGGCCGAAGGGTATGCGGTCGTGGCAGACGGAGGGCGGGGCCTGGGTGCTTGAGGTGAAGTATACCGCCGACCCGAACAAAGACCCCGCACGCCTCGGCGCACAGTGGTATGCGGACGCTGTGAAGCGCCCCGGCTACGAGGGGGACTACGAGAGCGTCGGCTGGCAGACGGAGATGGAGATCAACTACGGCGCTGGTGGCGGAGACCCCGTGTTCCCGTTCCTAAAGCCAGGCTGTGGTATATTTATTGATGGATTCGTTCCCGACGAAATCATGAATAAGATGCGGTTTTTTGCCGGGTATGATTACGGGAGCCAGAACCCTTCGGCGTTCATTGTGTGGGGCATCGACAAGGACGGAAAGGCTTATTCTGTATGGGAGTTGTACGAGCCCAACACGAACATGGCCCGGCACGTCGAGAAGATCAAGCGGTGCCCGTATTGGGACAGGATAGAGAAGATCATCTGTGATCCGTCTATCGGGTACAAGACGCAGCACGCGAAGCACGCGGCAGACATTAAGACGCTCATTGAGTTGTATGAGGAGCATGGGCTTTATCTACAGCCGGGGCGCAGGGCGCAGGACGTATCCGTGGCCCAGATGTTTAAGTCAACGTATTGGTCCGATCTTAAGGAGCCGACGGCGTTCTTGACGAAGGCCACTCCGAACTTGAACAAGGAACTAATGGATTTGCGCTGGGAGAAGTTCACAAGTAGTGCCGTCGAGCAGCGCAAGAATCCTTCGGAGAAGATTCGGCAGAAGAACAACCATGCATGGGACGCTACTGCGGCTTTGTTCGACGACGGGGTGTATGGTTTTGTAGACAGCAAGCCCATCAAGCGGGCGGGGACGTTCGCACAGGCGGTCGAGGATCTTCGTTTGATCGCGGCCAAGGAGCGCAAAAGGAGCGGTGGCATCCATGTCCACTAAGGCTGGTGCAAAGATTATCGAAGACGTGGACGATCTTCTCGACGGGTTCGAGGTGGATCTCGACGTTGATGTTCTGGAGCCCGCGCTGGTGATCGGTGAGCCCATTGGCGATGCCTATATGTTCATCACGGTCCACACCTGCCCGCATTGTCATGCGAGTATGCAGACGATTGGCGTCGGTCACGGCGCATATTACTGCTCTTGGTGCGCCGGCAAGCGTGGCCGCAAGGTTGAGATGCAGCGAACTCATGAGCCGCTAGAGGTACTTGAATGATTGGCGAAGATGTCAGGAAGCCCAAGGGCGATAAGGACGAGGCGGTCTGTCGGCTGTTCGACCAGCTTTCTCGCGGGATCAAGCGCCGCAAGCGCGAGGAGCGCCGCTGGGAACACGTCGAGAAGTTCGAGGACATGAAGCAGTGGGCCGGTGAGGAGGGCTCGTTTGACGAGGTTACCGTCAACAAGCTTGGCTCCTACATCCGCAACTACCGTGCCCAGGTCACCTACAACGACCCCCGTGTCAAGCTGACCCCAAAGACCTCCGACGGATGGGAGCCCATCCCCGTGCCTGTCGCTGGCCCTGGCGGGCAACCGAAGTTAGATGCCAACGGACAAGTATTAGTTCGTGAGGTTGTGCCGGCGAAGGCCCGTGAAGCCCTGCTGAACGACATCGTCTCTGCCCCGATGCAGCACATTCAGCAGACCTCGGGGCTCTTGACGAAGTCCGGCGTGCTTGGCTGGGGCTGCCTCAAGGCTGGCTACCGACCCGTCTTTGAGACGGCACTGGAGCCCGACGGCGATCAGGTGATCCCGATCCGGGACAACAAGCTTGACCTGTCTCAGTTCCAGCGGAACAGGTTCGACGGCTCGCTGATGGAGGACGACAGCGGGCGGCTGATCACCCGCAACTCGGTGCCCATCTGGGAAGACTTTTTCATCTGCTGGGTGCCGTACCGGAACATGATCATCGACCCGGACGGCGGGAACTATTGGGACGATCATCAGTGGGTTGCCGAGGAGGAGATTCGTTCTCTCAAGTCGGTCAAGGCCGATCCTCTATTCAAGAACACCGAGGACTTGAAGCCGAGCGGCATGGCCAAGGACGAGGACGACGATCTCTCGTTCAATTGGGACGCGAACGGCAGCGACTGGTCGGAGGAGAAGGAAGATCCCGAGAAGTCCGACCGCAAGGTTGTCCGGCTGTTCCACATCTACGACCTGGTGAACGAGCGGTACATCGTTCTAGCCGACGGCCACGGCAAGGCGCTGCGTGACGTGCCTTGGACCGAGATCAAGATCGTTGACCACCCGTACAGCGACTTCCGCCCGAATCAGATCCTTGGCGAGTTCTACCCCCGCCCGCTGGGCACGGACCTCGCCCCGATCAACGAGTGGTACAACATCGCCCGCCAGATGGAACTGCGCGGCATGAAGCGGTCAACCCGGAAGATCCTGGCCCGCAAGGGCGTGCTGGACTCTGTGGGCATGGACCGGCTGACGGACGACGAGGACATGGCGTGGGTCGAGCTGGACATCATGGGCCACCAGAACCTGACCGACGCTTTCGTGGCCTTCAACCCGCCTCCGTTGAGCGAGGCGATCTACGCGAACAGCGCGAGGATTGCTCAGGACTTTGCCGAGGTTGGCGGCATGACGGACGAGGCCCGTGGGGCTTCTACCGCCGACACCGCCACACAGGTCAGTGTCATGGAGGCGTACAGCGGAACCCGCATCGAGCATGACCGCAAGATCCTGGCTGAGTGCTGGCGTCGGATCTTCAAGAAGCTGAACGACAGCATCGACGCCAACATGACCCGCGAGCGGGCGATCATGGTTCAGGGTGCCGACGGCCAGGTCTTCCAGGCGTTGGTGGACCCGGACATGATTGCTGGCGACTTCGACGTGGACGTGGACTTCGAGGAGATGGCTCCTCCGAACACGGCGCAGCAGGCTGCTGGCAGGGCGCAGATCGCCCAGATCGCCGGGCAGGCCCCGCACCTGTTCATGAGCGAGGCGCTGGTGCGCGGCTGGTGTGAGCCTTACGGGATCAAGGACGGCAACTTCATCAAGGCGCTGGCTGAGGCGTCCCAGATGCAGATGCAGATGCTGATGATGCAGGGCCAGCAGGCACCCGGCCCCGTTCCTGAGGCTGGAGAGCCCGAGAGTGAGGCCGAGGCGATTGCCCAGACTGGCGCAGGAACCCAGACACCGCGTATGCAAGGAGCTTCTTAATGCCCATCTACACGCTTGAGTGCCCTTACTGCTGTCTGAGGAGCGAACACTTCTTGGGCATGAGCGACAGCCTTGACGACCGCGTGGAGTGTCCACAGTGCGGCGAGGCGATGACGCGCAGGCATGACAGAATCTACGACGTGCCCGCGATTCAGGGCGACACGGTTGCCGGCGGCTGTAG
>CAYMLO010000276.1:0-1382 GCA_964390905.1 uncultured Planctomycetales bacterium | reverse complement strand
AGGATGCGTTGAGCAGCGCTGTCGAGGAAGCCGTCAATGAGGTTGAGTCCGTCGAGGACGAAGCCCCGGTCGAGGACGAGCAGGAAAGTCTGGATGAGTCTCCTGAGTCGGAGGAGATTCAAGAGGACTCTGACGAGTTCGAGGTTGAGGCTGAGGCCGAAGGCGATGAGGACGAGGCGGTCGATGAGGCCCCAAGCGTTGTTGAGTGGAACGGCAATCCCGACGAATTGCCGTCATCCATTGAATACGACGGGAAGATTTACGACCTGACCAAGACCTACAAGGCCATGCAGGCCGGGTTCACCAAGAAGATGCAGGAGATTGCTGAACAGCGGAAGCAGTACGAGGCTCTGACTCAGCAGTATCAGCAGATGGTGGCCCAGCAGAAGCAGGCGGCGATGGAGAAGGAAGATCCGCGTCCAGCGAATCCGACGACCGACATGACCGAGGAGCAGCAGGAACGCCGGTGGGCTGAGATCCAGCGGTGGGAAGCCAAGCAGGCTTATCGGGATATGGTCAAGGAGGGCGTGATTCCTGACCCCGAGTCCGTCAAGGCGCAGATGGCCGAGCAGGAGCGGCAAGTCGCCGCCCAGCGTCGTTACAATATGCTCTCGTCCCAGCCTGGGTTCAACGAGCAGATTGAGAACGAGATGGTCCAGCTTGCTCACGAGAACAAGTATTGGGCCGCCCAGTTAGACACTGACGAAGGCGCTCTCGCCTTGTATCAGTTTGTGCAACAAAAACAAGCTGCCGAGCAACTCAAGAAAGAGGCGGCGGCCTTGGAAGAAGCAAAGATCAAGCGCAGTGCGAGCGCGGCAAAGAGGGCGACCCCGAAGCAGACTTCGCAGTCGAAGAAGGCAGAGCCTAAGCCTGCTGACAACTTCGCGGAGTTGGGCTTCGAGGACAAGATCAGCGCCGTCGTAGACGAGGCGTTTGGCTTATAGAGAGGATGATCATAGATGGCAGCGACTGACCGTTCGCTCTCCTATGATGCTCTACTCACCACTACTGCGGACAAGATCCACAAGAGCGGTGCGATTCAGGATGCTATTAGCAATAGCAACCCGACGTTCAAAGAGTTCATGGAGAAGGGCAAGATCAAGAAGAAGGTCGTCGGTGGCGACCAGATTCGTGTTGGTCTGATGTATCAGCACAATGGGACCATCGCGTCCTACAGCGGGTACGACACGATCGACATTACCCCGCAGGATGGCATCACCACCATGTATGTGCCCTGGGCGCAGTATGGCGGTGCCGTGTCGATCAGCGGTATCCAGAAGTTCAAGAACATGGGCAAGGAGCAGATCGCTGATCTGTTGAAGGAGAAGATTGCCCAGACCACCGCCGGGTGGGCCGAGAAGCTGAACGCCGATCTGTGGGAC
>CAYMLO010000275.1:0-6302 GCA_964390905.1 uncultured Planctomycetales bacterium | reverse complement strand
AGATACGCAGGTCTGATCTGCCTCCTGGCGCCCGCTTCAACGATCGCCCACGTCACCGTGACCGTCAAATTCACGGAAAGGGGCCCAGGCATTGTCCCCGTCTGCGGGACTTCGGGCCCCTGGGTTGCCGCCGGGAGTCCCGCCGGCGGGGAGTACGCGTGGTCTGCCACGCTCGGTGAGCCTTCGCCCACGACGGGGGACTCCTCCACTTTCATGGCGGGATCCTCCGGTGGGGTCGGAAGGATCCAGGTCACCTATACGTACGAGGATGATCAGGCGACCGTCCATGCGACCATCATCGTCCTCGAGGTCATCGCCATCGACCCGGACCCCCTCGTATTCGCCGTGGGCGAGCAAGCCTCGGCCAAGGCGATAACGGTGCCCCCGGGCAGGGAGAACAGCGACCTGATTACCATGTCTGCTCAAGGGGTCACCGTCGTCAGTACGGATGCCGGCCACATCACCGTGACCAGCGATACGCCTGCCACCGGGACCATCACCGCCCGCTGCGGGTGCAGCGAGGCGACGGGTCAGGTCAAGGCGGTGGGCGTGACCGGGCTAGACGTCTCGGGAGCCGTCCCATCGCTGATCGAACCCGACACGTACGTCGACTGCTGGGAGGACGACGCGAACGCCTTCGTCGAGATCACGGCCCAGCTCGACCCGCCGTGCTCGGACGAGGAAGCCGAGGACCTGATCCACTGGGGCGAGGGGGGGGTCCCCCATCCCACCGATCCGCGGAAACGCCTGGTCTCCAAGAACGTCGCGGCCAGGACGACGGTGACGGCCACGGTAGGCACGAGCAGCGTCAGCGTCGACGTGCTCGTGATCAAGGTGAACTGGATCAAGGTGGCGGACCAGAACCAGCCGGCCCTGAGCCGGACGAACCCGCCGGACGCCAACGATCTGTACATCCCCGAGGCGGACCCGTTCGGGAGGGGGTATGTGAACCTCTGGTGGTCGTATTCGCCGCCGGGTGCGGGGGACTACATCGTCTGCAAGGTCGACGGCGACGTCGCCTTTCCGAACGGCTGCGTTCTGGACGACCTCCCGCAGCCGATGCCGATCATCCTGGCCCCGACGGACGGCAACCGGAGCTACACGATCAGGGTCGGCGTCGACCGCGACGGCAGCCGCGAGCTGGACGAGGGCGACTGCGGCGAGGTCCAAATCACCGTGCACGTCGTGAGGCTCGACCTGGACATCGACTCGAACAACGATGGCCAGATCAACGACGCAGATGATCCCAACGAAGAGGACTTACCTGGCTGTCTGGTGGCACTGAACAGCGACGACGACAACCACAACGGCGTGCCGGATTGCTCGGACCCGAATGACACTTCCCCGGGGCTCGACGAAGATGACCTCGCAACGATCGAATTGACCTTTCTCCCTCCTTCTGCGGAGGGAGAGGTGACGCTGGCAGCCTGGGCTGGTGGGCAGTGCGTTCGGATCTGGTCGACACCCCACAAGAATGCTGGGACCGAGGTCGCGCTGCCCCGGACCTGGGAAGTGTCGGGCATGCCTTCGTCCTTGTACGTCGAGGGCGTGGCGCCCGGCAGCGTGAAGCTCCAGCTGGTCTTCACCAACCGCGGCAACGGGGTGGCCCGTGACAAGGTATCCCTGACGGTGATCAAGATCGATCTGGACGTGGACGCCGACCGAAACGGCGTTGTGACAGATACTGAAAGCGACGATCTGTTGGAGGACACATGGACCTTCGGTGACCCTACGGCCGATCCCAACATCCGCGGGGCCGTTATCCTCTGCAACAACGACAACGACGATGGGCCGGGGGACCCGAACGTTGACAACGAGAACAGCGTCATCGACGGGGCGGACGATGTCGATGACCTGGCCCGCCTCGTCATCCGAGCGACAGGGATCGAGTCTTTCCCGCCGCACTGGGCAGCCTCGCTGTTTGTCGCGGACAATGAGAAGATTCGGATCTTCAACGCCCTGGACCCGAATACGGCCAGTGCGGTCATTGGACCGAGCGACGCGCTCTACGACATCAACGACTATGGTCCAGCCGACTTGACTTTCGGCATGGAGGCGTTGCGCTATCCCAACGATCCGTGCGACCAGGACGATGCGTTCATCGACATATGCCTGGACGTCTGGAAGGACCCCAATGGTCCCGTGTGGTTCCGGGATAGGGTCACCGTTCGAATCGCTCCCTGGGTCATGCCTTGGGCCGGCAGACAAGCTCAGCGGCTCTTCGTTGTTCACACCGGGGACAACGATAGGTTCGTGACAGACGTCAGTAACGCAGCCGCCGCAGCCGGTGTGCCTGTGACCACCATACCCGGAGCCCCCTATGTCAACGACCGGTGGATTCAGGACCAGATCGAGCTGGGGTATTCACAACTTCCAGCTCGCTCCCGCGTACACGTGGTCTTCGACTCGCCGCGCAACGACGGCCTTGACCCCTATCCGGAGGCGGTGTTGCTGAACGACCCCAATTTCGGTTACGGGTGGTTCACCTGCCCACCGGATGCAGGCGAATCGCTGGATTCATTCGGCAACCTGGAGGCCACACCCCCGACGAGCTACCAGGGCACGAAGCGCTTGCTTAGACTGGGGCGAATGATCTATGGTGGAGGCGCACCGAGGCGCATGTCTTGGACGATCCGGGACATCCTTCACGCGCAGCTGGTGCAAGAACCCGCGGAGATCGACACCGGGTGGCTCTCTGTGGGACACGTGGACGAGATCCTGAGCGCCATCACGTCGACGAGGCTGTTGATCGCGGACCCCAACACGGCCGTACAGATCCTCACGGACCTGCAGAACGCGGGAAAGGGGGGCCTCTGGCTCTTCCAGGGGAAGAAGTGGCCGCCGCGCCACGCTCTGACGGCCTATTACGGCACCGTTGACGCAGATCGCACGGTGAGCGATGTGCTGGCTGACCCGAACGTGATGGCGTACAATGCCCACGTCCAGAACCGGATCGAAGGCGTGCGGGCGGCCCTTACTGCGGAGTTCGGGATCGATCCGAACACCTTCTGTATCAAGGTACCGGTGCTCTTCTACCCGACCGACCCCAACTACTTCTCGCACGCGCCCGACCCGGGCAATGAGCCGACGCAGGCGCTGGCCTACACGCCAGACATGGTGAACCTGACGGTCCTGAACGGGCATCTGCTCATCCCCGAACCGTTCGGCCCGAACGATGCGGGGACGGATGTGTTCGAGCAATACATGCACGACGCGCTGTCCGGGCTGGGTGTCACCCCCAACTTCATTGACGATTGGCAGGAGTGCCATGTGTTGCACGGGGGGATTCACTGCGCGACCAACGTTCTGCGCGAGCCTTGGGATACGCCCTGGTGGGTGTACGAAGATCCGGCGGGGTGCGGTTCGGCGGCGTCGGAGATGCTCTTCCTGCTCGCCCTGCCGGTGTTGAGCGTTGCCCGGTTACGACGCGGGTGATCGCGTCTCGATAAGGAGGACATGATCATGGTCCTGGCTCTGGGGTTTTCCCTGCTAGTCGGTGCGGTTGCGTCACAGCGCGAGCGACCGAAGCTAACCGAAGCCGATTTCAGGGCGCTGTTCGAGACTTGCGTCCGGAGCACCGGCAAGGAGTACCTCGCCGCGGCGGCGAAGGTTGATGCAACACTGCGACCCCGTGGGCGGCTATCCCGGTCCGGCCTCAATTGGCTTCGAAGCTGCAACCGAACGTGGCAAGAGCGATGGGCGCGTCGGATCTTGTTTGCTCGCAGCGCGAATCCGCACCGAAGTCGGGACCCCGGTAGGTTCTTCAGGACGGGCCTGCGACAAATCAAACGCGCTAAGACCCCGCAGAATGGTCAGGTGCAGCCCGGACTTCGCGCTCTGAATGCGAACTGCCAGCTGCCCCTCGATCCGGGCCATCTCGAGAGCCATAAGGGGCTATTGGGTCTCGGTGTATCCTATGCCCTTCCCGCCGACATCGAGTTCCTCTGGAAGCATGAGGGCACTACGCAAGCTCAGCGTCTGTACGCAGTCAAGGGGATTGCTCAGATAAGTAGCCTTCCTCACTGGCAAGCAATGGGTTACGACCTGAAGGACCTGCCTGCGTATGCAGAACATGACCGGTGGTTCTTCCCTGATCTCGGCGAGTTGGTCATGCACCTGCTCGAACGAGAGAAGGATGCTCACGTGGCGCGGGAGTTGCAGCGCGTCCTTGTCATGATCCCAGACGAGCGGGTTTTGGAGAGAGTCCGCCAGCAGGCCGCATCCAAGGACATCGCCGAGCCGGTTCGCCAACGACTCGCGGAGGTCGTGCCCGTCATGGAGCAATACCTGAATCGCCTGAAGAGCAAGTCCTCCGGCACGACCCAGCCGAGCCGGTGACCTCCATGCTCGATCCCCTGGGGATCGGGGAGGTCGACGTCGACATCTACTACGACACGGGCGCCTTCTGGCTCCACTTCACGTGCGTATACGAGAGCAACGAGCAGGAAAAGGCGCTTCAGGACTTGATCATCCAGTTCGCGGACGGCGAGGACATCATCGATCACACCCCGCTGTAAAACGCCCAACGGGCCAGACACACACGCTGGTTCTGTGCGGGAGGCTACCATGGCAGGCAATGAGGTCTCAGAGGCCAAGAGGCGATATCAGTCCAGGTTGGACAAGCGGTTGCGCATAGGAATGTACCTGGGGCTCGTCTGCGGGCCGATCGTATTCGGCGTGGGGGTGCGCGATTACCGCAGAGTCAAAGGGCTGAAGAGCAACGGCGTTACCGTCGAAGCCACCGTCGTCGAGACGAGCGTCATGAACACAGGGAAGGGCCGGCGGGTCTACAAGGTCGTTGCCGACTACCATCCCGAGGGCCACCCGATCCATCGCAAGTTCTTCCATGTCAGCGAGGACGAGTACAACCGCGCGCGAGAGACGGGCAAGATCTCCGTGACCTACCTGCCCGCAGAACCGTTGAGGTCCGCGGCCGGGGACGAGATCCACCCCCCAACAGAGTCGATGGCCATCGGCGCCGGCATCTTTGTCGTCTGCCTCTTGGTCTGGAACCACTTCCGCAAAAAGCAAAAGGCACTGCTGGCGGAGGTAGAACAGCTTCAACAAGAGCACGACGCCCAAGGGGCGGGAGATTCGTAGGGCGGGTCGTTTGACCCGCCAGGCAGCAAGAAGGTGGGTCAAACGACCCACCCTACATCCTGAAGGACGAGGCACGCGAGGCGCGCTCATGCGCATCAAATGGCGATACTGTCTGATGCTTGCCATGCTGCTGGGCCTTGACGCAAACGGTGAAGTTGCCGTCCGGCAACTGGCCCCGGACACTCGGTTGATCGAGCCGGCCGTTCGCGACGTCTTGAAGGAACGTCGGGAGCTCGTGAACTACCGGAGAGCCCTGTGGCCCGGACCTGAAGTGACCGTGGGCAATCCTGTCCCGCTAGAGACGCTGGATCCGAACATCGTGAAGGAAGCAGCTGTCGCGATACGTCATGTGTTGAAGGACGATCTGATTCCAGACGATCTGGCGAAGCGCTTCGTCGCTCAACGCGTTCGGATGGAACCTCGATCCCCATACATCGCCGATATGCTGATGGCGCAGTATGAGCTGGGGCGCTGGCGCATTCGAGTTCAGGAGGGAGGACACCAGATACGCATGCTCCTATCCCCGCTTGCGGAGACGCCTCAGCTGCCTCCGGAAGAATACGTCCTTCATATGGCTCGCAAGCTCCTCAAGATCCCGGCCGAACTGGCGGATCAGGTCTTCACCTCGAGCATGGCACCCCCGTCCGCGGTGCCGCCAGGGCGAGCGCTCAACCGGATGGCGGTTGGCCCCGACCGGAGCATCTGGTACGGGAACCTGCGATGCAAGGCACGCGAGCAATTCATTGGCTCGTTCGCCCCCGACAGGCCAACGGATACGTGGGTGACACGAATCGCGACGATGACCGACGGACGTTGGGTGTTCTTCTCGATCCGCGAGACGCACAGGCCACCTGGACCCCCGCAACCGCGGCCCGGGATCGCCCCACGTTTCCCGCAGCCACGTGCATCGTCGACGCCGTCGGCTCGGCCCCGCCCGAGTCCTGCGCAGAGAAAAAGGCGGCGCGTTCGCAGAGGATGGGAGGCCTACCTCCAAACCACATCGAAGCCCGCCAAGAAGTAGGTGCAGTGCGAGGGCTGGCATGAGTCGAACCGGACGAGGGTCGCGCCGACATGCGGAAAGGGGGGAAAGGGGGGGGGAAAGGGGGTCGGGGGGAAAGGGGGTCAGGCTTACTTCTTGTCACGCATGGGGACCTGGTGCGACGCTTCGGATAGAACGTTGACGAGCGACGCGCAATCCCCGT
>CAYMLO010000274.1:0-6326 GCA_964390905.1 uncultured Planctomycetales bacterium | reverse complement strand
CCGGCCAGACCCAAAGCGGTGAAGCCGCCCAGGGCCGGATCGGGCACCACGTGGGCCGTCCCGACGATGTCCACGATCAGGTCCAACGTCAGGGTCTGCGTGATCGCCGTGACCCCGATCTCGAACCCGAACGTCCCGAGGATGTTCACGGTCACGATGTCGGTAGCCACGCCAGACGTGCTGATGGTGACGATGTAGGGCAGGGGCTCTCCCGCCCACATCCTCGTGTCGAGCGTCGTGTTCAGCAGACCCGACACGACGACGACCAGCTCGAGATACGCATCGGTCTCGAGGACGCCAACGCCGCCCGGGCCGATGTGACCCGGCGCGACCGGAGCGAAGTCCTTGAAGACCGCGCTCTGGATACCGACCTTGGCCGTGGCCAGACCCATCAGCGAGAGCTCGAGCCCCTCCGAGTTGCCCATGTGGCTCCCCGTGAGGATGAACGTGTCGCTCTCACCAATGTGGCCGTCGCTGGCATAGATCACCATGCCGAACGTGCCATCCACCAAGGCGGTCACCGGGTCCGGCGAGGCGATCCCGTCGGGGCTCGTGTCGATGGTCAACGAGCCGGCGACGACATCGAAGTCCAGATCCATCGCGGCCCCCATCACAGGGGTGGCCGCCAAGCACAAAACTCCCATTACACCGAGTAACCTCATACCCGACCTCCTTCCTTCCTTTTCCGGGCTTCACACCCTCCGCCGCCGTCGTAGGGTCCTCTTCAACCATTCCCGTGACGCCGGCGTCCAAAAGGAACGCACTAAGAATTGCCCACAGGCGAGACATCCTGAGGCCCACTAGGCTCTGCGCGCGTGCCGGCGAGGCAACTGCCAGAACCCTCGTTGTGCTTATCGGGAAACCCTTCCCATCCTCAGGCGGGCACGGCAAGACGGACAAGACATGGCAGACCGCGCGCCGTAACCCTCTCACCTCCTAACACAAGACCAGTGTACCCCCCTGTTATCGGTCCGTCAAGGAGATTCCCGAAGGTTTATTCGCCCGGGGAGCAGAATCTAAGGCTCAGGGCCCCAAAGTATTACGGCAAGATGTGTCGCCAGGGACAAGAAAAAGCGATCGGGCAGGAGCCGCGGATAGGGTTTCGATGAAGAAGGGGCGCCAACGGTTGCGTCGGTGGGCTGCCGTCGCCGACCGTCCGAGTCGACGGGGACACTCCCTTGGGGTTTCTCGCCATCTCTTAGCTGGACCAGCGCGCGATCCGGTCTACGATCGCATCCGCATGCTCGGGGGAGTTCGCCTGGGTACTGAACATGACGCCCTCAGGTCGCAGATGGGCGATGAGGTCGTCAAGCTCGTGGGCGCCAACGCTGAAATGAATGCACTTGCCCGCGTCCTGGATTCGTCTAAGCAGGTCGACCCATTGGCCAGCCGGACCGCTCCCCGCGCCGGGCACCCACTGGACCCCGTTGAGGTCGGGCGCGGCCAGCAGGCTGTCCAAGTGCCGGATGGCCCCGGGCCCGTCGAGGTGGTAGAGGCTGTGGTCCAGCCACGCCCACTCGCGACTCAGCTCGTCCAGGAAGAACTCGTCGAACGCCTCCTTGCTGATCATGCAGGAGAAGTCGTTGCTGGTCGGGTAGTAGGTGCCCGGCGAGTAGACGCTCAACCAGGTCGTGGTTCCTTGACCGGCCTCCCGCATCAGGGCGTACTGCGCCTCGTAAGCCTCGTAGAAGGCGGGCTCGGTCACGAGGATCAACTCCTTGACCCGCTCGGGGCAGTCGATCAGATCGAGACAGAGGTCCTGCGGGTCGCGGAGGGCGGCCAGCAGATCGCCGCCCGGATGGAAATCGGTCAGCCCGGTGAGCCACTTGCCCTTGCCGACCTCCAGGCCCAGGGAGACCATGTCGGTCAGGGTCTTGAGCCAGCGGCTGTTCGGGTCGATCTTGAGGTCGCGCCATGGCTCATCCCAGGTGCGGATCAGGGGAATCGACCACGTGGTGACGTCACCGAACTCGATGCCACAGCCCAACATGTTGGCCAGGATCTCCGGCCCGAGATTCGGGAAGAACATCGGGACCGCCTCGCCGGCGTGGTAAGTGTTGTGGATGTTCGCGTCCACGCAGGCGACGGTGTACTCGACGTCGGTCCATCGCTCCTCGTGCGTGGCATGTTGCTTGTTGGGGTACTCGCGGAGTTCGGAGACGGGTTTGGGCGCCGTGACCTGGACGACGGGCCGATCGACGATCTCGCATTCGAACCAGGCCACCATTCGCTCGATGACCCGATCGAACTCTGCGTGACACGCTAGCTCCATGCTCCAGCCCTTCGGCGATTCGCTGACGCTCGACTTGCGGAACGTGCGGGCACCGTCCTCGAGGAAGGAGTCCCCTCGCTCGTGACCGTGTCCCGGTCAGTCGTCGTGCTTCCGTTTGAGGTCCTCGTGCTTGCGCTTCTCGTCTTCGTACTTGCGCTTGAGCTTCTCGTTTTCCCTGCGGAGGCGCTCGATCTCGCGGTGGGCCTTACGGAGCTCTGCCTTGGCCTCTTCGTGGTTCCGGGTCTCGGGAATGCGGGTGGTGTCGACGCGCTCGCGACGCCATCCGCTGGCGTCGACGTTGATGTCGGGGGTCCGGACGCAGCCCAGCACCGCGACGAGGAGCATGGCGACCAGCGTTCCCCGTGCTCGAATCGACCTGTTCATGGTAGCATCTCCCTCTAGACGTCCGCGGGCGGCCGTCCCATGGCCTGGGGCATGCTAAGTCGCGACCGCCAGCGGGTCAATGTCCGGGGAACGGCGATGCCGGCTGAATTGAACCTGCTCATAGGCTGCACCGCCGTGGGCAAGACGGAGGTGGCGCTGCGGCTGGCCGAGCGTGATGACGCGGAGATCGTCTCGGTCGACTCGATGCAGGTCTACCGCCGGATGGACATCGGGACGGCCAAGCCCGGCCCTGAGGAGCGACGCCGGGTTCGGCATCATCTCATCGACGTGGTCGAGCCCAGCGAGTCGTTCAGTGTCGGGCGGTTCGTCGAGCTCGCGGACACCGCCATCGCCGACATCGCCGCTCGCGGCAAGGGCGTCTGGGTGGTTGGGGGGACGGCGTTGTACATCAAGGCGTTGACTGAAGGGCTGTTTGACGGTCCCCCCGCCGACCCGGAATACCGCCGGGCGTTTCGCCGACGCGTGGCCCGGGAAGGCTGCCCGGTGCTGCACGCCGAGCTGGTAGCCGTCGACCCTGCGGCCGCCCAGCGCATCCATCCCAACGACGCGCGTCGCATCGAGCGAGCCCTGGAGGTCCACCATCTGACCGGTAAGCCCATCAGCGAGCTTCAGGGCGAATGGGACGCCGGCAGGACGCGATACGATTGCCGGATGGTCGTCCTGGCCCGCCGCCGAGAGGATCTGAACCACCGCATCAACGCGCGGGTCAGACAGATGATCGATGCAGGCTTCGTCGAGGAGGTCCGCGGCCTCCTGACCGAGCCCGAGCCAGTCTCCGAACAGGCCCGCCAGGCGCTCGGCTACGCCGAGATCATCGACCACCTTTCCGGCGGACCCGATCTGGACAAGACCGTCGAGCTGATCAAGATCCACACCCGACGGTTCGCCAAGTCCCAGCGGACCTGGTTTCGAAGCTTCCACGACGCTCACCGGATTGAGCTGGCACCAGACGCGGCGGCCGAAGAGGTGGTCGAGCAGATAGATCGGCACGTCAGATGATGGGTCGACCGGAGCCTGCAACTCACCATTCCCTTGACACCGTCCGGGGCGATCCGTAACCTGCTGGCCAGTATCCGGGCAACGAGGATTGGCTGGTGGGGTCGGTGGATCTCTTTCTTCTCGTCCGTGGAAGACGAAGACAAGCTGCCCTTCCGCACAGCAGTTCAAGGGGAATCGATCATGGCGCGACCTGTTACGCTCTGTACCGGACAATGGGCTGACCTGAAGCTGACGAAGCTGGCGCCGATGGCCAAGAAGTTCGGGTTTGAGGGGCTGGAGCTGGCCTGCTGGGGCGACCATTTCGACGTGCAGAAGGCCCTGTCGAGCAAGACCTACTGCAAGCAGAAGTGGGACGTGTTGACCCGCAGCAAGCAGAAGTGCTTCGCGGTCAGCAACCACTTGGTCGGTCAAGCGGTATGCGACAACATCGATCCGCGTCATGAGTCCATCCTGCCGCCGCACGTCTGGGGCGACGGCAAGCCGGAGGGCGTCCGCAAGCGTGCAGCTCAGGAGCTGATCGATACAGCCAAGGCGGCCCGCAAGTTCTTCGACGCCGCGCCGGCCGCGATGAAGAAGGAGTTGAAGCACATCACGGTAAACGGGTTCACGGGCAGCAGCATCTGGCCGCTGCTGTACAGTTTTCCGCCCAACCTGCCGGACCAGATCGACAAGGGGTTCGAAGACTTCGGACGGCGGTTCAAGCCGATCATGGACGCCTTTGCCGAGGTGGACGTCAAGTTCGGCCTGGAGGTCCACCCGACCGAGATTGCCTTCGACATCGCCAGCACCGAGCGGGCGATGGAAGCGATCCAGCACCATCCGGCGTTCGGGTTCAATTACGACCCGTCTCACCTGGGCTACCAGGGCGTGGACTATGTCGAGTTCATCCGTCGGTTCAGCGACCGGATCTTCCACGTGCATATGAAGGACGTCTACTGGTCGAAGACCCCGACGGAGGCGGGCGTGTTCGGGGGACACCTGGACTTCGGCGATTCGCGCCGGTACTGGGATTTCCGCAGCCTGGGGCGTGGGAGCATCGACTTCGAGGCCATCATCCGAGCGCTCAACGAGATCCACTACGAAGGCCCACTATCGGTCGAGTGGGAAGACAGCGGCATGGACCGCGAGCACGGCGCGCAGGAGGCCTGCGCGTTCGTCAAGGCGCTCGACTTCGCCCCGTCGGCCGTCGCCTTCGACGCCGCGTTTGGCGACGAGTAGCACCGAGCCGCTGCGGTCGAACGCCTCGCAGATCCCGCTCGGAGGTCGCCCAATCACCCGAAACGGCACTGCCCTGGGCGAAGTCGCCCAGGGCTTTCTCTGCGCAGTCCACTTGGTGTGCGTGTTCTCGGTCGCTCCGCAAGAAATGCGCGGTTCACGGACCGATAAGATTGCCGAGCGCAACACGACGCGGCCTGATGTCAACAAGACGGGGTCAGGACAGTAGACATCCTGCGAACGCGGCGCTACGATCCAGCAATCGCCGAATACCGACCTCCGAACGGGTGGGCACGCACGTCGACAGCTTTCGGGGGACGTCACAAGGGGGGAGAGACAAGATGCCCGCGATCCAAGTCATGGATTCCGTTCAGAAGCGCTGGTTGGCCGTGTTCCTGGGGGCCTACAGCAGCATCATTGCAACCTTATTGGCCTGCCTGCTTGCCACGTAGTCCGGCTGCCCAACGGCGCCGCGCCGCAGCTTCGCATCTCACAGGCTTCAACGTTGATTGGGTCTTGAGTTCATGGCGCCGTCGCGCGCAAGACGGCGGTGACGGGCTGATACAGCTTGTCCGCATACGCGTCGGACTGACCGAGCAGCCACGGGGCCAGCACGGTTCCGGTCAGCAGGAGCACGACCGCACAGACCATCAGCAGGAGTTGGCCGGCCGCCGGGGCGCGGAGGACCGGCTGGCCGTCGTCCTCGAAGAACATCACCCAGACCAGACGCGCATAGTAATAGAGGCTAAACAGCGTGTTGACGACGGCGACTACGACCAGCCACCAGAGGCTGGCCTCGCCCAGCGCCCACAGAAGCTTGAACTTGGCGATGAATCCGCCAAACGGCGGCAGGCCGATCAGCGAAAACAAGCAACCCGCCATCGCGACCGCCAGCCACGGTGACCGGCGTCGCAGCCCCCGAAACGCGTCGGCCGATTCCGACCCGGTGGCCCAGTACACCAGGGCGACGCAACCGAACGCCCCCAGATTCATGAACAGATAGACGGTCAGGTAGGCCACGACGGCCGAGACGCCCGCGTTCGTGCTGCTGGTCAGGATGGCGGCGGCCATCAGCATGTATCCTGCATGCGCGACCGACGAGTAGGCCAGCATTCGCTTGACACTGGCCTGCCGATAGGCGGCTAGGTTGCCGACCGTGCACGTGACGGCGGCCAAGATGCCGACGCTGACCGACATCGGTTCGAGGAACGACTGCACCGCCCGAACGGTGTCGGGATCGACGGCGGGATGGGCTAGCCCAAAGACCACGCGGAGCAGGGCGGCCAGCCCCGCCCCCTTGCTGGCGACGCTGAGCCAGGTCGTCACCTCGATGGGGGCGCCCTCGAAGACGTCCGGGCACCAGAAGTGCAGCGGAACGGCGGAGATCTTGAACCCCAGCCCGACACATAGCCCCATCAACGCCACGGCCAACAGC
>CAYMLO010000273.1:0-6468 GCA_964390905.1 uncultured Planctomycetales bacterium | reverse complement strand
GGCGGACGGCAGGCTGATCGCGCGGTCATACAGCTCGATCGGCAACGTGATGTTCGACGTCGGTCGGTTCAGGACGGATCAGCCATGGGGGATCGTGTTCGGGAGCAGCACGGGCGACTGCATCGCCGTCGACGCGACCCAACCGCGGCAGAAGCGGTGGCGGTTCGACAACTACGGCTACGCGGTGCGTCGGGTGCTGATCGGATCGGCACGGACGCCGCTGGCCGGGCGGTGTTACATCGCGTCGGCGAGCGGCTACGTCTACTGCCTTGACCACGCCGGCAAGGTGATCTGGCAGCATCGCCTCGGCTGCGACGTCATGAACATGGTCGCGTGCGAATACGGACGGTGGTCGATCTGCGCACTGGACCGCGGGGGTGCGGTTTGGGTCATGACGGCCGACGGGCGGGATGCGCGTCAGATCGCAGGCCCGACGCTGTCTGACGCCCGGGACGCGCCGTCGGACGAGACATGGCGCCACCTGATCTGTCTGCCCGGACGAATCATCGTGGGCGGCAGGCAGACGATCATCGCTTACGACCCGCCGCAATCGTAACGCCGGCTGAATGCGGGGGAATTCATTCCTGCTGCAGGCCGCCGTGCGTGTACAATCGGGGACCTGTGGGGAGCGGTGCAGATGTCCGGCTGAGCGGTCGAGGGATGCCGTCGTCGTGACCTCTTCTGATGCGAATGTCGCTGCCGACGCGGGCCCGGTTCGCCGAGCGCGCTGGATCACGTTCCGTCGGGCCAGGCGGGCCGGCGTGGCACTCGTCTTGCTGACAGCGGTCCTGTACGCCCTGCTCCCGTGGCTGATCCCCAAGCGGTGGCTGGCGGATCGGATCGCCGCCGAGATCGCCGGGGCGATGAATCGCGCCACCCGAATCGGGACGCTGCGACTCAGCTGGACCGACGGGGTGGTGATCGAGCAGCTGACCATCGATCGCCGGCCCGGATTCGGCACGGGCCCGTTCGCCCGCGTCGATCGGATCCAGACGGCGTTCTCGCCGTTGGGCGCGGTGCTTGGCAGACCGATCGAGCACCTGAAGCTGGACGAACCGGAGGTCTGGGTCGTCATCGTCACAGAGAACGGCGTGCAGCGGCTGAACATCGCGGACCTCGGGGCGGAGGGCACACAGACCACGCCAAGCGGAGAGTGGGTAGCGGTGGATGCGGCCGTCCACATCGTCGAGGAACACATCAGCCCCTCGTCCCGACCGACCGGCACGACCTCGGACGGTGCTGGCGAGAAGAACGAAGTGGCCCTGCGTCTCGGGCAGCTGGCGTGTCAGCTGGACGCGCGGACCGGCCGGGCACGTTGGGATATCCGCGGTCGACTGCCGACGGGGGACACGTCAGCTCAGCCGACGACGCGGCCCGATCGTCCAGGCGGAATCGCCACGGATGGCACGCTGTCGATGCCCAAGTTGAAGCGAGGCGTGAAGCTGAGCGGCGGCGGGAAGGTCAGTTGGGACCGGCTCGATCTGTCGACCGTCCCAGTGCACCTGATCCCGGACAGCGATCTGATACGCATGACGGGGTGGAGCGCCGGCACGCTGGATATCCGCGTGCACGAAGACCTGCACGTCGACGTGGGATTCGACACGGCGCTGTCGGACGTATCGGTCTACCGGCGGGATCGCGACCGGCCTGATCGGCTGACCAGCGCGGATCTGTCCGCCCGAGGGCGATGGAACCCCAACGCCGACGTGTTGGTGTTGGACACGTTGGACTGTCAGCTACCCGGGCTGCACGTCGAATCCGAGGAAATGCTCGAGCGCAGCCCGATCCGCTTGGCGTTGCATGGCGAGCGGCGGATCGACCTGGACGTGACCGGTGAGGTGACGGACATCGAACGGCTGCGTCGGTCGCTGCGGGAGTTGGACGCCCTGTTGGGCACCGAAACACAGGCGCGCGGCACGTGCAGATTCAAGCTGAGCTGGCGGCGGATGACGACGGGCGACCGGCTCCGAGTCGAGCTGGATGCCGGCGCAGCGGAGATCGTTCGGCCTGACGTAATTCACCTGCCGGTTGGGGACCCCGCGTCATTGCGGCTGGACGTCTCGGTCGACCGTCGCGGCGAGCTGGTTGACCTGCGCGACTTCCGGGTTCGCCTGGGGCCGATGTCCCTGCAGGCCAACGGACAACTCCCGCTGCAGGCCGTTGCCATGCGGGAGCAGGAAGTCGGGCCGGGCGACCCCGATGCACTCGAGGAAATCCTGCAGCAGGCCCGCGGCGAGATCCGTCTGGGAACGAAGGCGGCCGACCGCCTTCTCGAGCACCTCCCGGTGCTCGCCGAGCCGCTTCGTGACGTCCAGCTGGCCGGCCCGATGGTCCTGACGCTGGGGCTGCATCCCACGCAGAACGCGGCGGGCGCCACGGTGTTTCGCGGCTACCTGGAGGTGCCCGCGTCGTCGGCCCTGAGCGTGGGTGAGACGTTCGTCAAGCCGGCCGGTCAGGCGTTGTCGGCGAACGCGGAGCTGGCGATCGGGCGCGAACAACGCGGGACGCTGCAGGGGATCGGTCTGGACGTCCGGTGCGGTCCGGGCAGGGCGTGGATCGATCCGGACGAATCGCGGGCACGTCTGGCGGTCCAGAAAATCGCGGCGGCGACGGCGACCAGCGGCCCGAGCGGCGCGTCCGCCGGCCAGACACGCTACATGGCCCACGCCTACGTGGCGGCGACTGTCCACGTCAAGAAAATCGAAGCCTTGCTGGCGGCCGTTCCGAAGATGACCCGGCGGTTGGCACGCGACGGTGATGCGAAGGGCCTGACCGGTGACTGCACGCTGATGGTCGAATCGAACCTCGCCAACTTGGCCGTCGAGGGGCAGATGAGGCCGGAGCTGTGGCGCGCCCACCTCGACGTCCAAGCCACCGAGCTTGGCATCGATCTGGGCGATCAGTTCAGCAAGCCGGCGGGCGGGCGGGCGACGATCGCACTCGACTACCACTACGACCGTTCGCTGCCAAAGCTGCAGCACCGTCACACCGGATCGTTCGAGCTGGCGGGACTGATCGGCCAGGGGGCCTATGCCTGGGGTGGTGGCTATGAACAAGCGGACGTAGAGATCGACGTGGCCGACGTCCGCAAGGGCCTGTGTCACATGCCGAGGGCCGAGAAGGAGTCCGCGCCGTACCGGCTACAAGGCGGCGCCCTGGTCACGGTTCGGTCGCGGCGCGGTCCGGAGCGACATGTGCTCAGCGTGGCGGCCGACGCGTCGGGGCTGGGCCTTCATCTGCCCGGTCAGGAGCCGTTCGACAAGCCACGGGGCGTGCCCTGTCGTCTGGCCGCAACGCTGGAGAGCCTGTCGGACACGGGCACGACCGAGCCGCACGAGATGACGATCCGGCAGGTGGTCGCGTCGATCGCGTCGTGCGAGCTCCGTGCCACGGACGGGAGGGTCGTGACCAAACCCGGAACGCATGAGAAGCTGACTGCCGACTACATGGCCCGGCATCCGAGATGGTGGCTGACGACGAGCCCGTTCCGCGAGCTCGACGTGTCGACGACCGGGACGGTCGTGTTCGACTCGACGCTTCGGTCGCTCAGCCCGGCCATCGAACGAGCGGCCCGGCGGTACGACCTGATCGGCAGTGCCGAGGCGGCCATCAAGGTCTCGGCCGATCCGCAGGGCATCCGGTTGGCGGGACGCATCCACGGGGACCGGGTCAACATCAATGCGTCCCCACATCTGGTCAAACCGCCGGGCACGGCGCTCCGCCTGACGTTCGACGTCGCCAGCCGGGACGAGCCCGACCGGCCGGGCACGACGACGGGGTTCGTGGTCCGCGAATGCGGCCTGCGTGCGTGGGACATGCAGTTCGCAGGCAGCGGGGACTTCTGGGTCCAGCACGGAACGGACACCGAACCGCCGCGCTTGGGGGGATTCAGCCTTTCGGCCACGTACGACATGCCCGAGCTGGCGCATTTCCAGAAACTGATGCCTTCGCTGCTGGCCGAGCCGATGACGGGCAGCGTCAAGGGAGACGTCTCGTTGGCGGCGGAGGGCGATCAGTTCCGAATGGACGCCTCGACGCTGACCGCCCGGGACGTCCGCACGGCCGTCAACGGCGAACCGGTGCAGCTCGACGGTCAGGTCACGCTGTCGAGCGAGCGCGTGGAGAGCGAAGGGCTGCGGCTCCAGTTGGGCAAGAACCACCTGACGCTGGCCGGGAACGTCGAGGATCTGAGCCGCAACCCCCGGGGCAGCGTGTTCGTCATCGCCGAGGAGCTGGACCTGGACGACCTGCGCAGGTTCCTGGCGCGCGCCGAACCTGCTGGCGATTCCTCACAGGCGTCTGCCGCCACGCAGCCAGGCCTCGAGACAGCCGTCCGCGACGCAGCGTCGCAGCCGTTGGCAACCCAGCCTTCGTCAACGCGTCCGGCCACGACGCAGACGACGGATGAAGAGCGGATCGCCAAGGCGCAACCGTTCTTCGAGTTCCTCAAGCGCTGCGATCTGACCGGGCGGGCGCACATCGGGCGGGCCCGCGTCGTCGGCGAGAAGACCAAGAAGGAATTCGTCGTCGACGAGCTGGTCAGCGATTTCAAGCTGGTGGCCGGCCGCGTCGTCCTGCCGTTCCGATGCGCGATGAACGGCGGCATGGTCGAAGGCAAGTTCACGCTGACGGCCGATCGCCCCAACCCTTACTTCGATCTGACCTACGAGGCCGTCGCAATCGAGGCTGAGGACAACGTCAGGATGATGGTGCTGTACGATTTCCCCGGACTGCACGCGGACGGCGACGTCAGGCTGATCGACGCGACGCATCAGCGGTTCTTCAACGAGCCCAACGTGCTGAACTACCCGGTGGGCGAGGGCGAGATGATCATCGACGGGGGCGCCTACATCGGGCGGGCGGCGCCCCTGTGGCTGACGAAGATCTTCCCGGGGCTGAACACCGCCCGGTATGAGTTCGTCCGCATGCACGATTGGTTCAAGAAGCACATCGACGGGCGGATCGACCACCACATGATCTATCAGGGCGCCGTCTACAACATCTACATGAAGGGACACAGCATGGTCCCCACCGGCCGGAGCCACTATGAGGTCGGCATCGACCTGCTGGCCGGTTACGACAGCAAGTACTGGAGCGAGACCGGCCAGGGCCGGGTCGCCCTGTTCACCGCGGACGCCCGCGTCGAGGACGGCGTCGAGGTCGAGAAGATCATCCGGTTCGTCCCGCTGCACCGGGTCATCACCGACGTGTTCTTCCGCAACAACGTGGTGACAACCGCCTACTACGCCCTCAAGAAGCAGGTGACCGGCCAGAAGTGACCGTCTGCCAGGAGTGAATCACCGTGGCCTTCGAAGACCTCCGATCGTTCGTGGCCGAGCTCGACCGCACCGGACAACTCAAGCGGATCACCGCGCCCGTCGACGCCGAGCTGGAGATCAGCGAGATCACCGACCGCATGAGCAAGTCGCCCGCGCCGGCGTCCGATCCGGCCCCACCGCCGACCGATCCCGTCCACGGCAGTCGCGGCGGGTATGCGCTGTTATTCGAGAACGTGCGGGGCCACCGCATGCCCGTCCTGATCAACGCCTACGGCAGCTACCAGCGGATGCGGATGGCGTTGGGCTGCGAGCGGCTGGCGGACCTCGCCGAGCGGATCGCCAAGCTGCTGCGGCCCGAGGTGCCGGCCGGGTGGGTCGAGAAACTCAAACGCGTCCCCGAGCTGGTCAAGCTGGCGGGCGTGGCCCCCAAGGTCGTCGATGCGGGGATCTGTCAGGAGGTCGTCCTGACCGACGAGGCCGACCTGTTCGGCCTGCCCGTGATCAAGTGCTGGCCCCAGGACGGCGGACGCTACATCACCTACGCCGGCATCTACACGAAGAACCCGCACACGCATGATCGCAACGTCGGCATGTACCGCGTGCAGTTGTTCGAACCAAAGCTGGCCGCGATGCACTGGCACCCCCACCACGACGGGGCGCGGCATTTCCGCATGTACCAGGAGCTCGGCCGACAGATGCCGGTGGCCATCGTCTTCGGCGGGCAGAGCGTGTTGCCCTATGCGGCGACCTGTCCCCTACCACCGGGCGTCAGCGAGCTGCTGTTCGCCGGCTTCCTCCACGGCCGAGGCATCGAGCTGGTCAAATGTCGCACCATCGAGATGGAGGTCCCCGCCAACGCCGAGATCGTCATCGAGGGCACGATCAACCCCGCCGAGGAGCCCGTCATGGAGGGCCCGTTCGGAGACCATACGGGCTTCTATTCGCTGCCCGATCTGTTCCCCCGATTCCACGTGACGGCCATCACGCATCGGACCGACCCGATCTACCCGACGACGATCGTGGGCAAGCCGCCGATGGAGGACTACTACCTCGGCAAGGCAACCGAGCGGATCTTCCTCCCGCTGCTGCAGGCCACCGTGCCCGACATCATCGACTACCACCTGCCGATGTTCGGCGCGTTTCACAACTGCGTGTTCGTCAAGATCCGCAAGGAGTACGCCTACCAGGC
>CAYMLO010000272.1:0-6469 GCA_964390905.1 uncultured Planctomycetales bacterium | reverse complement strand
TCGAACGAGGTGGGCGGTCACAAGCTGATGACGGGTGTGTTCACCGTCGACGCCGACCAGACGTATGAGCTGACGGCGCTGGCGCCGTTCGAGCTTGGGTTGAAAGACCTCGAGGTGCGGAGCTTCGCCCGCGTCGACCGGGGCAACGTCATTGTCCGACAGACGATCACGAACCACGGTGGGGAACGGATAGACGTCGAGGGCTACGTGCTTGCCCCGGGGCGGGCTCGACAGTCGGGCGTGTTTCGCAGTCTCGATCCCGGGCAGACGATGGTCAGGAAGTACGTCTTGGACAACGCCCGCCGGCTCCGGGGCCGGGGCATTCGGGTCGGGTTGCGGGAGATCCACGGGCCACGCATGCTCAATGAGGTCCTGGTCGTCCAGTAGTCTCATGAGCCGACGCCCGGATGCCGATGTAACCAAAAGGGACTGTGGTCCGTCCAGCGGGAGCCCAGCGCGCCTATGTCTATCAAGCTGCCTGTACTGGCAATCCTTCAGAGCAGCGAGCATGCCCGCGCAGACGATGCTCTGGTGGATGGCTTGGCTCGCGTGGAAGCAGACCACCGGCGGCCCTTGGCCGAGGCGATCCTCGCTCGCAGATCGAACATGGGCTTGGCCGGTTTGGTGGCCCATTTCCACCGGTTCGACGCGAAACTCCAGCGGCTGGTGCTGGACCAATCTGACGTGCTATTCGGCGTGTTGCGGGTGTGCATCAAGGCCCGGGAGTCCCAGACGCGGCGCAACGCGGTCGAACTGATCGGCCGCATCGGCAGCTATCGACTGGCCTACCTTCTGAGTCTTGCCCTACACGATCCGATCGCAGGCATTCGTCAGCGGGCGGCTGAGTCCCTTCGCGAACTCGCGGATCGGTATCTCCGGCAGGAGCGGATTACGCTGGAGGTCCTGACGAGCCAGCGAACGTACGACGCCAAGCAGGCTGCGGTTCAGACCTTCTCGCTGGCACGGCTGGGGGAAGAGCGGAGCTACCTGATCGCCGCCCTCGCCGACGCGGTGAACGACTACGAAGTGCACCGTCGCAGCGAGGTGGCCGAGGTGGTCGTGTGGTTCGCCAACTACATCAACGACGCGCTTCTGCGAGCGGTGACCAGCCGATTGAGCAGCTGCGGGCGGGCGGTTTCAGAGGTCGTGCAGTCTTCTCGGGATCCGCGAGCGGTTCCCTTCGTGTATGAGGCGCTGTGTCATCGGGATCTCCGGTCGGCCGCGGCGCGGACGGTGTCCGAGCAACTCAACGATGTCTTCATGACGGAGTTCATTCGGTGGGGATTCCTGGTGGCGCACGGACGGGTTCGCCGGGGTGTGGCGGCCATCCGCAATCTGGCCTGGCTGGGTCGCGGCGGGCAGCGCATCCTCCAGCTCGACGCGTCGCTCCAAGGGCGGGCCGTCGATCTGGTGCTGGCGACCGCCATACCGACCGAGCGGAAGGTCGCCATCTGCCGGGACCTCGTCCTGGCCGACAGCCCCGCGGCCCAACGGGCGGGCTTGTGGGGACTGGTCGCCATCGAGGACGACATGAGCACCCGGGTCATCCGCACCGTGGTGCACTCCAAGGACCCGGAGCTGTCGGGGGTCGCCATCCGGGAGATCATGCGCCGATGCCCCCAGGATCTGTCCTCGCTGTTGGCCCATCGGGGGACGGGCGATTCGGCGGCCATCCGTCAGATGGTCGGCGAGCAGATGGGTCACTATGACTTCGACCAGTACTGGCAGAGCTTCGACGCGCTGGATGAGGAAGACCGCCGATACCTCGGGCGGCTTCTGCTGACCTCCGGGAAGGACTTGCTGCAGCACCTCCGCGGCAAGCTGGCCAGCTCGAAGCCGAGCGACCGCCTGCGGGTGATCCAGATCGTCAGCACGCTGGATATCGCCAAGCAGCTCGAAAGCGAGATTTACCGCGCCGCCTACGATCGCGACTCCTTCGTTCGCAGCTCGGTGATGGGTTTGCTGGGGAACCTGCCGGGCCCGACAAGCGAGAGGATTCTCCTAAACGGGTTGAACGACAGCGACGACCGCGTTCAGGCCAACAGCATTGAATCTCTGGATCGCCTGCGGGCCGTCCATCGCTTCCGGGAGGTCCGCGCGCACCTCAGCTCCGAGAACAACCGGACACGCGCGAATGCCGTCAAGGCGCTGCTGTCTTTGCAGTCCCGCGAGGCGGGGGCGATGCTGCTGGAGATGCTCGACCATGAGGAGCCGGCCCACCGGCTCAGCGCGCTGTGGGTGGCCGAGGTCCTCAAGCTCATGACCGTCTCGGCCCGCGTTCTGAAGCTGGCCAAGCACGATCCGGACCCGTCTGTACGACGTCGTGCCCTCCAGGCGGTCACTGTCCTGACGGATGCGTTGCAGAAGGAGGGCAGCAGAACCGTCCCGGCGACCAGGCCCGCTGAGGAGGTGGCGTCATGATCTTGGTGATCCTGGCCGCGTTGGGGCGGGCCGAGAAGCTCGAGGCGATGCGCCGCGGGTTCACCAGCAAGAACGAGCCGGACGCGGGAACGTGGTCGGGGATGATCAGCGTGGCCCTGGTTGGCGTGGTCGCCATCGCGGTCCTGCTCATACTCAACCGAGTACAGCAGGGCAAGAAGTGGCGCGACAAGGGCGGGGCTCACGGGTTGTTCCGCGAGGTCCTGCGGGCGCTGTCTCTGAGTTACGGCGACCGGCGTCTGCTTCGCCGTTTGGCCAGCGATATGGCGCTTGAGAACCCGACGGTCATGCTGCTGACCCCTCAGCTCTACGCTGAGGCGGCTTACGGTTACGTGGCCACCAAGCGAGGCAGTGCGGGAACCACGATGCCCCGTCTGGCGGCGATTTGCAGGCGGGTTTTCAACCAGGAGCTGCCCCCCCCGTCATCATCCGAAGGGTCAGACGCCGCCATCGGTCCGTCGCCTCCCAGCACGCCGCGGCGGACTACGAAGGCCTCGTGACGTCGATGCGCCGGCCCGTCCGCGCCGACCGGAGCATGGCCGCTGCTAACGCCACCGACCCTGTCGCCGAAGGCAGGCCGAACGGGACCCCTTGGCGGTCGCGAACCGCAGTCACGAAGGCTCCCAACATCCCTGCATAGCCGCATTCGACGCGTGGATCGGCGCCAACGCCCAGTCTCGGACGGTGCCTGGCGACCAGTTGGCTGCCCACGGTGCAGATGAGGTTGACGTCGTCGTCGATGATCAGCAGGCCGCCCTCGTCACTGCGGGCCTCCAGGCGACTGCCGGCGGATTCTGGGGGCCCGGCGTGATGGAGCCCCAGGGACGCGACCGCCCCGTCGGCCGTGCGAGCGATTGCCGCCAGATGGCCGTTCGGACGCTCGACCGCCCAGACCCGCTCCGGCACCACGTCGAGGCCCTGCAGCCGATCGGCTGCCTCGAAGACCAGGTCGAACGGCAAGGCGGACGCGCCCGACGGGTCTCGATCCAATCGCCTGGCCCAGGTGACGACCACGTCCGCGGCCACGACAGGACCCAGCCTGCCGGAGGCGAGCAACCGTTGTGCCCGAACGCCCGCCGGGCTGAAGCGCTGCGGCACGCCGACCATGACCTGGCGGTTGACCTGTCGGGCGAGCCGAGAGAGGGTTCTGCAGGCGGCCGGGGTCGAGCCGGGCGCTCCCAGCATGAGGACGGCTGTTCGGCGTCGCAGGCACGTTTTGGCCCATTGGGTCCGCTGGTCGGGGGGGGCTGCGATGATGACGGCGTCGGGCTCGGCTTCGCGGAGCATCTGCTCGAGATCGTCAAACGGCCAGCGGGCCCCGCAGATCCGCGCGGCCTTCTCGATCTGCGAGCCGCTCGGATCGCAGACGGCTTCGAAGCGCGCTGCTTCGGTCGCGCTTGCGTGTAGCAGCGGCGACGGGACGTCGGTGACGTCACCTACCAATGCCAGGCGGACCTCTTTGGCCATGGGAGCACCGTGAATCGGCGTGATTGTCGTACCTTCTCACAAACCGGGTGGTATAATAAGCGCCCGAGCGGGCGCTGTCGATGGTGCGGCGTCGCGCACCAGTCGGTTGACCGTGTCCTGAGCGGATGCGTTCGGCGCAGGGCGGGCGCTCGTGACAGGACTCCTCGGTTTGCAGGCGACATCCAAGAGGTGGACGAGATGAAGACCGAAACGCAGTTCTCCGTGTTCTTGGTGAACAAGCCGGGCGTGTTGGCCCAAGTGTGTGACGAGCTGGCCAAGGCCAAGGTGAACATCGTGGCCTTGACGATGATGGATTCCAGCGAGCACGGGGTACTGCGACTGGTTGCCCAGAACACGGAGAAGGCCCGCGAGGTGCTGAGGCGGCTTGACGTCCCGATGACCGAAACGGAGGTCCTGGTGGTAGAGATGTCCAACCGCCCCGGCGCGATGGCTGACGTCTGCGGTCGGCTCGCCGCCAGCCACGTCAACGTCAACTACGCCTACGTGACCACCGGCGTCGCCGGCGGACGTGCGTGCGCCATCCTGAAGGTGGCCGACACCAAGCGGGGCATGGCTATCCTTGGCGAGCGGAAACCGCGGCGCAAGGTCTCCCGCAAGAAAGTCCGCCCGTCCCCGGCGTCGCGGAAGTAATTGCCCCTGTCAAGGCGCTGCCTGAGTATCCGACGGCGCTCGAGGGCGCATCGAATCTCTGCCTGCAGGCGCATCGAACCTTTCTCGTGTGTCTCTTGCCGGCCTATGGGTAAGTGCGTGTTGCCCCGGGGCACAGGACGGTAGCACGACAGCGCTGGTTCGCACCCAAGTCGTCTTTTCTTTGGTTCGCACGATGTCGCGCCAACCGAGTTCTCGGTGTCGTTTTCAGGGCTCGCGGACAGAAGTAGCGCTGTCCATGGGTGAGGTTCGCCGCAGGGGAGCGGAACCCGTGGCTGTGCTTCTCGGATGTGCCCGTCGATCGACGCCAACGCACCGCGCCAGTTGATCCTTTGGGCCCGAGAACTTATGTTCTTGGGGTCCGCACCGCGTGAGGGTCGACCCAGACTTCCGTCGACGTGACCAATCATGGCGATCGAGAAACCGCTACCCGTCCGAATGACGCTGCATGGCCTGCTGCTGGCGGGGGCGGTGATCTTCTCGCTGCCGTTCATGTGGATGGTGGGGACCTCGCTGATGGCCGACAAGGAGTTGTTCGGCGAGGGCTTCCACATGATGCCGCGGCGGCCGATCCCGCGGACGCACTCGCCCTACGTCGACGATCGGCACTTCCCGGAAATGGACCGGCCCGACTACGTCAGCCGCGACGATTGGACCGAGTGGAAGCGGAAGGTTCGCAGCACCGTCCGGACCGTCGCCCGTCGTCACATCCAGCCCGCCTCGCCGACGACCACCCAGACGACGACGTCATCGAGCCAGGACCCGCCGCCGACCTGGCCCGTGGGCGTCGACGCCTCGATCGTCGAGCCCGAGCTCCTCGAGGGCCTGTGGAGCAAGCTTCGCACCCAGATCAGCCAGGAGGCCTGGCGGTCCGGATCCGTCGACGAAATCGTCGAGGAGATCCGGACGAAGACCCGCCCGCAAGACGTCCGAGACGCGTTGGAGGGCTGTTACCGACGGCTCGCCTTGGGCAACGTCCAGGTCCGCACCAAGCAGTTCCGCCAGTTCAAGCTCGACCCGGTCGATCCCAACCTGACCCCGGGACAGGCCTGGCGGGTCCTCGACGGCAGCGTCAGGCTCCTGCCGGCCGGTGAGTCCGAAGACCAGCACCACGTCTTGAGCTACGATCTGACCACCCACCCGCGGCTGGAGGTGGCCGCCACGTTCAGGCTGCCCGAAGATGTGGAATGGGACGGCATCCAATCCATCCGCATCAACCGGTGTGACGACGAGACCTACCACCAGATGCGCCTCTACGTCGAGACCGACGGCAAGCTGTTCGAGACCCGCGATCGGATCTACACGCAGGGCTACCAGTGGGGCGAGACGCAGCTGCGAGCATATGATCCTGCCGTCGACGACAGCTTCCGCATTCGCACCTGGGAGTACCTGTATGTGGCCGATACAGGCGAGAAGTATGACCACGGCGACCGGGTGATCCGCATTCGGGCGGTGGTCGAGAAGTCCGGCGACCTGGAAGCCTGGTACGGCAAGGCGCGGGCCAACTACGTCCACGCGTTGCGCTATCTTCCGTTCTGGCGGTACGCGGCCACGAGCGCGGCCGTGGTGATCCTGAGCATCCTGCTGAACCTACTGAGCTGCAGCCTGGTCGCGTTTGCGTTCGCGCGGCTGCGATGGCCCGGGCGCGACCTGTGTTTCGTGATCCTGCTGGCCACGCTGATGATCCCGGCCGAGGTGACGATGATCCCCGGTTTCGTGATCATCAAGACGCTCGGCTGGTACAACACGCTGACGCCGATGTGGATTGGGGCATGCTTCGGCAGCGCGTTCTTCATCTTTCTGCTGCGGCAGTTCATGAAGGGCATCCCGCAGGATCTCGAGGACGCCGCCCGCATCGACGGCTGCGGGTTCCTGCGGATCTACTGGCACGTCA
>CAYMLO010000271.1:0-6489 GCA_964390905.1 uncultured Planctomycetales bacterium | reverse complement strand
ATACCCTGTACACTCTTGGTTTACACACGCCCCTCCCCGTGGAGTTTCAAGCACTTACCCCATAACTCAACACGAAAATCGTGTTTACTTCCATCTATCTACTTGTATAGTTACAGGAAAATTGTGTCAGGTACCGTCTGTATTGTTACCTGTAAGCCCCTGATTTTGCAGCAGCTATTCCTAAGTACCTGAAAAACATGACAGGCGTAAATAAACACGGTATCTGTAAACTGAAAGTAAACACGTTGAGCTAAGTGCTTGATATTACTCTGTAAGCCCCCGACCTATGGCGTACTATACGCGTACGGCCCTATAGGGCCCTTATATTTAAGCGCCCTTAGAGGTATAAGCCCCCGACTTATGGTAGGGAGCGCAGCGACCCGAGCTACAAGTGTAGTCGTAATCCCGGCGCTGTCGCGCAAAGGTAAAAAGAAAGGGCGGACCTTGCGGCCCGCCCGTGGTGATTACGCTGCTAGCGCAGAGAACCAAACCAGCAAAACAAAGAAGAACAGGCAAAGGCTAACAAGAGCCAGCATGTCTTCTGCCCAGAAGCGGATTGATTTCCAGAAGCGTTTCATGTCGTTTTCCTTTCGAGAGAAGGTGGGCGGGCCTTGCGGCCCGCCCGAGGTTAACTTGGATCTTACTTCTGAGATGCTTGCCAAGTCATGAGGGCTTCCCTCAGCTCTTGTGGCATTGAAGACAGATCCATCTTCTGCCCGTCATTTCGCTTGGAGCCCTTATTGGATGCCCACTTCTTGTTGGTGGACTTTACAAGGGCGGCGGTTTGCGTGCCAAAGGCGACGCTCCCCTTGTTCGCAAAGTTGAACAGCTGGAGCTGTTCTTCTTTCGCGCCCTCCACGGACACAATCTCGCTCGAGATGTTGCGAGCCATGAAGTTGCCCTTTTCCGTGGGCTCGGCTTTGAAGGACCCAATGGTGACCTTCAGCGTGATGACTACAGACATAGTAGTACCTTTCCAGTTTGCGGCGCGGCCCGCTTCAAAGATCAAAGGCCCGCTGGAACCGCGTCTCCAGCGACAACTCAACAGTCCCATACCGGACACAAATTGTCAAACCCTTAGCAAAATCAATAACTTAGCGAAGGCCGTGTTTTGTATTAGGGGAAGACGGGCGCGCACGCGTGTAGCGCGCGACGCGCATGATGCGCGGCGCGCGCAGCGGGGAGGGGGGGCACATGGATTTTGGATCTGGAAGGCCCCCCGTAGTGTAGGCAACCCCTCACACCAAAACCCCCAAAATCCATTACAACTTCAAGTTTCTTTTCTTCCCTTTACCGCTGCCCTATTTTCGCGGTATGGATACTCTACCGCTGAACCATACAAAGTGGTCCGACCGCCTAGCGTTCGACGTCGCTCTCATGCTGGAGGGCAGTGGCGAGACGCTGGACGAGGTCAAGGCGCGCCACCGCATCAAGGGCGGCGATCTGGCGAAGTTCAGCAGGGACGCGGTCTTCCAGAAGAAGGTGGAGGCTTACCGCGAGGACATCCGCGAGAAGGGGCTGACCTTCAAGCTGAAGGCCCGGGCTCAGGCCGAGGAGCTTTTGACAACGTCTTGGGGTTTGATCCACAGCCCGGATGTGTCTGCGGCCGTGAAGGCCGACCTGATCAAGTCTACGGTCAAGTGGGCCGGGCTGGAGGTTAAGGGTGACGAGGAGAACAGCGGCCCTACCGGAGGCGTCAGGATCAACATCAACTTCGGCGACGCTTCAGCGCCCATGACGCTGACGGCGGACGTGGAGGGTCAGTATCTTGAGGCTCCTGAGTCTGTTTGACTCCCACTATGGCGAGGCCCCTGCAGCCCGTCTGGCCTCTGTGCGCGAGCATGACGCGTTGTGTGAAGCGCTGAGGGCCGAGGGTGTGTCGTTTCGCACAAAAATCGTGCCCCCGCGGAGCAGGACGCACAGACGGCCCAAGGGCAGACCGCGTGAGATTATCGTCGTGTTGGTGAAAGGGGCCAGCTGATGGCTTTGGAGATTGACTACGTCCCCACACCCACGGTCTACAAGTTCATGCAGTCCGACGCCAAGATGCGCGTGCTGATGGGCCCGGTGGGCTCCGGCAAGTCCGTAGCCTGTTGCTTTGAGATCATACGTCGCGCGGCCATGCAGAAGCCCGGGGAAGACGGGGTGCGCCGCACCCGCGCCCTTGTTATCCGCGAGACGGCCCGGCAGCTCGTGGATACGACGATCAAGACGTGGAACGACTGGTTTCCGCCGGGGGTGTGCGGGCGCTACATGCGCACCACCAAGACATATTTCTTCAAGGTGGGCGACATCGAGTGCGAGGTGATGTTCCGGGCGCTGGACGACGCCGATGACGTGGCTAACCTCAACTCGTTGGAGGTTACGTTTGCGTGGATGAACGAGTGTCGGGACATCCACCCCGAGATTGTCGACGCTCTGTCCAAGCGTATCGGACGTTTCCCCAGCGCCAAGGACGGTGGGCCGACATGGCATGGAATGTGGGGGGATACCAACCCGCCCACCATGGACACTTGGTGGTACTACATGCAGGAGCACCTTGACCCCAAGGACGGGGTTTCGCCCAACGCCAATGGCTGGGACGTGTTCAAGCAGCCTTCGGGGCGTAGCCCCTACGCCGAGAATATCGAGAACCTGCCGGAAGGGTACTACGACACCACGGGCCGTTCGGAAGAATACATCCGGGTGTTTATCGACGGCGAATACGGGCTGAGCAACAACGGTAAGCCGGTGTACCAGTACTTCCGGCCTGACTACCACATGGCGAAGTCTGCGCTGCGACCCATCATAAACGGCTCCAGACCTGTCATCGTGGGGATGGACCTCGGACTGACGCCCGCCGCCCTCATCGGCCAGCAGGACCCCCGGGGTCGGGCGCTTATCTACGACGAACTGGTGAGCGAGGACATGGGCGTCCAGCGCTTCACCCGGACTATGCTCAAACCGCTCCTCAACGAGCGGTTCTCCGGCGCGCCCATCCTCGTCGTGGTGGACCCTGCAGGCGTGCAGCGGGCGCAGACTGACGAGCGCTCCGCCGTGGACATCATCAAGGCCGAAGGGTTTAGGGTCATCCCCGCCAAGACGAACCGGATCAGCGCAAGGGTCAACGCCGTGGACGACTACCTCATGCGGCAGGTGGACGGAGACCCCGGCTTCCTGCTGGACCCGCGCTGCACGCGGCTTAAAGCGGCCATGATGGGGGGGTACCGGTTCGACAAGAACGGCGGTATCGAGAAGAACAACCATTCCCACGTAGCTGAGGCGCTTCAGTACCTGATGCTTCACATAGGCTCGGCGGATGGGGCGCAGCACCTCGCGCAGCGTCGGGAGATAAAACCGGTTGCATCGGCTGGATGGACGTAGTATAGGTCGGTCGTCACGATGTTTCCTCCCTGTGGCGCTGACTGACCCCCGCCGTCATCCCCCCCGACGGCGGGGGTTTTCTTTTCCAGTTTTCCATGACCTGACCAAGCGGGCGGTATAAGCGCCGTTGCATCTTGGCAAAGTATAGGAAACAGTTGTAGAAAGGCGCGGCAACAGTTACGGTAGGTACATGGCTGGCCTTACAATCTTGCGCGTTGTGGACAACGAGACTCTTGACCGCGAGGAACAGGAGCGTATCGACCGTGAACTGCAGGCGCGGCAAAACGATCCGTTTGTTCTTGGGCTTACGGCGTATCTGCGTGAGTGTTGGGATGCGGCGCGCATCGCCAAAGAGCCCATTGAAGATATCATGCTCAAGGCGCTGCGGCAGCGCAACGGAGAATACGAAGCCGACAAGCTGAGCCAGATCAGGGATCAGGGCGGCTCGGAAGTCTACATGATGATTACCGAGGTGAAGTGCCGCGCTGCTGAGAGCTGGCTGCGGGACATCATGCTCGACCAAGGCATCCCCCCGTGGGACCTGAAGCCTACGACGGAGCCGACGCTGCCGCCGGACGCCGAGGAGGAAATCAACCAGATTTTCGCCAACAGGGTCATGGAAATGCTCCAAGCCGGAGGTCAGGCTCCCGGTGTCGAGGAAATGGCCCAGCTGCGCGAGATGTCCGCGCAGGACTACCGGTTCCGGGTTTTGCAGGAGGCGCAGAACCGCGCCGACCGCATGAAGCACCGCATTGAGGACCAGTTCGAGCAGGGTCATTGGGCTGATGCGTTCAACGAGTTCATCACTGACCTCGTGACGTTCCCGGCGGCTTTCATCAAGGGCCCTATCGTGCGTCGCCAACGGGTGCTGCGCTACGATACGGTGGACGGGATGACCGTCGTGAACTCCGGTGAGCGGCTTGGGCCTGAGTTTGAGCGCGTTGATCCGTTCAACATCTACCCAGAGCCGGGCATTCGCAATCTCAATGACGGCTATTTGTTTGAACACCACCGCATGAGCCGGATGGAGCTGGCTGATCTGATCGGTGTGCCGGGGTATGACGACGACGCCATCCGCAAGGTGCTTGAGACTGGCAACGGCCAGTCATGGGTGAGCGAAGACCTGCACGAGAAAGACGAGCAGGAGCGTCTCTACTATGCCTACAACAGACCTACGGACATGTTCGATGCTCTGGAGTTCTGGGGCAAAGTCAGCGGCGAGATGCTGCGCGAGTGGGGTCTGAGCGAAGAAGAGGTTACCGACCCCGCCAGAGAGTACGACGCCAACGCGTGGGTCGTCGGCCAGTATGTCATCAAGGCGGTGCTGAACTACGACCCGCTGGGTGAAAAACCCTACGCCAAGACCAGCTTCATCAAGCAGCCCGGCGCTTTCTGGGGCAAAGGCATCCCGGAGATTATCGAGGACGTGCAGAATGTCTGCAACGCATCCGCCCGCGCACTGGTCAACAACATGGCCATCGCCTCCGGTCCGCAGGTCGAGCTGAACCTTGAGCGCATTCCGCCCAACGAGGACATCACCCAGCTCCACCCGTGGAAAATTTGGCAGGTGACCAACGACCCGCTGGGGTCGTCTGCGCCTGCGGTGCGGTTCAACCAGCCGGACTCCCGCGCCGGTGAACTGATGGCGGTCTACGACCGGTTCTCGCAGATGGCTGACGACCACTCGGGAATCCCGGCGTATGTCTACGGCGACATCAATGTGAAGGGGGCCGGTAGAACGGCCTCGGGCCTGTCCATGCTTATGGGCTCAGCCGGTAAAGGCATTCGGCAGGTCGTCATGCACATCGACTACGACATAATTCACCCCGTCGTGCGCCGCCAGTTCCTCTACAACATGCGCTACGATACCGACGAGAGCATCAAAGGCGACGTGGAGGTCATCCCGAAGGGCGCGATCAACCTCGCCGTCAAGGAAACGGTCAACGTCCGCCGCGTGGAGTTCCTCAACGCTACGGCCAACCCGGTGGATATCGAAATCCTTGGTCCCGAGGGGCGCGCCGCTATCCTGCGCGAAGTCGCCAAGGGGCTTCAAATGCCAGTTGACGAAATCATTCCATCGAGAGAGAAGTTGGTGTATAACCAGCAAATGGCTGCACAAACTGCGGCCATGCAGGCTACACAAGGCGGCGGCGAGCCTACGCCTACTCAGCCGGACGGTAGTCCGATGGGCGGGATGCAGGCGAACACCGTCATGAACAGAAACACTGGGGCGTCAGGATGAAGCGACCTGATCCCAGAACGGTGAAGGCTCTGGCCATCACGGTAAAGCAGTACCCCGAAATCCTTCAGTGGATCGAAGGGTGGTGCTTCCATGAGCTGGAGCAGTTGCCGAGCGTAGGACAGAGCGTGGCTCTCGCACAGGGGCGGTGCCAAGTTCTGAAAGAGCTTCGTGACTTGATGAGAAAGTCCCCTGATCTGGCGGCAGAGTCTTAGAGACAGCTGCAAAATGCGCATACCGACAAGGAGCGTTCATTATGGCACTACCGGCGCAAATCCAGAAGCAGACTGAGGCGGTCAACAAACTGTACGAGGACCTCAACAAAGAGGCTCCCGAGCCAACCGAAGACGACGGTGCTCAGGAGGAAGCTCGCGCAGAAGAGAACGCCGACACTGAGGAAGGACGCGCACCCGCGCCCAAGGCATCAGAGCAGCCTGAAGGCGACAGTGCCGAGAAGACCCTTGAGCAGAAGTACAAGACCCTGCAGGGTATGTACAATGCCGAGGTTCCGCGCCTGCACGCTGAGAAGCGTGAATTGGCAAACCGTGTGCAACAGCTCGAACACCTGTTCTCAAGCATGAGCACCCAACCTGCGGCGGAGCAAACCCCGGCGCAGAAGCTCATCACCGAGCAGGACATCGAAGATTACGGCGACTCCATTGACGTCATGCGGAGGGTTTTCCGCGAAGAGATGTCTTCGAAGGATGCCGAGATCAGTGAGCTGAAGCAGCTCGTGCGGCAGATGCAAGGCACTGTGGTCCCCCGGGTCCATGAGCTTTCGCAGAACTACGCCGTGTCGAACGAGCAGCGGTTTTGGTCGGACCTTCAGGCAGCTGTGCCGGACTGGCAGGACATCAACGCTGACAAGGGCTTCCAAGCGTGGTTGC
>CAYMLO010000270.1:0-6625 GCA_964390905.1 uncultured Planctomycetales bacterium | reverse complement strand
GAACTATCGGCCAGAAACCCCCGACCACCAAAATCAATTGTGGTCGGGTACTAGTTCCCGGCAGTAGGTTCTCCTCTCTGGAATCTTCGAGGCGCTCGCCCGGCCCGGGCGAGCCATACTCCTGAGTCCCCCAGTAATGGCATGACGTATTACTCCCTGCTCCGTGGCTCCTCGCGCCTTCTGGGCAGCGTCCGGTGTAAGGTCCAGTCCTCTCTGAGGGAGTTCCGGGGGTTCCCTATGGCGACTCACCCGTTGTGTGTCCTGACGTGTCTACGTCGTTCGCGGCACACGCGAGCGATGCCCCGAGCAACCGCTGATATTTCACACAACATGCTGGACCTGAGTTCCGAAGCAATCGTCTCTTGTCACAGAGGGTGCGCTTGCCGGACAGGCTGGTGATAGCCGGATCGGGAGAAAGGGGATCGTTCGCCATGATACGGCATTTTGTTCCTTCAGCCATCCTGTTGACTGTTGCACGCGCTGTCGGCTGCGGTCAGCCCCATTTGCGGGCGCTTGACGCCGGCCGGGAAGAGAATCCCGCTGGACTGGCCATCCACGTCGACGCAGCTGGCAGTCTGAGCTTCAGCTTGGCCGACCTGCGGTGATTGAGTTGAGGAGGCATCGACCGCTATGGGTGCTCGCTGCGGACAGATCAAGACCCCTCTGTTGCTTTTTGGGCTCTCCGTGTTCGTCCAGGGCTGTATCCCGCCTCCGTACAGGATGATCCGGGTTAGAATCAGCTCACAGCCGCCTGGTGCCCAAGTGTATATTGGTGATACCCCAGTCGGTTCTGCCCCCGTCAGCCGATACTCGCGCATCGCGTTCTCGTCAAGTGAAACGACTATGGACCTTGGGCACGTCAAGGCCTTCTGGCCAGATGGGTTCACCACCAGCAAGCAGCTTCTCCTGAGGATTCCGGGTGGCGGAGGATGGACCTTCGACTCAGAGTGCCCCGATCTCTTGGGGATGTACGGCGTGCCTAGAAAGGGAGAGTACCTGATTCCCTTCGACGTACTCCTGACAAGACCTTACAGCCCGCCGCCCAAGGTTGTAGCCCCCGGACCGCCGCAACAACAACAGCAACAACAACAGCAGCAGGTGATCATCGTCAGGTAGACTCGACATGCTCTCTCTGGGTGTCCCAATCGCTACACGCGGATTCCTTGCCAGGATTCTGGGGTCCGCTCCAGAGACTTCGGCCTTCGGGCCCCTCCGATCGTACTTGGCCCAAAGCAATCCTTCCAGGACGTCGTACAGCCTGCCCTGGATCCACTGGACGAGACCGTAGCGGTGCGATCTAGGAAACTCCATCGCGCGAAGTCATCGGTGATTAAGCAGCCAACCGAACGCGGCGTAACGCACCTCATCGTTTCGCTCCTGGAGGGTACTCCTGCGTCGGTTTCAGGTGGACCGCAATCGTGTTCATGTCTTCGTGACCGACCGCCGAGGCAACCAACCTCACTTCGCTCTGCGCATCGTAAGACCCCTTACCGGCCCCCCCCCGCCTGAAACAGCCAGCCCTGTTCTGCCTCTACCCACAGTAGAGGGCCTAACCGCGGCCACGTTCGCAAGAGGCGAGGCATGTTGTTCAAGCTCGACATGAACGATCACGAAGTGCTCGTCTCCCTCGCGGGGTCGAGCACCATCCCTTGCCACGCGCTGCGAAGGAACTTGGCGCCGTGCAACGGGCATGTCAGCTCGCCCATCCTCCGAGGCTTGGCTTGCACGAAAGCGCGCACAAAAGGGGCGCACTTCGGGGCACACCTGGCGACGAAGGCCCGGTCGCCTCCCACATGACATAGCGCAAGTACAATCAGAGATTTGGTTTATGTAACGCGCCGCGCAGGACTCGAACCTGCAACCTTCGGTTCCGTAGGACGGCCGGTCCCGTTTTTCCATGCGGTTTTCCTAAGGAATTCTACGTCTTTCGGGGTGCTAGGGCCAGCGTCATGCCAGGTGACGGCCAGCGGCAGGCCAGATGCTACCCAGCGTCATGCAAAAAGGGGGCGCACTTCGGGGCGCACTTCGGCCTCCCGCTTGCATTCCGTGACTCACACCGGCCGCCTCTCATACTGATCCTACGTCGTTCAGTGTCGGCTCGACCCCTCAACCCGGCAGCGCAAAGGTCGCTGGACCAGCACACCGATACACCCTTGAGCAGGGAATCACATAAGTTCTTTGTCATCAATGAGGACGGAGTTTTCGGTAGGGACGGTGGGTGATGGGAGTTGATGATCTGGCCTATGATCCGGACCACGTCATTCGCGCCCACCGGCACGAGCCCGCGCTATCCCTTCTTCTTCGTCAAGTAGTCGGCCAGCCGCTTGGTCGTTTCCTCTACCATATCGTCGATGCCCGTGTGTACGGGTGATTCGGTGATGCCTTCGACGTATACCCTGCCAATCTCCGTCCCGCTTTCAGCGTCCACGAGCATGGCGAGCAGATCGAGTCGCCCCGTACCCGACAGCAGGTCATACTTCCTGTAGAAGCGGACGACGATATTGGCTGTGAGGATCTTTGGGCCTCCATTGAAATTCTTCCTGGTTCGCTCGGCGAAGATCTTGGGTGCAGATTTGCGGACCTCGGCGATCACTTCGTCCGGGCAGAGTCGACCGATATCGCTGGCTACGTTTCCGAGCTTCAGCGTGTTGTAGGCGGTGAGCCCGCTGGAGGTGAGGGTGCCGCTGATCGGCAGGACTACGGCGTCGACGCCTTTTGCCACTTTGATGCCCGTCTTGGCCGTGGTCTCGCAACCGGCGCACAGCACGAAGGTCACTAGCAGTCCCGCGAGCGTCATCTCTCTCATGATCCCCATCTTCAGACGAAGATGTCCCATGTGGGCCTGGCGCACGCCTGCGGAACGGATTCTCGGGTCCACTTCTACCATGAGTTGAGCCCCTTATCGTTCAGGATGTCCCGCTTGCGGGGCCTAGGTGAGCATCGTGCCAGAAACAAGCGGCTCGAATCATGCGGGAATCGTGTTCTCCGCAGTCAATCGTTCGGACTTGCCCGGTTCATCGTGCCGATCCCACGCCCTCGGCAATCTGGAACGTCGCATCCTTGACGTCCCCGCGCGGCCTTCGCATCGATCTTGACGGATGTTTGCCATCTACCTCCCGTCGACGAAGCAGCTTACCCAACCGGGTCCTCAAGTCAAGCAAGAAAAGCCTATCACGCCGCCGTTCAAGGACATTGGCTCGCTACATCGTGCCAATCTCGCTCCTGCCGCCTTCGGGGGCCAGGGCTCCGACCCGTTTCTGCGGAACACCAACCCCTGTCCCATGCGAATCGTTAGAAGGTCACTCGAAGGCATCGCTCACGCTTCTGCAGCTGTGGGCGCTTCACTGATATTCGGAGAACGATCCGCTGCTGGCGGAGGGTTGGGTCTCTTGCCGCAACAGTTGCGCGGTCCAGAAGCAACGCCCAGAGGCACAGGATCATGCTGACGACGCTCAATCCGTCGGGCAAGTTTGGACGTAGCATGGGCCGAGCGTAATCGAGAAGCGGTCAAACGGTGGATCACATGAACTCTTTCTGGTCATTGGGGACAGAATCTTCGGTAGTGACAGGTGTTGTCCCGGAGTCGAAGCCGAGATACACTTGGCTCCCTCGGTCGGCGTCGGCGAGCGACGCCGGCCCTCGCGCGCTTGGCGTGTGCTCTGGACCGGTGTTACTCGTGTGCGTCGACCACGCGGGTGAACGGGGGTCTCGGGATGCACACCACAGTCCCGCCTGATTCTCCTGAGGTGCCGGGTTGGGGGATTGATGCGGACGGCACATCAATGTGGCGTGTGCACATCCCCAGCCGTCGATCCTTGCTAAGGAGCTGATCCGATGTTGAGACCCAGACCGCTGCCGCGCCTGGCAATCGCTGTTGCACTAAGTGCCTGGATGGTCGCCCGCCCCGCCATCGGCCAGATTAAGGACGCCGAATCGGCAACGCACGCTGGCTCGGCTTCCGAGTACCAGATCGTCGACACCTACAAGTACCCCGGTTTCGAGATTGTGCAGTTCACTCTGCCGGTCTTGTCGCACTATTCGTACATCGTCAAGAGCGGATCGGACGCGCTCGTCGTCGATCCGTGTCGGGACATCCAGGCGTACCTGGAATTCGTGAAAAAGCACAATCTGGCGGTCAGGGGTGTTTTTCTCACCCACTCGCATGCCGACTTCGTAGCTGGCCATAGTGAGATGAAGCAGGCAGCCGGTTGCCCGATCTACGCGAGTGCCAGGAGCGGGGCCGGTTACGAATACGTGGCCCTCAAAGAGGGCGACAAAATCGCGATCGGCGAGGCACTGATCCGCGTTGTCGAAACGCCAGGGCACACCCCCGATGGTCTGTGTGGCTTCGTGTTCGGTAAGCACAAGACGGATCAACCGGTGGCGATCTTCACCGGCGACACGTTGTTTGTCGGCAGCATCGGCCGTCCCGATCTGCTTCCAAAGACGATGACGGCTGCGTCACTCGCTTCGATGGCCTACGACACATGGCACAACAAGCTGTCGAAGCTCGCGGATGAGACGATGATCTTTCCGGCACACGGAGCGGGCTCGCTCTGCGGGGCGCACCTGCGGGACGAACCGTTTTCGACGATTGGGGCCGAGCGGGCCTCGAACCCGTACTTCCAGCACGCTGGCCGGAGTGAGTTCATCGCCGCGGTCTTGGTGGGTCTGCCGGAGGCCCCGCAGTACTTCAGCCACAACGCGGCGATGAATCGCCAGGGACCGGCGCTTGTCGACTGGAGCGCACCTCTCCCCGCCGAAGTGAAGCCGACCGCGCAACTCGCTGATCCGGGCAAGTTCTACGTTGTGGACATTCGCAGCGCACCCGAGTACGCGGCTGGGCACATCCCGAACTCGGTGAACATCGCCCTCCGCGGACGATTCGAGTCTTGGGTTGGACGGCTGGTCCCTTGGGGAACGAAGCTGGTCCTGTACGGAGCAAGACCTGAACTGGAGGAAGCGGTGAGACGCCTGCATCGCGTCGGTTACAAGGACCACGTCCTCACACCTGCGTCGTACAAGGCCACCGGCCTCCCATTGACATCATCGAAGACGATTCTGCCGCGGGGATTGTACGAGCGCATGAAGGCCGGCACGGCACCCATCATTGTGGATGTGCGTTTGCCCGAAGAATGGATGGGTCTCCGAATCGGAACGGTAGTGAACCTGCCCATCGACCGATTGAGCCAGCTCGCGAGCAAGCTCGACCCGGCGCAGCCAACGCTGACGGTGTGTAACTCGGCGTATCGGTCAAGCATGGCTCTTGGGCTGCTTGAGCGTGAGGGGTTCAAGGACCTGTACAACCTCGACGGAGGGGCAGAGGCGTGGATCGAGGCGGGATTGCCTGTCGTGGGTGCTCAGGCTTCTGCCTCCCCAACGAGTGCATTAGCACCGAAGCGCGAAGTTCGGCTGGCCGATCGCATCTCCGCGGACGAGCTGCGGCGCTTGATGATGGACCTGCCGGACACGTTTGACCTGGTCGACATCCGCCCGTCTGAGCGCTCTGCCGACTACCGTCTGCCGGGAGCGATCAACGTTGCTGTGGCCGAACTGCTCAACAATCCGGCATACCTGACCGGAGCGGGACCGCTCATCGTCGTCGATCGCGACGGTTCACTTGCGATGATGGTGGCGGGCATTCTATCGCATAAGACCCAGCGTACGATCAAAGCTCTGTATGGTGGGCTGGAGGCCTACTGGACCGATTCGATGACGGCCAGTTTTGCGCCGACTGGCGCGGCCACACCCGCGATGAGCGGGTCACCGGTACGGAAGATGCCCGCACCGCCTCCGACTGCACCGCAGCAAACACCAGGGCAACCCAAGAAACCGACCAAGAAGAGAGCGGGGTGCTGATCATGAGCGTGACCAAGAGACCTCCACCCAAGTACCTGAATCCCTATCTCGCAGGGTTCCTCCTGGGCCTGACGCTGTTGGCGTCCTTCCTGATCCTCGGAGCAGGTCTCGGCGCCTCTGGCGGCCTGGCCCGCATCGCCGCGTTCGCCGAGTGTGCCATTGCACCGGCCCACACGCGAGCGTCCGAGTACTTCGGCCCTTGGTGTGACCAGCCGTTGCGTTACTACCTGCTATTCATGCTGGTCGGAACGTTCCTGGGCGGACTGACATCGGCGATGTTCGCGAATCGCATCGAATTCAAGCTTGAACGAGGCGCCAAGGCGCCCGCGCTCTTGCGGGCCATGCTCGCCATTGTTGGCGGTGTATTGATCGGCTTCGCGAGCAGGCTGGCCGCAGGCTGCACGTCCGGGCAGGCGCTCACCGGTGGAGCTTTGCTGTTGACCGGCAGCCTGGTGTTCCTCGTCTGCATCTTTGCGGGCGGATACGCCGCGGCCTGGTTTGTCCGGAGGCAGTGGGATGATTGAGACACTCTTTGCTCAAGACGCTCTCTCCACGCCGATGGCTTTCGGACTCGCGCTGCTGATTGGCGTCGCGTTCGGCTTCGTGCTTGAACGGGCCGGGTTTGGCAGCTCGCGCCGGCTGGCGGGGATCTTCTACTGCCGCGACATGGCCGTGCTGAAGGTCATGTTCGCGGGATTGGTCACCTCCATCCTCGGCAGCGCGTACCTGACAGCCTTCGGCTGGATTTCGTTGGACAGCATTTATC
>CAYMLO010000269.1:0-6776 GCA_964390905.1 uncultured Planctomycetales bacterium | reverse complement strand
AGCGGCGACGGCATTGAGGAACTCACAGTACTGGGCAGCTGTGACCTCGCACTTGCCGATCCGGTAACGGTACGCCACGGCGCCGTAGCCGGTTGTTCCGTCGGACATTGTTTGCGTATCGGCGACATTGCCCGGGTTGCCAACGGAGACCAATTCCAAGCTCTTCAGGCCCGGTCCCATGTGCAGGACATCCGCTCGCGCAGCGCCGACACATAGCGCCATCCATCCGATAACCACCAGGGCTTGTCGTCCGGTTATCCTATTAAGCACGACTTGCCTCCCTTCCGGGACATAGACGCGTATTCATTGAATGATCTATATCGTATACGCCCGGCTTGTGGCATCAGCTCACGATAGACCCCTCCGTTCGATCCTTACAGACAGCATCGTGGGGGTCACGCGAAGCCCAGCGCCTACAGGCTGCGGTACGGACGAATCGCCGCACTAGCCAAGAAGTCCCGCCAAACAACCATAGGCGATGGAGTCAGAAGGAGTCAAACAAATTCGGACTAAAATGAGGAGCGGACAAAACTAAGGGATAGTCACCTATTCTGACGCCGCGAAAGCGGCGCGCTATCCCTGATCCTCCCGTCTCAAGGAAGCTCGCGGATCCGTAGCTCCTTGAACTCGACGGGCGCGCCCTCGGACTCGAGGCACAGGTACCCCGTTCGAGGAGCGCACTCGGTGCCGCCGGAGACCTCCTCCCCGTTGACCCACAAGCGGATTTCCCCGCTGATGCAGCGCACGTAGTAGTGGTTCCACTGGTTTGCGCCCTTGCTGAGATGCTTCGAGGGGAAGCTGCGGCTGCCGTTGGGTGAGACGGGCGGGAACGGCTTCATCTTGGAACGGCCCACGGGGAAGACATCGCCGTGTGACGTAAACCAATCGGCCGGCTTCTTGTGTCGCTTCCGGTATTGCTCGGCGTAGCCCAGATCGAGCACCTGGACCTCGATGCCATGCGGAAGGCCGGGCTTGCCCTCCTTGGCTAGCTTCTCGATCGAGTCGTCCGTGGCCCACACGAATACGCCGGAATTGCCGCCTGCCTTACGGTGGCACCATTGGCAGGAGAATTCGAAGTTGGTGAACTTCTTCTTTGAGCGAAGCACGCCCGTTGGCTTGCCAGTGCAATAGAGAACCTGGCCTTTCCACGTCCACGTGTCCGGCGCGCAGTTGACGTTGGTGAAGTCCTTTTCGCCCAACGCCCGCCATCCCGGTCCCGTACCGTCGATGAATGCCTTCGGAGCCACCGGCGCTTCTGCCGCACCGGCCGGCACACCCGTCATCGCCACGCTTGCGAGAACCAGCGGCAGGACCGGCCACCCTGCGCGGGTCCGTGACTGGTAGGTCGGGTGAGATTTCACGAATGGACCTCCTTCGGCACTCAGTCGCGTTCAGCAGGGATACCCCGTCGTCCTGGGTCCGCGACGCTCCTGGCCCGGCTCACGGAATCACGATAGCCCAGGGGCTCCTCCTAGGCAACCCGCGGGCATCATGCCCGCAAACCCGACCCTCTCGAGTCCGGATTCGGCAGGCACAGTGGCACACCATAGAAGGCGTCCACCAACTTCGAGGCGTTGTCACTTCTTCCGCAAACCGTTAGGCTTGTAGAGTGCGTCGGGCCACCGGCTGACGCGGCGGGGTAGGCGAATTCACGAGGTTGCGTCAACGGCTGCACCATGCCGCTGGTGTAGGGGCTCACAGGAAGAAGGAATCGACCATGCACACGAAACGCCATCCTGCGATCTCCCGAAGGAGCTTTCTGCGGACCGGTGCTGCCGGCCTGGCCGCGACGGGGCTGAGCCCCGCAGTCATCAGAGCGGCGGCCAAACGCGGGGCGAAGAAGATCCCGATCGGGCTTCAGCTCTATTCCGTTCGTCATCAGTGCGCCAAGAATCTCGAGGGTGTACTCGAGGCCGTCGGAAAGATGGGGTATCAAGGCGTCGAGTTCGCGGGCTACTATGGCAAGAAGGACACGGACCTTCGCAAGATGCTCGACGCGAACGGCGTGGTCTGTTGCGGCACACACACCCCGCTCGGAACGCTGATGGGCGACGCGCTCAAGACGACCGTTGAATGGAACAAGACGCTCGGCAACAAGTACCTCATCGTGCCCGGTCTGCCGCACGCGCGCACGCGGAGCCGCGAGGCGTGGCTGGACACGGCGAAGCTCTTCAACGAGATCGAGGCCAAGGCCAGGCAGCACGGAATGCGCGTCGGCTATCACGCCCACGGCCGCGACTTCAAGAAGATCGGCGATCAGACCGGTTGGGACATCTTCTTCTCGAACGCCAAGCCGGAGGTCGTCATGCAGCTCGACACCGGCAACTGCATCGGCGGCGGCGGCCATCCGGTGGCGGTGCTCAAGAAGTACCCCGGCCGGGCCACGACCATCCACCTCAAGGAGCACGGCGGGGCCAAGTACGCGGTGGTCGGCGAGGGCGACGTGCCGTGGAAGGAGATCTTCAAGCTTTGTGAGGCCGGCGGGACGGAATGGTACATCGTCGAGCACGAGCGCGGTGGGCCGGATCCCATCGGCGACGTCCGACGCTGCCTTAAGAACCTGCGGAAGATGGGGAAGTAGGCGCCTTTCCTGGGCGCCCGGCAAGGGCGATCCCCGACCGCCGGGGCCCGTGCGGAATCTGGCCTCCTATCAGTTGTTCGCCCGTTGGTGTAGAATCCTGACAGAACGCTACTATCCCGACAAGGAGACAGGCAATGAACAGAGTCAGCAGAAGAGAGTTCATGAAGCGAACGGCCGCTGGCGCCGCCGGTGCAGGCATCGTGCTTCCCGGCATGACGGCACTCTCGGCCGCTCGGGCACGCGGCGCCAACGAGCGCTTTCGTATCGCGGTCTGCGGTATGCACGGCAGGGGGAGGTCCCATGCGAGCGCATTCGTGGGAATGGATAACGTGGAGCTGGCCTACGTGGTCGACCCCGACAAGCGCGTGGCCGAAGCGGCGGCCCGTGGATACAGCAAGAAGGCCAAGGGCTACAAGGTAAAGCCCATCGCGGACGTCCGCGAGGCGCTCGACGACAAGAACATCGACGCCATCTCCGTGGCCACGCCGAACCACTGGCACTCCCTCATGGTGATCTGGGCCGCGCAGGCGGGCAAACACTGCTACGTCGAGAAACCGGCCAGCCACGACATCTACGAGGGTCGCGTCGCGGCCGAGGCGTACAAGAAGTACAAGGTCATCGTGCAACACGGCACCCAGCAGCGAAGCAGTCAGGGCCGAGCGAATCTGATCAAGGCCATCCACGACGGCAAGTTCGGCAAACTGAAGATCTCCTACGGGTACTGCTGCAAGCGGCGAGGCGGCATCGGGTTCGAGAAAATCACCGATCCGCCGGAACACCTCGACTGGAACCTGTGGCGCGGCCCGGCGGTGATCGACAAGTATCACGCCAACTACGTCCATTACGACTGGCACTGGTTCTGGAAGACGGGGAACGGCGACCTGAACAACCAGGGCACGCACCAGCTTGACGTCGCCCGCTGGGCGCTCGACGAAGACCAGACGCATCCGGTCCGCGCCATGGCCATCGGCGGGCGTTTCAAGTGGAAAGACCAGGGCGAGACGCCCAACACCATGTTCGCCATCGCGGAGTATCCCAACGGGCAGTCCGTGTTCTTCAACGTCCGCAACGTGGACTACAAGGAATACCCGCACCAGGTGATGAACGAGTTCTATTTCGAGGACGGCGGCTGGATCGACGGGAACGGGAATTACTACTCCCCCAAGAGCAAGAAGCCGGAGAAGGTGAAGCTTCCCCACGCCAAGATCACGCCTGGCGGAACGTTCGGGAGCTTCGTGGCGGCATGCCGCGCGAACGACCAGAGCATGATCAACGGGAACATGGTCGAGGCGCACTATTCCTCCGTGACGGGACACGTGATGAACAACTCCTACCGCCTGGGCAAGAAGGTTCCCTTCAACGCCAAGGCGGGCAAGTTCGGCGATAACAAGGAAGCCCACGAGCACTTCATGAAACTGCACAACATCATGGAGAAGGGCGTGGGAGTCCCCGTCAACGAGGCGCAGTACGTCGTCGGGCCGTGGCTGACGTTTGACCCCAAGACCGAGCGGTTCACCGGGGAGCATGCCGAGAAGGCCAATGTGCTCCTTCGCGACCCGCAACGCAAGGGGTTCGAGATCCCTGACACCGCAAAGGTGTAAGGGGAGGATTCATCAGCGGGCCTGCCTGCCTTGCGTCGGGCCCGAACCGGATTGGCAGCCGGCAGCGGGATCGGCTAGATTCGCCCGCGTCAAGATGACGCCATCTTGAGGAGTCTGCCGATGCCCAAGCACCTTGCTCGTCGTTCTTGCCGGCTGCTGATTGGCGTCGCCCTTGCGCTGCCGTGCGCGCAAACGCGTGGGCAGTTGTTGGTCCTCAAGCAGGGGGCCTATCAGACCGCGCGCAAAATGCAGCTCAAGGCGCTTCCCGCCGAGCCGGATTGGGCCAAGATCGATGCCAAGCCGCTGTTTACGTTCGCCTGGGCTTCGGACTTCCATCTGTCGAATCACAACATCGAGATCGTCCGCCAGGCGATGCACTTTGTGGACGCCGAGCTTGCCCCCGCGTTCCTCATGATCACCGGCGACAACAACGCCATCGCGGAACCGTCCACGCCTGGCGGCGATGCCGCCGCCGTCCCCGAACGACAACAACGATTCTTCAAGCGATTCTGCGAAGAGAACCTCAAGACGCCTTGCGTCGTCATTCCGGGGGACAACTGGCCCAGGAACTTCGAGAGCGTCTTCGGCGCGTTTCAGTTCAGCTTCGACTACGGCGGGATGCACTTCCTTTTTACCTCGCTGGATCGCGACATGAGGCTGGGCGAGGGACTCGGCGTCTTTGACGCAGCGACATGGCAATGGATGCGGGGCGATTTGAAGCGAAACCGCCAACGACCCACACTCGTCATGCTGCATGAGACCGTTGCCCCACCGACGTTCTTCGAGGCCGAGAAGCTGCAGCACCTTTTGGAGGAGAACGCCAATGTGATCGCCTCCTTTTGCGGGCACCTCCATGTGGACCTCGATGTGACACATCGCGGTGTGCGCTACCTGATTTGTCCCGGCCTCGGAGTGAACCCACGGCACGGCTTGAAGCATGTCCTGGTGTACCCCCATGCCTTGATCATTCGAACGATCGAATACAACCAGGACCGGCGGCGCTTCGAGAGGGTCAACAAGTGGCAGTACGTGTCGATCGCTCAGCCGTTGCGGGCAGCACTGCACAGGCCGGAAGGGCCATTCGTCAAGGCCAACTACACCGAGATCCCCCCGCATCCACGCCGTTTCGATCCCACGCTCAAGGGCAGGACGGCCGAACTCCTTGCCGGGGCGATCCGGTATATGGGGGGTCGTTTCTCAGGCGCCAATGCCAAGCGCCCGACCGCCGCCGCCAGCGGCCAGTAGGCCACGCAAGCCTGCCGCCCGCCTAGCCACCCCTGCCGAGCCGGTGCTGGCTTGTGATTGCCTGAGTCTCTCTAAGGCGCGTGATGCGTGGTTCAAAGAACCCGGATCGGTGGTATACTGCACACCGTGCTTGGGGCGGCCCCAGGACGTCCGCGGCGCCGCGGAAGAGGTGGGGCTTGTTGTGGTTTGGACGGCGGGAAAGGGCATTCCGGAGGGGCAAGATGAGCTGTAAGCCCTCCCCCTTAGTCCCACAACCGCGGATCACATACGTATGGTCGTACGGAATTGAGTCACCTAACAGTGCCTAGCGTATCGCGAGCCGGAGAGGACCTTGCCATGTCAGGAATCTCACGTCGTCGGTTTCTCGCTGGAACGGCCGCCGCCGGTGCGGCTGCCTTGACCGGACGGTTAGGCTTCGCCGCCGACGCAACGAAATCGAGAATCACCTGTGGCACCGATGTGGTGACGCTTGGCAGAAGCGGCGTCAAGACGTCTGTTCTGGGCCTCGGTACCGGCACCCGTGGCGGCAGCGAGCAACGGGAACTGGGCGAGACCGAATTCACCAAGATGGTTCGCCACGCGCTGGACTGTGGCGTTCGGTATATCGACACGGCCGATGCGTACCGCACGCACTACCTGGTCAGCAAGGCCTTGAAGGGCATCGCCAAAGACAAGTATTTCATCCAGACCAAGATCCGTGCCAGGCATCCCGAAGTGGCCAAAGCGGACATCGACCGTTTCCGCCGTGAACTCCAGGTGCCTCACCTTGATTCGCTGTTGATCCACTGCATGACCAAGGGTGGGTGGCCGACGGACATGCGGCCGGTGATGGACGTCTTGCGCGAGGCAAAGGAGAAGGGCCGCGTCCGGGCGGTCGGCGTTTCGTGTCATGGTTTCGATCCGCTGGTGACCTCGGCCGACTGCGATTGGATCGACGTCCATCTGGTGCGCATCAATCCCTTCGGCGTCAAGATGGATGGGAAGCCGGAGAAGGTGGCCGAGCAGATCAAGAAGATGCATGAGAAGCGCCACGGTGTGTTGGGCATGAAGATCTTCGGCGAGAATGGCTACGACAGCGCCGAGAAGCGCTTCAAGGCACTGAAATACGTGCTCGGCCTGGGAACGGTCGACGCGTTCACCATCGGATTCACCAGTACGAAGCAGATCGACGAGACGTTGGAGATGATCCGAAAAGCGTCGGCGTAGCGTCTTGTCCGCCCCTGGTTTCGTGATGTTCATCTGATCCCCTGATCTCAGGCTTAGGTAGCGTGTGGGGTGCGTCAAGACGCACCCTACGACTTGAACTCCGCCGGTCCTACGGGTATAGCCATGAGCATGAGTCCTCCGAT
>CAYMLO010000268.1:0-6842 GCA_964390905.1 uncultured Planctomycetales bacterium | reverse complement strand
CCCATGGACTGCAGGATGGATCCGCCGCCGCGGGGGGTTACGGTCAGCTCGTATCCGTTGGCGGTCTTGGTGGTCTGCACCTTGTTGAGCAGGAGCAGGTTGGTGTGGATACCCAGGGCCTGCATCTCGAATCGCCCGCGAATCTGTTCCGCTTGCTCCGACGTTCCCTGCCCGGTCGATGACTCGGCCCGGACCTGGATCTCGGCACGGTCGAGTACGCCGTTGTTGTCGGCGTCGTGCCAGGCGTAGCCGATCGTGCAGCGGAAGGGCGACGCCCCCTCCGAGCCAGTTTCCACGTCGATCTTGCAGCTCGCCCCGCGGAGCACGGCCATCGTGGAGGTATCGCCGCTCTGCGAGAAGATCCGCGGCACGACCTTCCAAGACAGCTGATCCCAGGCGGCCGGCGTCTTGAATGATCTGGGGCCGGCCGCGGAGATGGGATTCGACAGCAGCCCGACGATGAGTCCGAACACACACTTGTCGAGACAGGTCTTCGCGGGCATCGCTTGGGTCCTCGAGCCCCCGGTGATCGCCATCGTACCGCGACCGCGAAACCGGCGGCAACCGCAGCATAACGGGCAACTCAGTTGCGGATGCACGATCAAAGGGGTGCCCCATCCTTCGCTCTCCTCGCGGCACGCGAGGGGGAGTGAAGGGTGGGGGACGGAGGCGCGTTGGGAAGTCCGCTTCACGGCCCATCCGGTCCCCCATCCTTTTCGAGGACCCGCGTCCCGCGGCCCCTCGAAAAGGATGGGGCACCCACTGCTTAGACCGCTACGGGGCCCTCAGGTTCCCTCGCGGAATTGCGTCTCGTAGAGCGTGCGATACAGCGGACAGGCTTCGATGAGCTCTTCGTGCGCGCCGACGCCGATGATACGCCCCTCGTCCATGACGACGATCCGGTGGGCCTGGGCGATGGTGCTGAAGCGGTGGGCGATGACGAAGGTGGTCCGGCCGTGCATGATCTCGTGCAAGGCCTGCTGGATCTTCATCTCACTGTCGGCGTCGATCTGGCTGGTGGCCTCGTCGAAGATGAGAATGGACGGATCGCGGAGAACGGCCCGGGCGATGGCGATCCGCTGCTTCTGTCCGCCCGACAGCGACCGGTCGCTGACGACGGCGTCATAGCCGGTGCTGACCTGCTCGTCAAGTTCGATGCGGAGTTCGCGGATGAACTCGTCAGCGTAGGCCGTGCGAGCGGCATGGACGACGTCCTCATCGGTCGCCTTCCGCTCGCCGTAGGCGATGTTGGCCCGCGCGGTGTCGGTGAAGATCACCGTGTCCTGCGTCACCAGCCCGATCTGCCCGCGAAGGCTGCCCAGCGACGTCCCGGCGACGTCCACGCCGTCGATGAGGATCTGCCCCTGCTTGGGCTCGAAGAACCGCATCAGCAGGCTGCAGAGCGTGGTCTTGCCGCTGCCGTTGGGCCCGACGATGGCGATGATCTCCCCAGCCTTGACTCGCAGGTTGACGTCGGTCAGGACCAGCCGATCCGGGTTGGATGGGTAGGCGAACGAGACGTCCCGGAATTCGATGGACTCACGGATCTCGGGCAGGCCTGCCAACACGGTCCGGCCGTCCGTGGGCTCCTCCGGCTCCAAGTCGATCACGTCGAACACCCGCTGGGCGGCGGCGTCGGCGGCCTGGAGTCGGTTGTTGACGTTGGCCAGCTTGCGAACCGGATCGAAGACCGCGGCGAAGCAGACCACCAGCGTGAAGAACGATTCGCTATCGAGCTCGCCGTGGAACACCAGGTAGCCCCCGCCCACCGCGATCAGCCCGACGGCCACCATCCCCAGGACCTCGAGCATCGGCGAGACGGCCGCGTCTATGCGGACGATCTTGAGCTGCTGCCGCATCAGTCGACGATGCTGACGGAAGAAGTTCAGCGCCTCCCGCCGCTCCATGTGGTACCCCTTGACGACGCGGATGCCGCCGATCTTCTCGCTGAACATGTCCAGCAGCCCGCCCCACGCCTTGAGCGTCCGCTTCTGGGCGCGGCGGATCTTCTTGCCCAGCTTGCGGATCAGGATCCCCGCGAACGGCGCGACCACGGCCGCGCCGAGCAGCAACTTCGGGTGCAGCGCCGCGGCCACCGTCAGAACGCCGATGGCCTTGAGCGGCTCCCGCATCGTCTTGCCGAACAGCGTCCGGAACCCCTGCTCCAGGACCACCGAGTCGGCCGCAAAACGCGACAGCGTGTCGCCCGCCTGCTGCTGGCTGAACCACGACATCGGCAGACGCAGCATGTTGCGGTATCCACGCGTTCGGATGTCGATCAGCGCCCGCTGCCCGATCAGGCCGTTGAGGTACTCGTGGAAGAACCGGCAGATCCCCCCCAGCAGCGTGACCAGCACCAACAGCCCCATGACGGCGGCCAACGTCTGGGTCTTGCTCATCGGGTCGTGACCGGTCGGCAGCAGCCCGGCCGCCCAGGCCAGGTACGGCGTGTACCAGTTCCCCTCGACCAGCGTGACTTGCCCGCGCTTGCGCTCGCCCACGGGTGACTCGACGACGATCTCCATCGGGTCCGCCTGCGAGGCGTCGGATAGGATCCGGAGCATCTCGTAGTGATCGCCAGTCCGTCCATCGATCTGGATGACCCGATCGCCCGGCTCGGCCAAGTTGGCGATGGGCGATTGTGCATCGACGTCGACGATCTGGATCCCGGGCTTGTCGGATCGCCCCGTGTCCGGATCCCGCGGGGCGTTCGGCCGGATGGCACAGCCCAGGCGCTGTTCGGCATTGTCCCGATAGGCCCAGTCCTCCAGCGTCTCGTACTGGGCGAACATGATCTTGAGGAAGGGCAAAACCGACGTGATGCTCGCGGTGTAAAAGACGCTGACACCGATCACGGCCAGGCAGGCCAGCGCGATATAACGCTTGTGCGGCCAGGCAAACGCCAGTCCACGCCGGAAATGCGGCAGGAATCTGCGAACCTTCTGCGCCATCGCGTCTCGGAAGGACTCGTCGCTACGTCGACAAAACCATCAAACCGCGCCAGCAAAGTATGATACCATGCCGCCCCTCGATTGACCATTCGATTGCCGTGGATGCGTCGCCAATACGCCCGCAACGCAGGTTGACCGCGTCGCCGGCGGCGATACACTGTCGAGTGACGACCGGAGACGACACGACAACAGTCTGTGAACGGAACTGCGACCATGCCCAACCATGCGATGCTGACTGCGATCGGCAAGGACCGCCCGGGAATCGTGGCCGGGGTGTCGGGGGTGTTGTTCGAGAAAGGATGCAACATCGAGGACTCGACGATGGCGCGGTTGGGGGGGGACTTCGCCATTATGTTGATGCTCCGGCTACCCGAGGGCATCACGGCCCGGCAGATCGAGCAGGACCTCTCGCCGCTCCGCGACGATCTGAAGCTGACGGTTCAACTGACCGACATTCGACCTGAAGACGCCATGGAAGCACCCGACGTGCCCAAACGCGTCATCAGCGTCTACGGTGCCGACAAGAAGGGCATCGTGGCCAAGATCACCCGCCACCTGGCCGACCACAGCGTCAACATCACGAACCTGACCACGCACGTGGTCCACCATGCCCAGCCCCTGTACGTCATGTTGATCGAAGTGGAGATCCCCCCCTACGTCGACCCCGACACGCTGGCCGAGGAACTCGCCGGGGTCGGCAAGCAGATCGACGTGCAGGTCTCGATGCGGCCAAAGGACGAACCCGCCGGATAGCCCCCTCGCGCCGCGCTTGCCAAGAAAAAAAGCGTCCCGGCCCGTGCGAGTGACCGGACCGGGATCAGCCAGGCTTGGGTTGTTGAGTTAGAGCGCTCTACTGAGCCGAGCGGACCGAGAGGGCTTTGAGGCCCTTGGGGCCTCGCTCGTACTCGACCTCGACGGTCTGTCCCTCCGTGAGGGTCCGGTACCCCTCCATCTCGATGACCGAGTGGTGGACGAAGATGTCCTCCCCTTGGTCGTCCAGCTGGACGAATCCGAACCCCTTCTGGTCGTTGAACCACTTGACCTTACCGCTAGCCATTACAGCGTCCTCCCACCTGGGGGCGCACAGACCGACCCCCACTCCACACGTCCCAAGGGCTCCGTCCCACGCCGTGCTCGCCTCATCACGGGACGGAACCCCACGTCCGATCACATAGTTTGCAGCGAAGATGAGGGGTTTGTCAAAAGGAAAACGACCCCTCAATTCCTCCTGGCCCGTCGATGGCGACAGGTTCAGACCGTTCGTCGATGGCGGGTCACGAGTTGATGGGCCAGCCGCGAGGGCTCGGGCAGACGGTACCGCGTACAGCATGCCAGCGCGAGCGCAACGGCGCCCTCGAGATCGGCCCGGTGGCCCACGCTGATGTAGACGCAGCGGACCTTGTCCCGTGTACGCAGCACCGCCCCGATCACGTCGTCGCCGTCTGTCAGGCCCGATCGGTCGCCCCGCCGGGCGCCGGGCTCGACGAACGTCCCGCACAGTCGGCTCTTGGCGCACCCGACGGTCGGGAGGTCGGCCAGCACGCCCACGTGACAGGCCAACCCCATCCGACGCGGGTGGGCCAAGCCCTGGCCGTCCAAGATCAGCACGTCCGGCCGCTGTCGTACCTTCCGCAACGCCGCCAACACCGCCGGGGCCTCGCGGAACGACAACAGCCCCGGGACGTAGGGGAAGCGGGCGTCCCGAACGGCCAGCCGCTCCTCGACCACCGTCTGGGTCTGACGGTCCCAGATGACCACGCCCGCGAGGCAGCGCCGCCCGTCCGGCGCGAAGGCCATGTCCGCGCCGCCCACCCACCGCGTCGTCGTCGGGAGGGGCGCATGGCGGACGCGAGCTGATAGAGCACGTTGGATCTCGATCGCCCGTTTCGGCGTGACCTGCCAGCGATGGGGAACGCGCGGTAGTTTCATCCCTTCCGGCCGAAGATCTCGCGCAGCCGGCGAATGGCCTCGTCGGTCTGGGCGGACGAGACGTCCAGGTGCGTCAGGGCCCGCACCCGTTGTGGCGCGACGGCGAGCATCCGCACCCCCGCCGCGTTCATCCTGGCCACCACGTCGGCGGCCGCTCCCAGAGACGGTTCGACGTCGAACAGCACGATGTTCGTCTCGACGGTGGCCGGATCGAGGATCAGGCCCGGCAGCTCGGCCAGGGCCTCGGCAAGGCGTCGGGCGTTGGCGTGGTCCTCGGCCAACCGGTCAATGTGGTGATCGAGGGCGTAGATGGCCGCGGCTGCGATGATGCCTACCTGCCGCATCGCCCCGCCGAACAGCTTCCGGGCACGGCGGGCGCGGGCGATCATCTCCTTGCTCCCCAACACCGCCGAGCCGATGGGCGCGCCCAGGCCCTTACTGAAACATATCGCCACCGAGTCGAAGTACTTGGCGTAGTCGATCGGACTCAGCCCACTGGCGACGCACGCGTTCCACAGACGGGCGCCGTCCATGTGCATGATCAGACCCCGGTCGTCGGCCACGCGCCGGATGCTCTCCATCGCCTCGACGGGCCAGACCCTGCCTCCCCCGCGGTTCTGCGTGTTCTCGCAGATGACCATGCGGCTGATCGGGTAGTGCTGATCGGGAGGTCGGATGCACGCCAGCACGTCCTCGCCCGTGAACACGCCACGGTCGCCCTCGACCAGACAGACGCTGCACCCGCTCATCACCGCCCATGCCCCGGTCTCGTAGCGGTAGAAGTGGCTCGCCTCGGCGCCGATCAGCTCGTCGCCGGGTTGGGTCTGGGCGCGAATGGCAACCTGATTCGCCTGGCTGCCGGACGTCACGAAGACAGCGGCCTCCTTGCCCAGCATCTCGGCCACCTTCTCCTCCAACCGATTGACGGTCGGGTCCTCGCCGAACACGTCGTCCCCGACCTCAGCCTCCGCGATGGCACGACGCATCTCGGGCGTCGGCTTGGTCACCGTATCACTTCGAAAATCGATCACCTCGTTGCTCGACATCGTCTCACCTACGCCGCAGACGCTCCCTCAACCGACCAGCACGTTTCCGCGTCGGGACCTTGGCTGCGATCCTGCGGCCCGATCGCAACGCCCCGTGCCACAACGCACGGCCCCAGGAAGCCCCAACCATACGCCCTCCGTTCAGGTTCGTCCACCGGAATCCAGACGCGTGATCGCTAGCGCCGCGCCGAGCGGGTCGCCCCGTAACTCCCAGACCCGGACCCCGGACCCCGGGACCCGTCGCGCCGGCGCCGAAACGAGTGCGTCCACTCAAAACGCTCTGCGGGCACCTACCCATCCGGAAGGGGCTCTCGGGTGAAGCTCCAGTCCTTCCCCTTGGGCTTGGTGACCGCCAGGGCGCTGTCGCTCACCTCCGGGTTGACCTTCAGGTCGAGGAAGCTGACGGTGACGATTTCGTCGACTTCCTTGGAACCGGGCCGGCGTTGGTGGGCCACGATGCGAATGGGCAGGTCGATCTTCCTGCTGATGTAGAAGTGCAGCTCGAGGTACTGCTCGGCCATGTCGCTGTCCTTCCGAGGGATGAGCTTGAGGTGGTCGGTCCTCGGTGGGTCCTTGGCGGACCGTCTCACGGACGTCACGACGAAGTGTTCGAGGATGTCTGCCTTCTTCTGTCCGAAGGGCAGCGGGAAAGGGCCCTTGCCGATGCGGAACGGGTCGACCTTCTCGCCTTCCCGGACGATCGGGCGCTCCCTACCCGTGCGCGACTTGTGATGCAGCTCGGTCAACGTCTGGCCGTCAAAGGCGTACTCGTGCCGGTCGTCCGTCTCGAAGCCGTCGAAGAGGGACTTGTCGTAAACCACTTTGAACTTGGGGTTCGGCTTGTCGCGTCGGAACCAGATCCTGCCGATCTTGCTCTGCTCGTCCTGGGCCACCACGTCGACGAAATCGGCGCGGA
>CAYMLO010000267.1:0-6928 GCA_964390905.1 uncultured Planctomycetales bacterium | reverse complement strand
GCGGCTTGAAGGCCTTTTCAATTGCCCAAGCCACACCGCCCTCGCTTATTCTGGGACTAGAGGGGCTCGTGACTCCCGATGGCGCGCCCACGCCCCTTGCTAAGACCGCCACCTCGCTTGCCCGTGAACTTCGCAAATTGTCGCCCCTTCTTCTGACGCTCCAACCGTCCGCCGACACCGCCAAGTGGAACGAGAACACCCGCCCAACGCGTTCCGGGGGCGCCATGCCACCTAACGCTGGGAGCGACTTCCGTCTGACCGCGTGGACCGATCCGAAAGGCCGGGACGTTCTGATCATAGCGAGTCTCCGACCCGATAGGCCTGTGCCAATCCGTATCGACAAAACAGGGGCCGCTGCATGGTACGACGCCCTCACGAAGAAACGCATCGTGCCGGCTAACGAGTCAATATCGTTCGTGCTATCCCCCGGTAACGGCCGAATCCTGGTCCGCGGGATGCCATTGAATCATCAGGGGAAAGCACCATGACGCCAGATGCGTGTCGGGAGGAAAGTGTGATCGACCGCCTCCTTGCCGATGAGGCGGACGATCGCGTGGCGATTGAACTGCGTGTGCGTCTCGGCGGGGAGCCGATAACGGCTATCACGAAGGACTACGGCTATCCGCTGATGGCAGAGGAGACCGTCAAGCCGATCCACCCCTTGGCCGGTGTTATTCTCGCATTGCGCAGATTGGCCTGAACGCCGATTCCCCCCGTCTTGGGATCCGGCTGGACGAGCAGATCCTCGACGCGGACGGCCGGCGCGACGAGCAGTTCCACCGAAATCGGTGATGCCACCGTAGTTGAGGGCAAGGTCCGGGGAGCATGGGATGCCCTTTGCCCACATGGGGATCTCCGTGCGAGGCACCATACACGGTAGGACACTACGGACCATCTTACGCGGCCCAAGAACCCCTGGACCAGCACACCAGACATCAGAACAACCGAGTGTGCTACTGCTTCTTGGCCTTCTCTGGTATTGCTTTGAGCACGGCTGATTTTAGTGGAGCAATGCACCCTTGTTGTACACTGCTGCTATCGTGTCTGGCGGACAGATTGGCAGATACCTTGGAGAAGAAATCCTCTACCATGGCGCTATCGCCGAGGTGTTTTCGTAGACTCTTGGCGACCTCGCCGGTGGGAAAGCCTGGTAGCGGCCACTGCGTCCAGCCCCAGAGTTCATGCCAGCCGTGGGCCTTGTCCCATTTGATGTAGGCGTCGAAGTAATCGCAGAGCAGCTTCTCGCATTCGGATAAGGGTGTTGCCGGGGTGACGGCTTGCAGTAGTCTCTGCCGCGCCCCACGGACTCGTAATTGCAGGAGCAGGCAGTCGGCCACGATGCGGTGGTTGGGGAAGAGCTTGCGGCCGAAGACGCCCGGGCACCCTAGCTTGTCTTCCTTGACCACCTGCTCCAGCCGCGCGGCCTGAACTTCGATCTTCTCGAAGCCGTGTTCCTTTAGCGCCAAGAAACAATCCGCCAGGAGGTGCCTATGCTTCGGGTAGATTAGACGTGAGAGATCCCGCAGTACATCCGCCTCGGGGCGTTTTCGGTACTCCACGTCTTGCATGACCGCCGTGAAGAAGTACAGGTTGGGGAACTGATTCAGCGGCGTTTGCACGTTTCCCATCACGCCGGCAAGGCCGGGGAACTTGGCGATCTGTCTATCGAACGTGCCTCGGATGTCGTTGACGAACAGATTCGTTCCGGGGTAGGAAGGCTCGTATTCGATATTGCCGTAGGGCAGAAACACGGTCTTCTCGAGCACTTTCTCATCGCGGCAGATGGGCAAGAACTGGTATTGACCCTCTGGAAGGAACCCGAACTGGGAACAGATCAGCCACCAAGGCTCCGGCAGCTGCTTCTTCAAGAGTTGCACGGTACGGCGTTGATGCTCGTCTAGTGCTTTGATCTGGAATCGCTCGGTGCGTCCCCAGCCCCACAGCATCCAGTTGATAAGCAGAGTATCCTTGCCGTGCATGTTGTGGCGGTCGAGAAGCGCCCGACAGCCCTGCAGGACCTTGACGTAGTCTTCAAGCGTGCTGCCCGGGAAGAAGCCGGGATCGGAATCGATGTTGCACACGCCGTCGGCATTTTTGATCACGCGGTACATGGCGTCACGGGATTTCATGATGGCTTTGAAATGCTTGGGATCTGCCGGATTGAGATCCTCTTGCGACGGCCGCCAGTAGGGACGGCGCCGTGGATCCGCCACACCGCAGCGGTCCTTTGCCACGCGGTTGGTGCATTGCATGATCCAGACTTCCATGCCGTGCTTCTTCTGTGCGTGGTCGACGATTCGGCGGCATTCTTGCAGGTATGCCTTATCTTCCGGCGAGAGCGGGACGGGCATGATCTCGATGAACGGCCAGAAGTACAGCAGGTTGACGCCCTGATAGGATAGAATGTCCAAGTAAAGGTGCCAATCTCCTTCCTTCCAACAACGGAATGAGTAGGGGTAACTGATGGCCCAGCCGTTGAAGTGCATGCCCCGCTTGGCAAAGGATGGCTTACCGAGCACATCAAGTGTGGCTGGCACATGAGCCGATTTGCCAGCGGCCTGGATCTCCTTCATCAACAACCCCAGGGCGACTTTGGTCCCTCGTGGGGTGGAGCCCGTGACAAGGACATATCTCGCGCCGTCCTTCGACACACAGCGGAGCAAGTATCCTTCCTCGCCGAGCTTCTTGCCGGGCACAGCTTGGGGGAAGAGCTGTTTGACGGACTTCGCTCCTACCAGGATCCGCACGCCGTTGCCAGCGTCTTGTGAGGCGACAACTGGGACCTCGTGACCGGTTACCTCCTTGATATACCCGGCCACATCGTCCGCGCCGTGTCGCACAAAGGTAGGCTCGCCCGCATCGATCACAATCGTTGCATGGTCGAGAGAGACTCCTTCGGCGGGCTGGGCGCTGAAAGCGATCGTTGCCGAAAGTAGAATGACAACCGTCATTATGGCGTGCACGTTTGACTCCAAGATCATATTGGTGTTCTCCTGAGATCGCTTTCCATGTGAGTGTTGTTACAGAGAGTCCGCCGCCGTGGCCGCATCGTACATGTCGAGGATCTGACCGCGAGATCTTTCACGAGTCTTCTCCCACTGCTTCTTCGGCAGGCCCAACTGGTCCCGACCTGTGCCATGCCGTCCAACGGATCCGGAGTGAGGGTGTCGACGACACTGCCGTCCTTGTACCTGGCCGCGCTCTCTACGTAAATGGCGTCCGCTGCCGTCGCGGCGACCTTGCCCCCCAGGACGGATCCGGTTGGAATGCTCAAGACTGATCCGACTGGACCCAAAACGGGGAGCGCGTCATGGGACCCCCGGTCCAATGGAAGCGACGAAGTGGGAGGGAGTACATAATGACCAGGACGGATTGTGGCAGCACGCCACGGCGAGTGAGCAGGCGGCAGTTTCTCGGCCACTCAGCGCTGGCGAGTGCGGCGGCTGCCGGGACAGCGGGACTGGTCGCCACCGCGGGCGCTGCGTCCGAGTCTTCTCCGGCAGAGCCGCCAGTAGACAGGGCACGCAGCCGGTCGCTCACGCCGAAGATGCTGCTTAAGGGCACGGCTTCGCTGTCGAAGCCCTCGCTAGGGCCTTCGCAACTGAGCTTCCGCCTCGGGTTGGCCCGCACAAGAGCCGCCGCCTATCCGTTGGATTCCATGGACTTCATCATGATGGACCTGGAGCGGCCCGATGGTCGCAGCCGCCATGCCCATTGGTGCGTCGGGGATCTGTCCGGCCGGTCGCTGGAGTTCTTGGCCTGTGCCGAGGGCGTGGACGGAAAGAACGATTCGCGGCTCGATATCCTACTGGAGCGCATTCTGAAGCAGCGGCGGCCCTCGGGCTTGATCGGCCGCTACGGCGTTGGCCCCGGTGGCTTGTCTCCTGCACACACGCCGCCCGAGCAGGACCCGCTGCAGAGCTCCGGAGTGGGACGGCACACTTGCGGATTGCTCCGATACTACGATCTGACCGGCGATGCGCGGGCCCTCGACGCCGCGGTAGGGTTGGGCAATCGGTTCTGGGAGGCTCGGGATGCATTGCGTGGCGTGTTCAGTTCCACCCACTATCCCACCCCACACACCTGGACGACCGAGTTCTTCGCCCGCCTCTACGCAAGCACCAAGGAACCGCGTTGGCTCGAACTGTGCGGGATGATTCGAGACAACCCGATCAATGAGCCGAAATTCCATGCCCACTTCCTCATGACGACGCTCCGCGGCCTGCAGTTGGCAGCGCTGTTCACGGGCGACCTCTCGTGGAATGAGAAGCCGGAACGAATTCGTCGGCTCATCATCGAGAGGCGTTGCGAGATGCCCGACGGCTGCACTCCCGAGTGCTTTCCGACGAGTACACGCAATGAAGGCTGCTCGATCGCCGATTGGTTGATGCTGAACCTCAATGCAGGCTTGCTCGGCAATGATGCGGCGTACGACAAGGCCGAGCGGATTTTCTGGAACGCCCTGGCTTTCAACCAGTGGATCAACGGCGGCTTCGGGCACCGAGGCTTGATGGGCAACGGATACGCCGTACGGGATCTGGGAGAGGCATGGTGGTGCTGTCTGCACAACGCGGGCATGGCGATGAGCGAGTACGCCCGCCACACCGTGACGTATCATGGCGGCGCGATTCACGTGAACTTCCTGGTCCCGGGTCAGTTCGAGCTGCCGTTGCCCGACGGCACGTGTGCCAATGTGAAGATTGCCACCCGCTACCCCGCCAAAGCCGAGGCGACGATCGAGGCCGACAGCGTGCCGGCCGACATGGCCGTCAAGCTCCGCGTTCCCGGCTGCGTGCGGAAACCGGATGTCAAGCTCAGTCGCAATGGCCGCAAGGTCAACGTGGCATTTACCGGCGAGCTCGGACACCGGATCGAGCGGTGCAACCCGGGCGTGGTCCTGACATACGGCCCGTTGGTTCTCATCCCCGGCTCGGGCCTGCCCGGAAATGCGGCGAAAGAAGACACAACAGGCGCGCCTCCCGGCTATATCCCACAATCGCTTCCCCCGGGCGCGCCCACAATCAAACTCCCAAGCCCACCCGACGCCGATGGCTTCGTGAAATTGCCGCTGTGCCCGGCTGAGCGTCCCTTGCCGGTCTGGAGCTACTTTGACGAAGGCCCCGGCGCGCCCACTTGGGTTGAAGGGTCGGCGGTGGAGATCGGGATGAAGTTCCCCGGCGGAGCCGAGCATGCGGTACGTTTTACGCCGATGTGCTACAACACTTCGAACGTCAGCTTCTTCGATACGCCGGTAGTATTCCAGGATCCGGGACACTCATAATTCTCGTTGCAGCCCGTCTATTGCGGCGACTATGGAATGCCGCGCCGCGGTGACAGATCTCCGCCCGACCCATCACGGAGGTTGGACAGTCTTCCCCTACGAGCCGAACGCAAACGGCTCCGCTTCGGGTTCCCTTAACGGTTGATTAAGCTCAAACGCTGCATCCTTGTGCATTCGCCAGACACGCAGTTCATACGGGGCAAGCTGGACTGCGAATGCGCCTCCGCTGATCTTCACCACTTCACCGGTCACTGCATCCCGGACAGATGGGACGCTCACCTTGAGTGCTACGTCCGCCGGATGATGGGTGAAGTTAACCGCATAGGCCCAACGCACCCCTTCGGCCAGGGCCTTCCGAACGATCGCCGGCCCAGTGCAGCCGACCTCCTCGAACCGTACCGCCGGCAAGGCATTGAACGCCCGAACGAACTCCCGGACCTCGTGTTCGGCACCCATCGTCCCGATCGTGAATCCTCCGATGGCGATCCACTGCGGATCGAACAGAAGCATCGACCGAGCGTAATGACGCAGGAAATGTCGCCCCCACGGCGTCGGCTGGCAGGCGCGGCCCATCGCCTCGAGCTTCCACGGTTCAGGGAACTTCAGCTTCGGCGTATCGCCCCGGCCCAGGACGGCATGGCTCTCGAAGTACTGCTGGTGGAGAGTGACCGACGGTCTGGCCAGTCCACGGAACGGCATCTGAAACGCCCCTGTCAACTCTACCTGATCGTAGATGATGCTGGCCGGGGCTTGTCCGTCCTTCTCCGTTGATCGGTGTGCCGTCTGGTTCAGCCAGCGATCGATAATGATCTGCGGGTTCTGTGCTAGCGCCGCAATGTCCAGCCCTTGTTCGAGTGAGTCACGAGCCGGGTTCGGCTTTGCCTCCGGATAGGGCTCCTGAATCATCAGACGCAGCTTGGCGTTCGGACCCGCCGCCGCCAGGCGACGGCCGCATTCGGCGTAGAACCGTGTCATGCCATCGCAACGCCAGCGGACCCAGGCCTCCTTGCGGGTTGAATCGTTCAGTATCCAATCCGCCCGACTCCGGAAACGCTTTGCATCTCGGGCCTGACCCGGTGGGGTCTGGCCGATGTGCCTTGCAAACTCTGTGACGGACCAGTCGTCGTAGCTCGTGACCAGCCTTGCAGCGACGTGCATCGGTGAACTGGGCCAGAGGGCGAATCCGATTCCGGCAAAGCTCGGCTGGTCACCGCACATCGTGACGTGCTCGTCGATCAGGTCGAGGATGGCCTTCTGAACCCGGGGGTGGAGAGAGTTCAGCAGCGGCGGCGAGCCCCAGTTGGTGTCGACGAGGACTCTGCCGTTGCGGTCCACTGTGTTGACCGATGGCACACCGGCGGCAACTTCGTCGGCCGTGCGTATCAAACCCGCCAGCGACGGCAGTCGCCAGATCGTGTAGGTCGGCACGAATCGAATCCCGCGCTGGGAACATCGGATTGCCATCAAACGCACGTAGTCGGGCGGGTGGTACCGTCCATTCGAGGGCCAAGTCTCCTCCTCGACCCGACTGCGATAGATCGGGCCCTGATACCAGACACTGGGGTACACAAGTAGCTGCTGGCCGGTCCAGGCTAGACCCAGAATAAGCGAGGGCGGTGTGGCTTGGGCAATTGAAAAGGCCTTCAA
>CAYMLO010000266.1:0-6967 GCA_964390905.1 uncultured Planctomycetales bacterium | reverse complement strand
CCACGATCGGATAGACGCTGAACTTGTCGCTGCCCGAGTGGATGCTCAGCTTGTACGGGCCGCAATGCCGCGCCACGACGACGTGCTGACGGATCGTCTCTTCGAACGCGTCCAGGTCGCCCTTGTAGTCGATGCCCTTCTCGAACTCGCCGATAAACCGCGGCGCGAGGCTGACCAGGTTCGGCACGCCGAGCCGCTTCAGCTCGGTCGCCACGAAGAAGTGCTCGAAGACGCGCGTCGGCGAGGCCGTCTCGTCGACGGACACCTCGATCTCGAACGGCCGATCGCCCATGACCTCCGCGATCCGCCTGGCCATCGACACCGAATGGGCGATCGCCCGGCCGTACTTGCAGGCCGCCCGCATCAGGTCTTCGGGCGTCTCGCTGACCAGACGAACGCCGTCGCCCAGGTCGTACGTGATGCCCACGTACTTGTGCCACATCGCGTCGCTCGTGGTCTCCAGCGCGTCCCAGGGCAGGTCGTCGTACTTGAGCATCAGTTCGGCGTGGTCGTTCGCGTCGGCCTGGTCGTCCACGTGATCGCCCGGGTCGATCGTGAACATGGCAAAGCCGGCCTCGGCGGCCGCGGCAACGTCGTCGAACGTCTTGAGATGGTCGGCGTCCGCCCCCCACGGCTCGCGGAATCCCTCCTGCAGGACCGCCCAAGTAGCCGCGTCGATGACCTCCTGCGGCGTGCGGTGGGTCCGCGTCAGTTCCCGAGCGCTCTGCTGCGCGAGCACCAGCGCCATGCCCCCGCCGTGCTGACGCCCCGCCCGGATATGACCCGGTCCGGCCAGACCCAGCCGATCGCCCGCGCCGAAGGCGCGTTGTACGCCGAGGACCTCCGGATTGGCAAACGGCAGCAGCTTACGGACGACTCCTGCGGCATAGGCGTTCATCTCGCAGATGTCAGCCGTGACGGGCATCCCGTCCAGCTTCGCGCCAGCCGTGTCGCCGGGCGCATCCGAAGGGCGGGCCAGCACGAGACGCTTGGCTTCGCCCAACCGTGCCAGCGCGATCAACCACCCGCCGGCCCCGACGAGCGACGATGCATAGACGTCGCCCCTGACGACGGAACCGAGCGCCTTTGCCAATCGATCGGCCTGCGCAGGGTCCAGAGGTGCAGAACAGGATTCAGCGTCCGTCAACTGCTTGAATGTGCCCATCGAGATTCCCAAGCGCACTCGTTAGGATGCAGATTCACCACCGTCTTCGCTTCACGGGAACACCTTCGTCGTCCCCGCACCCCACGGAATCCCAGAGTCTAGTTCCCGAACACACCGTGTCAACAGCAGTGCACTGCTCGGCCGCCCCGCTCAAGACGGGATGGGACCGAGCTCGCCGAGCAGGAGTTCATCGATGTTGTTGAAGTCGGCCTGGACCCAATCGGGCTCGACGCCTGCGTCGATCATCATCTCCGCGCAGGCACCGCAGAGGCGCTTGGACTCGTCCGACAGATCCTCGCACATCAGCAGCTCAAAGGCGCTATCCAGCCGCTGCCACAGGTCCTTCTGTTCGTCCGTCCTCCCGAGGATCAGATCGATGGCACGCTGGAAGAGCGGAACGAACTCCCGGCCCAACTTCGTTTCCTCGGCGAACGTCATCAGACGCTCCGCGTAGGGGAAGGGCTTTCCCTCGACCAGGAAGAAGACCCGCAGGTACTCCTGTATCGAGCTCAACAGCCCCGTTGCAGCCGCAAGGAGCAGCTCGTCCCTCGCACCGTGATTGTGTGGATACTGCTCAATGGCCCAGTAGGATGCCAGCAGCCAGCGATACTTGATCTTCCCGACCAGTACCTCCTGGGGGTACCCCTTGAACTGGCCTCGAATCCGTTCGAACTGTCCGTTCGGGTCCGTGATGACCTGGGCGTTGGTCCAGATCCACAGCCAGACGTCGTGGTATTCTCGGAAATGACGTTCCACCTGGCGCAGGCTCGTGACGGAGAAGTGAGGGCGCCCCCGCTCACGACCGAAGTAGCGTTCCCAGTCCACCTCCGGGACAGTCACGAAGAAGCTTCTCGGGGTGTCGATGACCCCGGTCTCGAGGGCGGCTCGATGGACAGACTCGTAGACCGCCTGTGGGCATACGACGTCGATGTCCACATCGGATTGGGGCTGATGCACGCCAGCCGCCCGGCTCCCGGTGAGGAGCACAGTGAGCACCTCGCCCGGCGCGTCCAGGCCGGGGAGGGCGAATATCTGCTCCTCAATGTATCGCCACAGCGCATCGCGCGAAATGCCCGCCTTCTCGTAGTCCATCTCGATCATCCTTCAGCCGCCGGCCAGGAAGCGGCGGGCAATCTCGCAGTGCATCGCCACGCCGATCGGTAGCGCGTCGTCATTGAAGTCGAACTGCGGCGTGTGCAGCCCGGGCGTCGTGTCGGCGTCCTTCGGACGCACGCCCAACCGGTACATCGCAGCCGGGACGCGTTGGGCGTAGTAGGCGAAGTCCTCGCCGCCCATGCTGGGCGGCTCGACGAGGATCACGTTGTCCGCGCCGACGACGTCGTTGGCAACCTGGGCGACCAGCTCGGCGGCGCCCGTGTCATTCACGAGCGGCGGATACCCCGGCTCGATCTCGACCTCCGCGGTCGCGCCGAACGCGGTGGCCGTTTGCTCGGCGATCTGGCGAACCAGCGCTCCCGTCCGGTCGCGGACCTCGGGCGTGAGCGTACGGATCGTCCCCTCGAGATAGGCCTCCGACGGGATAATGTTGTGCGTCGTGCCCGCGTGGATCTGCGAGATGGTGACGACCACGGGGTCAGTCGGATCGGTGAACCGCGACGAAACGGTCTGCAGGGCCGTCACCACGTGGGCGGCCACCACGACGGGGTCGATGCACTTGTCGGGATGGGCCCCGTGCCCGCCCGCGCCGCGAATCGTGATCTTCGGCGTATCGGTGGCGGCCAGGGCCGGCCCGGGGCGAACGCCGATCTGGCCCACCGTCAGTACTGGCCAGGCATGCAGCGCAAACGCACCGTCGACGGCCGGATCGTCCAGCGCCCCTTCCTCACACATGACCCGTCCGCCGCCCTCGCCTTCCTCTGCCGGTTGGAAGATGAACTTGACCTTGCCCGGCAGCTCGCCGGCCATCCGCGACAGGACAACCGCCGCCCCAACCAGACAGGCCGTGTTGCCGTCGTGTCCGCAGGCGTGCATCTGCCCCGCCACGGTCGACTGATAGGGAAGGTCGGTCTGCTCGGTGAGGGGCAACGCGTCCATGTCGGCCCGGAGGGCGACGGACCGCCCGGAACGGTCGGCGTTCAGCGTGGCGACGATGCCATGCTCGGCGACGTTCTTGCGAATCGTCAAGCCTGGCAGGGCCGACAGACGCCTCAGGACCCGATCCGCCGTCTGGCCGACCTCGAAACCGAGCTCCGGATGGGCGTGGATCTCGCGTCGCAGGGCGGTCAGGCTCTCCAGGAGGGTTGGGTCGACAAGATCGATCGGGTTCATGATTCACCTGAATCCAACAGAAGCCAAACGCAGACCTCAGGTCCCCAGTCCACACTGAGACCCCAGACGACGAACCGATCCCAGAGGAACGGCCATACTGGCGGGCCTATTCTAAAGAAGGCCCCCGCGAATGACGAGACTATACGATGGGCACGGCCACCCTTACCGCCGGGGGGTGCACTTCTCGACCGATCGAGGCCGACGTGGATTCGCCGCACGTACAGGTCATCTTAGACGCAGAACCTCTGCCGCCGATCCTGGCAGCTGCTCTGGATCGCACCTGCGCCGCCGTCACCGTGAGGGGGTACGAGGAGGCGTGCTACCCAGAATCCGATTGCAGGGCAGACGCCGTCGTCCTGGTTGTCCCTCCCGATCAGCAGACCGCTGCGTCTCAGATCCAGCGCGTCCTTGACGTGCTGGCCGAACGGCCGCGGGGTACCCTCGTGCTGACCGATCGTCCCCTCAACGGGCTCGCGTCGATGGGACACCCCCCTGGGCTCCCGATCAGCTTCGCCGTGAACCCATCCGTGGGTGAGCTGGCGGCGCGGCTGTCGACCATCTGCGAGCACGGCGGGGCGCTGCGGCACATCACCGAGCAGGCCGAGAGCATGAAGCAGCGCGGACGGCAGATCGCCGACGAGGTGAATCACCTCGACGAGCAGCTCCGTCTGGCCAGCCAAGTTCAACGCGATTTCCTCCCGCAGCGTGTTCCCCGATGTGACGACGTCCGATTCTTGACGCTGTTTCGCCCGGCCGATTACGTCAGCGGCGACATCTACGACATTTCACGACTCGATGAGACGCGGATCGGCCTGGCGGTGGCGGACGTGACGGGGCACGGCATCCCGGCCGCTTTGCTGACGCTGTTCGTCAAACGGGCGTGGCGGGCGAAGGAGATTGACGGCAACGGCTATCGCATCATCCCGCCCAACGAGCTGCTCGATCGGCTAAACCGCGACGTGCTAGAGGCCGACCTGCAGCAGTGCCAGTTCCTCAGCGCCTGCTGTGCCGTGTACGACCGCCACGATCGCACCATCACGTGGGCCCGAGGCGGACTGCCCTATCCCATCCTGGTCCGGCCCGGCGAGGCCCCCATCGAGATCCGCACACACGGCGAGCTGCTCGGCGCCTTCCAGCAACCCCATTTCGAATTGCGGCGGGAGCAACTCCAACCGGGCGACACGATGATCTTCTTCTCCGACGGGTTGGAGGCCCTGTTGCTCGGCGATGCCGCCAGCCGGTGCGATCGTCTCGACGACACGGCATGGTTCAAGAGCCTGGGCCGCGGACCCATCGAGGACCACATCGCCGACCTCCGCCGTCGCCTCGACGAAATCCCCGATAGCCGATGGCCCCGCGACGACGTGACCCTCCTGGCCATCTCTGTCGAGGATGCAGCCCCTCCCCATCACCGCGAAAGGTAGAGGCGCCGGCTGGGCGAACTGGATCAGGAACCGTCCCCCCGCGAATCGGATCAGCCCTCGGCTGCGTGCACTTCAACGATCTCTTGAACGGTCAGAAACGCCAGCCAGGATCGGGCCACCGGACGCTGCCAGATCCGTTGGACGGCCTCGGCGTAGATCTGAATCTGTGGACGGTATAGGTCGACGCGGCCGGACAGCTCGTCGCGCCCGATCGCGTCCGTCTTGAAATCGATCACCTCATCCCCTTCGTCGACCCTCAGGACGCAGTCGATCATGCCGCGAACCAGCACGACCTCGTCATCCCCCGATTCGCACGCCAGGTCAGGGACAACACGATCAGGCGGAATGCCCAGCACGAACGGGACCTCTCGTTGGACGCGATCGGGCGTCTGGAGCAGCCGCTGCCCTAGCTCGGTGGTGAACAGCCAGGCCAACGACTCCAGCGACAGAGATCGTCGCTCGTCACCGGACAACAACCCACGGGCCACCATGTCATCGACCTGCTGTGCGATGCCCTGGACGTCACAGGGCTTGCCCAGGTCGAGGTGTTGTAGGACCAAGTGCATCAGCGTGCCGCGTTCAGCAGGCGTCATTGCCGGGCCTTCCGCTTCGGCCTCAATCGCGAACCGCGGGAGGCGAAGCATAGAGCGGGCGACCTGCAGCGGTGGGCGTCGCTCGTCGCGCTCGTGGTCCCCGGCGAACCGGCGTTTCATCTCGCTGGCCGCCACGACGGCAGGCACGGTGCCGAGCGACGCGTGCCGGTAGGGCTCCGTGATCCGTTTGGTGACCGCCTCGGCCTTTGCGTCATCAAGATCGGTACACTCAGCATCGACGGGCTTCAGGTCGGCGAACCGCTCGAGCGACACGGCCTCAGCTTTCGAGACCTGGTCGGGCGATGACCACCCGCGGACGGCCTCGACGCCGTGCGCGATGACAGCGAAGAGTGATCTACACGGTGTCGGCGGGCGCTCGGCCGACGGCCAGTCGGCCAGATCGTCCGGCATGGACGCGACGGCGGGCGCAAGCCAGTCCAGCGGCGCCGTCGCACCGGCAAGGTCGACCAGCCGGACGCCGTCCCGAGCGGATCGCCCTCGCTCGCGCTGGCGTTCCAGATCTGCAAGAGGCATCGTCCCGATCAGGATCAAGTGCTCACGGGCGCGGGTCATGGCGACGTAGAGGATGCGCATCTCCTCGGCCCGTATCTGCCGTCCGATCTCGTCGGCGACGCCCAGGCTGCTCAGCGTGGGGTAGCGGACGCCCAGGTCGAGGTCGACGACGGGTAGCCCGATGAAGCGCTTCCGGTCGAACTGCATCGTCCGGCGGGCGTCTTCCAGATTGAACCGCTTGCCGAGGTCGGGCAGGATGACGACGGGGAACTCCAGGCCCTTGCTGCGGTGGATGCTCATGATCCGCACGACGTTCTCCGCCTCGCTGACCGCGGGGGCGACGCCGAAGTCCCGGCCGCGCCGGTCGAGCTGCTCGATGAACCGCAGGAACCGGTGGAGCCCCTGCCGTGCGAACCGGGCGAACTGTCGGGCCCGCTCGTGCAGCCGCACGAGGTTGGCGCGGCGCTGCAGCCCGTTGCGAAGTCCGCCCACATAGGCCCAGTAGCCCGTTTCCGTCATGATCTGCCACAACACGTCGGAGAGCGGCTGGCGACGGAGCCGACCTCGCCAATCATCGAGCCGATCGAACAGGTCCCGCAGACGCCGGCGGATCTCGTCGTCCGTGCCGTCATCGGCGTAACGCCGAACGACCTCATGGAACGGCAGGTCTGGGGCGTGCAGCCGGATCTCCACCAGCTGCGATTCGGTCAGCGCCGGGTCCAGCAGCGGACTGCGGAGCACGGCCGCCAGGGGAATGTCCTGCCGGGCGTTGTCGATGACGTGCAGGAGCGACAACACATCCTGCACCTCCAGGCTGGTGAAGTAGCCCGTCGACAGGTCGGCGTAGACGGCGACGCCCATGTTCCGCAGGACGCGCTCGAAGTGATTTGCCTTGCCTTTCGTCGCCCGCAACAAGATGACGATGTCGCGCAGCTCGATGGGCCTTGGACAAAGCGGCGGCCCTTGCGGGTCCGGGTTCTTGT
>CAYMLO010000265.1:0-7184 GCA_964390905.1 uncultured Planctomycetales bacterium | reverse complement strand
TCGGTCTTTCGTCTGACCTACATCCCCTCGACGACGAACCTGAAGATGGACCCCATCATGTTCGAGATGCCGCTGGCCACGTCGATCGAGATCTGCCACACGAGGGACGTGGGTCTGGCGTTCGCCAACGCGGCAGAGGCCGACTTCGTGTGGGGTAAGATCATGCACATCGCGGGCGGGCCCGCCTGCCGGACGACCTACGGCCAGCACGTGGACGAGATGATGGAGATCTTCGGTCTGGGCAGGGGCCTGTTGCCGCCAGAGGCGTTCGCGACGGACGGGTATCACTGCGGATTCATGACCACCGACGACACGAAAGCGCTCGGGTATCAAAGGCACACGCTCGAGGACTACTATCGGGAGGTCCGAAGGCAAGTGGCCTGGCACCGCCCCCTCCTGCGACTCGTCCGGCCCCTGGCTCGGGGGTACTTGCTTCGCCGGTCGCCCTACTACCAGCAGCGTTGCGGACGCCGGCCCGTGCCGTCAGAATCGTAGCAGCTTGACGCAGGTGATCCGCTTCGCAGCGGCCCGGACATGCGGGGCGCTGCCGGGCCAGGTTGGGAGACCCCAGGACAATGTGCCCGTTGCGGCTCGTTGCACTCGGCGTCGCGGTGTGTTTGGGATCCGAGCGCGGTCCGGACGGTGACTCGGACGATCAACTGCTGTCTCTCCGGCCACAAGGCTCCCTCAAGCCCATGCTCAGCATCGCATGGACGCGGGGACCCAATCTCCCGCAAGGGTTCCAGGACAGCGACGGGGGCATCGTGGACACAACGTTGGTGACGGCGTGCGGTTTCTGCAGCGGCAAGAAGCTGGCCACCAAGCCCGGTCGCTACCCGCGCGGTTTTCTCAAGAAGGTGTGGGGACTCGATCTGTCCGACGAACGGGCCGGGTGGAAGACACTGCCGGCGTTCCCCGGGGCGGCCCGACAGGAGAACTTCGCCATCGTCGTCGACGACGTGCTGTACTGCTGGGGGGGCTTCAGCTACTCGCCACCGTACTGCTACGCAGATGGGTATCGCCTGTCGATGCGGGGCGGGACGTGGCGGTGGTCGCCGTTGCCGCCGCTGCCATGGCCGATCTGTTCGAGCGGCATCTGTGCGATCGGGTCGAGGATCTACGTCTGCGGGGGCGCGGACTACGACGCCAAGCAGTTCCACACGCAGACCGATCGAGCCGGGAAGAACAAGCGACTGGGCGCGCATCTGCTGGTCATCGATACGAACGACCTCGACATGGGATGGAAGCGGCTGCCCGATTGCCCCGGCACGCCGCGATGGGTGGCCGCGATGGCGGCCGTCGGCGGCAAGGTCTACGTCATCGGCGGGGCGACGGGGGATCTGTCGATCGGCGGGCGGAAGTACGGCTACTGCACGGTCGTCGACAACTGGGTCTACGATCCGGCCGCACGGAAATGGGCGCGGATCCGGGACCTGCCGGTCTCGAGCGGCAACTTTCCCAGCGGCGCGATCGCCTACAAGGATCGGTACATCCTCCTGATCGGCGGACACCAATACGCGCACGTGGCCAATCCGGACAGCACGGTCCGTCCCAAGTACGGCGTGGCCGGTCGGTTCGAGGGCAAGGGCGCGTATCACAACGACGTGTTCGTCTACGACACCCGGACCGACCTGTTTGGCCGGGCCGACTCGCTACCGATCAACAACAACCTGCCGATGGCGGTCGTTCGCGGAGGTGAGGTGTTCCTGATCGGCGGGGAGACCGGCGGCGGGGTGGTGGGCGGCGAACCGTACGGGCACCATCCGGATCTGCTGCTGCGGGGAAAGATCAGCTTGCCCAGGCCTGCAGTATCACCGTAGTATCCAGGGCAGGTGTTGGGGATGCCAGACGAAAGCGAGGTACCGATGTGGAATGCGAGAAGGGCGACAACCGCAGCCACGTCTAAGCGGCTGCTGTCAACGTTGTTCGTGATCGTTGCGGTATCGGCCCGAGGGTTGTGGGCAGCCGACCCCAAGCCGGTCTACGAATCGGAACTGATCTTCCCGCTGGAGCGTCGGCACAACCATTCGTCGTGTGTGGTGCGATGCCCGGACGGGTCGCTGCTGGTGTGCTGGTATCGCGGGTCGGGGGAGCGGTCGGCCGATGACGTCGTGATCCAGGGTGCCCGCAAACAGCCGGGCAAGCCGGGGTGGTGTCCGATGTTCGTCATGGCCGACACGCCCGACTACCCGGACTGCAACCCGGCGATGTACGTGGACGCCAAGAAGCGGCTGTGGCTGTTCTGGCCGACGGTCCTGGACAACCACTGGGAGACGGCGTTGCTGAAGTACCGAATCTCGTCGGACTGGACGTCGGCGGACCGGCCGCCGCGGTGGGACTGGCAGGACGTTCTGCACATCACACCGAAGGACCTGGACAAGCACCTGAACGCGTCCATCGAGCGGATCCCGGAATTCGTTCGCAAGGCCTTGGGCAAGTGGTACAAGGAGACCCTCGAAAGGATCCCCCAGAAGATCTACCACCGTTTGGGGTGGATGCCGCGTGCACACCCGACGCGGTTGGCCAGCGGCAAGTGGATCTTGCCGTTGTACTGTGACACGTTCTCGATCTCGATCATGGCCGTCACCGCCGACGAAGGCGAGACGTGGCAGATCAGCACCCCCCTGATCGGGTGGGGCAACATCCAGCCGAGCGTCGTGCAGCGGAAGGACGGCAGCCTGGTGGCGATGATGCGGGAGAACGGCCTGACCAAGCGGATCCGCATCAGCGAGTCGAAGGACGAGGGGCTGACCTGGGGGCCGGTGCGGTCCATGCAACTGCCCAATCCGGGATCGGGGCTGGAGGTGATCAAGCTGGCCAACGGGCATTGGGCGTTGATCTACAACGACACCGTGGAAGGACGCCACAGTCTGGCCGTCTCGATCTCGACCGACGAGGGCGAGACGTGGCAGTGGACGCGGCATCTGGAGCTCGTGCCGCGTCGGAAGGGGTCGTTCTCCTATCCGTCGATGATCCAGGGCCCTGCGGGCATGCTGCACGCGACGTACAGTTACAGCGTTCGTGAAGGGCAGTCGATCAAGTACGCCCGCTTCAACGAGGCGTGGGTCCAGCCGGGAGACCCGAAGCAGGGGCAGTGATGATGAGACGACGTGACTTCCTGAAGGGTGTCGCCGCGGGGACGACGGCCATGGGGTTCGGGGCGCTCAAGGGATCCGCCGCGGCGGCGAGACCGCGCGAGCCGTTCTTGCTGTCCAGCAACGGCTGCGGTCGGGCGACCGGGTACGCCGAGACGAACAAGATCGTGACGGTCGGCGGCAAGACGCACGTGGTGTGGCTGGATTCCGTCAAAGAGGGGTTCCGCGTTCGCGTCCGCACGCTCGACCGCGCGACGGGCACGTGGTCATCGACGTATACGGTAGGCGAGGCGTACGACAACCACGGCGGACCGGCGTTGACGGTGGACAGCAAGGGACACCTGCACATCGTCTACTATCCGCACCACCACCCGTTTCGATACCGGCGATCGAGCCATCCGAACGACGCGTCGGCTTGGGACTCCGAGACGAAGTTCGGTACGCGATGTACGTATCCGACGCTGGTTGTCGGTCCAGATGACACGTTGTACCTGACCTGCCGCGAGAGCGACAAGGGCAATCATCCTTGGGTGGTGAACCTCTACACCAAGAAACCCAACGGGGGCTGGCAGGGCCCGACGACCATCCTTCGCGCCGATGTGGGCGGCTACGCTCATTTCCAGGAAGCGCTGGCGTGGGGGCCCGATCACCGCACACTGCACCTGTCGACGCGGATGTACGGCGGCAAGCCCGGGCGGGCACACACCCTCGGGTACATGCGCAGCTTAGATTCCGGCAAGTGCTGGGAGCGGACCGACGGCAAGCGGATTGAACTGCCCGCCACGTCCAGTACGATCAGCGTCATTGCCCAAGACCGGCCCGACGGGAAGCGGGCCCACCGGTGCGGCTCGATCGCCGTGGACGCGGCGGGCAGGCCGCACGTGCTGTTCAGCGAAACGTCGTTGCCGAAGCCCGAGGCCTGGATCGCAACGCCTGGCAAGTCCGGCCAATGGCGGCGGCACCCGCTGCTGCGATACATCAGCAAGGACCTGCCTGGCTGGTGTGGGGCGATGCCGGGCGGGATCACGTTCGGCGCTGACGATCGGATCTTCGTCGCCCTGACGGCGACGGAGCTCAAAGTGCTCGATGGCGAAAAGTGCGGTGGCTGGGGCAGCCCGCGGAACGAGGTGGTGTGGCTCGAGTCGTCCGATGGCGGGAGGAGCTTCTCCGCGAAGATGGTCTCGAAGCCGAATCCATCTTGTGCACACTGGCTGCCCAACGTGGAACGGCCCACGGGCCACAACCGGGTGGACGTGCCGGGGGTCATCTACACCGCCGGCACGCGAGGCGAAAACAACAAGCAGATCGTCTCGAACGGCGTCTGGTGGGTAGGGTAGTGGGCGTTGCGACGGTCGCCGTGCGTCGGAGCCATGCAGGCGCTGACGACGGTCGGGTCAACAAGTAAGGATGAGGACGATGAAACGTTCAATGCTGCTTGGGTGTCTGGCGATTCTGGCGTTGACGTCAGCGTTGCCCGCGGAACAGAAGGTCTACCAGCCGAACTGGGCATCGGTGGACAGCCGACCGATCCCGGCGTGGTTCGACGAGGCGAAGTTCGGCATCTTCATCCACTGGGGCGTGTACGCCGTGCCGGCCTGGGGGCCGAAAACCCGCTACTCGGAATGGTACTGGCGTGACATGAGCAACAAGAAGGGCGAGACCTGGAAGTTCCACGCAAAGACGTACGGCGAGAAGTTCAAGTACCAGGACTTCGCGCCGCTCTTCAAGGCCGAGATGTACGATCCGGACCAGTGGGCCGACGTCTTCGCCAAGTCCGGCGCGCGGTACGTCGTGCTGACCAGCAAGCACCACGATGGGTTCTGCCTGTGGCCCAGCGCGGAGAGCTGGAACTGGAACAGCGTCGATATCGGCCCGCACCGCGACCTGGCGGGCGAGCTGACCGAATCCGTGCGCAAGCGCGGGCTCAAGATGGGGTTCTACTATTCGCTGTATGAGTGGTACCACCCGATCTACCGCTCGGATCCGAAGCGTTACGTGGCCGAGCACATGCTCCCGCAGCTCAAGGACCTGGTGAAGCGGTACAAGCCGTCGCTGATCTTCTCGGACGGCGAGTGGGACCACCCCAGCGCGCTGTGGCGGAGCTGCGAATTCCTGGCGTGGCTGTTCAACGAGTCGCCCTGCAAGGACGACGTCGTCGTGAACGACCGGTGGGGCAAGGAGACGCGGAGCTCGCACGGCGGGTACTTCACGAGCGAGTACGGCCACGTCGGCGGCGGCAAGAAGCTGGCCGCGGACAGGAAATGGGAAGAGAGCCGGGGCATGGGCCGGTCGTACGGCTACAACCGCAACGAGGACGTGTTCAACTACAGGACCAGCACCGAGCTGCTGAACATGCTGATCGAAACGGTCAGCAAGGGCGGCAACCTGCTGTTGGACATCGGCCCGACGGGCGACGGGCGGATCCCGGTGATCATGCAGCAGCGGCTGATCGACATGGGCGAATGGCTGAAGGTCAACGGCGAGGCCCTCTACGGCACGCGGAGTTGGCGGCAGCAGGGCGAGGGCAAGTCGGTCCGGTACACGACCAAGGCGGGAGCCGTCTACGCGATCTGTCTGGGCTGGCCGGGCCGGCAACTGGTCTTGAGCGCGCCCAAACCACTGGGAGGCGAAGCCGGCCGCGTATCCGCCTGCTTGCTGGGCTACGACAAGCCGCTGACGTGCCGTCCGGCCGACGGCAAGCTGCACATCGACGTGCCTCCGCTTTCCGTAGATGAGGTGCCGTCGCGTCACGCTCACGTGTTCAAGCTGACGGGGGTGAGGTGAGCCCGCGCTGGGCTGCCTGCATCAGTATCGGGCCGGCATGCACCGAGGCCTCCGTGGCCTCATCGCGGTGATTGTTCGCTTCCTGCGATCTGGCGCCGGTACTTCTCCACGGGTTCATCGTCCCAGATCTGGGCTTCGTAGCAGTTCGCGGGGAACCCATGTTGCGCGATGGCTTCCTCGAGATCCTCGAGCCGGTAGAGGACACCGTGACACGGCTTTGCGGGAAGGCGCCTGGCCCACTCTTCGAGTCCCTGGGGGTGAAACACCAACCCGTAGGACAGGGCGCTGTCTTCGTACGTGAAGCTGATGATGTCGGACGGAAACTCGCGTAGCGGCATCTCGAGGCACATCGAGTCGGCAAACGGCGTGCCGACCAGGCTGGGCTGCATCTCGGCGTAGGTTTGATACGACAAGTAGGCGTAGTACGGAGTGCGTCTCTTGGGCTTGCCTCCCTTGGCAATGAAGTCCGCGAAGAGCCGTTCCTCGATGACTGCTCTGTGTTGCAGGTAACGCTCCCGCTCTTCCCTGCTGAACCGACTGGCGAAGAAGGTGTTGCTCTCATTCTTCTGGTCGAGCACGGCGTCCAGAGAGGCTTTGGGGCAGTCAGAGATGGACATGAACACGCATTGCGGATCGTTGTAGAAGTACAGCAGGTTCTGCGGGATGGAACGCTTCGTCATGTGATTCTCTCAAGGCAGCGATGGACACACAGTCTTCGGCGTTTCGGCCGCGGGGAACTCACTGACCGAGGATAGCGCTAGCCGCCCAGCGGCTCCTTCGCGGCGCGGGCCGACTGGACCCGGTAGACGGCTTCTTGCCCGGGGGCCAGCCAATGGCGGATCGTCAGGCCGCGCTTGTCACGCGTCTGTCCCGCAGAACAATAGGCGGCGCCCTCGCGTTCCCGTCCTGACCAATCCCACGAGAAGACCTTGACGTCGTCACCGGGGAACGTCAGACCGACGTTGACGTTCTCTGTCATGCTGTTGTTTACGACCATCACGTAGCGTCGGGCCTGGATGTCCGTGAACTCTCCCAGCAGGATCGGGTGGTCCTTTCGGTCGGGCGAGATTCGCGAGACCAGGCCGTTGGGCGTGAAGGTCTGGCCCTTGCCGTAGGGCTTGGGGAGGAACGTGACCCGCGTCGAGACCAGTCGGGCGAACCGGTCGCCGTAGTGGCGGTGGAAGCTCTTCTGCACGCGTCGGATATCGTCGTAGGTCTGCGTGCGGTACCAATGCTCGTCGACGGGTGACAGCCGGTAGTTCGCGTGCGGCTGGCGCATGTAGTAGAAGAACCACAGCACGCCGT
>CAYMLO010000264.1:0-7332 GCA_964390905.1 uncultured Planctomycetales bacterium | reverse complement strand
ATCGGCACGCAGATCCACGCGGTCGACAACTACCGCCGCGTCGTCGAGTACGTCCGATCGGGCAAGCTCGGCAAGATCAGCACGGTCCGCACGTTCAACATCCAGAACCAGGGACCGAACGGCATCGGCAACGCGCCGAATGGCAATCCGCCGACGGGCGTCGACTGGGAGATGTGGGTCGGCCCGGCCAAGTTCCAGAAGTTCAACCCCACGCTGTTCACCGGATCGTTCCACCACTGTTCCTGGATGGCCTACAGCGGCGGCTGGACGCCGGGGATGGCCCCGCACATCATCGACCTGCCGATCTGGGCGCTCGAGCTCGGGTGCCCGACCCGCGTGAGCGCGACGGGCGGGCGGTACGTCATTCAGGACGCCGGCGACGCCTACGACAACCACGAGGTCCTCTGGTCGTACCCGGGCTTCACGATGACGTGGATGAGCTCGGTGGTGAACAGCTATGGTTGGGATTTCGGGCACGGCAAGCGGAGTCGCCGGCTGGGGATCTACTTCCACGGCGTGAACGGCACGATGTTCTCCAACTACGGCATGCACAAGATCGAGGCTGAGGGCGATTTCCTCAAGACCATCAAGGACGGCAAGGACACCGACCCGCCGCCGCAGTCGGTCCCGAAGTCGAAGGGCCATCACCGCGAGTGGCTCGACGGCATCAAGACGCGGACCCAGCCGCTGTGCCACGTGGGCTACCATGCCAACGTCGACATCTGTTGCACGACGTCGCTGCTGGCGATGAAGCTGGGCCGGACGATCCATCTCGACCCCAAGACGCTGAAGATCGTGGGCGACGACGAGGCGGCGAAGGCGGCCATCCCCATCTATCGGGACCCGTGGAAGTTCCCGGCGCGGTATCTGTAGCTGGGTGCAGCGACGGTGGGGCGTTTCGTAGGGACGCAGTGAAAGTAGCCCAGGGCTTCAGTCCTGGGAATCGGGGCCCTCGAGCAACGGAGTCCCGTAGGGACGATTGAACCGGGCACTCTCGATTCAGCCGTCCCTACGGGACTGGCGTTGCCATCACGCCCACGAACCCCAGGAGTGAACTCCTGGGCTATTCTCACCGCGTCCCTCCGGGACGAGCGGCCCATCTGGGACCAACGGGATTCAGGCCGGCTGCCCAAAGGCATCGCATGCCACACAGGGCAACCCCGCACGACCGTTCAGGCACTGCTGTAGGCAGCTTGGACGCCCATAGAGGAGCATGACCATGAAGTACCGACAACTCGCGTGTGTGTTGGCCGTGATGGCGATGGCGACGGCCGGATGTCAGAAGGAATCGGCCGGCAAGAAGCCGGGCGCGTCCAGCGGGGGAAAGCTGCGGATCGGCGTGATGCCCAAGCTGGTGGGCATTCCGTTCTTCAACGCCGTCGAGAAGGGCGCGAAGGAGGCGGCGGCCGAGCTGGGGGTCGCGCTGTCCTACGACGGTCCGGTGGAGAACAGCGCCGAGCAGCAGGCCAAGATGTTGCAGACGTGGATCGCCAAGAAGTTCGACGTGATCGCGATCGCGCCGAACGATCCCGATCAGATCGCCAACACGCTGAAGATGGCGCGGAAACGTGGGATCGAGACGATCGCGTTCGACGCGGACGCGGCCAAGGAGGCCCGGGCGTTCTTCGTCAACCAGGCGACCTACGAAGCCATCGCCAAGTCACTGATGGACATCATGGCCAAAAACATCGGCCCGGAGGGCAAGTACATCTACCTGACCGGTTCGCTGACGGCGTACAACCAGAACGTCTGGATGCGCGAGATGGAGAAGTACCGCAAGAAGACGTACCCCAAGATGGTGAACCTATCGAAGGACCCCAAGCCCAGCGGGGAGGATCAGGCGTTGGGCACGCGCGTGACGCTGGACATCCTCAAGAGCTACCCGGACGTCCGGGGGATCTTCGGGATGACGTCGCAGGCCTTGCCCGGTGCGGCCGAGGCCGTCCGCAAGCAAAAGGCAGCCGACAAGGTCTTCGTGACCGGCCTGGCCACGCCCAACACCATGCGGTCCTACGTGAAGGACGGGACCGTCAAGGAATTCGTCTTGTGGAGCCCCGTCGATCTGGGCTACCTGACGGTCCACGCCGCCAAGCTGCTGGCCGAGGGCAAGCTCGAGGACGGCACGATTCAGGCGGGCCGGCTGGGCACCATCAAGGTGATCGGCGATCAGGTCCTGCTCGGCGACCCCATCGTTTTCAACAAGGACAACATCGACAAGTACGACTTCTGAGGCCCCAAACCAGCGGGCGTGTCAGTCCTCCGCCTGGGGGATCTCGACCGATACCTCGCCGGTCTCCGCACCCACCAGGACGAACCGGCCCGGCAGGCTGAACGCGTACAGCGCCTCCTCGGGCTGCGGGAAGGTCAGCGGCTTGCGTAGGGTAACCATCGAGAAGGACCCAATGTGCCCCGCCTCGCGCATCTTCTGGATCGCCTGGGCCAGGTTGAGCACGCGGGGGAGACGCTCATAGACGGTCCCGACCCATCCCTGCGGCACGTGTACCGGATCGCCGAACTCGCCCCCCACGTATTCCAGCAACACCGTGCCGACGTTGGCTGCGCCCATGTCGTCGACGAAGATGAACAGCCACTGATCGATGTCGTTGGCGTCCTCTGCGCTGCCACTGGACGGCGTGCCGTGGGCCTCGATGAGCAACGAGTTGGGATACTCTGGTTGGACCAGCTGTTCCGCCTCGTTCATCAGCACGATGTTGCTCTTGGCCGGCGGCGTCGTGACGGGCGGCCCGCAGAGCAGCCTCTGCAGCAGTCCACACCCCGTCGACGTGATCAGCGTCACGGCAATGGCAAGACACATGATCCCGATCCATTTTCCTGTGAGCGCCTGCATGTTCAGTGCCTCCTCTTGGTTAGAACGGCCGAAACCGTCGCCATGATGAACACCGTGTGCCGTTCGTTTCTCTCGCCCCCGAAGTCAGTCCGCGGCGGTGAGCGCCAGTACCCGCCGCAGGTCCACTCAATCAGGCAGGCCAGATCCCCTGATCTGTTAGCTCCTGGCGGATCTGTCTCGAGGCCTGCAGCATGAAGGACAGGTCGCTGCCGACGCTCATGAACCGAAAGCCCTGGTCGACTCGCTTCTGGCAGAGCTCAACGGACCGGACGACCGTCCCGAGCGGCTTGCCGGCCGCCCGAATCCGCCGGGCCAGGTCCGCGATCAGATCCTCGAGTTCCGGACAACCGCCCTGGAGGGGCGTTGGCATTCCCATCGACAGTGCCAAGTCCGTCGGGCCGATGAAGCAACCGTCGTATCCCTCGACGGCCAGGATGTCGTCGAGGTGCTCGACGGCCTGGCGGTGCTCGATCTGCAGCATCACGAGGATCTCGTCGTTGGCGCGGGCGAGATAGTCGGGCCCGTGGATGCTGATGCGGCCGCCGCCGTAGGGTCGTTGCCCGAGCGGGGGGAATCGGCTGAACTCAACCGCCCGGCGAGCATCGTCGCCCGACTTGATCAGCGGGATCACGATGCCCAGCGCCCCGGCGTCCAGCGCCCGCTTGACGTACACGTGGTCGTTGTAGGCGAGTCGCGCGAACGGCACCGCTCCGCCCGCGACGATCGCCTGGAAGTAGTGCATGGCCGTTTCCACGCCGGTCGGGAAGTGCTCCAGGTCCACCATCACGAACTCGTAGCCCTCCCGGGCCAGAAACTCGCCGGTCAGTGGACTGCCCAACACCGACCAAGCCCCCAACGTGAGCTGGTCGCTCAGCAACCGTTCCTTGACAGGATTGGAGAGCATGACGCCCCCAGAGAAGTTGACCCATCGGCGACAGCAGCACGATAGCCCCGCGCGGGCGGCGACGTCAAGTGTGCGGGCGGTGACGCTGGCCGTTCTGGTCGGTAGAATACGAGCGTGCCGAAACGATCCGTACCGTCTTGAGGCAGGCGCTGACCGTGATCATTGTGGGCATCGACGAGGCTGGTTACGGCCCGTTGCTGGGGCCATTGGTCGTGTCGGCGGCCGTGTTCGAGGTCCCCGACGACAAGGCCGATGTGTCACTGTGGGAGTTGCTCAGCCAGAGCGTCACGCCCCACGTCCGCAAGCGCGACCCCCGGCTGGCCATCGCGGACAGCAAGAAGGTCTATCGGGGCGAGGCCGGCCTGGCCAATCTTGAACGCGCGGTGCTGTGCAGCCTGATGGTGGCCGGGTCACACCCCGGGACGTTCCGTCAGTTGCTCCACTTGGTTTCCCCGCGGGCGGTTGACGCCGTGCGGGAGTATCCCTGGTATGACGGCGTGGACCTGCCTCTGCCGACGGCGTGCGAGGCGACGGAGCTGAGCATGCACGCCAACGCGCTGCGGCGGGGCCTGTCAGCGTGCGGCGGCGGCCTGCTGGGCGCGCTGTGCGAGCCCTTGCTCGAGGGCCAGTACAACCGAATGGTCGCCAAGACCCGGAACAAGTCGGTCGTGCTCCTGGGACTGACCCTGCGGCTGATCCAGCGAGCCGCCCGGGCGCATGAGAGCCGGGCGGTGCGATTCTACATCGACCGACAAGGCGGACGGACCAAGTACGCCCGCTGGCTAATGACGAACTTCGAGGAGTATGACCTGAAGATCCTGGAGGAGTCCACCGAGTGTAGCGCGTATCAGATGGCGGGGGAATCGGGTCAGTGGCGCGTCGAGTTCGCCAAGCGGGGCGAGCAACGGCAGCTCCCGACGGCATTGGCCAGCATCTTCAGCAAGTACATCCGCGAGCTGTTCATGCAGTTGTTCAATGATTACTGGCGCCAGCAAGTGCCGGACCTGAAGCCGACGGCCGGCTACTACACCGACGGCAAGCGTTTCCTCGAGGACGTGGGCGCGCACCTCCAGAAGTCAAAGATCGATCCGGCTGTGCTGGTCCGGCAGGTATGAGGTAAGCCTCTCCCCTGGATTACCGCCTCCGACGCTGCCCTGTGATCGCCAGCGCTCCCAACGCAAGCACGCACATCGTGCCTGGCTCGGGGATGACGATGGTGTGGAACACGCCATCTGCATCCACGCCAGAGAACTCGACGGTGTCGGCCGAGACGTCGAGGAAGCAGGCGTGATAGCCAATGCCGTAATCGAAGAAGATCTGGTAGGGCGGGTTGGGTCCGGCCGAGTAGAGCGGGGCTCCGCCGCCACCGGTGACGATGTAGTAGACGTCCTCCTTGAGATAGGCGTCGTAGATGTGGTCGTGTCCGTTGAAGACCATCGTCACGTCGTACTGTTCGAAGAGGGGCACCCACGCCGTCTTGACGTCCTCCGTCTCGCCATGAGGGCCGCTCGTGTACGGGGGATGATGGAAGAGGACGAACGTCCACGGCTTGGTGTTGGCGGCGAGGTCGGCCTCGAGCCAGACGTTCTGGGCGTCGGCGGGGTCTGTGCTGATCATATTGGTGTCCAGAGCAATGAAGTGGGCAAGCCCGTAGTCAAATGAGTAGTAGCGCTCGCTGCCGGCCGGGTTGTTTGCCGGTGTCTCAAATACGTACTCGTAGGCTACCCCCGTGTCGTGATTGCCCCGGGCGGGGAACATCGGCGTGTTGCGCATCAACGGCGCGGTCGGTGCGAAGAACTCGTTGACATACTGGTCCGGAGCGCCGGCCGTGGAGTAGTCCCCCGAATGGAGAACCAGGTCGGGGTTCCCGCTCCGGATGATATCGACGACGCCGGCATGCGCGTCGGGGTTGCTCCGGTTGTCGCCGTAGACGGCCATGCGGAACGAGGCGTTCCCGTTCGGCGCGGTCGTGAAGCGGTAGTTGGGATCGTTCAGTCCGATGGTGTCCCCGTCGCTCTCGATGTAGTAGTAGACCGTCTCGCCGACGGACAGACCGTCGACGAGGGTGGTGTGGATCCCGACGTTGTTCGAGCTGCCCGTCGAATGCGTGTAGGCCCCCGGCGCGGCCCCGTAATGGAGGGTCCCCGTCGTGGTACTGGCCAGGTCGAACCCTGTGCTCCACATGATGTTCGTGCTGGTCTGCGTCAGGTTCTGTAGATACGGGTCGACAACGACCCCGGCGAGGGTCGGGCAGGCCATCGTACCGACCAACAACGCAACGCATGTTCTTCGAGTCATGGCGATCTCTCCCGTCCAAAGGCCAATGTCTGAGCGTCTTAGCGGCGTCGAATCACCAGAACGGCGGTCCTCCCCATGATTGTGACGCCGTCCTGGGTCACGTTCTGAAGATGCGGGAGGCGTGTGATGTCGGCGGCTGCCGACGCCACCAGGCAAGCACTCACCATCCCCGCCGCCAAACGTGGGATCAGGAAGCAACGCCTCCTCCCTCACCTGCCGCTCAAGGTCTCACACGAAAGGCGCCAGTTCGGCGTGGCAGAACTCACTAGAGCGGCATGCTGGGTTTCACGAGAAGTGGCTCGCAGCTCATGTGGAATCTTAACGCTTTGCTAACAGAACATCAATCCGGGCCTTGGACAATCCCTTCGAAGAAGAGAGATCCCGGGGTCCCGCTGCGCCGCCGTCATAGGACCAACGGGCGTCCATTGACGAGGAAATGCCCGGCCGACTACAGTCCGGGTGAGCGCGATACGACTGGACAGGGCAGATCGTGGGCAAGCGGACCGCAAGGCGACAATACGTCTATTCATACCCACGACCGATGGTGACCGTGGACCTGGTGGTCCTGACGCCCATGGACGATCGGCTCGGCGTCCTTCTGATCCGACGGGGACATGAGCCGTTCAGAGACCGCTGGGCCCTACCCGGGGGATTCGTCGATATTGACGAGCCCGTGGAGGCCGCCGCCTGTCGTGAGCTGGCGGAGGAGACGGGGCTACACCTGCCGCAACCGTCCCCGCGGTCGGCGCTTCGGACGTCGCGTGTGTGGATGGACCAGTTACGGTCGTTCGGCCTGCCCGGTCGCGATCCGCGGGGGCGGACCATCACGGTGGCCTATCTCGTACTGATCCGCCCCGGCTGCGTTCAGACGGTCCGGGCCGGCGATGACGCCGCCGACGCCAAATGGCACAACGCCCACCGATTGCCGAAACTGGCCTTCGACCATCGGGACGTGGTCCGCTGTGCCCTGGCGCGGCTGCGAGACAATCTGGACCATGAGGGCTTGGCCTTCTGGTTTGTCCCGACGGTGTTCTCGCTCGACGAGCTACAGGCCGCCTACGAGCTGATCCTCCGCCAGCCGCTGGACCGGCAGGCGTTCCAACGCCGCGTCAGCAAGATGAGTTCGGTGACGCCCGCGGGTGAGCGGGGCAAGGATTCAAGAGGAAGGCCGGTACGGCTGTACCGCCACCGGCCGGCGCGTGGCTGAGGAATCCTGCCCTGTATCGCCGGGGTGTAGTCCAAAGCTCTGGCGCAAGGCGACAAAGGGAGGTATATTGATCGG
>CAYMLO010000263.1:0-7534 GCA_964390905.1 uncultured Planctomycetales bacterium | reverse complement strand
TTCGATCTTGGATGCCCTCGGTGCCATGGCGGCCCAACGAACCCTGCCCCGCCACGTCTGAGCCCCTCCGAAACCCCGACAACCGACCCCCCCTGCTGGCGAACGCCCTCGCGCGCCCTGTCGCCCCAACGACTTACAACCCGAGCTGTCAAACTTGGGCCAGTGCAGCGTTTCACAAATCGTGCGACTGTCCGCGTGAGCCAGCCAGCTCCGTCCGCTGGCGGGGGAAGGGCGATGCGACATCGGGATCGGGAATCATAGTCGCGAAACTTGTGGAACGCAGGACTAGAATCCCGTCACGTCTCCGCCGAAATCGCCCTTGCCCGACTTGGAGAGCTCGGGGTCCTCCATCCACTCCCCGCTGTCCGCTTCCTCCAGTGCGCAGGCGGGCTCCTGGATTCGTGAGGCGTCTCGAGAGGACCCGCGGGCTGTGGTTTGGGCACGTGGTTCCGTCGTCTTGCGCGTGTCGCCCGTGCCGGCCACCAATGCCACAAGCTCGCCGACCATTTTGCGGACGTTCTCGGACTGGGTCGACAACTGCTCGGAGGCGCTGGCCGATTCCTCGGCACCGGCAGCGTTCGACTGCGTAGCCTTGTCCATCTCTGCCACGGCCGCATTGACCTGTTCGACGCCCTGGGCTTGCTCTTGCGAGGCCTGCGCGATCTGAGCCACCAGATCGGACACCTTCGTGGCGGCCTCGTCAATCTTCCCGAAGCTCTCCGTCGTGTTCTCGTTCAGTTCCACGCCTCGAGCGACCCGGTTGACGGTCTGCTCGATCAGGTCACCGGTCTCACGTGCGGCCTGCGCCGCGCGCTGGGCCAGATTGCGGACCTCGTCGGCCACCACGGCGAAGCCCTTTCCGTGCTCGCCGGCACGGGCGGCCTCTACCGCGGCATTCAGGGCCAGCAAGTTCGTCTGGAAGGCGATCTCCTCGATCACCTTGATGATCTTGCTGATCTGATCGCTGGCCTCTGAGATCTCCTGCATGGCCTTGGACGTTCCGGTCATAGCGCCGTCGGCCTCTTGAATAATGTGTGTCGCCTCGCCCATGAACTGGTTAGCCTGTTCGGCCTTCTCGGCGTTCTGCCGGGCCATCGCCGCCATTTCTTCCAGTGCGCTGGACGTCTCCTCGAGGCTGCTGGCCTGCTGGGATGCCCCCTCGGCCAGATTCTGACTGGCCGTGGAGACCTGCCCCGCCGCCTCGTTAACCTGGTCCGCCCCTTCGCTGACGCCGGTGATGATCCGCTTGAGTCTCTTGCTGATGCCGCGAGTGATGAAGAAGGCCATCAGCGAACCGAGGAGGACGGCGCCCAGAACGCCGCCGATGAGCATGATTCGTAGGCTGGCCATGGTGGATTGGGTCTTGGCCTTCTGGTTCTGCAGCACGCGTTTGGAGACGCCGACGAACTCCGCGGCATTTGCCGCCATGGCCTCGCCCTCGCGTTCCTGCTGGTGGTACAGGTCGACCCAGCCGTCGAACGCCTGCTTGTATGCGTCGGCGCTCTTCTTGATTGTGCTCAGCGCGTCTTTGTCCGCCTGGTCCCTGGCCGAGGCAAGCTGTTGGTCGCACAGCGCGTAGATCTTTTTGATCGTGGCGTCGTGTGCTTGTTGGTGCGTTGTGTCTCCTGTCCGCATGAAATCCTTCTCTTGCTTGCGGCATTGCAGCACGAGCTTGACCAGGTGGTTGACACCGTCGGCATTATCGAGGTTGGTTTGATAGACCTTTGTGGCCTTGCCTTCCAACTCCTCCATCATCCCGAGAAAACGCTTCAAGACGGGCGCCGTCTTCTCGTGGAAGGCCTTCACCGACGTGTCCGTCGTTCCCTGGCGGGCCTTCTCGACGTCAATGGCTGAAGCGTGCAACGGGATATGGGTCTCTTGCTGGATCTTGTCCGAAAGGGCCAGGAAGTCCTCGCCGGCGATCTCGGCTTGCTCCTTGAATCCCTCGCTTGCCAGCCACGTCCCCATGGGACACGTGGTGCCATCCTTGGGGACCTTCAGCTCGGACTGGGACTTGTCGATCAGGAACTCCCGGACTTTCGCCGTCCATTTGAGATGGGCCTTGGTGAAATGGGCGACCCTTCCGGAAAGATTGAGCACCTTCTGGGCTTTGGCCTTCTGGTTCTGACGAAGCTCCTCGCACTGCTCCGCGAATGCCTGAGCATGGTCCACCATGGTCCTCTCGGCAGACTGCTGACGGTCCCATAGCGCGATCCAGCCGTCAAAGCTCTGCTTGTAGGCCTTGCCGGCCTTGGCCATCTTGCCCAAGAGCTCTCTGTCGGCCGGGTCCTCGAGCCTGGTCTTCGTGATCTCGATCTGCTCGTGAATTCTCTTCATCGTCTCGTTGTTCTGCGCCTGTTGCTTCTTGTCCTTGCGAAGCATGAAGTCCTTTTCTTGCAGGCGGCATTGCGTGGCGAGCTTGGACAACCGGTTGCCGTCTTCGCGTATGCGGAGAATCCCGTCAACGCCGCTCAGGCCCGCATGCGCCACATAGCCCATGGCGGCCGTCACCATCAACACGATGGCGAAACCACCCGCGATCCTCGTGCCCAGTTTCATGTGCTTGAACACCCAGTAGCTCCTTGTGTTGTACTCGTTCTTCTACCCGCAGGCATGATCGCGGCCCTGCTGGCCGGATCGTCGGATGACCAGTGCTCCGTCAACGATGATTCTGTGGGTACACCTGACCAACCCCGAGCCGGGCCGTTCCCGAGCCGGTCTTGAACCGCAGGGAGACCTTGACCTGGATGACCGGCCTCAGGACAGCCCGGCTCGGCACGGCATCCGCATTCGACATCTGCCCACAGGAACAGGTGTGACCGAACACTGGTCCCTCTTACAGAGACCATCGCTGCAGACCAGCACAGAGGTCTTGGATGCAGCCAGAGTTGTCCTGAGACACAGCTATCTTGCATTTTGCAACACCATCTGCGCCTGTATCGTCCACCGGGGTGTTCGGCTTAACGTCTCACTGCAATTCTTCCCGCCACAACGGCTCGAATGGGCATGTCAGCGGAGGTGGTTTTCGCACCTGGGGCATAGGTCTGAAGCTACTTCCTATAACTATCGATCGAGCCTTCGGTACTGGATCGCTTCGGCGACCTGGTCGGCCTTGATGTGTTCCTCGCCGGCTGGGTCGGCGATTGCCCAGGCTCGAGCTGTCCAGCCGAACTGTAGACCCGCGTCGTCTCCAACGACTCGGCCAGCGTCAGCGGCGGCAGGAGCAAGATCGGCACGATGGACCGATTGAACGTGCGTGACCGACCGCGTGACAGGCCGTTTCCGCTTGGCGCAAGTGATTGGTTCGGTAAGCTGGTTCGGTGACAGGAGGCAAATGGGAAGTGTCGGCGAATAGGCAATTGAGTTCTACGACATGCTCAATGACCCGACCGAGACTCGAAACGCGGTAGGCGCCGATCCTGCGAGGGCGACCCGCATGATGTAGAAGCTGCAGCGCTGGCTCCGCTCGATCGAGCGCGTCGAGCAATCACACGGAGCCGGCGAGTGCGTCATCGACGCGATGAGAAGGAGGGACACAGAATGGTCCACGGGACAATGCGCGTTTACCTGTCGGCGTACGCGGCGGCACTGTGCGTGACTGCCTGCTCGACGCTTGCCGCGGCTCCGAGTGAGGCCTCGCAACCGCGTCCCAACTTCGTCATCGTCTTGGCTGACGACCTCGGCTATGGCGACCTGGCCTGCTATGGGCATCCGATCATCAAGACGCCGAACCTGGATCGCTTCGCCGCACAGGGCGTACGGCTGACCGACTGCTACGCTGCCGCGGCTAACTGCTCGCCGGCACGAACGGGGCTGCTGACCGGGCGGACCCCGTACCGTGTGGGCATTCACAACTGGATTCCCATGAATTCGCCGATGCACGTGAAGCGAGGCGAGATCACCGTCGCCACGCTGCTGCGTCGGGCCGGGTACGCGACCTGCCACGTCGGTAAGTGGCACCTCAACGGCCGCTTCAACCAGCTCGACCAACCCCAACCCTCCGACCATGGCTTCGACCACTGGTTCAGCACGCAGAACAACGCCATGCCGTGGCACAAGGACCCCGACAACTTCGTCCGCAACGGCAAGCCCGTCGGACCGCTCAAGGGCTACTCGGCCCAGTTGGTCGTCGATGAGGCGATTCGTTGGCTCAAGGGCGGCCGTGATCGGCGCAAGCCGTTCTTCCTCTACGTGTGTTTCCACGAGCCGCATGAGCCGATCGCCACCGACCCGCGCTTCGCCGACATGTACGCCCAGCTCGAGAACCCGCGGCAGAGGGCCCACCACGGCAACGTCACGCAGATGGACGACGCCTTCGGCCGACTTGCGCGGACGCTCGACGCACTCGGCCTGCGGGACAACACGCTGGTCTTCTTCACAAGCGACAACGGGCCCGCGATCACCCGCGCCCATCCGCACGGCTCGACGGGCCCCCTGCGCGACAAGAAGGGATCGATGTACGAAGGCGGCATTCGCGTTCCCGGCATGGTCTGCTGGCCGGGCCACACGCGACCAGGGCAGGTCTCCGGCATAGCCGTCAGCGGCGTCGATGTCCTACCGACGTTTTGCGCGATCGCCGGTGTGAGCGTGCCGACCGATCGGGCCATCGACGGGGCCGACTTCCGCCCGGCGCTGAGCGGCAGACCCATCACGCGCAAGACGCCCCTCTACTGGCAATTCAACTGGGCCCGTAGCGAACCGAAGGTCGCCATGCGGATCGGTGACTTCAAACTCCTGGCCCGCCAGACCGGCCCGGAGATGAAGATCCGAAGCGACATCGACGAGGCCCAGTCGAGGGCCCTGAAGCGCGCCGAGCTTGCCGGCTTCGAGCTGTACAACCTGAGGCACGACGTCGGCGAAACAACGGACCTTTCGGGAACGGAATCGGCTCGCCTCGAGAAGATGTCCTCAACGCTCCGTCCCCATTACCGCGAGGTCCGAGACGAATCCCCAACCTGGCCCGCCTGGAAGTGCCCGCACATCGAAGGCAAGCGAATCAAGGCACACCGCCAATCGCTGAAGAAGCGGTAGCACATCCACGGACCTACCGCATAGGGATCTCAATCCGCCAGACGTCGTTGATGAGCGGATAGGGAGGCGCTTGCTCCCAACGCCGCCATGCGCTCGGCGGACAGTGTGGTATGCCCCACCCGTAGGAAGCCGTACGCATTGCGTCGCATTGCCCACCCCTGGCGCCTGAAGCCTGAGGCCTGACGCCTCCCCCTATAGCTGCCGGTCCAGCCTGCGATACTGAATCGCCTCGGCCGGGGGGAAAGGCCCCAGGCTCCAGGCGTCAGGCTTCAGGGGACGGGCGTCGTAGCGAGCGGATCAGGGCGTTGAGAACCTTCGGTGTTTCGCGGAATGCATCCGTGAGTCCGCCGGCGTCTTCGGCCGGTAGGTAGCCAAGTCGTACGGCCGGCGAGAAAGGCCCCAGGCTCCAGGCGTCAGTCCTCAGGGGACGTGCGTCGCAGCGAACGGATGAGGGCGTTGCGAACCTTGGATGTTTCGCGGCATGCGTCGGTCAGACGATGCGCATCTTCTTCTGACAGGTAGCCGAGTCGCTTGGCGAGTGAGACCTGGTACTGGACCTCGCACGCAGAACCGTAGGCCATGTCCAAGAACCGAACGTAGTCGTTCTCTGAATGCCGCGCGCAACCCTCCACGATGTTCGACGCACAAGACACGGCTGCTCGGCGGAGCTGCTGAGTCAGGCCAAACTGCTCGTGCTTCGGGAAGTGCGCAGTCACCTCATAGATCCCCAGCGCCAGTCCATCGGCCAGCTCAAACGCCCGCAACTTCGTGTGATCTCGCATCGGCCACCCCTGACGCCTGAAGTCTGAAGCCTGAAGCCTGAAGCCTTCCCCTATAGCTGCCGATCAAGCCTTCGGTACTGAATCGCCTCGGCGACGTGGTCGGCCTTGATGTGGGCTTCTCCGGCCAGGTCGGCGATCGTTCGGGCCATTCGGAGAATCTTGTCGTGGGCGCGGGCGCTGAGGCCCAGTTCGGTGATGGCCTGCCTCAACATCGACTCGCCGGCGGCATCGAGCGGACAGTGCTGTTTGACCCGGCGCGACGAGAGCCGGGCGTTCAGGAGCGTCGAGTCTGGGCCGTACCGGGCGCGCTGGATCTGCCGGGCGCGCAACACCTGGTCGCGCAGCTCATCGCTGCTCGGGCCGTCGCGGGGGCTGCGGAGTTCGCGGTAGGGAACGGCGGGCACTTCGACGTGGATGTCGATGCGGTCGATCAGGGGGCCGCTGACACGGGCCAGGTACCGGTCGATCTGCGGTGGCGTGCACTTGCACTTCCGGCGGGGATCGGTCAGGTACCCGCACGGACACGGGTTCATCGCGGCGACCATCATGAACTCCGCCGGAAAGCTGACGGACCCGTAGGCCCGTGCGATGTTGACCACGCCGTCTTCGAGCGGCTGGCGAAGCGTCTCGAGGATGCTCCTGGGGAACTCGGGGAACTCGTCGAGAAACAAAATCCCGTGATGGGCCAGACTGATCTCGCCGGCCTGCGGGATCGTCCCGCCGCCGACCAGGGCCGGTCCGCTGGCGGAGTGATGCGGCGACCGTACGGGTCGGCGTGCCATCAACGATTGTCCGGGTTTGAGCTGTCCGGCCGAACTGTAGACCCGCGTCGTCTCCAACGACTCGGCCAGCGTCAGCGGCGGCAGGATCGTCGGCAGCCGCTTGCACAACATCGTCTTGCCCGCGCCCGGTGGGCCGATGAGAAGGACGTTGTGTCCGCCCGCCGCGGCGATGATCAGGGCCCGCTTGGCGTGCTCCTGGCCGCGGACTTCAGCGAAATCGACGTCGTAGTTGCTCTGCTCGGCGAAGACCCGGTCGATCTCGACTTGCGTCGGCTCGAGCTCGAGCTCGCCGGTAAGAAAGCCCACCGCCTCGGCGAGGTTGGAGACGGGGATCACCTCCGCCTCGGACACGACCGCACCTTCGCTGGCGTTCTCATGCGGCAGAACCACCCCGCGCATCCCCCGCTGAACGGCCAGCAACGCCATCGACAGCGCCCCCTTGACCGGGCGGACGCGACCGTCCAGTGCCAACTCCCCCGCGACGAGGTAGTCGTCGGTCCGATCGCTCGTGATCAGCCCACCGGCCACCATCACCCCCAGCGCGATCGGCAGGTCGAAGGCGGGCCCTTCTTTCTTCACGTCCGCTGGCGCCAGGTTGATGACGGATTTGTGACGGGGAAGCTGGTACCCACAATTGACCAGGGCGGTCTGGACGCGGTCGACGCTCTCCTTGACGGCCGCATCGGGCAGGCCCACGATCGTGGAGCCGATATAGCCGCGTTCGGCCACATCGACCTCCACTTCGCAGGCGATTGCCTCGATGCCCATCAACGCCACACTGTGGAGTCGCGCGAGCATGGGACTAAGCGGCCTCGGACCTCTCGGCTACCACGGATCGCTTCCGTTGGCAATGGTAGCCGACCCTCATGGTCGGATCAATCAGGCCTAAATGACCTTCCATCAAAACGGGGCCACCCTTAGGCGGCGGCCCTTCGTCGT
>CAYMLO010000262.1:0-7585 GCA_964390905.1 uncultured Planctomycetales bacterium | reverse complement strand
CTTACCGTTCACCCTGCCCGCCGAACAATCCGTGCAGTCGTCCTGCCTGTCGCGGGATTCGTCCAGGGCTCGAGCACCTCGATCTTGCCCGTCCCTCGCAGTCGGTCGTAGTGGTCGCCGAGCGCCTTGACGTGCCGCGGGTGCAACAACAGCGTGCTCCCCTTGCGAAGCGCCCGATGGAGTTCGCAGACGAAGCCTGGATCGAACGTAATGTCGCCGACCAGCAGGATCACCGGATACGCCCCCAACACATCCGCATTCGCTGAGGACAACACCCCATCGAACATCTCGCCATAAGGCGTCGGCCGCAGATATCCCTGCTCGTTGTGCTCGATGGCCGTGCCGTGGAAGGCCGACCCGGGGAACAGCTGATGCGCGAACAGGTCGAGCACCTCCCGATCGGCCGGCGTGACGTCCATGATCCCCCACGGCCGGGCGCCGTACGGTTGATAGCCCGCCAGGTGGTCGAGCACGATGACCACCGGCGTATAGGGCACGCCCCGGTCGAAGCGGCGCATCAGGGCGAACACCTCGGCGGCCTTGCGGCCGTGCGACGTCAGCCGCCAGGGCGCTTCGGCGCGCTCGAAGAAGATGGCGATGCTGTTCTCCGGGGTCACCATCGCAGCACCGGCGAACCAGGCATGCAGCCACATCCGCTCGTAGAGGCTCAGTGAGTGGCCCGCGTCCAGACCGCGCGCGACGTTACCCTCCATCCGCAGGGGGCCCGCCGTCGTGCACGAGCCCGCGTACCAGGGACTGACCTGCACCGACCAAGGCCGTCGCCACTGTCTGGCCGCACCCCGGGCGAACGCGATCTTGGACTGCGTGTGGGCGATGTTCTCGCCGAGTTCGAGGCCGATGAGCGCAGCGCCCCACTCGGCGGCATACGCTTCGTAGTGCGAGTGCCCGGTCACGCTGATGTTGCGGCCTCGCATGTATCGATTGCGGGTGCCGAAGTAGTCCTTCAAGACGTCGTAGCATTCCCTGCGGCTGGTCGGCCTGGTGTCGTATCCCGCCAGTCCGGCCGGCTTGATCAGGTGCTTGTGCGCCTCGAACACCTTCGGATCGGGGTAAACGCTCTTCCACCACCCCTCGACCGAGGACAGGTGATGGAAGTAGTACCCCCACTCGCCGAGTTGAATCCCGCTGAAGACCCCGGCGCGGTCGAGGATTCGCATGGCGGCCTCGTCCGCGTCGCTCAGTCGAGCGCGCCCCTCCTTGATCTGCATGTCCGAATACCCGGGATAACAGATGACGGGCCAGCCCACCGTAGCAAGGTACTCAAACAGCGCCTTGCTGCGGTGCAGTGCGGGCGGCCCGGGATCGAAACCATTGCCCAATCCCTGTTCGCGCATGACGGCCACCAACTGTCGCAGACGCGTGAGCTCTCCCGGGCAGCCGTAGATCGTGAAGGTGAATTCGTGGCCTGGCAGGGGCTGGACCCGCCACCGCCCGGCAGCCAATTCCTCATAGCGCGGCCACGTCTTGGCCCGCTGAGACGCTGCCTGCTCCGCAAGCGCCGCGGGGATCGCGGCGATCATGAGAACGACCCATGCCAGGCCGCTACGAAGCCCGACACCGAACCGAGGTCCCCCTCGACGTACTGCGCTCGTGTCGGCGGCCCTCCTGGTGGGGTGTTTCATTGTCATGGTGTCGCATCCACACGGCCCCTACTGGCTGATGATCGTGAACATCACGTGCCAGCCCGCGCCGCCACTGAGCACGCCCGGCTTCTTGTCGGTCGTGTCCACCGGGCCCATCTCGCCGGCACAGTAGCAGCCGAACAGCGGCAGGTCCTTGCCCATCTCCTTCTGGATGGCGGCCAGCTCGTCGGACATTCGCTTGAGCTTGCTCCGCCGGCCCGCGCAGTCGAAGGCCAGCGCGGCGATCGGCTTGCCCTTGGCCCCGGCCAGCGCCGCCGCCACGCCCTGGCGGGCGGTGGCGATCACCTTGTCCTCCTCCTTGGCCTGGCGACCCGCTAGCGAGACCTTGAAGTCGCCCGACAGCAGCAGTGCAACCGCGGCGTCCTCGTGCATCTTCCCGCGGTAGTAGACGAACGTCTGACCGGCGTTCTTGTTCACGCAGCCGCCCGTGATCGGAAACGCCTTGCCTAACACCTTCTGCACGCCCTCGACGATGGCCTGGTTCTTTGGGGAGTGCGCGTCGGGGATGAGGATGCACAACCGGTCGCCGTCGGTCCGCCGCAGCTTGCCGGCCAACTTCGCGCCGGCGGCGCGGAGACGCTTCTCGATCTGGGCCTGGTGCGTGTCGAACGTCAGCTTCGCCGTGCCCAGGTTCGTGACCAGCCCTGCCGATGCCGAGACGCCCTCTCCGCCGATCCCCAACAGGCAGACGGCGTCGAAGTCCGAACAGCCAGCCTGGCTGAACGATCCATAGGTCGCCCCGCCCAACACGATGTCCTTCGGAAGCGCCGAGCAGACGCCCTGCAGGAGCTTCTGCTTGCAGGCCTTGTCCTCGAAGCACTCCGAGACGATGACCGCCCGCAGGGGGACGCCCCCCATCGCCTTCTCGAGCGATTCGGCGGCGGCCTTGCCGGCCTTGAAGGGCTCCTCCTCCGCCTGGGCCGATGCGACCCGCAAGACGATCTTGCCCCCAGCCTTGGCGGATGGACTCGACCAGGCATCGTCTGCGCCCAAGGCGGTGTTGGCGGCCGACCCTAGCATGATCGCGACGACCGCAAGGCCAACGATCGGGCTGACGAGAAGCAGGTTCATGTTGCGACGCGTCATGACGTGATTCCTCCTAGTACTTCGAACTGCACATGCCCCATTCGAGCTTGTTGTCGAACGGCGGCTCGTTGCCCCATTTCGCGCCCCGCCAACCGCTCCAGGCCAGCCGATTGCGCTGCGACGGCCACAGCCCCGCCGCCGCGCCCCAGTCCCGGACGCCCGTCCCGTCGGGATCGTGGACACAGACCGAAAAGCCAAACTCGCGCCCTTCGCTGGGGCGAATGTCTTTGCGCATCAGCCGGAACGGGATCGCGCATTCGTAGTAGGTGATCGCACCGACACGACGAACAGCGACCTTGGCCTGCTCGAACGTCAGCGGCGCGAGCTCCCGGCACTTCGCCGCTTCGGTGAGCTTCATGCCCGGGCTGGCCAACTGGTAGCATCGTCCCGTCGTCCCATTCCCCGTCCAGACGAACAGAAACTCGTACCGCGCCGCCACGTCGTCCGGCGATTTGCCGGTCTTGGCGTCCTGCGGCGAGACGGCCACCTGCAGAGCGTCGAAGACGCCGTCCTGGCGATACCCGATCAGCTTGTCTTCCTCGACCGCGACCAGCAACGAGAACTGTCGGCGGTTCCAGTAAGTGCTGATGACGGTCTTCTTGCCGCCAGTGGTGAACGCGGCCGGGATGGCGTCCTTCCACTCGCCGGAGTCGCCGTCGATGGTGGGCTTGTAGTACGGCGCGCTGGCACAGACGACGGTTTGCCTCCGGATCACGGTGACCCCACCCCCGACCGCAGAGACCTCGACCGCGTACGCGTTCGCTGCCACGTTCAGACCCCGTTCGACCCGGAAAGACACGCGCTTCGTCTGGCCAGGGGCGAGCGTGACATCGCGCTTCGGCGGGACCACCCGCCAGCCAGAGGGAGCCTTCAAAGTGACGGCCCCCTCGTACGGCTCGGCCTGTAGGTTCTTGATCGCCACGAACGCCAGCGGCTGGGCGGACGGTTGGACTGTGAAACTCTCGGCCCGAAGCGCCACCGGCTCCGCGGCCGCCACGGGAGCGGCCCCCACGGCGACGACAAGGAGCCCCGTCAACCATCGACATCCGCTTGTCGGGTTTGCCTTATCGGCGTCCATGGTACCTCATTCTGCGTGACGCGAAGCCGTGGTCAACGATCCGCCTATCTGCACGCCTACGTCGACTTCTTCTTCGCTGCCGGCTTCTTCTTGCCCTTTTTCTTTCGCGGCCTCCCGTCTCGGATGGGCCAGTGCGTCGACTCGGTCCGCGCGGTCTTGAGAATCGCTTCCACCTTGGCGACGACGTCCGGGTGCTTGGCGGCAACGTCGTGCGCCTCGCCGATATCGGTCTTGAGGTCGTACAGCTCGATCCGTCGCTTGGGACCGCGCCGAACCGCCTTCCAGTCGCCCATCCGGATGGCCTGCTTGGACGGCCCTTCGTGAAACTCCCAGTATAAATACTCGTGCTGCTTCTGCGGCTTACCAAGCAGGGCTGGCACGATCGAGATGCCGTCGATGTCGGACGGATACTCCGCGCCGGCCAGCTCGGCCGCCGTCGGCAGGAAGTCCCAGAACGCCCACGCGTGGTCGCTCACCGAGCCCGCCTTGATCTTGCCAGGCCAGCGGGCCAGCGTCGGCACACGAATGCCGCCTTCGTACAGGTCCCGCTTGATCCCGCGCAGCGGCCCGTTGCTGTCGAAGAAGTCGGGCTTGGCCCCGCCCTCGCGGTGCGGGCCGTTGTCGCTGCTGAAGAAGACGATCGTGTTGTCGTCGATGCCCAGGTCCTTCAACAACCTCATCAGCTTGCCGATGTCGCGGTCCATCCGCGTGATCATGGCGGCGTGGCCCTTCTGTTGCTTCGGCCAGGGCTCTTTGGCGTAGGACCCGTAATCGGGCACCTCCATGCCGTCGCCCGACACCCCACCCCGCTCGTTGTTGGCGTGTGGGATCGTGTAGGCCAGATAGAGGAAGAACGGCTTGCGGTGCCGCCGCTGGAGGAAATCGATGGCGTCTCGCGTAAAAAGATCGTGGCTGTACTCGCCTCGCCTGCCATCGGGGCTGTCTTGAGTCTTCACGGCGTCCCTGCTGTACAGCTCGTAGAAACTCCTGACCTTACCCTCGAGCAGGTTGCCCTTCAGCAGGATCCTTTCCTCGTTCCGCCACAGGAACGGCGGGTAGTAGTTGTGCGCGTTGCGCTGGTTGAGGTAGCCGAACCATTCGTTGAACCCCTGGCGGGTCGGGATCCCGGTGGAATCCGGCTCACCCAACCCCCACTTGCCGACGATGCCAGTCGTGTAACCGGCGGATTGGAGGACCTCACCGACGGTCACGTTTTGGGGGATCAAGGGCACGCGTGCGTTTCCGCGGACTCGCGCGTGGCCCGTGTGTTGACCCGTCATCAGGCAACACCGCGACGGCGCGCACACCGTGCTGCCCGCGTAGGCCTGCGTGAACCGCATCCCCTCGGCCGCGAACCGGTCCAGGTTCGGCGTGCGGATCCGCTTCTGTCCGTAGCAGCCCAGATCGCCGTAGCCGAGATCGTCGGCCAGAATGAAGATGATGTTCGGTAGCTTGCCACCCACCGCGGTGGCGGCACTCAGCGCCCGCTCGCCCAGCTGCAGAGCCGCCGAGCCACCAACCGCCGCCCCAACCGTCGACTTGAGTGCTTCCCGTCGCGTCATGTCGTTCTTCACAAGTGGTCCTCCCGCAAGAGTCCTGCGTTGCTCACGGCCATTCTCAGACCAGGCCGCCCTCTTGGCAAGGTGCACGACCCGAGCAGCTTGGGTGCCCCCGCTCGGACGGCGGGGGCGATGCTGGTGTAGGACAGGTCGCACTCACGCCCGTTCGACGTGGTTGACGATGACGGCGATCGCGCCGAAGTCTTCGTCGACCTGGCCGGTGACCACTACGGGAAAATCGCAAAACAGCAGGTTCGCGAACCGACGGTGCGGGCGGGGGAACAGGACGGCTTCGTAGAGATCGGTCTCGTCCTCGAAGGAGACGAACTGCATCTCCTCGTTGGCGGCGGTCGTGATGGTCTTGGATGAGATGGGCCAACTGAGGATGCGAACCGTCCGGCCGACGTGATCGGCGAGCTGATTGGCCGGTGTCCAGTCGCCACGCCCGCTGCAACCGTCGCGCGACGCGAAGACCTCCAGCGGATGAGCCGTGGCCAGGAAACCGAGCAGCTCATACTCGAGCTCGAGCGTCCTGGAACGGTCGTAAGGCGTCAGATCGGGCGAGGGAACGGGATGGGGGTCGGGCGCATCCTCGACACCAAGCGTCAGGTCCGCCGTAGCGGCGGGTCGGTCCCCGCGGGCGAGGGCTCGGCAGGCGCCTGGCCCGGCGGTCCGTGACGCAACCTTCAGGTCCCACAGGAGCGTGGGGCGGTTCTTGTCCGGCTCGGCCTGATCGAGCGCGCCGCAGAGGATGAGGCGTCTAGCGTCGGCGGGGGCGATGCCGGTGCGGGACAGGAGGTCTTGCAGGCCGGCGTACGGGCCGTTGGCGTCGCGCTCCTCGACGATGCGCTCCTGGGCGGCGAGGCTCAGACCCTTGATCTCGGCCAGGCCGGTGACGATGCGGCCCTGGTGAGAGATGAACTTCCGCTGACTCAGGTTGACGTCGGGCCGCAGGACCTCGATGCCCAGCCGCCGCGCCTCGCTGACGTAGGCCTGCGTGCTGTAATACCCGCCGTGGTTGGCCATCACCGCAGCCATGAACGCGGCCGGGTGGTGGGCTTTTAGATACGCCGACTGGTACGAAACCATCGTGTAGCTGGCCGAGTGCGGCTTGCAGAACGAGTAGCCGCTGAAGGCGAGGATCATCCGGAAGACCTCGTCGATCACCTCGTCGGACACGCCCTTCGCCCGCGCGCCCTCGACGAACTGTCGGTAGAAGTGGGCGAGCTCCAGCTCGCGGTCCTTTTTGGACATGATCTTCCGCAGCCGGTCGGCGTCCTCGCAGGAGAAGCCGGCCATCGTCATCGCGACGCGCGACACGTCCTCCTGATAGACCATGATGCCGTACGTCTCGGCCAGGATGTCGGCCAGCAGCGGGTGGATGGGGTCGTAGGGCACGCCGTGGACGCGTTGGACGTACTGGGTAGTGTAGGCGTTGGCGGCGGGGCGGATGATGGACGTGTTGATGACCAGGTGCTCGAAGTCGCCCCGGCCGGTCTTGAGCTGGAGCTGCCGCATGGCCGGGCTCTCGCAGTAGAATACGCCCATCGTCTGGCCGCTGGCGAGCATTCGCTGCGTCTTCGCGTCGCCGATCGGGTCCCACCGCGACTCGTCGAGGTCGCCGCCGTCGGCCCGGAGGTTGTCGACCGCGTCGCGGATGACGGCCAGCGAGCGGTTGCCCAGCAGGTCGATCTTGACTAAGCCCATGTCCTCTACGCCGTCCTTGTCCCAGTGCGTGATGTTGACGCCCTTGTCCGCGGGTTGGATCGGGGCCCGCTCCCAGATTTGCCCCGGCGTCAGGACCACGCCGCCGCAGTGGACGCTCAGCCCACGCGGCATGCCGATCAGCCGACCGGCCAGCCGGATGATCTCGGGCCAGGGCGGGTCCAGCTCGACACCCGTCATCCGCGGCGAGGTGCGGACGATCTGGTCGAGCGCCCCCTCGTCGTCGGTCTGCCAGCACCAGGGCAACCGGCGCGTCACGGTACTGATCTCGCGTTCCGGCAGGCCGAAGACACGGGCCGTTTCCCGCAACGCCATCCGAGGGCGAAAGTGGAGGTGGTTGGCCACCATCGCCGCCCGGTCCGTGCCGTAGTGGTTGAGCACCCATTCGAGGACTTCGTCCCGCTCGTCCCAGGCGAAGTCGACGTCGATGTCGGGCGGGTCGGTGCGTCCGGGGTTGAGGAACCGCTCGAACA
>CAYMLO010000261.1:0-7590 GCA_964390905.1 uncultured Planctomycetales bacterium | reverse complement strand
CGGCTTGAAGGCCTTTTCAATTGCCCAAGCCACACCGCCCTCGCTTATTCTGGGGTTAGGATCATCGGGAGTGTACGTCACCGACACAGTCTCCGTACCGCATTCGCACGGCGCTTCGAAAGTCACGCAGCTGCCGTCGCCGGTAACGTTGCCGGACCATTCATAGCTGCCCGGCAAGGGGTCGGCATCAGGGCACAGGTCCAACGAATCGCAGATCTTCACTTTGAAATCGTAGTCCCCTTGCGATTGGATTGCGACGGTGCTGTTGCACCTGAAAGTAGCGCCCGGACACACAAACACCAGGCTTGCCAGGCCAAGGATCACGATACGACCTCTGGGCCGCCCGGTCGGGCCACCCCATTCTCGTCTAGCACTCACGTACGCGACTCCTTCTGCTGGGATCCTCTGCCGAGAGAGAATACGCCCTGGGGCGTCGCTCCGGCCCACGAACGAACGGACTTGGAAAGCCCTTGGTCGTGTCCCCGCTCGCAGCTACTCGTCTTGTACCGTCACAACCACGTCGTCTTCGTATGCGAATTCGCCAGTGCCTTCCGGATCAATCCACAGACGCAGGTACGTATCCCCATCTGAACTGCTCGGAAGAATGCCCTCAAGATAGAGCGTTCCTGGCATTTGCGAGACCGGCAGCCAGTAATTGGGATCGAGCCAGTGATTGGGATCGCTGTCAACGGGTTGGCTTCGGTTCTCGTCATACCAGAGGGCGATCGTGGGCGTGTAGGGGTCCAGCCCGGGTGGGGGCCACCAGCCGATTGACCATGCTGCACCGGCAGGAACGCTCTCCGCCGTCAGAGCGATCTCCACCAGGTTATTCGGATCGTGCGTGTTTGGATCATTCGGATCACCGTTCAGCGGGACGTACTTGCCTGGTGGGTCCGTCTCGTTGGGGTCGTCGTTTGGATCAATACTCCCGTCGTTGTTGGAGTCGATGCCCAGATCAGCCTTGATCACGTAGACGACCATTTCGCGAACGACTTCGTTCACCTCCAGCTCTCCGTCAATGTTCTCATCGATCCCAACCCGGAAAGTGAAGGTACGGTTCCCCCCGCTGGGCGATAGCAGCACCTCGACGGGTTCGTTAGCGTCATCAAAATGACCACTGTTTGGGTCGGTTTCGTCGCCGATCGCATCCCATATCCCGATGCCGCTGGCGAAGACCTGGGTGCCTGCTGCGGACAGTAGTGCAACCGCGTCACCGGTCGGCCTCTCCTGCACGCAAGCATAGTTCGGGTCAGGCGGGTGCGTCCTGGATCGCTCCTCCTCCGGTACTTCAATGGTCATGGAATCGATCTTAACGATCGTGATGGCGGCTTGCGCGAGGCTGGCGCCGCACATACCAACGAAACCATGGAGACCAGGATCGTTGCGGGATACCGTACGAACGGTCCAGGCGTTCGGATCTCCCTGGAAGTCGTCCCAGAAGAAGATCGCCTGTGCCCCTTCATTTGTTACCGAAGGGCTCAGGATTGCCGACACCGTGATCTCGCCCTGCTCCGCCCAGGCAGCTACGTAGTAGTCGGGAGAGTTCGGGTACTGCGTCGCGCCAATCACAGAAAGGCAATCCGCCTCAACGACCTTTACCGTGGCACTGGCATCGCTCGTCCCGCACATCGCCGTCAGCAACGTTTCGCCTGGGACCGTACCGTCCACATAGCGGTAGAGTTGAGAGCCTGGGTCGTCACCGTTCGTCCACTGAATGAAGTTGGGCGGCAGGTCAGAGCTTGTCAGGTCGTTGGGGTGAAGAACTGCCATCAGTTGAAGATGGGTTGTCATGGCGTGCACAGGCGAGATGAAGATGTCCTCGCCATCTGCCCAGAGTTCCTGACCTGGGTTCGGAATGACATCGGTGACGGCCACGACCTTGACGGTCACAGCATCGCTTGAACTGCGGTGTTCCGTATTGGGGTCGCCATCTTCGTAGTCATAGACCACGGAGACAGGATGGTCTCCCGCCGCGTTTGGATCGCTCGACGCCAGAAACGTAACTTCATTGGCATCGTTGGGCTCGACGTGCCCTTCCCATTCGTAAGTACCTCCTTCAGGATCACCTTGGGCGACGAGCCCAAGAGATCCCCCTACGCCTACGCAGTAGTGTGGATTATCTTCGATCTCCTCGATCTCGACATGCGTGCAGATCGGCCCCAGGATTCCCACGGCGAGTATTCCCAGGACCAGCGCCCCTGAACGACGCACACGTGCATAGGTCATCCGGTACCGACTCCCAATCTTGTGTCGCATTGGGTTTGCTCCCTTGTCGCATCGCCGTGGGCGGCGCGAATCTTCTCTACTGGCCCACGTACACGCCGTCTGCCGCGAGTTTCTCTTGAACCGCCTTGGCCTCCGTCCGATAGCCCCATAGTCGCGCTCGCCGAAGTCCGGCAGCGACCTGATCCGGTGTCATCTTCCGAACGAGAGGAGCAATCGCCTCCCACGCCTCGCCGATCTGGCCGGTTCGCAGCAACGCACCCGCCAGTCCAGCCCTCACCATTTGCTCTTCGGCTGGCTCGATGGCCGTGCCCGAATCCAGGCGGTCGTTCAGCCACCTAAACCACACCAGCGCCTCCTCACACATGCCCGATCGCAGATACAGACCCGCCAACATCAGCACAGCCGCATCCGACCACGCCAAGTCGAGGTACTCGTCAGCAAACGCTTCAAGGGCCTCGACGGCCACAGGCGGATCACGTTGCCAGAGCAGCAGTCCTATCATAGCCAGGGCGTACGCGCGGACCTCGGGATCTTCGTCGTCTCCCCCCGGCAAGGCGAAGGGCTCGAGAATGGTGAGCGCGTTCCTAGGCTTCCCAGTGCGAACAGAGAGGTCGGCAAGCAGTAGCAGCGCGTACTTCCGGCGGAACAGGTCCTGGTCATTCTCTGCGATGCGCTGGAGACACCGACGCGCGCGGTCGATAGCGCTCTGAACATGCGGCTCGCGTTTGCGGCGCCAGTCGATCCCCATCAGGAGGACATCAAGGACGACGTCAACCTCGGTCAAGCTCATGTACGGCTGGACCTGCTCAAGCGTGTCCAGCAACCCATCGTAGTTTCCCCGCCGAGCGTCCTCGATCAGGTTCATCATAGTCCTGGCAACGCGCGCCGCCCGGGAATGGCGATGCTTGGCGATGACACGTTGGTTGAACATCTTGGCCAGGTCGATCTCGCGGAACCGGCACAGCCGCCAGTTGAGTTGAGCCACCGCCCAAGGGCCTGGCGGACGGTCAGGCATCAGACGAACGACTCTTTCGATTTTCTTAATGGTTCTGGACCAATCAGACTCGTGTACGTAGGTGAGAGCCAAGCCCATTGCCGCATACTCCGCCGCAACGCTGTCCCGGTCTGATCTCAGTAGATCCGTCGCGTACGCGAAGGCTTGGTGTCGATGGCCCGCCTTCCAGTGAGCCAGACCCAGTACCAGCTTCATCTCCGGCGTACGACCCGCCCGACTCGGGCTCAGCGGAGGCAGCCAACGCGTCATCACCTTGACCAGCGGCGCGGCCGAGCGGAAAGGTCGTCCGCGCGCCTCTAGGACCTCAATCAACGCCTCCTTGTCTTCGTGGTCCAGCTCGCCCAGCCAGCGTCGGAAGTCACCTAGGACGACCCCCTCCAAAAACCGACGTTCCTCGGTTGGGTTGCGTTTCTTCCGGGAGTTGGCCTCAATTGCCTGCAGAGCTAGCGCGACTGCCTCACGGAACCTCTGATCTTTGGACAGCCTCCTGGCCGCGACGACGAGATTGGCTTCGTCCCGCCCAGGCAATGCGCGGCTCTGTGCGTCGTGAACCTGTCCGCCCGCTAGAGACGGGAATCGGATAAGAACGAGGCAGACCATGGCACTGCAGGGGAGCAAGCGGCAGGGCAAGTTTGAACCGCCTTTGCGATATCCCGATGTATGGAGGTCCGAGGTGGATCTGAATTTGGCCCCGGTCTGACCGTCGCAGGATCGTGCAGGCAGGCAACGGGTCACCCAGCTGGACACGGGTCCCCTCCTCCTGGGAGGAATAAGAGGCAGTCGTCCCCGAAGACCACAGATGCGTCCGATAAAATGTACGCAGAACGGGCTGGGCAGGCAACGGGGAAAATCCCAGAAAAAGAAATCGCAGTGACATAATTGTCGCGGTTTTTGACACTGCACGCCGTAACCTCCGTGCGAAGCCCTCGGGCGGGCTTCGGCACGGGAAGTGTGAAGTGTGAATAGGGAAGGGGGAGAAGACAATGGAGAATAGAGAGTATGGAAGAGGGAATGGGGTGCGCTATCCTTTTGCTTCTTGGCTTATTCCCTCAGTTTGCCCAGCTGGATTATCGTGGATGTCGCCTCGGCTTTGGAAGTGGTTGAGGGTTTCTTGGATGGTTCGGAAGACGTGGGTGGCGGTTTCGGTGATGAAGGGGGAGGGGTCTCGTTGGGGGCGCCAGATGACGTAGACTTCCTTGGTCGCCTCATACGCGTGCTGGAGCTCTCGCTCTACGCCGCTGCTCAGGCCGGGCATGCCGTCGGGGAGCTCGGGGATGTAGCTGATGATCATGTCCGACTGGTCGATGAACTTGAAATCGCGGGCGTAGATCTGGCCGTCGATGTCGCCGGCGACCGACAGGACCTCGTCGACATCGAAGGCGAGGGGCCGGCCGTGGACCTCGACGTCCAGGGTCTGCTCGCCCTGTGCGCGGGCTTGGCCGGCGCGGACGAGCAGTCCCTTCTCATCGAGGTCGCCGGGGTCGAACGTCACGAAGTATTCCGAGATGATGCCGCGGAACCGCTCCAGTTCGGCCAGGACGTCGGGCATGTCCATCACGTGCGTCATCGGAAAGGACAGGTAGACCTTCTTGCGGTGAGATTCGAACATCAGTCGGAACAGCATGAGCGCCGCGAGGTCGTAGTTCCCGCGGCTGATCACGTAGAAGGCGCCGTGCCTGCGGAACGTGCCCGCCATGATCTCGGTCGCGAGGATCTCCTCCTCCCGCCAGACCAAGACGTCCTTGAGGCTGTGATTGACGTCGTGGTCGCGATCGAGGCGTTCGTGGACGGCGTCGACGTTGTCGACGAGCGTGACGTAGAGGTCTGCGGCGAGGGCCCGCATCTGATCGTGATCGAAGGCGGGGAACAGGCCGTGCTTCCATCGGAAGGTCGCATGCGTGTTGACCAGCAGATGACAGCCGCGATCGGCCAGGGCCAGGATGTCCTTGAAGACGCTGCGGCGCAGGACGTTGAGCCGGCCGAGCGGCAGGTCGAGGATGCGTCCGGCCACCACGTCCGGGGCTTCGGCGTACATGCGATCGCCTACGTTGGCCAGCTCGACGTCTTGGCCGTGGTCTTGCGCGATATCGACGACGCGCTCGAGAAACGGGCGCTTGTCCACGCCGACTTGGCCGGTCACGACGGTGCGGATCCCGCGGTCGTCCGACACATCGAAGAGGCCCTCTGGTTCTCTCATCATCGCCGGTCATCCGTTCCTAGCGTTTGCTGCAGCGGTCTTGTCCTGGTTTGGCGGCGTCAAAGGTCACTCTCCGAAGCGCAGTACCGTCACGACGGGGAAATGGTCACTGGCAACGGCGGCGATGGGGTCGTCTGCGAGATAGACCTGGCGGACGAGCTTGGCGGTCGCCTGCGAGGCGAAGACGTGGTCGATGAAGCTACGGTACCGGGCGGGCTTGATTTCGCAGTGGTACGAGGCCAGCTGGGGGTTGGCGAGCACCAGTGGGCGGGTAACGCATACGAGCTTCTGGGAAGCGTCGCCCTCGAGCATCGCCGCCAGGGCGTCCGCCCCGACGGTACGTTCGACGTCGTCCATGCCGAAATCGTCGTTGAAGTCACCGCAGAGCAGCAGGTGATCGGTTCCGCCCTTGGCGATCAGCTCGGCGCAGATCTGGCGGGTTCGCTTGAGCTCGCGGATGCGCCATTTCGTGACGGCGGGGCTGTTGCCGTATTTGCTCTTTGCGTGCGTGACGCCGATCCACAAGACGTTGCCGCCGGGCGTTTTGAACTTCACGAACGCAGGGCCGCGCGAAAACAGCAGGTTCTTGGCGGCGAGGCCGGCACGTTCCTTGACGCGGCGCAGCTGCGGGTCGTCGACGGAGTCTGCTTCGAGGTGGTACTGATCGCGGACCTCGAGGGGCTCGATTCCGGGCTTGGCGAGGATGGCGAGGTACTGACCGGCCACGTTGCCGGCAAAGACCTTGACGAAGGCGTATTGGCCGCCCAGGCGGCGTTCGTTGAATCGCTCGAGCAGTCCCTGGCTGCAGCATTCTTGGATTGCGACGACGTGGGCGTTCATGCGCTCCAGCCGGAGGGTCCGGGCGACCTCGTAGAGGTCCTCGTCGTCCCGGAACAGCTCAGTCAGGTTGCGGCTCCGATCCGGCATCTGTTCCTGATCGAACATCCGCATGAAGTGTTCGATGTTGTACGTGGCGACGCGAAGCTCCTCACCCGCGGGATGCGATGCGGGCGTCTGCTTGTCGGCAGACGTCGGTTGCGCCTGTGACGGCGGGGTGACCACCGTGACGGCGTCGCCGGGCCCCGCCGGGCGGTCGTGCCACTCGGGCAGCTTGATCCTGGCCGAGTCTCGCCAGGCGGTCAGCATCAGTCTGGCCGCGAAGACCGCGGAGGCCTTCAGACGGTCGACGGCGAAGGCGGCCACGGGTCCGTCCGCCTTCAACGGGTCCTTGTAGGCAGGAAGCTTCGACTCGAGCTTATACAGGGGTTCGACCAGGGCATACGAGGCCTTGAGCTGGCCTACCACGCGGGGGAACAGCTCCTTGAACGGTTGGACGGCCGCGGCATCCGCCTGGACCTCCAGGGCGGCCGGGAGCTTGCCCAGCAGCGCGTCGACCTTGAGATGAATGCCGCTCTTCGGCGACGAGCCGTCCGGCTTGGCCCGCCCGTCGTAGTGAATCGTGGTGTGCAGCGGCATGCACAGGTCTTCGGCGTAGTGGGCCTGGATGCCCGCGTACATGAGTGCCTTCATCCGGATGTGCGGGTTGGCGGGCCACTTGCGGTGCTCGGCGAAGACGACCGTCAGCCGTTGGGTCCACTCGGCAATAGCGTAAGGGACCAGGCCGACCCGGGACGGGGCGATGTCCTTGCCGGCGCACCACTTCAGCAGGTCATATCGATTTGAGGGGATGTCCAGACCGTCCAGTCGCTTGAGGTCGAAGTAGTGTTCCGGCGACTCGGTCTTGTGCAGGGCGTCGGGCGCCATCGGCCGGGTGAAGATGTCCGGGTCAACGGAGCAATGGGCGATCATCGCCGCGCCGTGGCGGAAGAACTCCGGGACGTCCTCCGGCAGCAGTCGTATGGCCAGACGCGTCGCACGGACATGTCCCTTGCCGTGCCACGCGCACGCTGGTTGCACGGATGCGAGCAGGATGATCATCATCCCGAGGCGACTCAGGACGGTCCGAGCGACGCGTTTCCGATTCATGGCTCGAGATTCCACGGTGGCACGTGGCCACACGGGATCTTAGCGGCGGGATCTACCGCCGGACCTGCGTCTGGCCAGGGCATACAGTCCGAGTACTCCCATCGCCATTGGGAGCATCAGGTCCAGCTGATTGCCACACTTCCAGGCGACATGCACGTGCATGTCG
>CAYMLO010000260.1:0-7638 GCA_964390905.1 uncultured Planctomycetales bacterium | reverse complement strand
GCCAACCATCTGGCCTCTCGGATTTCGAACATGCCCATGTATCCTCCCAATGCCCGTGCGGTCGTGGAACTGCCAGTACGCGGCGCGCCACGCGAGCCATCCTACGCGGCTCATTGCTCTGGAGTTACTCACGCCAAGGCAAGCCCACTGAAGTTGGACCGATCGGCGGGGAAGCTCCGACACACAACACGTGGCTTCTTGCCTGGAGTCCATGCTGCAAGAACGGTTACTGCGCCGTGTTGCGGATGAAACGCATTGTAGCAGACCTGCATCCTGCGCCTACTCGAAGCGTTGTCCGGGCCGATTACGGCAGCGAGTGATGCAGCAAGGCAATCGGCCATGCCACGCACGGTACACTGGTCTGCTTGAAACGGGGTACGAGCTTCCTGACTTCCCCGGAGAACTGCCGCTAGGCAGCGAGGCATCAGCGAGATCGCCTTGAAGACGCCGGATTGAGCAGGAGATCAGTTGAACAGGCGACCGCATGTGAGCGGGGACGATTGACCGACCGGCAGACAGGTGCGCCACACGGTGGTTCTTCAACTGCTCAACTGTTCCGCTGCTCACCTGCTCTATTTCGGGCCGTCGCGAGCGACGGCTCGAAATCGGGGCGACTGGATTCGAACCAGCGACCTCGTGGTCCCAGAGCATCGCCGTCCATGTGTGGCGAACCCGTAACGCGTTGCCATTTCACGCCTTCGAAAAATGGTCGATCACAGCGGAACCCGTTGAATACCCGTGAATCCAACGGGAAAAGTGTAGTCATACGTGTAGCCAGAGGCCGGGTGGCCGCAAGCCAACGCGATCTTCAGCCGGGCTCCTCACCGAATGATACCTGACCACGAGTTCGGGCGCAAGCCCTTCTCCACTTTCTTGCCAGGCACCCCACAGGCCGCGCAGATCGCTCAGCCATCCCCACTGATTGTAGGACGAACTCAAGCCAGATCTCTGATCGCCGCCCGCGCCCCGCCGTTCGTCCGGATCAGTTGGGAAACAACCTGCCCGAAGGCGTTGCCCCACGCCGGCACGTTACAATCAAGCCACAATCTATGATCGACTGACGACAGGAATCGTGCGGGTCCAAGTAGTAACTCCATGTTAAGCCGATCGTTTGGCTGACCAGCTGGGGTAAGACCCGAACCTGCGACCTCCGGGTTCTGAGCCAGCTTCGTCTACTCTTAAGTATCGATCCCCAATTACGTATTTGTCGCTATGTGCCAGAACTCCAAGAAGTTGCCACGATTCCTCGCTACTCCACATGTTGCGCATGTTGAGCACCCTAACGCCACAATCACGCCACAGTGGGCGGCGTTGTCAACCCTTTCTCTCCGGGGTCTACTGCCGCCGGCGAGAAGCGAATCAGCCATCCAAGCCAAGCCGAGCGAAGGTCGTCCGAACCGACCGTGCTAGGACAGGTGAGACGTGCAGGTTTCTCTGAGCGAACGAGGACCGGGTTTTCGGTAGGGACACGCTGCTTGTCACTTAAAGGTGAGCCTACCGAAGAATTGCGTGACGTGGAATCGGCTGCCGTGCGTGTTCGACCACGCAGATGTCTGCCCCTTCGCCGCGTAGTATCGGTGGAAGTTCGCGCGCCATTCCGTGCCGTTCTTCGGCCATTCGTCCATGGGGAACGACTCGAATTCCGCGAGGGGCACGGCGATCTCCGCTGTCCACACCTTGTCTTCCTTGTGAATCGCCACGGTCCACGTTGGATCCCATTCCGATCCCCCTGGCTTGCGTTCATCGAACACATTGCCGGCGTGATCGACGACAAGATGTCCATACGTGCCGCCCTGCGGCCCCAGCATCATGCCCACCGCATCGCTGAAACTGAATACATTGCCGTCCCGCCGCCCGCCAATCTGGGGTGTGGGCAGATCGCCTTGGTGGTGACACACGAACGCCACGTAGAGGTTCCCTTGGTCGTATCCCAGGCGGACTTCCGTCGGGTCAAGTTGCCGCGCCGCCCCGTACGGCGAAAAACCGGCCAACACCTTAGCACGCGCCCAACATGCATCGACCAGCTTCCCGTCGATCAAGGGCGGTTGCCCAAACCGTGACACGGCTGCCGCCGCCACCTCAACCTCGACGAACCCCTTCTGCTGTTTCCAATCACGGCGCAGCCTCCGAGTCGGCAATCCAGACGCCTCCATAGCCTTCAGCTGTTCGTCGGCCTTCTCGACAAGTGCGCGCAGCCGTGCGGGATCGTCCTCCAGCCCCTGCATTGCCGCCCGCGTCCGTCGATACGCGCCGGCCAACGCATACATACCCGGCCCGTAGGTCTTCTCTACGGCCTGCTCATACGACCGCTCCGCGTCGAACGCTCCCGGGTTCCACAGCGCATCCATCGCATTCAGCACGAAGGGACGCTGCCACGCCCAGTAGAACGCAAAGGCGTTCAGATAGAAGATGCCGTGCGAGTCAGCGGCGAACCCGTTGTAGCGAGTCGTCGCAAACTGGTTCATCGACGGCACGTCGCAGCAGTTGCTGTTGTCCCAAAGGAAGGTCGGCCGATTCCCCACCAGCCGCGAATACTCGAGGAAGTGTTCGCGCTCGATCGCTGGCGACCCAACCTCAGGGCCCGTCCACACCACGGCGATATCGGGCGGCATCTCCGCGTCCAGGTCTCGCAGGTACCGGACCATATCGGGTTTGCGCTCGTTCGATCCTGCATACACGTGCCGTAGACTGTAAGGAGCGGGACAGATCGACAGCTCCAACGCGGGGTACTCCCGCTTGAGTGTATCGTGGAGCCGTGCCATGAGATAGCCGTGCGCGCGCCCCACTGAATCCCCGAACCGCTCCCGCTCGGATTTGTGCATACACACGTACCGGCCCCCCTCCCGCGGGGTCCAGTCGTCCGCCAGAATCATGATGTGCGTAAACCCCTTGCTCGCTGCGTACCGGCACCGGGCCGCAAGCTCGGCAAGGTGTTTCTCGTTCGAAATGTCAAGCCTCTCTTGGTCTGGCGAGGGCGAGGCGTAGATGTGCAGCAGCAGCATGTAGTCGAAAAGGCCGGTTTCCTCACGAAACGCCGCCATTTCTGACAGGGAGTCCTCCGCCCTTCGCTTCCCGTACGTGTGATCAGGCTCGAACTTCCGCCATTCACGCCGGTGCTGGATGGCATAGTGGCCGACCTTGTACATGGCCAGTCCGATGAGCTGCTCGCGCGAGGCCGGACCGTATTCCATGACGTACGTGCGCTGCCAGTGGGGCCAGTCGTTGATGTCGGCGCATTTGAGCACCGGCTTGCCGTCTTCCACGCCCATTTGCTGCAACAACGTCACGGCAGCGTAAAAAGCCCCGCGCACGTCCTGCCCGGCGGCGACGATATCCGTGTTTCCGCCCGTTGATTTGCGCACGCGGACGGCGTAGCCGCGCTTTGGAATCACCAGCGACTCGAACCTTAATTCGTGGGTCTCTGCCGCCTGCTTCACAAGGTCGTCACGGCATGTCCCCAGGTAGACCACGATCGAGACCGGCTTCTTCGCCGATCCGCCCGCCGCTTTCAGCGTGTCCGCCAGTCGCTGCCGCAGCAGCTCCTCCGCAAGCTTGCCCGCGCCGCCCATGCCTTTGCCGATCTGAATGGTCAGACCAGCCTCGCCCAACGGCAGTCGCTGCCAGTCCGTCAACATCTCCCGCGGGGCCGGCAATACCTCCCCCGTGTAATGCGGCATTCCCGCTCCGAACGCCGGGCACGACACGCACACGGCCATCATCAACAGCAAACTCGGAATCCGTCGCATCGATGTTCCTCCCTGCAAACACGGCGAGCATTGTCATCCCACGCGAGGCACGGGGTCTTCCACTTGCCACTGGCGACTGTCGATCCAACGAATGGGATCCGTGCTCAGTTCGGGCTCGACTTCGTTCGTCCGCGCCGTTTTTCCCTGCATCGCGATCCGCGCGTGAAGCCTCGAATCCGGGGAGACAACACTCAACTCAATCCCTCCAAGGAGGCAAGCGTCACTGTGTCCCGTCCTCTGCGCTGCAGATTCTGAGCGATCTCACCTCCGCCGCGGCCAGCATCGTGTTCCTTCTCGACGTAGGCGCTTGGATCTCGCTTGCAGAGCCTGCTGTAGTGGCTGTACCATTCACGCAAGCAGTAGTAGGAGCCCATCCTCAGGGCCTTGGCACGAACGGCCTTTGTCAGTTCCCCGTGAAGATCCCGCTTCGGGCGAATAGGTCCGCCCACTGATTCGCCTCAAGCAACTCGGCCTTAAACATAGGCGCGAATCGTTCGTATCTGAAATCCTCTCCGTGTACCCGCTTGTGGAACTCCCGCTCTGCTTTCCTCTTGACGCTGTGCAGCCGTCTAGCTTTTTCTCGTTTGACCAAGGAAGCTCATCAGTCTTGCGCAAGCAGCCAATGTGCCATCAGTACCGATCCGAGCCGCCTCCTTCATTCTCCCACGCTGGTACGCGGCGCGGACTTCTTGCTCAGCATTGTCGGCGTCCACATACAGCCTCTCTTGCACGGCCTGTCGATTCTGCGCCACGAGGTCGGGAAACACGACGTTCGTGGTTTTCTTGTCCCCCGCGCGCAGCTCGAGCAAGCCGCAACCAGCTCGAAAGCACGTACCGTCGAAAACCTCTTTGGGAACCCCGACCGCAGCGGGAAACAGCGGAATGTACGGCGCATATGCGGGCAGGGCGACCCACACGCTGCTCAGCTCGGCCGGCCTCTTTGGATCAATCCGCACGGTCAACGCGGATATGCTCGACGTGAAACAGAGGTCCGGGTGGCCCGCGGCGGCATTGACGTCCCGAACTGTGATCCGGCCTTTCTTCTGCGAAAACGCCTTCCCCGCCGTCGTATTCCCACGGGTGAGAAACGCAACGTCGTCCTCGAAAAACCAGTGCTTTTCTTCGTGGGAGTTCTGGGCGACGCGAAGGCCTTTGCCGAAGCGATCGGCGAACAGCCAGTGCGTCCCCGTTTGCGACCCTCCCGCGTACCACCCGTCCTTGATCATCTGTTGGATGATTTCGAGGGCGTCCTGGCAGCGCTCCGCACGCTCGGCCACCACGCGAAGGATGTACGGATTCATGACACCCTTTCCCTTGGGACGATCCTCGCGCAGGCCGCCCGTGTCGGCTGAACCGGCCAACCCATGTTCGTTGACCATCATCATCAATCCCGTGTCACTCGTATCACCAATCGAGTAGAAACCAGCCGGATTCGACGCATGCGAGATCTTCTTCTGGTACGCACACTGCGCTCTCGCGACGTTATCCCGGTTCTTGTGGAACAGCGTCGCGCCGTCGGCAGTCGCCCCCCCTACCGCTAGAAACGACGTACACTCGTCAACGAAAAAGAGCGACCGGTACTTGCCGGCCAGGTACGCCTCATACAGTTCGAGTCGAACGCCGGCCGTTTCGGCGCACGCGGCATGTTCGTCTGCCCAAGCCGGCGAAAATCTAGCGGCGAACCGGCAAAACGGCCCGCTTCGCTCAATCATGTTCTTGTCTGACAGCCCTCGCTTGCGCCAGCCGTCAAGAACCTTGCGCATGTGCTGTCGGATATCCTCCCCGTTCAGTTCGCCCAACCGCCTGCCGACCGCGCGCGCATCGCCCCTCAGCGTCACAATCTCGGTGCTCCCTGCCCGACACGCCTGGCTTGCTGCCCCGGCTCCAGCTTGGGCCCCACAGGCTCCGCCCACTGCAGCGCCCGTCACACCCGACAGGAATTGCCTTCGCGTCAACATGTCGCCTCTCCGCTACACCATCGCATCGCCGCTTCCCTTGCGCACGCGGAAGCACAAGGACTAGAACCCGTCACCGACAGCATGTCAAGATAGATCACTACCAGCAAACTCACCGGTCATTCTTCCCGAGCGGCCTGCCCGATGCAGGCAATGACGGCGCATCTGGACGTGGCTGCCATTTGTCGCGATGGGGTCTACGGCGTCGCCTGTTTGGCGAACAGCTTCCCTAACCTGGGTACGATGCGGTTGGCCTCGGCCATGCCGTAGTTGAAGATCGTGAAGCCACCTGTCTTGAGCTGCCCAGTTACCTCGATCTGCCTGACCAGTTTGTCGAAGTCATGCTTGGGCCGCCAGACGCTCAAGCCCAGACCCGGATAGCACGGCACGCCGCCGGCCCATTTGACTTGCTTGGCCATCAGCTCCTCGAAGCGCTGCGGATCGAGCCAGTAGTCCATGGGGCAAACGAAGTCGAGGTAGCCCCGCTCGCACCACATCTGCCACTCCTGCCCGATGATGTCTCGATGCGTGGGGATGTCATACCAGACCGCGGCAGAGATCTTGACCTTGGGCCTGACCTTTCGGACCTGCCGCGCCACCTCGGCCACCACGGCCGTGATCTGCTGCCGGCGGAACCTGAGCCACGCCCGGCTACTGCTCTTCCCGCCGCGCCGCATCGCCCGCGGCCACCCCTTCACGCAACGACCGATCGTCCGCTCGAAGCGCTCCCGGCATCCGTCGCAGAAGCAGTGCAGGGAGTCAGGGTAGCGGATGTAGTCGAAGTGGATCCCATCGACGTCGTACTTCGTTGCGATCTCGACCATCGCCGAGACCTCGAGCCGCCGATTCTCCGGGTGCGAAGGACACAACCAGTTCTTGAATCTGCCGTCGAGGTGAACCTGCGTACGGCCTTCGCGACGCATTCGTTCGATGAAGTCCCTCGACGTATAGCGCATATAGTAGTTAACCTTCCAGACATGGCACGCGATGCCGTGCTTCCGGCAGGCCGCCAGGCATTCGGCGATCTGGTCACCTCGCGTCTCGACGGACGGATGAACGGGCAGGACGCGGCTCTCGTAGAAGGCAGCGCCCCCCCAGCACATGTTCGGCAGGATCGCGGTGAAGCCGTTGTCCGCCAGGTTCTTGATCGCCTGGTCCCACGTCATCCCCGACACGCCGAACGCACTGTGACACCAGAAGGCACGGTGCTCGGATTGGACCTGCTCCGCCCCGGTCGGCAACGCGGCTAGATGCACGATTGCTGCGGTGACCGCAACTAACGATAAGCTATCTCGGTCGTTCAAGTCTCGCTCTTGTTGATACAGACGTGCCCTCCGCCCGGCGGCGTGAGGTCTGGCCTTCGGTCCCGGACGTCATCCTCGCTCGGAGTCGCCCGCTCGTCAATTCGTTTGGACGGGCGATTCAGAAGTCATAGGCCTGAGGTCTGCGTTCGGCCAGGACGTCTGTGTCGGGCGCTACCCGCTTGTCCGCGGCCCTGGCGAGCTGGAGCATGCCTGAAACCGAGCGCGCGTCCTGTCCAAAGACCGAGGCGTCCGGGGCAACCAAGGCCACACATTTGCGCTCGGGCACGCCACAATCACGCCACAGCGTGTGCTCGCCGAATGGTCCGAGCTCCGTCGCAAGTGGTCAGGCGTTTGGGGTAGCCCGGACTGAATAGGAAGGGGCTTGCCGGCCTAAGCCTCAAGGTTCATCGACCAGAGACCACATGCCAGGCTCGCAGGTGGTCTCTGTGCGCGAGGGCTGTTCTTGGGGCGGGAAACGGGGGTGCGTTACCGCGAGAAGTGTAGTCACAAGCACAGTGCGGTGGATTCGGCTCAAGGGGCCGGGAGCCTTAACTCATGCAGCGATAGAGCCTTGGAACTGGGCGATACTGGACTTGAACCAGTGACCTCCTGCGTGTCGAGCAGGCGCTCTAG
>CAYMLO010000259.1:0-7668 GCA_964390905.1 uncultured Planctomycetales bacterium | reverse complement strand
GCGACCGCGTGCCGGCCGACTACGTCCGCAAGCAGACCGTCAAGAACGCCGAGCGGTACATCACCGACGAGCTCAAGCAGCACGAGACGGAGGTTCTGACGGCCAAGGAGCGGGCCAACGACCTGGAATACGAGCTGTTCGAGCAGATCCGGCAGCGGACGACCGAGTGGATCGATCGGCTGCTCGCGGTGGCCGACGTCGTTTCGCAGATCGACGCGCTGGCCGGCCTGGCGCAGTTGGCGGCCGAACGCGACTACTGCCGACCCGAGATCGTCGACGACGACGTGCTGGAGATCGACGACGGGCGGCATCCCGTCCTCGAGCAGGGGCTGGGCGAGCGGTTCGTGCCCAACGACTGCGGATTCGACCTGAACGATGCCCGCCTCCTGATCATCACCGGGCCGAACATGTCGGGCAAGAGCACCTACATCCGACAGGTGGCGCTGCTGACGCTGCTGGCGCAGACCGGGTCGTTCGTGCCGGCGCGACGGATGCGGTTGGGGTTGGTCGATCGGATCTTCGCGCGGGTCGGCGCGAGCGACGAGATCGCCCGGGGGCAATCGACGTTCATGGTCGAGATGACCGAGACGGCGAACATCCTGAACAACGCGACGCGTCGCAGCCTGGTGATTTTCGACGAGATTGGCCGGGGGACGAGCACGTTCGACGGGCTGAGTCTGGCGTGGGCGATCACCGAGCACGTGGCCGGTCGGCTGGGCTGTCGCACGCTGTTCGCCACGCACTATCACGAGCTGACCGAGCTGGCCGAGTCGCTTCCCGGCGTGCAGAACTTCAACGTCGCCGTCCGCGAGTGGGCCGACCAGGTGGTGTTCCTGCACCGGATCGTGCCGGGCGGGACGGACAAGAGCTACGGCGTGCACGTGGCCAAGCTGGCCGGCATCCCGCCGTCGGTCGTCGAGCGGAGCCGCGCCGTGCTCGCCGAGCTGGAGCAGGACTTCCAGCGCCGCCGTCAAGCCGCCCAGGCCGACGGCCCCATCGCCCGTGCCCCCGACGCCACGCAACTCCTCCTCTTCGACGACGGCAGCAGCCAGATCGTCGCCAAGCTGCGCGGGCTTGACGCAGACGAGATGACGCCCGACCGGGCGCTCAAGATCCTCCGAAAGCTCCGCCGCGAGGCCGGGGGGAGCTGAGGTACTCCGCCCCACGATCCTGCGTCAAGAAACGAACCCGTCCCATCTTGTCGTCGTTCCCAGGGGCGCAACTCTATTTAGCTGGGCCGCTGCCATCACGGCAGACCTGACGTGCCGTGGCCAACCTCGTGGTAGTTCAATTTTGGGCGGATTCGCTTGCTCGTCCATATCGCCTCCCGTGTTGCTGAGCACCAGCTCAACAGCTTACACGGTAGGGCGTTACGGACCATCTTGCACGGCGCAAGAATCCCTGGACCAGCACACCGGTTTGGCAACACGTCATTGTGCATTCCCCCTGACTGTCAGCACCACCTTCCCAATGTTCTCCCGACGCTGGAGAATCGCATGGGCCTCTTCGGCCTGGGTGATTGGCAGCGTCTTGTAGATCACCGGCTTGATTGCGCCGGAAGAGAATGACGGCCAGATAGTCCTTTCAAGAGCGGCAAGGATCTCTGCTTTCATCTCGGACGGGCGGCTTCTGAGAGTGCTGCCGATCAGCTTGATACCTCGCCTGAAGAAGGTGTCCATGTCGATCTCGGTCATCGCGCCGCTCAGCGTGGCGATGACGATCCATCGTCCACCGATCGCCATCTTCTCGATGCACTGCCCGAGTCCCGGGCCGCTGATGCAATCCAAGGCAATATCCACCGCGTGCTCATCCATGGCAGCGCCGAGGTCGTCGACCGTCCGGTTGATGACGATATCGGCGCCGAGACTGCGGACGAATTCCGCCTTTTCGTCCGTGCTGACCGTCGTCATCACCTTGCCGCCGAGGGCCTTGGCCAATTGGATCGCCGCGATGCCCAGGCCGCTTGCCCCGGCCTGGATCAGAACCGTATCCCCCGCCTTCATGCCACCTTCGATGCAAAGGTTGAGATAGGAGGTGGCAAACGCCTCCGGAATTGTCGCGGCTTCGACCATTGATAGGCCTTCCGGAATCCGTACGGCCATATCCGCCGGAACAGCGATCCGTTCCGCGTATCCGCCGCCGCCAAGCAATGCGCAGACCTTGTCGCCGGCTCTCCAGTGGCTATCCGCCGGAGCCTCGACGACAACGCCCGCCACCTCCAGTCCCATCCACTCAGGCCATCCCGGCGGCGGTGGATAGTTCCCCGCTCGCTGGAGCAGGTCGGCGCGGTTCAGCCCGGCTGCATGGATGTCGATAAGAAGCTCGCCGCTTCTCGGGATCGGATCGGGCACTTCGGTCCAAACGAGCGTCTGTTCTTCATCGACCAAGACAGCGTACATAGTCTCTCCCGTTACGACTCTCTGCACAGCGCGCTGGGCAAGTCGCAAGGCGCCTCTCGGTTTTCATTCGTTGCTTCCTCGCTGCCGCAGAACCCATAGTCGTTTACGCGGCCGAGGCCCCGTCCGCACAATGCGGCGGCTTGACGACAAACGTTGTGACTGCCGCGACGGCCAGCAGCACCGCCGAGCAGTAGTAGGCAAAGTTGAAACTCCCGGTCTGGTCGTAAGCCCTCCCGGCCAGAAGCGCCAGCGCGAAGCCGCCGAAGCCCCAGGCCGTGAAGAGCAACCCGTAGTTCATCCCGAGATTCTTCAGGCCGTAGTAGTCCTTGATGACCGACGGGAAGATTGCCAGGTTCGCCCCGTAGTTCGCTCCGATCAGGGCCGAGACAGCCGCCAGGACCACCGCGTTGGCCAGCAGCGAGCCCTCGGCTGTTTGCGACAGCAGGAAGATCAGAGCCGCCTGCAACACAAAGCAGATCAACATCGTGGCTCTTCGTCCGATCTTGTCGGAGGCCATGCCGGCGACGATACGCCCCGCGCCGTTTCCAACGGCCAGCACCGCCACCAGGACGAAGCCCAACTGGATGCCCGCCTGGGCCGAGGCGATCTTGGCGACCATCGAGATGATCATCAGCCCGGCGCCCGCGCCGCAGGCGTACATGAACCACAGCACGTAGAACTGCCACGTCCTGAGCATTTCCCATGGCCGGTAATCGTCCTTCTTCGCTGCGCCGTTGTTGGCCGGCTGCGAGGTCGTGCCGGGCGGAATGTATCCTGGCGGCGGAGGCTTGAGCATTTGTGCCAGCCCCGACACAACCACCAGGAACGCGATGCCCAGGACCATGACCGCGTTGGCCAGCCCGAAATTGCCGATCAGCCATTTCGACAGCGGAGCCGCGTACACCGGCGCCAACCCGAACCCGGAGACGACAATCCCCACGATCATGCCGGTTTTGGCGGGCGGAAACCACTTGACCGCCGGCGGCGTGGCCGCGGCGTAGGCGAACGCGATGCCCGACCCCGTCAAGACCCCGAAGCCGAAGACGAAGCCCATCGGCGTGGTCGTGAAGCTGGCCAGAATCATGCCCAAGCCGACGAGAATGCCGCCGAGGGTGGCCGCTAAGCGCGGACTGAGCCGGTCCTGCATTCGCCCAGCGGGCACCATTACCAGGCAGATGACCAGGCAACTCATCGAGAAGGGCAACGACTTGTTCGCCTGGGACCATCCCCAAGCGTCGGGCACCCCGTTGCTGATCACACTCCACGTGTACATGATGGCCAGCGCCAAGTTGATGCCCAATCCGGCAAAGACGACGCGCCAGCCGTGGTTTGCCGACGGCTCGTCAGTGTCCCGATCGCTTTGCCTCATACAGGTCTCCAATCTCGCTGCTTAGCCAAGTGACTCAGCAGACGCAGGCCGACTGCTGCCGGCCGGTCAAATGACGGCCAAACACGTGGCCGGCAGGAACTTGTCTTACTCCGCTTTGGTTCTCGGCCATTGGCACACGTCTACACCTACACGATTCCGGGCTTGGGAACCTCGAAGTCCCTACGGTACTTCCGAGTCAACATCGCGTTCGCCGCGTCGTTGTTGGTGAAGGCTTCAGTCTTCGGGTCCATTTTCAGCACGGGGCCTAGCGTCATCTGCGTTTTGTCAGGATTGACGCCATTATCCTTCAGGTGTGCGATGGTGCGTTGGAGCGTTTCGACATTGTCGTCGGCACCACCAAACGCTTCGACGGCCTTGGCCACTAAGCCGATTGGCACCTGCTTGCCGAGTCGATACGAAATCGTGGCGGTGTGACCAAGGCCGGCCGAGAGGTGCCCCTCACGTATCTCGGCGTTCAGATCGCCAGGGCTACGGCTCTTCACGGCGTCGACGAAATTCTGCACGTGCTCGGTGCCTGGCGTGAAGCTCTTCGCTCCTTTGTTGAAATGCCTCACGATCTTCCCTTCACGGTCCATTACGAAGCCTTTGCCCCAACCGTTCAGCACAACCACACCCTCCGTGCCGTAAAAGACGTCCCCGACCTTTGCGTGCAACAGCGGATCGGTCTCGAGGCCACGGACTTCGTGAACGAGCGTCTTGTCGCCCCACCTGTGTATGGTGACCTGGGTGTTGGCGGTGTCCCCAGCATCGACATAACCGAGACGCCCTCCATAGCTGATAACGGCGTCGCTCAGCGAGTCGATTGCCATCCCCCAACGGGCGATATCCATCTGGTGTACGCCCATGTTGTTGATATCACCGTTGCCCCAGTGGTATTGCCAGTGCCAATCGTAGTGGAAGCGGGGACGAGTGACCGGCTGCATCTCGGCCGGGCCAACCCAAAGGCCGTAATCGACCGACTTGAGTGGTTCGTAAACTCCCTTCTCGCCGATCGACTTCCGGCGGTTATAGCAGAGCGCCCGAGCCAGCTTGACGTCGCCGATCTTGCCGCTTCGCACATAGTCAATCGCTTCGATGGTTCCTGGCAGCGAGCGGCTCTGAGTGCCGGTTTGGCAGATCTTCTTGTACTTTCGAGCCGCCTCAATAAGCCGCTGGCCTTCGGAGATGTTGTGTGAAACCGGCTTTTCGACATAGGCATCCTTCCCCGCCTGCATGGCCCAAATCCCAGCCAAGGCATGCCAGTGGTTGGGCGTGACAATCACCACGGCGTCGAGGTGCTTGTCATCAAGCCCCCGGCGCATGTCGCGGATGAACTCGGGGCGATAGCCGAACTTCTTCCCAAATTCATCAACCCGATTTCGCCCAATTTCTTCGTCAACATCGCACATGTACTTGACGCGACACTCACGATTCGTGGCATACAGGCCGGCAACTTGGTTTCCGCGATTGCGCACGCCGCAAACCATCACATTCAGCTTGTCATTGCCCGAAGTCGTCGCGTCGGCAGCAAACGCCTCGATCGCCCTGGAAGCAATACCGGAACCGGCGGCAAGGGCCGCGGCAGCAATGGTCGAATCGCCAAGAAAACGTCGTCGTGATAAATGGGTCATGTTGGGGGGTCCTTTAGATCGTCGGAGCTAGCGCTCCAGCAATCAGTCCTTCAGTGTCCGCGGCTTTCGCGGAGGTCAGTTCGGCAGGTATCCGCAGGCCTTCAGCAGGCATTCCTGAACGATCAGTTCGTGTTCCAGCGGGAACGGATTCTCGGTCTCACCGCGGATAATCCGGGCCAACTCGATCAGTTGTTCGTCGTAGCGTCCTGACGGGTGAGGAAAGCTGACTTCCTGGTATCCTTTCTTGTACGGATCCCGGGCTCTTGCCAAAGCAAGCTGCAGCGTCAACGGTTTGCCGTTCTTGCGGAACGATTTCTCCAGCGGTCGGAAATCGATGGTGCCCTGATCACCACAGACGACCAGTTGGCGTCGCTTGAAGCCTTCCACCTCGAGCGATGCCGTGCGGATCGTGGCGGTCGTCTTGGGATACTCGAACACAACCAGCCCGTTGTCGCACATCTCCCCTGCGTCCGACCGCGTTTGACGCATGAAAGGGACGATCCGGTCGGGCTTACCCATCAGGCCCACCACAAGGTCGATCATGTGGCAGCAGTAGATGAACATCGTCCCACCGCGAAACTGAGAGAGGTACTTCCGGTAACCGACCCCGGAAAACTTGCTCATGACGCAGTGGACCTCGAAGACCTGGCCGAGCCAGCCTTGCTGAACTGCATTGCGACAGAACTGTACCGCCGGGTTGTTCCGGTACATGTAGCCCAATTGGACGGCCAGTTTGCCTCGCTTCGCCTCGTCCAACACCTTCTTGAACTTGGGATAGGATTCTCCCCCCGGCTTGTCCAAGTGGATGTGCATGCCAGCGTCGATGCAACGTCCGGCGACGTCCATAATGCGTTGGTCGTCGGAATCAACCTCAACGGCCACGGCCTGCAGGCCCTTGGTGTTGAATAGCTGTTCCTCGGTCAGCCAGGTCAGGCCCTCATAGGTCGGGCTCTTTTCGTGTCTCTTGCGAAGCTGGGGATCTGGCTCAACGATGCCAACGACTTCGTAGTGGTCGCGCAGCCTCCGAAACGTGCTCATCTTCCCCGAGGCATGCTCATGCCCCGTGCCGATCTGGCCAATCCTGATTCGCTGCTTGGGTTGATCGGCTGCGACTGCGGTGGGTTCCAGCCATTGTCCAGCAGCAACGGCAGCGCCGGTGCGAACAGCTGTTCTCAGGAGATGACGACGATTCAAGGCATCCATGGCATGCTCCTATATCAGAGTACTCGCGCAAGCCGGAACAAGGTTGCGCAGTCCATTGCCAGAACACCGTAAACGCAATCGTGGACTACATGGTGCACACGTTGCGATGTTAGAAGCGCGACCGCAGCTCCGGCACAAACGGCGCTTGCTCAATCCAGCCTCCGCATCTCTTCTTGATGGCGTCTGTCTCTTCCTCTACACCCGTTCCGGCACCACAAAGGGGCCGCGGTAGAGCGTGGTTTGGCTAGCGCTGCGGAGCGGAGCCGTCGGCTCACCGTCTGCTGTTACACACCATGCGGCCGGGCCGCTACACCACTTCCTCGACCACCCAGGGCTTCCGGTATGTCCGCCTGAAAAGGCCCATGGCCTTGGGATCGTCGAGGATTCGTTCGGTCTTCGGGTCGATTCGCAACTTCCGGCCGCCGAGCCGGTAGCTGATGTTGGCGTAGTGGACCAGGAGCACGCTGCGGTGACCGATCTCGACGTCGGCGTTGGGCCGCTTGCGGCTCTTGATCGAGCGGACGAAGTCCTCCTTGTGCTCCGCGGCGGGGTAGCGGCCATGCATCTCGTCCCCGACTGTCGGCTTTCCCCTCTTGGGCCGGACATAGACTTGCCAGCCGCCGCCCATTCGGCCCACGTACATCATGCCCTTCTCGCCATAGAGCTCGATCCGCGTGGAGTTCTGGGGCCAATAGGGGAAGTTGTCGCCTTCGCGGATTTCGCTGTTGCTCTTGAGCATGTAAGGCGTGTAGAGCGTCTGCTCGAAGGTCATCAGCATTTCGGGGAAGTCGAAGACGGCCTGCATGGTGTCGGGTGTTTCGGCGCCCCCTTGCGTGTTGAAGCGTCCGCCCGTGCAATAGACGGCGCTCGGATAATCGACGCCGCATAGCCACCGTGCCAGATCGATGTGGTGGATCCCCTGGTAGGCGATGTCGCCCCCAGAGTAGTCCCAGAGGAAACGCCACTTGGTGTGGCGAGCCTTGTTGTACTTACGCGCCGGGGCCGGGCCGTTCCACATGTCCCAATCGAACGTGTCGGGCGGGTCGGAGTCGGGCCCCCACTGAAA
>CAYMLO010000258.1:0-7731 GCA_964390905.1 uncultured Planctomycetales bacterium | reverse complement strand
GCCCTCAATAATACCTTCGGCTACCCCCCGCTCCCGCCTAAAGTGTCACGCACCCACCTAACACTATGTCGAGGCCCCAGGAGGCAGAAGGTATACAAAGTGAGCAAGAAGTTTGGAAGGAGAAGAATGCCCGATCAGGGCCTCGGGCCCCCAGGTGGCATAGATTTCGTTACATGTTTTATGCAAAGTACTTGCGATCCAACAGGTCCTCGTGTCGGTTGAGCGGAGTACCCATTCAGAACGGTTTGCCCAGGCGAGACGCGCCTCCGTCTGCCGAGGAGCTCTCCCACTGTCGCAAGACCCCCACGCGTCGCTGGATGGCATCGAGCTCCTGGAGTCTTCGAAGAAGACACTGGGGTTCGAAAGGAAGAATCGCCGACATGCTCGGTTTCAGCGACAGCGGCAGAACCCGCCTTGCCGTTGCAGGGGGCACCTTGTCATCGAGGTGAGCAAGACGTACGCTTGCGCACGACATCAGGAGCGCGTTGTTGCCGGAAGTGCAGAAGGCGCCGTCTGCATGCCGCCTGATCTCGACCCGATCATGCGCACAAGGAGACCGCAACCGTGTGTCTCAGGCGTTTCAGACGACAGGCCGATGGATGTTTGCCGCTCGCCGGGCTGAGAGCAGACGTTAAGAACGCATGGATCGTCCTCTTTCTACTGTGTTCAGGCGTCGCGGCGGACGGAGAGCGCGGATTGGTGGGGCATTGGGATTTCAACGAGGGCAAAGGGCAAGTCCTCCGTGACGTCAGCGGGAACGACAGCCACGGAACGGTCCACGGGGCGCGTTGGGTCGACGACGGGGCCGGTCACGCGCTGCGGTTCGATGGCGTGGACGACTACGTCGACTGCGGGAACGATTCCACCCTCGACATTCGCGGCCCGGTGACGCTATCCGCCTGGGTCCGGCCGGTGTCGGCCGGCGCCAACGAAGCGGGAATCGCAGGCAAGCCTTTCGACAGCTACGGGCTGACGCTGTATCGCGGCGGATGCTGGTGGTACATCTCCGGTGGGGGGAACAACGTGCGGGCTCCCATAACGACGGGTCGCTGGCATCACGTCGCCGGGACGTTCGACGGGAAGAGGCTGAGGCTCTACGTGAACGGTGCCGAATCCGCGGGGGGAGACTCGAAGCACAAGACCGTCAATCCGGGCAAGAACTTCCTGATGGGCGTTCTTGCGCCCAACCCAGCCGACCTGACCGCGGCCAAGCACACCGGGCGCTTCTTCGAAGGCCTGCTCGACGAGGTCAAGGTGTACAACCGGCCGTTGGCCCCGCGGGAGATCATCACCGAGTACAACCGGCAGGCCCAGGCCAAAGGCTGCACGATGTTGGATACCTCGTGGTTCGGCCGGTTCCGCCTGAAGACGTTTCCCTACTTCGAGCGGAAGGAAGTTGTCGTCGACGTCGACTACGCCGGATTGGTCCCGATTCCGAAAGATGCGGCGATCTTCGTGGACCTGGTCGCGGCCGGCGGAGGTGCGCGCATCGCCAGACGAGAAGTCAAGCCGGATCCCGACCAGCCGAGAACGGAGGTCACGTTCTCCTTGGATGCGCTGGCCGAGGGCCAATACGAGGTCCGTGCGCTGTTGAGTGGGTCCGCCGCGCAGAATGCGGAGACCCGGGCGGCGTTCTCTCATAGCGCGCCGGTCCACCCGCTTCCCGACCCGGCGCAGAAGGCGGTGCCCGCGTTGCCGCCTGCGCCGCCGCCCGTCCAATACGAGTTCTCATTGAAGCCCGGGGGTGGATTCGTCGTGACCATCAAGGGGAAGGACTACCCCGTTGAGTCGACCTACTCCTTCCCGCATGGCGGCGAGAACCGGCTGCTCGCCCGGGACGATCCTGACGGAAAGGGCGAGCCGGCTTGGCGCGTCCAGTCCCGCAAGCTGGACGAGAAGACCTACGAGGTCGCCGCCGCCGGCGAGCACTACGCCGTCCACCGTCACATCACGCTCCGTGACGATCATATCAACGTGAAGGACACCATCACCAACAAGCGCCAGGACGTCCTCGGCATCATCCTGGACAACCATATCGACACCCGCGGCAAGTCCGTGTCTTCGGTCAAGACGACGTGCTGCTGCACGCTGTTCGTCTCGGGGCCCGATCACGGCATCGGCATGATCGCGCTGGATGACGTCTATCAGCTTCAGCAAGCGACCTGGCACCGCGACAACGTTGCGGCCATGGTGACCGACAAGTTGGGTCTGGACAAGGGTGCGTCCTACACGGTCGAGTGGGCCGTCTACCCTACCGTCACCGGGGAGTATTTAGACTTCATCAACGCCCTTCGGAAGGTCGAGGGTCTCAACCGCACGGTCGACGGTGCGTTCTATCTGGTGGGTGACGGCGAGGGCCTGGTCGGCCCGGAGGACCGCCGGGTCGCGCCGAGCCCGAAGGTGATTGACGCGAAGGGCGTCAAGTACGTCAGCTTCTTCTACCTCATCGCGCCGGCGGACGACCCCGGGATGTCCCTCGAGGGGATCGAGTTCGTGAAGTACCCCAAGGAAAGCGCGCTTCTGACCAAGACCATCGCCGAGACGCACCGTCTGAACCCGGGCGTCAAGGTGATGTTCCACATCGCCCACGGGCTCTACGCGACCAACCGACCGGCCGAGCTGTTCGGCGACTCGCGCGTGATCGACGCCAACGGCAACCAGGTCCTGTACGGCTCAAACTCGGCAGACTACTACTGCCAGTATTTCTCGAAGGAGCGGTTCGATCAGGGGCATCGCTGGTGGATCTTCTATCCGACGATGGACAACTCGTTTGGCAAGGCGATGCTCAGCGCGATCGACACCATGCTCGAGACCATGGGCGCGTCGGGCATGTACGCCGACGGCTTCGTCAGCGGATACGCCGGCAAGGGCTACACCTACGATCGATGGGACGGACACAGCGTCGAGATCGATCCGAAGACCAAGACGGTCAAGCGGAAGATGGGCAACGTGCCCTATCTGGCGCTGCCCGTGCTCAAGGCCGTCGCTCGCAAAGTCGCCGCCAAGGGCGGCGTCGTCATCACGAACGGACGGCCCGGTCCCAGGTCGCTCTGGAAGGAGAACATCATCCCGACGTGCGAAAGCACCGGCGGCGATGAAGGGCCGATCTCCCGTCTATACGTCGGGCAGGCTGTGACGTCCTTCGGCGACCCCCAACGGATCAAGACCCGCCGCGATCTCTACATGGACATGCTCGCCAAGCTCGACTGGGGCGCGTTGTACTTCTACTACGGCGACAAGAACCTTGGGGTCGCCCAGCCGATGATCTCGCGGCACATGTACCCCTTTACGCTCGAGGAGCTCCACAGAGGCTGGATCAAGGGCCGCGAACGCATCATCACGCGGGTGCCCGGCGTCTACGGCTGGCGAGGCAGCAAAGCGCTGCACAAGGTGTATCGTTCGGACCAGCGCGGGGTGCTCGTGCCGAATGGCGACTTCAGCACGGCCGACGCGTCCGGGGTACGCACCGGCCTGGGCTTGGGAGCGCTAGAGTCCGCCGTCGTCGAGAGAATCCCGGCCGAACTCGAAACGGATCGTCCCGTGAACGTCTTGGTGGCCGCGTACGGCCAGAAGGGCCTTGTGCTCCATTTCAACGGACGAGCGAAGGTCCGCCTTACCCTCAAGACGGGCGACTTCGCCATCGAGGCGAACCAGACGTATCTGTGCGCGGGATGCGAGAAAGAGGTCGTCCGGGCAGATGCAGAAGGGGTCCTTCGCATCCCGCTTGATCTGGACGGTGCCACGGACGTAGGGATTTCCGCGGCGACGCCGCGGGTCGGTCAGGAGGCAAGCCACGTGAACGGTGCATCCAAAGGAAAGGTCGTCAAGGTGAAACCTGCTGGCCCCTATGAGTGCCTCCGTACGCCCGAGCCGATCAAGATCGATGGCCGACTCGACGAGCCGCAGTGGCAGCGTGCGAAGCTCGTGGACTTCATGATCCCCGTCACGCACGAAAAGCCCTTGAGCAAGACGGAGGCCCGCCTGCTGTGGGACGACGCCTATCTGTACGTCGCCTTCAAGGCCTATGACAAAGACATCTACAGCTACTTCACGGAGAGAGACTCTCACACCTGCTACGAGGACGTCCTGGAGATTTTCCTCAAGCCGGATCCGGCGGCGGACCCCTACTACAACTTCGAGATCAACGCCCTCAACACCGTCTATGACGCCTTCAACGTGCAGCGGGAGGCCGGCGGGCCGGACCATCATCGGTGGAACCGGTGGAACTGTGAGGGGCTCAAGTCCGCGGTCGTGATCGAAGGGACGTTGAACGACTGGCAGGACGTGGACGAGTACTGGCAGCTGGAGGTGGCGATCCCCTTCGCCGATCTGCCGACCCTCGAGGGTCAGTCGCCGCGGGCCGGGGATCAGTGGCTGTTCCATCTGTCACGGTATGACTACTCGGTCTACCTGCCCGGTGGCGTGGAGCTCTCCTCTTGTGCCCCGCTTACCGAGGTCAACTTCCATCGCTACGAAGACTGGATCCCGCTGAAGTTCGTCAAGTAGGAACGCATCGCTCGAAAAGGAGAGGCGACCGTGGCCGAGACGCAATGGACGCAAGCGGAGAAGGCGCGACTCCGAGGCGACGCGGTGACCCACGTCATCCCGCACTTCGCGAGCAATGCGAACCTCGCCAAGGGGCCAAAGGTGTTCGCGCGTGGCGAGGGCTGCTACGTCTACGACCTCGACGGGAAGCGGTACTTCGACTCGTTCGCCACGCTCTTGACGACGGTCTGCGGTCACAGCCGGCCGGAGGTGACAGAGGCCGTCAGGCGGCAGATGGAGACCCTCGAGTTCTTCCCCAACTACGTGGACGCCTTCACCGTGCCGCTGATCGAGCTGGCCAGGAAGCTCGCCGACATCATGCCCGGTGAGCTGTCGGTCAGCTTCTTCGTCAACAGCGGGTCGGAGGCCAACGAGACCGCCTTGAAGATGGCCCGCCAGTACCACGTCGAGAACGGCGAGCGCCATCGGTTCAAGTTCATCGCCCGAAAGGACTCCTATCACGCGACCACGTTGGGGGGCACGTCCGTTACGGGCCTGTCGTGGTTCAGGGAGTACTTCGAGCCTCTGCTACCCGGCTGCGTGTTCGCCCCGGCCGCCCGGGACTACGAACGCCCCGAAGGCATGTCGTCTGGGTCCTACGGCAAGCAGTGTTTGGCCGAGCTGGAGGCGCTCATTTGCTTCGAGAAGCCCGAGACCATCGCCGGGGTGATCATGGATCCGCTTCCCGGGTCGAACACGGGGTATCCTCTTCCACCGGAGGGGTACCTGGAAGGGGTCCGCGCCCTCTGCGACAAGTACGGCATTGTCCTTGTCTTCGACGAGATCCAGACCGGTTTCGGCAAGACGGGCAAGTGGTTCTTCTGTGAGCATCACGACGTCGTGCCCGACATCATGACGATTGGCAAGGGCTTCACCGGCGGCTTCATCCCGCTCGGTGCGGCCGTGACGACCCCGAAGATCGCCGATGTGTTCTGTCACAAGCCGGGCTGTGAGTTCCGCAGCGGCAGCACGTACGGCGGGCACACCGTCGCATGCGCGGCGACGCTGGCCAACATCGGCATCATCGAACGCGAGGGCCTCGTCGACCACGCCGCCCGGATGGGAACCTACCTCAAGGAGCGGCTCTGCGCCCTGTCCCGGAAGCATGCGATCGTCGGGGACGTGCGGGGGATCGGACTGCTCTGGGCCGTCATGCTCGTGGCGGACAGCTCGACGGGGCGGGACCTCGACGCGGACCTTGACGTCGGCGGCTGGATACAAGACTGGTGCTACCGCAACGGCCTGATCCTCCGCAACAACGGCAACATCCTGGTGCTCGCACCGTCGCTGATCATCACGCGAGAAGAGATCGACCTGGTCGTCGACAAGATCGACCAGGCCGTGACGGAGGCCATTCGCGAATTCGGAATATGAGAATGAGGCCACGCCCACCCAAGACGTGATGCAGGGCACCTGGGAAACTAAGGAACTCTCTTCGCGGAGTTGCTCTACCGTCCCGCTCATCGGACTGGGTGGGCTTGCGGTTGTTGCCAGACTACCGGCGTGGGAGAGGTGGTCAGCATGGATATCAAGAAGGTACTGGTTGCGGGGGCTTCGGGTTATCTGGCCCGTTTTGTCATCGAGCGCCTGCGCGCTGAATACGAGTTGACCTTGTTCGACCGGGTGAAGCCGCGCGAGGCGGTTGGCGATGTGCCCTTCGTGCTCGGCGACATCGCAGTCTACGAGGACGTCGAAGCGGCCTGTGTTGGTCAGGATGCGGTGGTACATCTGGTGGCGTTGGTCCGAGGACGCGAAGACAAACCCACGTCGCTGTTCGCAGACGTCATGGTCAAGGGGACCTGGCACATCGCCGAAGCCTGCATCAGGCATGGGGTACGCCGCCTCGTGAACGTCTCCTCAATCATCGCCAACGGATTCCAGGTCGCGCCTGGCCGGGCAATCCATGTGGAAGACCCGCCACAGTTTGCCGAGAACGACCTGTTCTACTGCCTGGCCAAGAAGCTGGGTGAGCAAGTTGGGGATGCCTACCACCAAGCGCACGGCCTCAGTGTGATCCACCTGCGGCCGGGCGTCATCGCGGACGACGGAGTGAACCCTCCCAGTCCGCGATTGCCGGCGGAGCCCGTGTCGTACTGGTGCAACTACGTGGATCCACGTGACGTTGCCCAGGCGGTTGAGCGCGCTTTGCGAACAGACCTGGCGCACGGCACGTTCAACATCGTCGCCGGGCGGAGCGACAGCCTCTTTGACTGGATGACCGCCCGGGACCAATTGGGGTATCGCCCACAGCACAACTGGCCCGAAATCCCCCTCCAGGGAGTCCCACGATGAGCGTGCAAGGCAAGACGGTCATGGTCACGGGGGCAAGCCGCGGAATCGGTCGGGCCGTTGCCGAGGCATTCGCCCAAGGTGGCGCCCATGTCGTCGCGACAGGTCGAGATTCCCGGGCAATGGCCGATACCGAAGCAGCGCTGCGCTCGCTCGGGGCCTCGTTCGAGATGGTGTGCCTGGACGTCCGCGACGAGCCAGCCGTCGTGAACTGTATTGGAGGATTGCGTCGGCTCGACGTATTGGTCAACAACGCGGGCATCGCCCGCAGCACACCGTTGCTCGAGACCACGACGCAGGAGTTCCGGGACATCTTCGATGTGAACGTGGTGGGTGCTTTCGTGGTGATGCGGGAAGCGGCGAGGAAGATGCTCGCGCAGTCGCCTGCCGGCGGACACGTCATCAACATCGCGTCGGATGCGGCCCTCCGGGGCATCTCAGGCATGACGCACTACTGCGGCTCGAAACACGCGCTGCTGGGCATGGGCCGAGCTGTTAGCCAAGAGCTGCGCTGTCGCGGACTGCGGGTCACGACGTACTGCCCCGGTCCGGTCACCACAGACATCCTGGGGCCCGGCACGGCCAACCCCAATGCCCTGCCGCCAAGTGAATTGGCCAAGACGATCCTTCACCTGGCTGACCTGTCGGAAACTGTCGAGGTCCAGGAGGCGCTGGTTCAGCCCATGCCTGTCCCTACCTAGCGGTCCGTCCTAGATAGGGGAGAAGGCGGTCGGTGGGATGGCCCAGTCAGACCCCTGCGTTGGAATGAATCCCTCAAGCATTTCCGTTGCCCCCATCCGGGGGCTACGTTTGCTGCGCCAGAAGTCCCAGGGGGGGGGAAGGGGGTGCGTGACACTTTAGGCGGGAGCGGGGGGTAGCCGAAGGTATTATTGAGGG
>CAYMLO010000257.1:274-7784 GCA_964390905.1 uncultured Planctomycetales bacterium | reverse complement strand
GCGCATCCAATCGATCAGGGTCATTGTCTCTCAGGCGATCCAGCACTCCCGCAAGCTGACCTCCGTTTTGAGCCAATTCCATTGAGGGGTTCAAGGGCACGGGAGCTGCGATCGCTTGAGCGTTGAGTTCGAAGATGCGGATTCGCTGGAGTCTCTCGACGACTGAAGCTGGCTCGACAGGTCTGCTGGTCGCTCGGTCTCCTCCTACCCATGCGCCGTTCCGATTCCACCTTAGCTCAAACAGCGTGCGCGTTTCTCCCGACCACCGTACGTCGACCTCGACGCACATTTCGGGGTTGCCCATAGCACCAACACTTGCGATGTTGAGGAACGCGAGGCGGTCGGGGCGAGCGACGGCGCCGAGTGCCTGCAGGGCCGTGCTCTTCCCGCTTCCGTTGGGTCCCACGATGAGCGTGAATCGGCCCAGGGGGAGCGTTGTGTCGCGCAACGCCTTGAAGTTCTTGAATCGTACCGACTCGATCATGGTACGTGCTTCCCTACGCTCACAAGCCTAACACAGGCACACCTTTATGTCTAGTAGGCTCGCCCGCACAGTAGCTCGGCGTTGACTCGTCCCGGCACGCGCGCCGGATTCGTCGCAAGACAGGCCCTGAGAATGACGCAGAGCACTTCGGTTGATCGCGCAGAGCCCACTGGTTACGCTTGCGGCATTCTTGACGACGGCGCTCCGCGTCGCCCACCAGGCTTCCGGGCGGGCGCAGGCGTCAATGGCGAAGGCGAGACGGCATGAAACCGAAATGCAAGCCAGACGTGATCGTGTACAAGGGCAACTATCCGGGGTGGCCTTGGGTGATGCGCACGCGGAAGGGGCGGTTGGTGTGCGTGTTCCGGGACGACGGGGCGCACGGCTTCTCGCCGACCGGGCGGGTGATGGTGGCCGACAGCGACAATGGGGGGAAGCGGTGGTCTCGGGCGCGGGTCGTGATCGATCACGGGGGGGTGGACGATCGGAATGCGGCGGTGGGGGAGATGCCGGATGGGACGCTCCTGGTCTGTTACAACACCTACACGGCCAAGAAGATCTCGAAGTCGCGGGTGATCCGGTCGACCGACGGCGGGCAAAGCTGGGGCGACGACGTCGCGATCCACGAGCGAGACGCCCGAACGCGGTCGGCGCCGATCGCATTGTCGACGGGGGACATCCTGCTCCCGTACTACATCGCGCCGGGCAATGGGTCGCTGGCGGCGTTGTCGGCCGACGGCGGGAAGACGTGGAAGACGGTTCGCGTGCCCGACGTCAGCGGCTTCGTCGGGGACGAGTGGGACGTGCTGGAGGTCGCGCCGAAGCGGCTGATCGGGCTGAGCCGCAATAGCCATCGATCGGGCCAAGGCTTTTTCTGGATGACCGAATCCCGCAACGGCGGGCGGAGCTGGTCGAAACCCGTCCGAACGAACGTTCAGAGCCAACGCCATCCGTCGCCGCCGAACTTGGGTCGCCACCAGGGCAAGCCCGTCCTGACCTATGCGGACAAGCGAATGGTGTCCGTCGCGATGGTCCAGCCGATCGACGACGGGTTCGCCCAATGGGATGTGGACGGGCAGCTGCCGTGCTATCACTACCGGCCCGATGGCGGGCCGATCAAGGACGCGAGCTACCCGGCATCGGTCGAGATCGACGCGCGGCGACGTTTCGTCGTCGACTACGAGATCCGAACGCTAAGCCGGCAGATCGCCGGCTACTTCGTGGACATCCCTGCCGGTTGGATCGGCAAGTCGAAGTAACGCGCTGGTCGGTATTTCCATGCCGACCGGATGCTCTTCAGGAGGAACAACCATGGTATCCGTCGTTGTCTTGGCCTGCTGGTCGGTGGCTGCGCAGACCCCGGCCGCGGGTGGCGTAATCTGGCAGATTGGTCAGTCCGACAACAGCTATGCCGAGCTGGCCATTCCCGGGAAGTATCGTGACTACAACACGTCGTTTCCGTCGGACGTGACGTTTCAGGTCGGTCGTGACCAGCCGGCCAAGGCCTGGCCATATATCCATCCCGGGCCCGCGGATGCCTGGGCTGGCGGCAAGCCTCACGTGTTCAAGATCGTCTTCAAGTTGGACCAGCCGCTGTCGGGGACGGTCCGTCTCGTCGTTGATCTGATCGACATCCACAGCTCCGGCCCGCCGAGAATCGAGATCAACGTCAACGGCCAGAAGGTCCAGGTCCAAACGCCGCGCGGGGCGGGCGATCGGTCGCTGGAGAACGCGGCAGCCGGGCGCGAGCACGTCATCCGTGTGCCGATGGCGGGAGGATTGCTGCGCTCAGGCAGCAACACGATCGAGCTGAAGAACGCTGCTGGTTCGTGGATGTTGTACGACGCGGTGCGATTGGAGCGTGTCACGGGCAAGGACATGGCATCGGCCCTGCGGGCCAGCGTCCAACCGTTTGTGCGGCGAACGGCCGAGGGGCCGTCGCAACAGGTGGACGTTGCCATTGACGCCTGCGGTCCGGCGGGCACGCTCGAAGCAACGGTCGCGGGCAAGACCGTCAGCCGATCCGTGCCGGCCCGGCCGATGGGCGGGCGAACGGTCAGTCTGTCCGTCCCTCCGGTTAAGGCGCCGACGAAGGCGTCGTTGGTTTTCAAGGCGGGTGACCAGGTTCTCCGCCACACGATCGAGCTGGCGCCCGTGCGTCCGTGGAAGGTCTTCCTCGTCCAGCATACGCACTCGGACGTCGGTTACCCGGACACGCAGGCGTCGCTGGCCGCCCGGCTGGTGGACTTCATTGACGCGGCGTTGGACTACGTCGAGGCCACCAAGGACTACCCCGACGACGCGAAGTTCCGTTGGGCGTGCGAGGCGACCTGGTCGGTGGACCTGTTCCTGGACACGCGGGGTCCCGAGCGAATCGCCGCCCTCAAGCGGGCGATCGCGGAAGGGCGCATCGAACTGACAGCCCTGCCGATGAACATGACCGACCTGGCGACCGAGGAGGTGTGGATCCAATCGCTGCAGAGCATCGCCCGGCTGCGGCGCGTGCTGGGGGCGCCGATCGTCTGCGCGACGCAGAACGACGTCAACGGCTACCCGATTGCCCTGCCGCGGCTGCTGGCCGACTGCGGCGTGCGGTACTTCGCTAACGGCATCAACCGCACGCGCTCGATCAAGCCGTTCGATCGGCCGACGGGGCTGCACTGGGAATCGCCGGACGGGTCGTCGGTGTTGACGTGGCGGGGCGAGCACTACATGGCCGGGAACTACTTCGGGGGCACGACCGATCCGGGCCAGGTGGCGGGGCGTCTGGCGGGCTATCTGAAGGAGCTGGCGCGTCCGCCCGGCCCACGGCATATCCAGCGGATGGTCTCGGGCAAGCCTGACGCGTCGGCGAAGGAGACCGGCTACCCGCACACCTCGGTGCTGCTGCAGATGTCGGGCTACGGCACGGACGACGCGTGGCCGTCCCCGCGGGTGTGTGACCTGGTCAAGAACTGGAACGCCCGCTACGTCTGGCCGAAGCTCCGCGTGGCGACGTTTCGCGATTTCTTCGAATCGGTGGAGGCCGAGTCCGGCGACACGCTGCCGCGCGTTCGCAGGGCGTGGTGCGACTGGTGGGCCGACGGGAACGGCACGGCGGTCCAGGAGGTCTCGATGATCCGCCGGACGCACGAGGAACTCGAGTCGGCGATCGCGCTGCTGGCCGCGTCTGCGCCGCAGCGCCATTTCCCCGACTTGCCCGGCAAGATCAGGCATGCGTTTCGGCGAACGTTGATGTTCGACGAGCACACTTGGGGTTACGCGGGCAGCATCAGCCGGCCGGAGAGTTGGATGACCAAGGCGCAGTGGGGCTACAAGTCGGCGCAGGCGTATGAGGCGTCGATGCTGACGGCGTCGATCCACGACGCGGCGCGCGAGGCGGGGGCTGCGGGGATTCCCACGTCGGGGCCGTCGTTGGTGATCGAGAACCCGTCGTCCTGGCCGCGTGGCGGCGTCCACGTCTTCCGCATCCCCGCCCCGGCGTTGTATGGGCACAAGGAGCTGCGACTCGTCGACGTGGCTACGGGCAAGACGGTGACGGTTCAGAAGCTGGGCGGCGCGCCGATCTACGACGCGATGTACGCCATCGACGTGCCGCCCGTGCCAGCGCTGGGGTACCGCGTGCTGCGGATCGACGATGCGGCTGCTGCGCCGGATGCAACGACCGACCTGGAGGGCGGCGGCAACGCGCTGGCGAACGATTGCTACTGGGTGGAGGTCGACCCGAAGACGGGCGCAATCTTCAGCCTGCGTGACAAGCGTGCCGACCGGGAGCTGGCCGGCAAGAACGGATTCCGACTGCTGCAATACGTCTATGAGCGTGTGACGGACGGGCGGGGTCGGGGGATGTTCTGGCCGCCGCGCAAGGACCCGAGGTTCGACCGGGCCGTTCCGACCGGTGCCTCCGTGGTCGGCGGACACAGGGGGCCGCTGGTCAAGAGCCTTCACGTCCGGTCGAAGATCGCTGACGGGCACACGGTCGACTGCGAGCTGATCCTGTACCGGCGAACGCCGCGGCTTGACATCCGGGTGACGCTCCACAAGCCCGCCACGACGAGTCCCGAGGCGGGTTACCTGGCGTTTCCGTTGGCCCTCAACAAGCCGGTCTTCGACATTGACGCGGTCGGAGGGACGTTCCAGCCCGGTCCGGGCCAGATCGACGGGACCGCGTCGGATTACCATTCGATTCAGCGTTACGTGCGTATCGGCGAGAAGGTGCCGGGCGGCTTGGACGTCATCGTCGCCAGCCGCGCCACGCCGCTCGCGCAGATCGGGGACATCCACGTCGGACAGTACCAGGAGCGGCTTACTCCGCCCGGTCCGGTCTTCTACATGTGGCTGTTCAACAACTACTGGTTCACGAACTTCCCGGCGTCGCAGGGAGGGGAACTGCAGTTCGAGTTCTCGCTGGCGTCGCGTCCGCGATCGGCTGAGTCGGTCTCGTCAGCGCACCGCCACGCGGTGGACTACTGTACGCCGATGCCCATTGCGTACCTGCCCAAGGGGCGGACCGGCCAGAGACCTGCCGATCGGGGTGGCCTGGTGTCGATCACGCCGGCCAACGTGATGATGACGGGGCTGACGTGGTCGCGGGAAGGCGACGCGGTGATCATGCGTCTGCGGGAGTTCGACGGCCGGCCCGCCAAGGCCCGGGTGGCGTTCAGGGCGCCCTGGTGCGTCAAGGCCGCGCAGCGAGTCAGTGTCCTCGAGACGCCGCAGGGTGATCTCCCGGTCAAGGACAACGGCGTGGAGATGGACGTGAAGCCGTTCCAGATGGTGTCCGTCCGCCTGACGCCCTGGGGGCGATAGCGCCCGGGGGCTGGTGGCGACTACGGCAACGGCGTGGGAAGCGCCAGGCGTACCCAGTTTGCGGTCAGCGCTGCCAAGGGCTTCGGAACCGGGCCGCGCCATCCCTGGAGCACGCCGCGCATCCTGCCCTGGTCGTCGCGCCACAGGGCGACGTCGATCCGCTCGGGCAGCTCAATCCTCACACCGGTGTGGCCCTTCAGGTCGAAGAGCTTCAGCCCACCCGCTGCCATCGCGTCCAGCTGTCCGTCCTTGCGCAAACGGACGCCAACCACGCCGACCGCATCGACGGTGACCGTCCTGTCGTGGATCTGAAGCGTCTTGCGGATGGGGTCGCCCGTGACCTCCTTGGCCCCGGAGACGAGAATCTGCGTGCCGTCGATGAGGCGACAGTGACCGGCAGGGGGCGGGGCGCAGCTGGTTCGGTGGAATCGTGTCATCGTTCTGCTGGCCGGCGTTTGGGCTGCGATGCCCGCCGCTCGCAACACTGCAATGACCTGCTGGACGACTGACGCGTCGTCAGGCGCGCCCTTCATCTTTGCCGGTAGCGCGGCCTTGCCGTCGAAGTCCCTTCCCTCGAAGTTCCGCGTCCACGTTCCGACGCAGTGTAGCGCAGTGGGCCCCGAGGCCGCCTTGTGGAAGAACGCGGCGGTTGTCGGCCGCTCGAACTGCGGATGGTACAGGACGACCGCACGATACCGCTGTGGGCCGTACTGAACGGACCCGTTCTTGGCGATCTTCAACGCCGGGTCGCCGATCTCGCTGCTTGGGATCAGGTCGGCCGGATACCCCGCGCGCCACAGACCGTCCGCCACGCCGAGTCCGACGTCGTCATATGTCGGTCCTGCCCAATTCATCGCGCACGCATGGCCGAAGATGACCGCCACCGGACAGTGGAGCGGGGCGTTGGTGATGAAGTTGAGCAGTCGAATGCGGCAATCGCCCCGCATGATGCCGCCTCGCAACAGGGCCTTGTAGATTTCGCTGCGGGGCATCTTGCCCTTCCACGGATAGACGGGATGGAAGTCGATCCGCCCACCGCCCAGGGCGTGCGACCAGATCTCTCGTCTGTAATCCGCGACGTTCGAGGAGTAGTACATGTTGTACCACACGGCGCTGCCCCACTTCTTGGCCAGCGAGGTCCGGGCACAGTACGGCGTGACCTCGTCGGTCTGCGCTAGGTCACGGGTGGCCATCCACCAGTCCAGGCCGTTCTTCTTGAATTCCCGCTTGCCCGGGTACGGGTACCAGGTCGGGTGTGTCGCCACGATTGCCGACGGGCCGAAGACCTTCTTGGTCGTACGGTAGAAATCCTGCTCGATGGCCGCGTTTCGTAGCGTGGACATTTCCATGAAGTGGTTGATCGCGGCCTGACGCTCGCGCAGCCGACCGCGCTCGCCGAACGTCATCAACAAACAATCCCTCAGCAGATCGCGCCCGCCCGTCCGCTTGGCGTAGGCGGCGGCGCGGTATCTCGAGTACCAGTAGTCGTTCTTGGCGGGGCAGCCGTCGTAGCAGGGAGGGAATCCCCACTCGTCCTTGCAGACGCCGACGATCTCGGTATCGCCGTATCGCTCGATGATCCGCCGCTGGAAACCATCCAGGTGGGGTGCGAACACGGCGGGGGCGAAATGGGTGAACGCCGCCATCACGCAGGCCTTGTGCCCCTTGGTCTTCGGGCTGCAGGCGATCTCTACGGTCACCGCCTTGGCGTCCTGAACCACCGTCTTGCACGAGGTCTGAGTGATGTCACGCAGCGTTTCGGGCAGGATCCCGTCCGGCGTGCGGACGTACGCGTACGCGCGCAACAGGCGTCCCGCCAGGGGCACGTAGTGCGTCGTCGCGCCGGTGTAGTGATCGTTGAGGTCCGTGCTCGGGATGCGAAGGGACGCCTTCCCCGTTGCTTGGAGGTCCACCTCGCGGAGCCGCAGCATTTGCTGCAGCTCGTCGGGGTGGGCCTTCTGGAAGGCCTTGCGGGCCAGCCGCACGTCGAGATCCATCGCGATCTTCATGCCATGCTTCCGGGCGTAGCTGGCGCCGGCCTTGATCTGGGCGTGGACGGCGTTGTTGGTCACCTCCCTGTCGCGGGCGCGCAGGCTGGTCATCAGGAGATTTGCCCCGGTATGCTGCGCGAGCAGGTCCAGTGACGACCGGTAGCCTTCCGGCGAGAAGTCTTCCTGGCGCCAGAAGCAGGCGACGACGACGGGCGGCACGTCGTCG
>CAYMLO010000257.1:0-264 GCA_964390905.1 uncultured Planctomycetales bacterium | reverse complement strand
CTCCGCGGCAAGGCCGGACGGGAAGGCAGCGACCCGCGCTGCCGTGATCACGACGAGATGCGTGCAACCCCACCGCATTTTCGAGTCCTCCTGCGCTCGTTCTCGCGGATCACGGCGCCCCAGCGCTTGCCGTGTAGGCCGAGAAGATCCGCCTGGCCTCTTCCAGCGAAGACGCCGAGTGGACGAGTGAAACACCCGTCGGAAACCGATCTAGTGCTCTGTCGCTACTCAATTGATGGATACAGCTTCCGCAACTTGATCCGT
>CAYMLO010000256.1:0-7788 GCA_964390905.1 uncultured Planctomycetales bacterium | reverse complement strand
TGGCTGCGCGAAAGCTCCACCTCGCCCGCGAGGCTTTCCTTGCTGGACGAGGAACCCGGAAAGCACATCGCCGCAGGCGCCGGTGAGGACGCGCTCACACCGTCCGGGATCAGCACGAGGAACGGTACGACGCTAAACGGCTCGGGATAGGTCTCCCACTTCTCGAGTCGGTGGCCCTCCCGCTGCTTCGTCCACAGGCGCTTGGGAGGCGGCTGCTTGTCTACATCGGGGAAGCACATGAGCTCCAGCAGCTTTTCGCGGACGCGCTTGCGCCAGGCATCGAACTCGGCGGGCTTCATGGTGGGATCGAACGCCAACGCGCGTCGGCGGTGCTTGAGGTACGCATGCAGGAACCCGTTGGTGCTGACGAACCGCCCGTCATCCCGCCGGCTGACGTAGAGACGTCGCTTGGGTTGCGAGGTTTGGGGGACCGTTGCCTTGGGGGGCCCTGGCCTCTGATCGCCCCGCCCGGCCCGGCTCGACAGGAGCCCCGCCGCCCCGGCCCCAAGTCCGCTCAGGAAGTGCCGTCGTTTGATCTTACTCATCGTGGAAATCCCTTGCGTGTACGTCCAACTCGCGTCGCATACGTCACCACGAGGTAGGGCGGGTTTCACCCGCCACTCTTGCTCGCGGCGTTCGAAGCCCGCCCTACGTCCTGCGGATCTCTTGGCCCCCTCCAGTTGGGGTTGCGCTTGGGGATGCGGGCGCCGGTGGCGGCCCGCCAGGCCTCGAGCTTGGCGTGGAGACGCCGGACGGTCTGCGGTTGGGACGCGGCCAGGTCCGTGCGCTCGCTGATGTCGGTCCGAAGGTTGTAGAGTTCGAGCGACCCGTCCTCGTAGTTCTCGATCAACTTGAAGTCGCCGCAGCGAATCACCGAGGCCGGCGACTGCCTGCCCGGCAGGTAGCCCGGCATGTGCCAGAAGATCGCGTCACGCCGAAGCGCCTTGGCCTTTCCCGTCACCAGGGGCAGCAGGCTTTCGCCGTCCAGGGGCTGACCCGCCGGAGCGGGCGCGCCGGCGAGCTCGAGAAACGTCGGGTACAGGTCGACGCCGATCACGGGCACGTCGCACGCGCTGCCGGCGCGGACGCGGCCGGGCCAACGGATGATCATCGGTACGCGAATGCCGCCCTCGTAGAGCATTCCTTTCATGCCCCGCAGCGGGTGGTTCGACGTGATCTTGCCGCGGTGCTCGAGCCCGCGGTTCTTGTTGCTCGCCACCCCGCCGTTGTCCGAGTAGAAGACCACGAGCGTCTTGTCGGTCAGGTTCAGCTTATCGAGCCTCGCCAGCACGCGGCCGAAGGAATGGTCGAGGTGCTCGATCATGGCCGCGTAGACGGCGTTGTGGTGGTAGTCGGTCGGCTTCTTGCGCTTGTACTTCTCGATGGTGGCTTCCTTGGCCTCGAGCGGGACGTGCACGAGGTAGTCGGGCAGGTAGAGGAAGAAGGGCTCGTCGCGGTGGGCGTCGATGAATTCGAGGGCACGGTCGGTCATCCAATCGGACCGATACGTCCCCTTCGGCGGCTTGGATTCGGGTGGCGGCTTGGTCTTGATCTTCCAGTGCGACCCGCCGGTCTGATGAATGGCCACGTCGAAGCCCTGCTCCTTCGGCGACTGACCCGGTCCGCCGCCGAGGTGCCACTTGCCGAACATGGCGGTTGCATAGCCGCCCCTTTTGAGCGATTCGGCGATGGTGATCTTCCCGGCGGGGATGCCTTTGGCGTTGTCGACGGCCAGCAGCTTGCGCTGGTCCCAGCGGAGCAGATGGGGGTAACGCTTGCGATCGTCGAAACGGCGCTTCGACCCGACGGTGTAGACGCCGTGGCGGGGGACGTACTGACCCGTCATCAGACACGCCCGCGACGGGGCGCAGTTGCCCGCGCAGGCGTACGCGGACGTCAATCGCACGCCCTGTGCGGCCAGCCGATCGAGATGCGGCGTCTCGTAGAACGGACTGCCGAAACAGCCCAGATCGGTCCAGCCGAGGTCATCGGCATAGAGCAAGACGATGTTCGGCTTCCGCGCAGCCGCTGGTCCCGCGGCAAGCAGCATCGCCGACAGACAGATCGATCCAACGCACATGATGCGTCTCCGGTCCTCTGGCGTGACGCCATTCTTTCAGACCCCGAGCATCTTCGCCAGCCGCGGTGCCGAGGAGTCGGCTACTTGCCTGCCTCGCGCTCCTTGGCAAGCGCCTTTGCGACGTCCTGCTTGTAGCGTTCCGTTGGCAGGTTCCACTCGTTGAACATCCGCAGACCGATCCGGTCGGCGAGCGCAAAGAGGTCCTGGGCAATGGCCGCTCGCTCGTCGACATTCCCGTAACCGAGTTGGAGCTGGGCGTACATGAGCGGCATGCGGGCGGTCCGGACACGGAGCAGAAGGTCGGCGTCATCGGCCACGAGCCGCTCGGCCTCATCGAAGAGACCCTTGTATCTGTCCATCAGTTTCTCGGAGAGGTAGCCATCACGGTGGTCTTGCGGATTGCCAAAGATCCGCAAGGCCTTTCCCGATTTGGCCAACGCGTCGTGCATCGCGTCGATGTACTTGCCGATGGGCTTGCCCGCAGGGCCGTAGTATCCGGCCAGGAAGTCGTTCATGATCCGCTCGACGTCGCAGTTGGGGTTCCACTGCAGCTTGGCCAAGAGGTAGGCCCGTAGTTCGCAGAACTCACCGCGTATCTCGCGATTGCCCTGGGAGAAGACCCCGACCACGTTGTTGGCTGCGAACGACTGCATGTCCGGCTGCAGCACACGCAGGTTCGGGAAGGGGCTCACGAGGTTCCTGAACTGCACGACGTAGTCCCACACGAAGAGCCGGTCGCAGATGGCAGACCAGCTCTTGAGGTCCCTGCGGAACGAGGCGCTGCTCCGGTCGGTCCGAATGGGTTGGCTGCGATTGCACTCGATGCTGCACAGGTTGATGAGCACGTTCTTGGCCGGCCGGACGGACTTCGGCGGTCGTCGGGTGTATTGGTAAGCCAACGTCGAGATCGTCTTGTCGGGGAAACGCGCAGCCACCTTGTTGATGAACGCCAACACCGAGCCCATCGGCGTGCCCTCCCGGGCGTCGATGGCCCTGCAGTGCTCGCACGTGCAGTACCCCTGCCAGTCCATTTGGCTTACCGACCAGTAGTGGGCGTCCGGCGCCTTTGCCATCAGGCCTTTCAGCGAAGCGACGGCGGTCGCGAGCACGTCCGGGTTGGTCAGACAGAGCTGCTTGTTGGCCACACGCTTGCCGCCGACGAGGGAGAAGTACTCGGGGTGCGACCCAAAGTACTCCTTCGGCGGCACGAGCGCAAAGAACGAGTGGCACCAGAGGCCCCAGCCGCGATGACGCTCCGAGATCAGCTTGCCGTTGCGGATGACGCTCACGTTGCCGTTGAGCTTGTGACGCGCCGCGAACGCCGGGTCCATCGCATCGTGGTAGTACACCTCCCGGTACTCGAAGGCAGGGGTCTGCGTGTCGTCTATGGGCCCGAGCGAGATCGTTCGGCGCTTGGGAACCCGACTGACCTTCGAGCTGTACCAGCGGCAGCCGAGATGGTCCTCCAGGAAGCCGTAGACCCCGTATAGCGTTCCGCGAACGGGTCCGCCCACGATGACCAGATGCGCCCCCGACGTACGGATCGCGAACCCCTCGTCGCCCAACCGCTCGAGCTTGATGCCGGCTTTCAGCGCGCGGGAATGGGCGTTGTCCCCCACGATGATCTCGTGGCTTCGGACCGGGCCCCCGTCGGTATCAATGGGCAGCTTGGCCCCCGAGATCTCCACAACGAAACGCTGCAGTTCCGATGCCGCGCGGGTCACGGAGTCAGCAGCGCCCTGGGCGATCACGATTCGATAGGGGGACCGGCCGTCTTCGACGAGCGTCAACGATTCTGCGAGCGCGGTGGCGCTGCCCAACCACGCTGCTGTGAATAGAACGCACAGGCTCTGCGGAGCGATTCGCATGGTGCTATCCTCGCTGGTTCTTCCTTCTGTCCTCTTCAAGCCTACCAGCCGGTGCGGAACCCGTCCAATCAGCGGCGCCTTGACGAACGTTCCAGGTATTGACAGGCCGAAGCGCCAATGCCCTCGGTCAGCAGGTGGGCTGCCGCGCTCGCGTCGACGTGCGAACCGACCAGTTGAAATCGAGGGGGAACGGGCTACCCTGAGCATAGGGATCGGTCTGCCCTTCGCAGTGCAGCGTCGTCATTTCTCGGAGCGACCACGGCGCCTACGGAGGGTCCTCCTACCGGTTCGTTTCAGTCAGAACGGCGAGCGTGGCGGGCTGACGAGGAGGAGATCACATGACGGGTCATGCCAAACACACGCCGGATCGGCGGCTCGGCTCCTCGGGATCGGTGAACAGAACGAAGCCTCCTAGCACCTGTCGCTCGAACCCGAGGTTGTTCATGGCTTGCGTGATGGCCTCCAAGTCGGAATGTTGCACGAGCAGGTCGACATCGCTCGTCGCCCGTGTGGCGCTGGGATCAACCCGAGCCACCCAAGCGGGGACAGCGTTTCCACCCACGACGGCGTAGCGGATCTCCGCTGCGTCGAGGGCGGCCGTGACACGTCTCAGCCGCTTCTCGACACGATCCACTGCCATCACATGAATCCGGAAAGAAGCCTGCTTCATCATGCGAGATTGTGTGGCTTGCGCGATCTGAGCGTCAACGACGGCCAAGCGCCAGTGATGTCCGTTGCACTGCTCTGTTTGCCTGGAATTTGCTTCGTACCTCCTTGCCAGCGCTTGACTCGGCAAGCGACAGACAGAGCTGGGTCAGCTGCTCAACCTGTCGCAAGCGCCGCGTCACTGCCGCCGGGGACATCTCAATCTTCATCTTCATCGGCGATGCTCCGAAGATGGTCGATGTCGTCCCTGTCCTGGCCGCTCGACCGCAGCGTCTTCAGCTTGACAAGCCCTTGTGGCGAGACGACACGGAGGACGCCGCCTTCCCACTCGACGCTTTGCCGGCTCTCCCAAGCTTCGCGTGTTTCCGGCGTGACGACAAGGAAGTCCAGGACGAGTCCCTCATGCGAGCCAGGATCGACCTTGCAGAGACGGAAGATCTGCACCCCCCCGCCACGGAACTCCATCGGATCGGCATCGAGGACGAATCCGAGCTCCTCCGCCGCACGTCTGGCTGGTTGGACCGAGTCCATCTCGATCATCATATCGATGTCGAGCGTAGCTCGCGGCATGGCATAGACAGCCATGGCCAGGCCGCCGCACAGCGCATACTCGATTCCCTCTTCGTCGAGCTTGGCCACGATCTGTTTGAGTTCCTCGAGGATGTGCATCGCGCGTCTCGAACGAGCCGCCTTCTGGTGTGAAACGTCTTGGCGACCGTGCTTGCTGACATAGCCTACGTGCGACTGGCATGCCAGTCAATTCACGGGCAACCTGCACCGGCCCTGCGCGTCGTGTCCCTCGACAGAGTGCAGGCTGATTGGGGCGATGTGCCTCATCGATCGGCGAGTTGGCGGATTCGCTCCTTGATCGCGCGGATTCTCGACCCGAGCTCGGCGACAATGGCCAACCGCAGCTCCGACGATCTGGCCATCAGATCCTCGACGGCGCGTCGATCGATGCGCAGGGCCAACACGTCCGAGACCGCACGACCTCCTGCCGTTCGCGTCCCCTTGTCCAGGACAGCGATCTCGCCGAAGCTCTCGCCTGGTTTCATCCGGTTCACCTCGTGACCGTCCAACAGGATGGCGACCTCACCATCCAGAACGACGTACAGCGAGTCGCCCACGTCGCCCTGCTGGAAGAGGTCCTCGCCGGGCTGGAAGGTCACCTCCTCGGCAATCGCTGCCAGTTGGGTCTGACTGTCGAGACCGAGATCCGAGAAGAGGGGGACCTTCGCAAGGAAGAAGATTCGCTCGGTGACGCTCAGCATCGGGGGGCCTCCTGATCCTGGCCGCGCAGACGGCTTTCTTCGTCGCTGCTGGCCCGAAGCGCTGCGAGCAAGAACGCGATCACCGCAGCGGCGAAGTTGGCATGTTGGGACATGAGCTCGTCAAGGTCCTCGCGAGTCAGTGCCATGCACCGCGTCTCCGCGACGCTCCGCACGGTGGCCGGACGAGCATCGTTGGCGAAGACCTCAACGTCTCCGAATCCCTCGCCCGCCGCGAGCGTCCCTACGACGAGGCCGTTCGAGACCATCTCGAGCTGTCCACTCGAGACGAAGTAGTAGGTGTCGGTTGGCTGGCCCTGCTCGCAGAGAACCTGCCTGGCCGGCAAGTCCTGGAACGTGCCGCGTTGGGCGACCGCATAGAGCGTCTCGAGGTCGAGCGTTTCGAACAGGGGGTGGTCCGCAAGCCGCAGCGCCGTCTCGAAGCGCTCGGGATCGATCTCCGGACCGGGCGCCTCATCCAACAGCAGCTGAAGCCACGCGTCGTGGCGGGCAAGCTCGCGAACGTCGTTCTGCTCAGACGGCGGCAAGTTCAGGACGGGCCTGGCCTTCTCATAGGCGGCTGCAATGGGCAGTCTCTCCAAGAGCGGGATCAGGAGCTTCTCTCGAGCGTCGCGGAGGGTGTTGTCCAGAAACTCGAGGGCGTTCGCCACGACCCTTTCCTCCCCGCTGATGATTGCGGTTTGGGCGCCGTCCACGTTGCGTGACTCGTACATCAAGCCAAGGACGAGGAACAGGCGATCAATGCATTGGTCAAATCGATGGTCGAGCTCTCTTCGCACCAAACCGGCTTCCCGTTCAGCCGCCGCCTTCAGCGCGTACGCGAGCCGGAGTTCCGAGTCGAACGCCTCGCGGACGGGCGCCCAGTCAAGCTGGACGCCCGCATCCTTGAAAACGCCAAGTGTCTTGAGGGCCTCGCGACGGACCGCACTGGCTTCGGAGGTCATCCATTTTTGCAGCAAGTCCAGACAGGCCTGAGATGGCGAGGCTCGAAAGATCCGGGCGGCGCTTGCCGCGAGTGCCGGCGTCACGGCCTGCTTCGTCACCGCCTGCTCGACCGCTTCGACCCCGCGAGGACCCGCCGAATACAGCGCCCGTTCGCAGGCGTCGCGCGGTTCCTCGCGCTCGAGCATGTCGGCAACTTCGCGCAACAGTCCCTCTGACCCGGCGGCGGCCGCCGCGGTCAGCGCGGCGTCGCGCACCTCCGGCTCGGGATCGTGCAGCAAAGCGGACAGCGTCTTGTCCAGGTGTTCCACGCCGAGTCGCCCGACGATCCATGCCAGCGACGCACGCGCTTGCGCGTCCCCGCGTCGAAGGGCGGATATCTGCTCGCCCGCAGCGATGATGCCGTCCAACCCACCCAACCGAAACAGCATCACCAGCGCTTCGGATCTTACGGCGAGCTCGCCGCGCTCGACCAACCGGTAGGCCAATTCAAGGGCCTCTTCGTCCTCAGCCTCGGTCAGGCATCGCAGCAGGTGAGCCGAAAACGCCGGAGACACATCGTTTTGCCTCAGCCGATCGCGAAGCGCGGGACAGGCTCGATCACGATCCAGCTGAATCAAGGTGGTTGCAGCAGAGGATCGGACGTCGTCGTCCGGGTGATTGAGGCAAGTCTCGACCGGTTCCCACAGTTGCTGACTGCCAGCGTCTTGCGCGATGGATAGGGCGAACTTGATCTGCTCGGCGTCCCCGCTGGCGAGGGCCTTCGAGACGCATTCGACCGTCTCGACGTTGTCGACTTGGCCGAGCCGGGCGTCCTGGTCGGCGGCGAAGAGGCGGGTGTCCATCGCGTGTGCGAGCTCACGAACGTAGAGCTTCCTGATTCGCAGGCTGCAGATCAGCCAGACCACCGCGGCGCCGATAGGGATCTAGGTGAGCTGCGCCA
>CAYMLO010000255.1:0-7898 GCA_964390905.1 uncultured Planctomycetales bacterium | reverse complement strand
GGCCTTCCCAGCAATTGTGGCTCTGCGGCTTCTCGCAATAGACGTCCTTGCCGGCGCGGCAGCAGAGTATCGTCGCCAGGGCGTGCCAGTGCGGCGGAGTCGCGATCACCACGGCGTCGACCGAAGCGTCTTCGAGCATCTCGCGAAAGTCCTGCACGCACTTGGGTCGCTTGCCCCCTTGGCGCTCCGCGTACGCCTTCGATCGTGGCTCGTGCAACTGGCGGTTGACGTCGCAGATGTAGGCGATCTCGCAATCGCCGCGATCCAGAAACCCCAAGGCCAACATGTTGCCCCACCCCCCCGTACCGATCATCGCCAGCTTGAGCCGGTCATTGGCCGGCGTCGCCCGGGCCGACCCGGGATTGGCCAGAACCGTGACACCTCCGGCCATGCCGAGGGTGCTCTTCGCCGAACGATCAAGGAATTCCCGGCGGCCCATCTTCTTCATAGCTTGACTCCCACTTGTTATCACGCGATCAACATCGCATCAAGCCGACCTGCTTTTCGCCCGTACGTGATCACGTATACTACGCGGAAGCAGAGCAATCAAGGACAGCGTCAGTTGCTGCTTGTAGAGAGATACAGCCACGCGCACGTTTGCCGCAACGAGTCGGACCATCTTCACAAGGCTGGTTAGGAGTCCCCCATGAGCACCTTTGATCGTCGTGGTTTTCTAACAACCGCCGTTGGCGCGGGCGCAGCCGTCGCGGCTGGGCGGTGGCACGAACGGACCGTAACTGCGGCCGATCAACCCAAGAAGCGGATCAAGATTGGCCAGATCGGCACAGGGCATGAGCATGCCTCGGCAAAGATGGAGACCTTTCGAAAACTGAGCGACCAGTACGAAGTCGTCGGGATCGCCGAATCCAACCCCGAGTTGCGCAAGAAGCGCGAAAGCACTCCGGCCTATCGGGGCTTGACGTGGATGACCGAAGCGCAACTGCTCAACACCAAGGGCCTCCAGGTCGTGGCCGTGGAGGTCAATTCCGGCGATGACCGCTTGATTCCCATCACCGCGAATTGCATCGACGCCGGCATGCACGTCCACTTGGACAAACCGGGCGGCCAATCGCTCAGCGCGTTCAAGAAGGTGCTGGACGAGGCCGGGCGGCGCAAGCTGGCCGTGCAACTGGGTTACATGTACCGGAACAATCCGGCAGTGCAGTTCTGCCAGCGCGCGGTTCGCGAGGGCTGGCTCGGACAGGTGTTCGAGGTCCACTGCGTCATGAACAGAATGCACTCGGTGAGCTACCGAAAGTACTTGTCGCAGTTTCGCGGCGGAACCATGTTCATATTCGCCTGCCACCTGATCGACCTTGTGGTCAGCCTGCTGGGCAAACCCGATCGAATCGTCTCCTTCGAGCGCCAAACGCGGGACGACGTGAAGATGTGCGACAACGGTCTGATCGTGTTCGAGTACCCGCGGACGACCGTCACGATCCGAACCGCGTCGCTGGAGGTGGAGGGCTATCAGCGGCGGCAATTGGTCGTCTGCGGCGATCAGGGAACGATTGACATTCAACCGTTGGAGACATTCTACTGTCGGCCGCCTCAGCCCCAGAAGCTCCGACTCGCCCTGTCGCAGGCCCGCGATTCTTACAAGAAGGGATATCAGGAGGTCAGCTTCCCGCAGATGCCGGGACGATACGACGACCAACTGATCGAATTGGCTCGGATCATCCGCGGCGAAAGGGAGAATCCCTATCCCCTCGAGCACGAGTTGATCGTCCAGGAATGCCTGCTGAAGGCCTGCGGATACCCGACGAGCTGAGGCGTGGTTAGAGACTCAGGCTGAAAGCCCGGGCGAAAGAAGTGCGATGTCCGGGGAGCTCTGCGCGGCCGAGGAGCGGGGTCGGGGCGAGACTGGACGACGTCGGATCGGCATGAGCTGTTGCCGGCGCGAGTCACGGAATGCAAGCGGGAGGCCGAAGTGCGCCCCGAAGTGCGCCCCCCTTTTGCATGACGCTGGGTAGCAGCTGGCCGGACGCGGGCAGCCACCTGGCATGACGCTGGCTTGGCATCCCGAAGAGCGCGCAATTCCCCTATTAGACCGCGTGAAACGACCACCGAGCATCGGCCCTCGTGGACCGAAGGTCCCAAGACTGCGGTCGATCGTTCCGTTGACGACCGCCACGTGGTTGAGGGTCGCCGCCGCACCGGCCATGCGGCTGAGCTGAGCCAGCCGGGCGTGCAGCCAGAGGGTCTGAACCGCCAGCATCTCTTCAAGCGGGTCCTGGGGGGCCAACCGCCGAATGACAGCAGCCACGTTGTCCCGCGCACCGCGTCAACCATGTCGTCACCCACGCCCACGCCCCGGAGCTGCTCCTCATAGACGACACTGCCCAAGATGTGGTGGTGAAAGATGTCACCGTAAGTCCGTCCGCTCGCCGCGCTGTCGCCCTCGGGCTTCGCGGGCAAGCGCTCGGCGTCTTCGGCCTTGGCGACGGGCCCCTTCGTCGGGGGCTTCGCTGGGCGTCTTCTCGACCGTGCTGGTGGCTTGTTTGTCTTGGTGCTTGTGGCGTTTGTGGCGAACGCCTTCGCGCGCCCCTTCCCGCACGAACGGTTTCCCCCTTGGACCCTGGGCGACACTTCCCCAGGGGAGTGTACTCTACATGCAGCATGACCACGTCCATTAACCGGCGCGGTCAGGACTCGTTCGCCGTCAGAACAACACCAGCTCCCGATGACGATCAGCCGCCTGAATCGGTGGGCTTGGGCTTGAGGGGCTGGACCTTCAGGTGTTGGTAGTTTCCGTTTTCGACCAGAGCGTCGTAGTGAGCCGTGGCCTCTTTCTCGGTCTCATACCTGCCGAGCGTGACCATCTCCCCATCGCGGCTTTCACCGCGAACGCGGAAACGCCATGTCGGCGCGTTGCTCTTCGACTGATTGGGATTTCCTTTTGCCATGGTGCTTATTATACCGAAGGAAGCTACCCCAAGCAATGCGCGGCGAGCCCAGCATGATGGCGCGTGAGGCGGGTAGACTCGGTTGGGGTTACCGAAGAGCCGTAGCACCTGCTTCGGGGTTCGGAAGCGGATGATGTGGTGCGTCAAGACGCACGTTACCCCCCTTGCTCGCCGAACTTCGGCGTCACCCCCTTCTGGGCATGGATCAGCTTCGCCACCCAGTCGAGGTACGTTTGGGCATAGGCATGGAAGGGATACGCCGCTGGCCGTCCGTCCGCGTGCTCCATGTTCGGCAGCGGATCTCGCATCAGCTCGGCGTGGCCATCGTAGAACCCCACAGACGCCCTCTTGACGGGGACATTCGATACGACGCCGTTCTCCGACCCTGGCGGGTCGGACCTCGGGTACCAGGCGAGTCCCGGCACGGGCGAACCGTGGTACTGGCCCAGGCAACTGTTCAGGAGGTCTCCGACACAATCAACGCCGCACCATCCCCACCGATACGGCTCTGGCCAGGCAACGTGGCAATCCCACGCCTCGTCAAGCATGATCGGCAGCTTGCCCGGTTGATGCACAGCCTCGATCTTCAGGATCTCGCCATCGAACTGACCGGGATGGTCTGGGTCTGCCCTTCGGCCCGCGATGCTCCGGGTGTAGTTGAAGGCATTCTGATGCTTGTTTGGGTCCCTCACGCGCTCGAACTCGGGGCATCGGTACAAGCTGGCAAAGCGTGCGTACGGAAACAGGTCACCACTCCGTGGCAATGCCAGGCTCTTGTCGGTCGGCCACTCCTCCTCTGAAAGCAGGTAGATTCGCTGCATGGTCGAAGCCGATGCCAGCCAGGTCTCCTTGCGGCGATTCTCGCCGTTGTTGACCATCGGGTCGTCGTGCTTCGCATCCTTGAGGATGAAGGGCGGCGTGCCATCGTAGTCATCAACATACATGAGCATGGCCCTGGTCAACTGGCCTATCCCGCACAGGCACCGCGTTGTTCGGGGATATGGGTCGTTCGTTGAGCGAGATGGCAGCAAGATAGAGATCACCAGGGCGATGATGGCGAGGATCGCAATGACGTCAACCAGGGTTGTGCGGCGAGGAGACCCGTCTGGAAGCTCTCTTGGATGGTATCCACTCATGACGCTGGCCCGCGTGGTTCCTCGTCGCGCGGCCCGACGGGGAGGATTGAAGTCTCCGCCTGAATTCTACGGGTCCAAACGGGGGCGGCCCAGAGGGGAATTCGGCGGATACACCCAAGGAACCGAGCTGGGGGCGCGACAGCCATGTAGGTACGTCTCGACGCAGCTGCTTCTGGGCGCGGAGCCGAATGAAGCGGTGCGTCAAGACGTGCCCTACCCGAGGGATCTATCTCTTGAGCACGTGAGCACTTGACATCTGACGTCAGCCGCACGCCAATGGGATCTGCCTCATCCCTGGTGGGAGCCGCTCGGGTATTCGGACCCGAATGGGAAACGTCGGAGGACCGACTGCGGGCCCGGCAGACAGTGGCCGAGGCCTGAAGATTGCGAGGCCCGATCTCATGGTCGACCGTACAGGATTGAGCCGACGGCGGTTTCTGGCGTCCACGGCCGGTGCCGGCGCCGCGTTGACACTTGGCAGGAGGACCTCCCCGGGCGAGATGCCTCGGCGCCAGCGTCAGGCTGGGCGGTCCGCGCCGCTGGCCATGTGGGCGCTGACCGGCACGCTCGAGTCGGACGACGTCTGCCGTCAGCTCGACGCCTACGCCGGTGTCGGTTGGGGCGTCGTGCTCTATCCTCGCTGGGGACTTCAACTGGAGTATCTCGGCCAGGCATGGTTCGACCGCATCCGGTTCATCGTCGAGCAGGCGGCGCAGCGCCACATGGAGGTCTGGCTCTACGACGAGTTCACCTGGCCCAGCGGCCACGCCAAGGGTCTGGTCACGCAGGGCCGCGAAGATCTCCAGGCGCAGTTGCTTTGCGTGGAGCCCGACGGTCGCAGCCGCATCGTGTCCGCGGCCGGCAGCGCCAACCTGCTCATGCCCGAGGCGACGCGGCGGTTCCTCGACGTCACGCACGAGCGCTACGCGAACGCCGTCGGGGAGTTCTTCGGCACGACGGTCCGCGCCATCTTCACCGACGAGCCGTCGCTGGCCCATCAGCACCGACGGCGCAGCCCTGGTCAGATCGGCTGGCAGCTAGGCTGGTCGGCGGCCATGGACAAGGCGCTGGGCGGCGACTTCCACAAGCGGTTGGCCGGGGCCTCCGACGTGGCGCGATGGTCTGGCTGGCGCGATTACTGGGCGGCCTATGCACGCACGTTTCACGACGCCTGGGTCGCTCCGATCGCCAACTGGTGCACGGCGCACCGTATTCATATGACGGGTCATTTCCTCGGCGAGGGCAACTTCGGCTCACAGGTGGCCTTTAACGGAAGTCTCCGCCTCCAGCAGCGCACGCTCGGCATTCCGGGAATCGACGAGATCCGTACCCGCACGGGCGTGGACCGGTGCGAGGCCCTGACGTTGGCTTCAATGAGCGAGTTGCCGGGACGGGAACGCATGGCCGAGGTCTACGCCCTCGGCCCGCCGAGCATGAAGCTCGATACGATGCGGAAGATGGTTGACCTGTGCTCGTCTTGTGGCGTGGACCGATACGTCCTGGCGATCTGCCCTTTCGACCTCCGCGGCGGTTTCTTCAAACGCACGTATCTCGGCATTCACGGTCCGCAGCAGCCCTGGTTCCGCGAGTGCGCCCGCCCGTTTGCGGAGTACGTGGCCGAAGCGGCGGTCCGGGCGCGCGCCGCCAAGCCGCTCGGCGTGCCGTGGCCGTCCGACGATGCGCTCTGGGCCGCGGCGGGCCCGCAGCCGACAGATTCCGACGCGCTTGGCGCGATGACCCGCAAGTTCGTCGCTGCCGCGCGTGAGGCGATCCGGTCCCGACTGCCGTCGAGGCCGGCTGCCCGACGCGTGACGACCACACGGAGGTACCACGATCTGCGATGGGGCTTCACGCCGAAGGGCCTGAACTCCATCCGGCTGGACGGGTCGACGCTCACGGTCGTTGTTCCGCCCCGCAGAGCGGAGCTGTCGGTCCAGAGGCAGTTGGTGCGTCGCCTGCGTGTCAACGGGAAGGCCGTGGACCTGAATGCCGCGCCGAGCGATCGGCAGTTCGACCTCAGCTACCGGCGTCTGACGATCACCGACCTGCTGCGCGAGGGCGAGAACCGGTTGGAGGCAGAGCGGGTCGAGCCGAAGCCGTTGGCTTTCCTACCTTCGCTGATTCTGTGGGGTGACTTCGCCGTGGATGACCGGGGGCGGTTGGTCGCGCCAACCGGCACGATCAAGCTGGGCGATTGGCGTTCGCAAGGCTTCCCGGCCTTCTGCGGCACGGGGCGCTATCGCACCGACGTGTCCTTCGCATCTTCGCCGCGCCGCCTGGTGCTCGACACGAACGGGTATCCGGCCCGGGCGACGGTCAACGGCAAGGACCTCGGGCTTCGCCCCTGGCCCCCGTTGCGGTTCGATCTGAGCGGCGCGGTGCGGGCCGGGCGCAACGAGATCGTCGTGGAAGTGACCTCCACGTTGGGCCACCTCTTCGTCGCGGATCGTTCGCCTACGATCGGCCTGCTTGCCTTGAGGTTTGAGTCGTGAGGGGAGAAGCGGCCCCGGGCTTCAGACTTCAGGCCTCTGGGAGATGACGTTGCCGACCGTTGCGCAGTTGTGCCCTATCGAATTCGCATCGGTTCGTGCAGACTGCTTGGGGCATGCCGCGCCAGCCGTTACGCTATAGCCCGTGGCTGGCACACGCAGCCGGATTGCCGTTGCCACGGTCGACGTGTGAAAGGACGTATCACGGGGGTGGAGAACCTGGAGCTGATCACATGAAACCCATTGCACGACGTTCATTCCTCAAGCAGGCCAGCGCTGCCGCCGCCGGCGCGACCACCACCGCGTGGAGCCTGCCTGCACTCGGAGCGGCCGGGGCGAACGAGCGGATCACGGTCGGCGTGGTCGGTTGCTCGAGAGGGACGCGCGACGCCCAGGATCTGGCCACCAACGGCGCGAAGATCGCCTACGTTTGCGACCCGGACGAGGCCCGGATGAACCGCGCCAAGCAGCAGCTCAAGGCCGACCGCGCCGTGACCGACCTTCGGCGGATCCTGGACGACAAGGCCGTCGACGCCGTCGTCGTCGCCGCGCCGGATCACTGGCACGCTCCCGCGACGATCCTGGCCTGCGAGGCGGGCAAGCACGTTTACGTCGAGAAGCCCTGCTGCCACAACATCCGCGAAGGTCGGTTGATGATCGAGGTGGCCCGACGAACGCGGCGCGTCGTGCAGGTCGGATCGCAGAGCCGCAGCACCACGGTGCTCAAGGGCGCGATCCAACTGCTTCGCGAAGGCGCGATCGGGGACATCCTCGTGGCCAAGGCCTGGAACAGCCAACGTCGAGGCAACATCGGACACAAGAAGCCCTCCAAACCGCCCGCAGGATTCGACTACGACCTTTGGGTCGGCCCGGCGCCGATGCGACCCTATCAGTCGAACTGTCATCACTACACGTGGCATTGGTGGTACGACTTCGGCACGGGCGACGCCGGCAACGACGGCGTGCACGAGATGGACATCGCCATTTGGGGGTTGGACATCCAGACGCATCCGGTCCGCGCCAGCGGGCAGGGGGGCAAGCTCCACTTCGACGACGACCAGCAGTTCCCCGACACGCAATACGTCACGTTTGAATACGCGGGGGACGGAAAGCCCGGACGGCAACCCGTCGTGGTCTACGAGCATCGGATCTGGTCTCCCTACGTCCTGGAGGGTCTGGAGGACGGCAATGCCTTTTACGGCACGAAGGGCTACATGATTCTGGGCAAGCGCGTAGGCTGGAAGCTCTATGGGGAGAAGAACAAGCTCCTCCAGGAAGTGAAGGGCAAGTACTCCACCCCGGAGCACACGAAAGATTTCCTCGACGCGATTCGATCGCCCAAGCGCCCGAACGCCGACATCGAGATC
>CAYMLO010000254.1:0-8052 GCA_964390905.1 uncultured Planctomycetales bacterium | reverse complement strand
CAGGAAGTCTGGGCCTTCCTTGAGCATCTTGTCGACGGCATTCGCCCATTTACGAACGTCGCGATAGGGTGCGCCTCGAATCGGATACAGGTTGGGCCAGGACTTGTAGTAGTTGTCGCCGGAGAACAGCACTCGTTTTGAAGGATACCACACGTATAGATGGTCATATGTTTCACCGGTTACGGCAACGAGATGCAGGGAAACGCCCGAGATGTGGATTGCTTTTCGCGACTCGGAAAGCAAATGCGTTGGCCTTGTGTCACCAGCTGTCTGGAATACCGCCCCCCCGCGCTTGGGGTAGTAGGCCCTTGCGATCCCGTTGTTGATACGCTTGGCCGGAGGCAACTTGAAGCCGCCTTGCCGGGCACCGCGAAGACGGTTGATGGTCAGCCCGACAGACTTAAGCGTTTCCGACTCCTGACCGAAACTGTCGCGTGCCCAGACTTGTGGCTTCCCATCCCGTACGAACACAGGCACCCCGCCGGTGTGGTCGCCGTGCCCATGGGTCAGGATGATGGCCTTGATGGGTTTGTCGGTGATTCCTCGAAAGCCAGCGAGAACCTTCTCGGCCGACACGGTATCCATACCCGTGTCCACGATGATAAGGCCGTCCACGCCGATGATCATCGACACAGGTTGGACGGAGTAGCCTACGGCCGTGTACACGCCATCAGTGACCTTGATGACCTCCTGCTTGAACTCCGCACTTCGGGCCTTCAACAGACGTGTGGCCTCGGTCTCTTGTGCATGCGCTGTCGTCGACACGAGGAGCGTTGCCGCGACAACGAGTACGCCGTGACGGATCATAGGTATCGCTCCTTGTCTCTGGCCTGATGGGAGGGGCTTCACTTGGCGCTTCCCGGCAACTGCTTGATGAAAAGCTCCCGGAACTGCACGGGATCTCCATGGTGCTGCAATCCGATCGGACCCTTGGGGGGCAATCCAGGGAGCCGGGCGGCATCGATGACGGTCTCACCGTTCAGCACGACGGTCATGCGGTCGCCCTTCACGGTGATCATGAACCAGTTCCATTCGCCGAAGGGCCGGTCCGCGCGCTTGACGGGGATGCACGCCTTGCGGATCGGGACGGGCAGCTTGCGGTTCACGCGATAGCCGTTGATCTCGCCCGACCCGAGGATCTGCGACCAGATGTTGGCCTGGCACTTGGGGGTACCGCGGAGGTAGATCCCGCTGTCGCCTGCGTCGAGCCGCGGCGTGGTCTTGCGCTTGCCGTCTTCGTGGCGGACGAAATCGCCGTTCGGCAAGACGATCGGGTGCGGCTTCATCCTTGGCTTGCTTGGCAGACGCCATTCGACATACAGCTTGAGGTTCCCGAACGCCTCCTTCGTCCACAGTGTGTTCTCTGCGCCCCGCTTGTTCTCGGCCTTGCCGTCGTAGTCGATGATGCCGTCGCGGATGACCCAGTGGCCCTTGTGCCACGGCTTGATGTCCCATCCGCCGAATGTGGTGCCGTCGAACAGCGCAACGAATCCCTGCTCACGCAGCGAGGCTGCCTCCAGGAAGCGCCCCTTGCGTTCCGCCGCATCAGCCCCTGCGATCATCAGGTGGGCGATCAATGCCGCCAATGACAGCAGCCGCGCCAGTCGTATCGAAGACTGCACCGTTCGCTCCTTTCGGGTCGCCGTGCGTCGCCGCCCAGCCCCTCGCGAGCCCTCAATCGGCCAGCGTGAGCTGCTTGGGTTGGCCCGGGCGCTCGGGTCTGAAGATGTAGTCGGGCCAGAGCGGGCAGTTCATGTCCGTCCATGCCTTGATCGCCCGCATCTGGTCGGTCGTGAGCTTGACGCCCTTATGCCCCGCACCGAGCACCTTCCACAGCTTGCTCTTGACCGAGCCAAACGTGAGGGGTTCGAACTTCTCGCACCCCCCCGAGTTGTATCCGCAGTCGACGTAGTGCACGAGTCCTCGGGAGACCAGCGTTCGGTATGATGCGGGGATTCTGTCCTTGTCGAGGACGCCCCGGAAGTCCAGCTTGAGCTTGTGCTTCTCGTTGTGGCATCGAACGCACTTGGCGTCCAACACCGGCTGGACGACCTTCTCGAACGAGAACGGACCAGCGCCCCAAGGCGGCGGGTCGAGCCGTCGGGCGGCGCGGGCCATCGCCATCGGCCGACGGTGCGCCGTCGGCGCCGTGTGCCGGTCTTCGTGGCAGCCGACGCAACTGCGGGTCTCGCCGGGCTGGAGCTGGCAGACGCTTCGCATCCGCTGTAGCTCGTTGAAGTCCTTGTCGAGCGCCTGGAAGTAAAGCGTCTTTCCCGCCGGCGCGGTAAAGCGTGCCGACCCGTCCGCTTCGACGGGGACGATTCCCCAGATCGCCTTGGCCACGTACGCGGGCCAGCCGTGCGGGCCGCTGACCCGATCGACCGGCGCGGCGTACCACCAGATGAAGGGGTCGTGGTCCTTGCGGTACTCGCCACCGGGCAGCTGGGCGACGCCGGACCGGACCTCCTCGACCACGCGGATGTACCTGACCCGGCCGCGCTCGACGGCGTGCGAGATCCCCTCGTACACGTCCAGCATGACGAACTCGCCGCTGCCGCCGTCTGAACTCGTTGACTTGGCGAGCACGGGGGGCGTTCGCGTCGAGCGAAAAACCGTCGGGCACATGCTGGAGATGTCGCGGTCGGCGTGCAGCACCTCGCGGTTCCCGAAGCGATCGATCACGTAGATGCCAAACCGCGTTTGCGGTGCGTGAGAGCAAAGGAAGTAGTCGCGAGCCAGCGGCACGGGATCGCGAAAGCACTCGCCCAGCGGCCACATGCCGGGCCAGGGCACCTCGGGCGTGATGCTGGTGATGGCCTTCGGGTTGAAGCGGCCCTTGTTGATGTCCAGCAGGGCGATCGGGCCGTTCAGGTCGCCGAAGTGCGAGATCAGCGTGCAGCAGATCTCGCTCGTGCCCGGCACCTCCCGGCCGTTGGCGTAGCCGTTGGGCTGGATGATCGTGTTGCCGAAGATCAGCTCGGGGTACGAGCCATCCGGGCGGATGGACCAGAGCGTGTGGCCGAAGTCGGCGCCCTTGTCGATGTACTCCCATCGGGTCCAGATGATGCGGCCGTCGCTCATCACGGAGGGCGCCCATTCGGTCAGGTTGGCCCGCGAGAGAGGCAGGATGTTCTTGCCGTCGGTGTCCATGCGGAACAGGATGAGCGCCTGAGGCCGCCAGCAGAGCGCGCGGCAGGTGCAACGCGACGAGATGAACGCCAGCCCGCCGTCGGGCAGCGGACAGGGCCAGAAGTCGTTGAACGGCCCGTCCGTGAGTTGCTCGAGGTTCCCGCCGTCGGCGTCCATGCTCATGATGTGGTAGTACCCGTCGGCCGACGGACGGTAGCCGAAGTAGACCCTAGCGGCTTGGAAGTCGGCCATGGGGTTGCGCGCGATGCCGCTGCCGGAGTCAAACAGGCGTGCGACGGTGGCCTGCCCGGGCTCGAAGCGACCCTCCTGCCGGGGGATGTTCAGGACACAGACGCCGCCGCCGGGGCGGAAGGGGGCATCGAAGCACGTGCTGTAGTTGTGCGACGGGCGAAACGCGCGACGCTTCACGAACAGGATCCGCGCGATCGGGTCCAGATCGGGCTCGCGGAAGAACAGCCGCCGCTTGGCCAGTCTCGCCTGGAAGAACGCGTCGCGCTCGGCTTGCCGATCGGGAACCGAAGCCGACATGAGCTGCTCGTGCCGCTGGCGGAGCTTGGCCAGCTTCTTGCGCTCGGCCTGGACGTCGAGGCCCTTGGCCGCCAGGCGATCGACAAGCTCGGCCGCCAGGCGCAGCGCCCGCTCGAGGGGGTCGTAGCGGAACAGGTGCAGGTCGTACGGCGGGCCCTGGTCCTCCTGGACCGTGAGGTGGTATTCGGGCCCAATGGCCCCTCGCTTCGCCGGGACCTTGACGTCTCTGGCGTGTCCGGGGCTGAGCGCGAGCTTCGTCTCGAGCCCGGGCGCGTTGCCCCACACCGTGACGGCCTTGCCGCCAGCAGGGACGCCCAGCCGGACGCGGAAGCTGCCGCCAATACAGGGAGGCTGCTCCGCGATCACCAGCGACGAGAACGCGAAGTTCACCGCCCAGCCCAGACTGCTCGTATGCTTGCCCCCCATTCCCAACCCCACGCGGACCCCGTGATCCTTGCAGCCCGGCAAGAGCGCCAGCGGCAGACAGAACTCAAAGTGCGTGAGCGCCTTATTGAACGCACCCTCGATGGGCGTGCGCTCTTTCAGCTTGCGGTCCTTCCCGTACGTCTTGAAGACCAGGCCCGTCTTCGTCCAGACCACCACACCGCAGCCGTGCCAATCCCCACTCGACACGACGGCCACGTGGCGGCTACACAGCCGATCGGTCCGAAGCGCCAGAAACAGGTCGTCGCCCCGCCAGCCCGCGGACAGCTCATGGCTGATCATCGGGCCCACCTCGAAGTCGTGAGGCCAGGCGACCCGGACCACCCCGCGCGACGCCCACCGCCAGCAATCGTCCTCCAGGTTCCCGTCGAGCTTCGGTTCGGACGACAGCGGGGGAAGCGGCAGGCGATCCTCGCCGGCATGACGCGGGTATTCCTTGACCCGCCCGTTGTAGGGGACGAGGCGCGGGCTCAGGTCGGCCCGACCATAGGCCTTCAGCCACGCATGCTCTTCGCCCAGGAACGCATAGCGGAGCTGGTCGTCGGTCTTCCACCCGGGCTGGGCGATGACGGGCTTTCGGACGGGGCCGATCTTGTCCGCAGGGATGGGGGCCGATTGTCCGAACACCTCGATCTCGTCGATACGGACTTGGCTGCCATTGGTTGCCTCGATGGCGATCCGCAACCAGCGGGCGCGGACGGGCTTGAACGTGAACGCCGTCCGGACGTGGACGGGCGAGCCGTCGGTCTGTCTGTGGAGGGTTTGCCACGTCGACCCGCGGGAGTCCTTGTCGTACTCGGTCGCCGCGAGGATGGTGAACGTCGTCGCCGCGCGGTCGCTGTGCTGGCCGGAGGAGTCGCTGCCGAAGGCAACCTTGTAGACCCAATAGATGTCGCCCAGATCGATTTGGGCCCAGGACGACTCGCCGTTGCTAATCCAGCTCTGCTTGTTGCCGGTCAGCCCATCGTTGAGATGCTCGATCTGGTGGATGGCGTGCCCGGGCAACAACGACGAGGCGCCCGGCGTGGCCTTGGGATTGAGGGCCAGATTGGCGAACCCCAGCTTGTCCTTGCGCAACACCTGGGCCGAGGACGCGTCTGTGACGACTGGCCCGCGCACGGGCGACGGCGGCGCAGGCGGCACGAACGGCGCCGCGGATTGTCTCGGTCGACGGAGCGCGACGGCTGCCGCTGTCGTGCTGACCTTCTTGACCGTCCTCCACGCCTTGCCGTCCAAGGACACCTGGACCTCGAAACGCGTCGGGACGCGATCGGCAAAGTGTCGCATCCGGTCCCGCGAGAAGACGACCCTGGCGACCTCGGTGGGCTCGGGCAGCTCGATCTGGGCCCATTCCTGACCCGTGGTCGCTGCGATCCAGCTGCGGTCGTTTCCGTATCGCCCGTCGTTGAGGTGCGGGATCTGGTGCTTGGGATAGCCCGGTAGGCAGGACGAAGCCGTCGCCTTGGCGCCGCGAGATGCCAGCGCGAGGTTGCACTTCGCGTCCGGGCCGTAGACCTCCAGCTCGTCGATGCAAGGCTGGTTGCGATTCGTGGCGAAAACCACGAAACGCACGTACTTGGCGGGCTGCGCCGGAAACGCAACGACGTTCGCCCGATCGGATCGGACAGGGGCGTCAGCCGCAGCAACGCACTGAACGACACACAAGACCAGGACCAGCGCCGCAGGCAAATCAGCACAGACTCCGACGCGCTCTATCGCTAAACGCCACCGTGGCTTCGACACACGAACGCTGCTCATCGTGTTTCCCCTTTGCCAGGGCTTCGCCGGACAACCCGGTCCCGGTTCGACCCGCACATGCACGACCACAGGACCGAACGGCCCCTACGGCTTGGCCCCGTAAATCTGGTCCACCGTGGCCCGCCAGACGTCCCTGTCCTTCGCATATGAGCTGTCTAGGGTCCGCTTGACCATCGGCGCCCAAGGCGCATACCACGTGACGCCCTTCTTCAAGGCGGCGTAGAAGGCAGCCGTGCTGGGCAAGCTGGCCTCCACGGTCTTGGCGTAGGCCTCCCTGGGCATCGCCGTCCGGATGCGTTCTCGAAAGTCCATCTTACCAGAAGGCGCGGGGGCTGAAAGGAGCTTCCGGTAGAAGGGCAGCCAGACGCGCCCCGCCTGTCGCTGGGATTCGATCACGCCCTGCTTGAGTTCGTCTCGCTTGTAGTCGATCCACTTACTGCTCGATCTCACGTTCGCCAGCACGTGCTGGTACTGTCGAAGCGCGATCTTATCGAGGTCGTCCTGCGCGATGGTCTCGTCGGCCTGGTGGGCCATCGCGTAGTCGAGGATCTCCCTGCGGAGCGCCGCGTACCGTTCCACAGTCTCGTCCAGGCCCAAGGCCTTGACGCTGTCGAACACGTCCGTCGACATGCCGGCAACGTGCTGCATGTTCTTGATGTACTGCAGCTCGAACCATCGGATGAACTCGTCGGCGAGATCGTAGTTCCGCGTCCGGTTATGCTTCTCTGCCGCCGCCTTGGCGTCCGGCGGGGGCGGCGGGGGGTTGGCTGGATCGCGCGTCGCATGAACGTAAATCGCACAGACCGCGCCCAAGCATATCAACACTGCGACTGCCTTCCTCATAGAGAATGATCTCATGGTGCTCGTCCGAAAGCCGGGCGGGCCCGGCAGCATCCTTACATCAGTCGTCCCTCTTCCGGATCACAACGTCGCCGAGGCGGTCGACCTGTCCCCGTTCGGGTTTCACGTCGATCGTCGGTGCGCAGTGACGTTCGGCGACGATGGTTATGCCTGGCGTCTCGTTCCCGCCGCCGTCTGCGCCGACGAACAGGATGTCGCCGCTGCGGGCGCGCCGTTGTGTTGTGACCTCCTGACCGCCGTAGAGCCCGACGCCCTTGCCTCGGACCTCGAACTCGGACGTGATCGTCTCGTCCTCCAGCAGGACGCGGACCAGGACAATGCCGACGGTGGATCGGGTTGCCACGATTTCCTGAGCGATCGCCGTGGCGGCCTGCCAGTCGGCCGTATTCGATGGACGCGAATGCAGCAGAAACTGCCCGTCGAGCCTGACGGTGTCCTTGCCAAGCTTCGTTTCGATTCGCGCGCCGTGGCGTTTCAGCTCATCGGCCGACCGAGCGACCGCCGCCGTGTCGGCGAAGCGCGACCGGAGGCGTTCGAGCGCCAGACGGGCTCGCAGATAGTCGCCCTTCTCCATGTACGACGACAGCCTGGCCAACCAGGCGTCCGCGCCTTGGCGGATCCCCTCGGGCGACGTGTCCTTCTTCTGAGACGTCGCGGCCGTGGGGGCCTCAGGCGCAGGCGCCTGGGACGCCGGGGACGGTGTCGTCGTGGGCTTCCTGGTAAGAGCTGGTTGTGCCGTTCGGGTCGCCGGTGCCGACGTCGCAGCGTCAGGAGAACGCAGAACACCGACGCGGGACGGTGGATCGGTCGGCCTTGCGATGCCAGCCATCGCCGGGCCCGTCGTGGCAGGTTCCGCCGCCGGCTGAGGTCGTTCCGGCCGAGGCGCGAACCAGGCACGAGTGACCAACACGCTCGCAACCACGGCGGACGCCAGGACCCCGGCGCCAATCAGCGGCCAGCGGTTGCGCGAGACCGTCTTGGTCAGGACGTAGCTGCGGCTGGCGAGCTTGGCATACACCGGTTCTCCCGCCAGCAGCCGCCTCAGGTCCTGGCCCATCTCCTTGCCCGTTGCGTACCGCTCCCCGGGATCCTTGGCGATGGCCTTCAGGACGATGGCCTCCGCCTCGCTGTCGACCTCCCGGCTGATCTGGCTGGGCCGCGTCGGGTCGGTCGTGGCGATTTCGTGGATCACCTCGTCCAAGCGCCCGCGCACGTTGTAGGGGAACTGACCGGTCAGCAGCTGATAGAGGATGACGCCCAGAGAGTAGACGTCCGTGCGCGCGTCTACCTTGCCGGGATCGCGCTCGGTCT
>CAYMLO010000253.1:0-8060 GCA_964390905.1 uncultured Planctomycetales bacterium | reverse complement strand
CGCGGTTCGAGGACCTGACGTACGATTACGTCATCTGGGAGTGCGAACAATCGCTCCGCCGGCTGCGTACGGACTATATCGACGTGTACCTGGCGCATGCGTGGGAGCCGATGACCCATCCGAATGAGACGTTCATGGCCTTCGAGAAGCTCAAGAAGGACGGCAAGATCCGCTGCGCCGGCGTCAGCAACTGGACGGCCGAGCAGATCCGGACGGGGCTGAGGTACGGGCGGATCGACGTCTGCCAGCCCCCGTACAACTTCTTCCAACGCGACGTCGAGAAGGACGTCCTGCCGCTGTGCCTGGCCGAGGAGATCGGCGTGATGACGTGGGGGTCGCTGCGGTTCGGTCTGCTGACGGGCAAGTACACGGGCGCCGAGACGTTCGACGATCTGCGCAAGGACACACCGGATTTCCAGGGGGAGGCCTTCCAGAAGAACGTCGAAAAGGTCAACACCCTCAAGCCGATCGCCGAATCATTTGGCAAGACGGTCGTGCAGCTGGTGCTGCGGGCGATGATCCAGCATCCGGCCATTACCTGTCCGATCGTCGGCATCAAGCGACCCGAACAGATCGAGGACGCCGTCGGAGCCATGGGGTGGAGCCTGAGCCATCGCGATCTGTACCGCGTTCGCGATGCACTGGCGTAGCTGAAGGGGAAATGGTCGGCGCCGACGAGCGGGCCTTATCGGGCTTTGGACATGACTGAGGCAACAGCGACATCGGGATCGAGCGGTGGTCGGCGGCGGTCTTGGGGATGGGTCATCGGCCTGATCGCCATCGCCGTCGTCGCCCTCGAGATTGCGCAGGTGCTCCGGAGCGGCGAGCCAACTCCGACCGACCGGATCGAGCTGGCGCCCGGCGCCCTGTCCGGCTGGAACGTGTTGCTGGTCAGCATGGATACGGTCCGCCGCGACCGACTGCATTGCTACGGTCGGCAAGAGATCGAGACGCCCATCGCCGACGCACTGGCCCGGAGGGGCATCCGGTTCGACCAGGCCGTCACGCCCGTGCCGATGACGCTACCCGGTCATGCCACGATGCTGACGGGACTGACCCCCCCCAACCACGGCGCGCGCGTCAACGGGATGTTCTATCTGGACGAGAAGGTGGCCACGCTGGGCGGGACGCTCCGCACGCACGGCTATCGCGCCGGCGGCTTCATCGCGGCGTTCGTGCTCGACAGGCAATTCGGGTTGGGTCGCGGGTTCGATCTATACGATGACGACTTGTCCGGAGGGCGCAGGACCTTCGGGTTCAGCTATCGGGAGCGTCCGGCCGAGAAGGTCAACGAATCGGCAATCGCATGGTTGAAGAAGGACCTCAGCAAGCCCTTCTTCATGTTCGTCCACTACTTCGATCCTCACTGGCCCTACGACGCACCCGAGCCATTCCAGAGCAAGTACAAGGACAACGACCACGGCGGCTACGACGCCGAGATCGCCTACACCGACCAGCAGCTCGGCAAGCTGTTGGGCGTCCTGGACGAGTTGGGCGTTCGCGACCGGACGCTGGTCATCCTGACGAGCGACCACGGGGAGGGATTGGAGGAGCACAACGAAAGCACGCATTCGATGCTGGTCTACGACACGACGCTTCGCGTGCCGTTGATCTTCAGCGGACCAGCTCCCGTGCCCCACCACCGACTGGTGACGCGGCAGGTGGGTCTGATCGACCTGATGCCCACGATCCTGGATCTGCTGGGGTTGGAGATCCCATCGGGCCTGGATGGCCTGAGCCTGTTGCGCCCGCCCGACCCGGGGCCCAGGCGGCTCTACATCGAGACGCTGGGCAGCAAGTTTCTACATGGCTGGGCGCCGCTGGTGGGCGTGCGGCGGGACGACTACAAGTTCGTCCTGGCGCCCCAGTGTGAGCTGTTCGACCTCCGGGCCGATCCGAAGGAGCTCAACAACCTCTTCGAGGCCGATCGGGTGACCGCGTCGATGCTGCACGAAGAGCTCAAGGCGATGATCGGCGGTGACCCGGAACTCGTCACCGAGGCAACCGCCAACCTGCCCATGGACGAGGCCACTCGACAGAAGCTGGCGGACCTGGGCTACGTGGTCACCACGACCGCTCCGACGACGAGCGCCACCACCCAGCGGAAGCCATTGCCCGATCCCAAGGAGATGATCCAGGCCCAGCGATGGGTGCTGCAGGCGCAGACGCTGATCCAGCAGGGCCAGGATCGCGAGGCCCTACACCTGCTCGAGCCGTACCTGGAGAAACACCCTGACGATGCGCTGGCGCTGCACGCCGTTGGAGAGGCCTATCAGCACCTCGCTATGCTGGAGCAGTCGGTGGCGGCCTTCCGTCGGGCCACCCGGATGCCCTTCGAACGGGGCTCCGCCTTCGCCCGGATGGGCGCGGGACTGATGCTCTTGGGCAAGCTGGACGAGGCGGAGGACGCTTGTCGGCAGGCATTGGCCGTCGACGCGTATTGTCCGAACGCGCTTCTGACGTTGGGCTGGGTCCGGGCCAAGCAGGACCGAGACGACGAGGCAATGGCCTACTTCCAGAAGGTCGTCAAGGAAGGAAGAGGCAGCTCCGACGCACCGGCCTACCTGTCCATCGGCAAGTTCTATTTCGAGCGCGGCAAGACGGCAGAAGCCCGCGAGGCCTTTGAGAAAGGCCTGGCCATCGATCCGAACCACCGTGGAATCATCGCAGCGTTGGCGAAACTGGCCGACACGGAGAAGGACAAGGATGCCGTGATGACCCGGCTCCGCAAGGCGATCCAGGCCAACCCCAATCCGGCCCTCCTGCTGGAGCTCGGGCAGCTCGAGGCGGAGAAGGGACAATTCAATCAGGCCGCCAGGACCCTCCGCGAAGCGCTGAGTATGCAGAGCGACAACCCCAAGATCCACCTCGAACTCGCGCGAGTGCTCCAGAAGCTGAACCGAAGGGACGAGGCCCTGACGAACTTGCGGGAGGCGGTCCGCCACAACCCGCAGAGCGCGACGGCCCAGACCGAGCTGGGCCTGGCGCTTGCCAGGCGAAAGCGGTTCGAAGAGGCGCGGCGTCACCTTGGCCGGGCGGCGGCCTTGACGCCGCGATCGGCAATCCGGCGCTACAACTACGGTCTGGTCCTGGCCAAGCTGAGCCAGTGGTCCGAGGCGGCGTTACAGTTTCGCGACGCCGTCAAGCTGCAGCCTGACTATGCGCCCGCTCACTACAACCTCGCACAGGTGCTTCAGATACAGGGCCATGCCGAGGACGCCGCCAAACACCTGCGGCGCGCGATCGAACTGGATCCGAACATGGCTCAGGCGGGCAAGTAGAGCGCACGTCCCCGTGGCGCCAGTACCGTCAAGACATCAGCCTGGGCCGTGAACCAGGAATGAACCCCAGATGACGGAAACGCGCGAACACTCCGGCGAAGAAGAACGACCGATTCGACGAGCCCGGATCGGTCTGATCGCGGTCGCCCTGGCGATCGGCGTCGTCGTCGCCGCGGTCGTCTTGCGTTGGAGCGGCGCACGCGGCTCAGCCGTCCCCATCCCCGTCCGCCCTGGCGCCCTGGCCGGCTGGAACGTCCTGCTCGTTAGCCTGGACACGCTCCGGGCCGACCACGTGGGATGCTACGGATACGCCTCTGCCGCGACCCCGACGCTGGACGCCCTTGCAGCCGGAGGCGTCCGATGCGATCAGGCCATCGCACCCGTGCCGCTGACCTTGCCCTCACACGCCACCCTCCTGACCGGATTGAACCCGCATCACCACGGCGCACGAACGAACGGGATGTTCCGGCTGGACGATGATGTGACCACATTGGCCGAGCTCCTGAAGACGCGCGGATACCACACCGGTGCGGTCATCTCAGCCTACGTGCTCGACCGGCGGTACGGCCTGGCGCAGGGATTCGATGACTATGCGGATGACCTGACGGAGGGCAACCGATCGTCGACGTTCGGCTATCGCGAGCGAATCGCGGCCAAGGCCAATGAATCGGCTATACGATGGCTGCGGAAACACCACGGCGAGCCCTTCCTGATGTGGCTGCACTACTTCGACCCACACGCGCCCTATACGCCACCCGAGCCCTATCAAGCCCGGTTTCCCAATCAGCCCTATGACGGCGAGATCGCCTACGTCGACGAGCAACTGGGCCACGTGCTGGCGGTACTCGACGAGCTAGAGGTCCGCGACCGGACGCTCGTCGTCGCGGTCAGCGACCACGGCGAGTCGCTGGGCGAGCACGGCGAGTGGACGCACGGCATCATGATCTACGACGCCACGATGCGCGTGCCGGTCATCTGGAACGCCCCAGGAGCCCTGCCCGCAGGCCTCGTGGTCGCGGGACAGATTGGCCTGATCGACGTCATGCCCACCATCCTCGACCTGCTGGGCGAGGAGATCCCGCCCGGCCTCGATGGTGTCAGCTTGCTCCGTGCGGACACGATCGCGTCCGCGGCGCCCGGGACGCGTGAACTGTATATCGAGAACATCTCGACGAAACTGCAATACGGCTGGGCGCCGTTGATGGGGATTCGCAGGAACGATCTCAAGTTCATCTTCGCGCCTAAGCCGGAGCTGTATGACCTCCAGGCCGATCCGAACGAGCTGAGCAACCTGTTTGCGGACCGCCACGAGCAGGCCGGCCAGCTCTACGAGCGATTGCGCGGCATGATCGGGGGCGATCCGGAGACGTCCGCCACCGTAGCCGGCAACCTCCCTATGGATGCGGCCTCGCGGGAGAAGCTGCGGAGTCTGGGCTACGTCTTCAAAGACGAGGACACCTCGACAACGCAGCGCGTCGCGCACGACCCGAAGGACATGATGGCGGACTGGCTGACCCTACAGCGGGCCGAAAAGCTGGCGGATGCAGGAAGACACGCCGAATGCGTCGCGGTGCTCGAGCCCCTCGTCCGCGCCAAACCCCAGAACGCCCGATGCTGGGAGGTCATCGGCGGGAGCTACCAGGCCCTGGGAAAGGGCCAACAGGCGTTGGCCGCTTACCGTCGGGAAGTGCAGCTGACCCGCCGGAAGGTCGAGGCCGTCGCCCGTCTGGCCAGCGCCCTGCTGGGCGCGGGCAAGATTGACGAGGCCAACGCGGAGCTCACCCGAGCCGTGGCTGACGATCCTGGGTCGCCCCAGGCGCTGTTCGGCCTGGCGTCGGTTCGCATGCGTCAGGGCCATCTGGACGAGGCGGTGGCGCTCTACGAACGAAGCATTCAGGTCGGACGGGGTAGCTTCGCCGGGACCGCCAATTTCAACATCGGTTCGATCCACTACGCGGCGGGACGTCTCGACCAGGCCCGACAGGCCTTTGAGCGATCATTGGCCGCAGATCCGGGGTACGCCCGACCCGCACGGGCCCTGGCCGAGCTGTTGCGAAGGAACGGTCAGACCCAGCAGGCCATCGCGTTGCTCCGGCGGACCCTCGCTCGACGCGTCGACGCCGAGGCACTGGTCGCGTTGGGGGATCTGCTCGCCAAGACCAAGCAAATCGAGGCGGCCATTGATGCCATGAACCGGGCCCTCGAACTCCAGCCGAACCTGTTCAACGCACATCATCAGCTGGGAATCGTCCTGCAGCAAATCGGCAGACGCGAGGAAGCCGCCCGCAGTCTGGAGCAGGCCGTCCGCATCAATCCGTCCGATCCAAAGGCCCGCCTCAATCTGGGGATCGCACTGGCGGGTCTGGAACGGTTCGCCCAAGCAGAGACGCACCTCCGAAAGGCCGTCAAGCTCGTGCCGAAGTCGGCGGCTACCCACTACAACCTGGGCGTCCTACTGGCCAGGCAGGACAAACTCCCAGAGGCGGCAGAGTGCTTCCGCCGCACCGTCGGGGTCGATCCCCGCCACGCCGGCGCCCACAACGCCCTGGGGCAGGTCCTCGGGGAGCTGAGGCGCCCTGCAGAAGCGGTTCGGCACTTCCGGCGGGCCCTGGAGATCAACCCGAAGCTGACCTCAGCCCGCCAGAACCTCGAACGCTGCACGACCCAGTTGACGACCACGCAGTCCCGCCCCGCCCCCTCCAAGCCCGTTCGCCGAGGTACATCCCCAACCGGAGTCCGATAAGGGGACGAATCCGAACAGGTTCTGCAGTCTGCGTTGACTCCCATCAATCACCTGCCTAGGATCGGTTGAGTTAGCACGGGGGGTGGGATCATGCCCTTGGCGATCTCGCCGTATCCTCCAAGGTATTGAGCCGCCAGATTGATGCAGGGGTTCCAGCGTGTCTTCGCCCGCAAGCGATTCTCGCTGCCGGGGCACCCGTTGACAGCTGATCCTGGCTACTGGCTTGGCTCGAGACGTCGCGAGAGAAACGAGGAGATAGAGATGAGGGGGTTCAAGTATGTGTCGTTCGCTGTAGGGCTTGCGGTTCTTGCCGCCGCGTCGGCCCAGGCCTCGGTGGTCGAGCTGACCATCGACGGAATCTACGGCTCCGCCGAGAGCACCGGTGCGACGGCCGACGTCACGCTCACCTTCAGCGAGGACGGGAGCGACGACCTGATGACGGTCGAGATGGAAAACACCACGCCCAACGCGATCGGGTCTTCGCTGACGGCCGTCGGATTCGAGTTGCCCGACTCCCTGTCACTGACGCCCACGTTCGCCACCGGCGGAACCAGCACCTACTTCGACAAGCTCACCTACGATGACGGGGTCTCCCCGGGGTCGCTCGACGCGACGGGCGGATATGACCTGATGATCACGAGCGACGGCAACTTCGAAGGCGGCAACCCCAACGGCGCCCCAACAGAAGGTCAATCTCAGACGGTCATCCTGAACCTCGGTGACACCGGCCTGGCGCCGACCGATCTGGCCACGATCTTCGAGGACTACTACGAGGGCTTGACGACCAACTACGTGATCGCTCGATTCCAGGCCGTCGGTCCTGGGAGCGACCGCTCCGACAAGGTTGTCGGCCACGTCCCCGAACCGGCGTCCTTGGCCCTGCTCACTCTCGGCGGCCTCGGACTGCTCCGCCGCAGAGGAATCCCCGCGAACCGGTAGACAGGCTTTTCGGACCCAACGCACGACCCACCACATCTTCCCTGTGGTGGGTCGCTTTGTCTCTGCGCGGGCGGGATTTCGCCGCTTGACGCTCAAGGAGGCCCCCGGGCCAAACGGCATCAGCGGTTCTTGTCCAAGGACTCGTACTTCCTGAACAGCTCAGGCCGCTTCGCCTTAAGCTCGTTGGCGTCCTTGAACTCCAGCGAGAGCTCCGCATCGCCCTCGCGAACGTGCACGGTCATCTTTCCGTCTTGGGAGACCTCGAACCGCGTCGTAGGCGACGGGGCATCTGGCGCGAGCCGATCAGACAGGCGTAGCTCCTTGAGACGCTCGCGAAGTCGCTTCTCGATCTCGGCGAGTCGCTTCTCCACTCCCTGGACCTCCCGGTCCAGGTCCTGACCCCACTGCTTGCGCTTCTCTTCCAGCAGCTTGTCGAGCTCCTCTCGGTCCAGCAGCCGGTCGACTTCCGGCATCTTGTCAAACAGGTCCCTCAGCCACCGCTTCCGCTCTTGCAGCTGAGGCGGCTTGAGCAGATCGGACTGCCCACGACGCTGGGCACCGGTGGCGTCCTCGTAGATCCGATGGGCCTCAGGGTCGCCCTTCTTCAGCTCGGCGGGCGTCGGGTAGGTCTGTTCGCGGACCTTCTCGCTCTGGCCTTCGCGCCGGATGCGGCGGACCGTGATCGGCCCGCCGATGTTCCCCTCGACCTCAATGACCTCTTGGTCGTTCTTGACACGGGCCTGGAACTTGCTGATGGCGTCCCGTTCCTTCTCCAGCCAGTACCGCCCATGCTTGCGGTGGGGCTTCGGGATGATCCGCTTGAAGGGCTTGGGCAGGTCGTCAAGCTCCCACAGGTCCTCGACCGTCCACCCGTCGGGCCCTCGGCGGAACAGTCGGCCGGTGATGCCGACGCGATCGTCGAGGAGGGCGTCCGGAAGCCGTTCGTACTTGAATACCTCCGCACCGGCCTTCGGGCGTGCCGCGAGCGTCACCTCGACCGTCTTGGCTCGGCCCTTGTGGAGAACCTCCATGGACACCTTGTCGCTCGCTCGGTGTTTGCTGACCCGCTCTAACTGGTCGTCGGGCGACGTCACGGG
>CAYMLO010000252.1:0-8080 GCA_964390905.1 uncultured Planctomycetales bacterium | reverse complement strand
GAGGCTAGCCCTAAAGCTATTTCGGGGAGAACCAGATATCTCCAGGTTTGATTAGACTTTTACTCCTCCCCACAGCTCATCCCCTAACTTTTCAACGTTAGTGGGTTCGGTCCTCCGCGCCCTTTTACGGGCACTTCAACCTGGCCATGGGTAGATCACCTGGTTTCGGGTCTACCACCTGCGACTTAGTCGCCCTGTTCAGACTCGCTTTCGCTCCGGCTGCTCCGCGGAACGGATTAGCCTTGCCACAGACGGTAACTCGCCGGTTCATTATGCAAAAGGCACGCGGTCACCCCTTGCCCTTGCCCGAAGGCAGGGGCCATAGGGCTCCCACAGCTTGTAGGTGCATGGTTTCAGGTACTTTTCACTCCCTTAGTAAGGGTTCTTTTCACCTTTCAGTCGCCCTACTTGTGCACTATCGGTCGTCGAGGAGTACTTAGCCTTGGAGGGTGGGCCCCCCAGCTTCACACCACGTTCCACGAGCATGGTGCTACTCTGGAAAGCCGATGGTAACGGAGGGCTCGGACCGTCGCCTACAGGGCTGTCACCTTCTGTGGCGGTACCGTTCCAGGCACTTCGGCTGGTCCTGCCTTTGTAACTCCTCTCGGCTCCCACAACCCCGGCCCGAAGGCCGGTTTGGGCTATATCCGCTTTCGCTCGCCGCTACTGACGGAGTCTCGGTTGATTTCCTTTCCTCCAGGTACTGAGATGTTTCAGTTCCCTGGGTTGGCCCCACACGGACTATGCATTCATCCGCGGGTGACGCCATCTGCTTGCACAGTGACGCCGGGTTGCCCCATTCGGAGATCCCCGGATCAAGGGTTGTTTGACACCTCCCCGGGGCTTATCGCAGCCTGCCACGTCCTTCATCGCCTCTCGACGCCTAGGCATCCGCCATGCACCCTTAGTAGCTTGGCCACATTCATGAATCCCTGTCAGGACCCATCGACCAAGCCGTCTTTGACGCTCACCCGCCCAGACGGACCGTAACCGATCCGCCCAAACGGGCGTTAAACCGAACTCATGGTTCTGTACATACGCCTTGCGTGATCCACCGACCCAACGGTGAATCACGTCCGTCCACCTATGGACTTGTCAAAGAACGCCCCGAAGCGTGGCTTCAGGTATCCAACCATCGACCTGCGATGGGCGGATACTTGAAGCGACCTCCCCAGCCTCTCACCCCCTGTGGAAGACCACCCATATGATACCAATCACCCCGGCGAAAATCACGGCGGTCTTCAGCACGTCCAGCCACGTCGTCGCGCCGCCGATACGCCCGGGTTCGATCGGCTGGCCGCAGTTTGGACAGAAGTATCGCTTCTCCTTCGAGGCCATGATCCTCGTATCGTCAACGGCCTCGGCCTGCGTCCGCCACGGGCCGGGCCCGGTCGATGGCATCCTGGAGACGACCGGGCTCGAACCGGCAACCTCCGGCTTGCAAAGCCGGCGCTCTCCCAGTTGAGCTACGTCCCCGACCCGCTAGGAGGCCGACCTCAGATCGGTTCGATCCGCCTTTGGGACCTTACTGGCTCGGCCGCCACGGCCTACCGGGGTGCCGGCTTCCCATCGAACCCAATGGGCCCGGGTGGGTTCGAACCACCGACCTCGCCCTTATCAGGGGCGCGCTCTGGCCTACTGAGCTACGAGCCCACTTGTGTCGCGCCCCTGGGTCAGGGCCGGTGAACCACCCTGACAAAAAAGGCCACCGACTTGCGTCAGTGGCCCGGGCGTCGTCTCGCCGTTGGGACCAACTTCAGCAACGAAGTCGGCAGATGAATCCGATCTGGATTCGAATCACCGCTTGCAAAAAGCCGATTCTCCTGTTTCGACCTCGCGCAACTGACACGTTCAGCCGAACCCCTCATGGCCTTGCAGCACCAAAGTTTACCACATCTGGCCTGCTTGTCAATCCCATAATCGGCCCATCTGCCGAATTTCTCAAGCCAACCCCGCCCGTTTTGAACCGTTCGCCATGGCACACAACGCTCGACCGGGTTTCGTATGAAGGCACGCACGGTCGCGATCCGATCTTGACAGTGGCGGCTGCAGCCCGTATAAAGCCGTCTATGGACAGAACGGTCGCGTTGGGGCATCCGGCCCGCTACCGCGACTTGGCTGGCCGGGGCATTTCGGCCCGGCAGGGAGCGGCAATTGATGATCGGGTTTCCGGTGGACATAGCGCTGATCATCATGATTCGGGGACACGCACCGAGCTCCTAGGGCGCGCCTTTCGGCAGACAACAACAGGGTCCTGGGAGTCACGGCTCCCAGGACCTTTTTTTCGTGACCATGCATCGTAACCCATGACCGATACGCCCGAACACGTCGACCCTCCCCTCCCAGGGATGGAGCAAGACCCGCAGGTTGCTTCAGTCCCCGAATCGGTCGTCCCGGCGGACGAAGCGCTGGGATTGGAGCGCGAGGGCGGGGACCTTCGGATCCTGCTGCGCGTGTCGGGCCCGATCATGGTCGCGACGATATCGCGAGCGGTCATGCAGTTTGTCGACTTCGTCATGGTCAGTCAGCTCCAGCACGCGACGGACGCGCAGGCGGCCGTCGGGGCGAGCGGGGTCACGCTGTTCGTGGTCATCGGCTTCTGGATCGGCGTGATGAGCTGCGTGAACACCTTCGCCAGCCAATCGCTGGGTCGATCGCGTCCGGCGGAGTGCGGGGCGTACGCGTGGCAGTCGATCTACATCTCGCTGGCGGCGGGGGCGTTGGCCCTGCCGCTGCTGATCATGGTCAAGCCGCTCTTCGCGTACTTCGACCACGGCTCGCGGGTCGTCCCGTACGAGATCGACTACATGCAGATTGGGCTATTCAGCATCGGTCCGTTCACGATGCAGGTGGCGTTGTCGAACTTCTTCAACGGCGTGCATCGGCCTCGCGTCACGATGTTGTCCGCCGTCGGGGCGAACCTCTTCAACGTCGGGGCCAACTATCTGTTGATCTTCGGCAACCCCACCCTCGGCATCCCGCGGCTGGAGGTGGCCGGCGCGGCGTTGGGCACCCTACTAGCAGCGGTCTTCCGATGCGTCTGGTTGGTGGCGGCGATGCTGTGGCCCTACTACGCCGAGCGATTCGCCACGCGACGGACGTGGCGATGGGACGGGGCCAAGTCGCGCAACCTCCTGCGGGTGGGACTTCCGGCGGGGCTGCAGTTCGCCTTCGACGTGATGGCCTGGTCGCTCTTCATGATGTGGTTGGTGGGGCGGTTCGGCCCGGATCACCTTGCCGCCAGCAATATCGCCTGGCAGTGGTGCCACCTGTCGTTCATGCCGGCGTTGGGCATCGGCATCGCGTTGACGGCGGTGGTGGGCAAGGCCATCGGCCAGGGGCGCCCGGACGTGGCTCGCCGCCGGACGACCATCGCGCTCGCCTGCTGCGGCGGCTATATGGCGTTGTGCGGGTTGGCGTTCATTCTGTTCCGCGGCTTCTTCGTCGGGGCGCTGACCAAAGAGGATGAGGTCCTGCGGATCGGTTGTCAGTTGATGGTTTGCGGCGGGCTCTTCCAGATCTCTGACGCGATGTGTCTGACCTACAACAGCGCACTTCGCGGGGCGGGCGACACGGTCTGGACCGCGGTCGCTCTGGTCGCGACGTGCTGGACCATTCTCGTCGGCGGCGGGTATACGCTGACGCAGGTCGCGCCGCAGCTCGGCGCGCTGGGGCCGTGGATCGCCGCGACGACCTACGTCGGGGTGCTGGGCCTGATCCTGACGGCGAGATGGCGGCGTGGCCGATGGGAGAAAATCGACATCTTTGCGGGCAAGCAGACGCCCGACGTGTTGGACGCGTCGGTACGCGAAGCCGCCGCCGTTGACCCGGTTACGCCGGAGTGAGGAATCGGCGGTGACGTCCGCCGGTGAGGTGAACCATGGCAGGCAAGACGAGCTACAAGAAGACGATCCTGACGCCCCGGACGGATTTCCCGATGCGGGGCGATCTGCTCGAACTCGAGCCCCGCATGCAGAAGCGGTGGGCGGAGATGGACATCTACGGCAAGATTCGCCAGGCCCGCGCCGGCTGCGAGAAGAAAGTGCTCCACGACGGTCCGCCCTACGCGACCGGCGATCTGCACGTCGGGACGGGCATGAACAAGGTGCTCAAGGACTTCGTCGTTCGCACCTGGACGATGCGAGGGTACGACTCGCCCTACCTGCCTGGGTGGGACTGCCACGGGCTGCCCATCGAGCATCGGGCCGAGATGGAGTTGGGCGAGGCGTTCCGGAAGTTGCCCGTGGCCGAGATCCGAAAGCGATGCCTCGAGTACGCCGTGAGGTACATCGACCGCAACCGCCAGGAATTCAAGCGGCTCGGCATCTTCGGGGAATGGGACACGCCGTACCTGACGATCAACCGCGAGTACGAGGCCGGCGTGATCGACGTCTTCGCCGAGCTGGTGGCCCGAGGCTACGTCTACCGCTCACTCCGGCCCATCCACTGGTGCATCAGCTGCGAGACGGCGCTGGCCGAGGCGGAGCTCGAATATGACCAACTGACCAGCCCCAGCGTCTATGTGGCCTTCCCGATGGTCGACGACGTCGGGGACGTCCTGCCGGCGGGGGCGGGCAAGCCAGTCGAGCTCCTGATCTGGACGACCACGCCCTGGACGCTGCCGGCCAATCTGGCCATCGCGCTGCATCCGGACCTGACCTACAGCCTGGTCCGTTACGTGCACGAGGGCAAGGAGCGGTTCGGACTGCTCGCCGATGGGGTCCGCACCCGCAAGATCGAGGATGCCGACGGGCAGGTCGTCGAGCAGATCCAGGAGGAGCTGCTCGAGTACGTGATGGACACGTGTGGCGTCGAGACGTTCGAACGACTTGGCCAGGTCGAGGGGCGGGCGCTGGCGGGCAAGCGATACCGCCACGTCTTCGTCGATCGGGTCTCGCCGGTCGTCCTGGCCGACTACGTAACGCTCGCCGAGGGAACCGGCTGCGTGCACACCGCCCCCGGCCACGGCGTCGAGGACTTCCTGACCGGCCGGGAATGCGGGTTGGAGATCTACAGTCCAGTCAACGACCACGGCCGGCTTACCGACGACGTGCCACATTTCGCAGGGATGCAGGTGTTCGAGGCCGACCCGAAGATCGTCGCCCACCTGGAGCAGATCGGCGCGCTGCTCCACAGCGAGGACTACCCGCACCGGTACCCGAACTGCTGGCGATGCCGCAACCCGGTCATCTTCCGCGCAACCACGCAGTGGTTCGTCGACGTGGACCGCGACGGTTTCCGGCAGCGGATGCTCGACGGCATCGGCGACGTCCAGTGGGTGCCGGACTGGGGCGAGCGCCGGATCCGAGGCATGGTGGAGAACCGTCCCGACTGGTGCATCAGCCGGCAGAAGTCGTGGGGCGTACCGATCCCCGCGTTCTACTGCAAGGGGTGTGGCGAGCTGCTGCTGGACGCGGACGTCGTCCGGCACGTCCGCGATCTGTTCGCCCGGGACGGTGGCGACACCTGGTTCGCTAGCGAGGCCGACAAGCTCCTGCCCGAGGGGACCCGTTGCGCGAGGTGCGACGGGACGGCGTTCGAGAAGGAAACGGACATCTTCGACGTCTGGTTCGAGAGCGGCAGCTCGCACCGGTCGGTGTTGGTCGAGAACGATCATCTGAGCTGGCCGGCGGACATGTACCTGGAGGGCAGCGATCAGCACCGCGGATGGTTCCAGGCCAGCCTCATCACGGCGATGGGCGGGTACGAGAAGCCCCCGTACCGCACGGTGCTGACCCACGGGTTCGTGGTGGACGACCAGCACAACAAGATGTCCAAGAGCCAAGGCAACTTCGTCTCGGTCGGCGACGCCCTGGAGAAGGTGGGCGCCGAGCTGATGCGGCTGTGGGTCAGCAGCATCAACTGCCAGGACGACATCCCGACCAGCCTCGATCTGATGACCCGGATGGGCGACGAGTACCGCAGGATCCGCAACACGTTCCGTATCCTGCTGGGCAACCTGGCCGGCTTCGATCCTCAGCGAGACGACCTGGCCGCAGCCGACCTGGAGCCTATCGACCGTTGGGTCCTGGCCGAGCTGCGGAACGTCATCGAGCGGTGTCTCAAGGCGTATGACGCCTATACGTTCCACCGCGTTTTCTCGACGGTGCACAACTTCTGCACGATCCAGTTGTCGAACGTCTACGTGGACGTGTCGAAGGACCGGATGTACTGCGACGCCGCCGACTCGCCGCGACGTCGGTCGGGACAGGTGGCGATGTACCGGGTGCTGGACGCGCTGACGCGGCTGCTCGCGCCGATCCTGGTGCACACGACCGAGCAGGTCTGGGACCACATGCCTGGCGAGCGCGCCGAGCCGAGCGTGCACCTGGCGTTGATGCCCGACCCCGACGAGCTGCCGCGGGACGAGGCGTTCGAGGCGGACTGGGCCGAGCTGATGCGGATCAGGGACAGTGTGCTGCCGCGGATCCAGGCGATCCGGTACGACAAGAAACGGCACAGCCCCGAGCAGATCGCCGCCGAAGGCCTGGTCGGCAGCAGTCAGGAGATCGATGTCCGGCTGCGCACCAACGGGGCGCTCCGCGATGTGATCGAGCGGTGGCAGGCGGAGCTGGCCGATCTGCTGATCGTGTCCGGCGTCGAGCTGACGGACGACGCGAGTGTGACCGAACCCGCGGGAAGCGTGGAGGACCTGTTCGTCGAGGTGCGTCGGACCGGACGGACCCGCTGCGAACGCTGCTGGAACTACCGCGATTCGGTCGGTGATTCGGCGGAGCACGCGGATCTGTGTGCTCGCTGTGCCAGCGTGGTAGCAGGTCTGTAGGACACAGAGGCTAGCGCGAGCGTGTTTCTCAATCAGAGACGCGACCGTTAGGGAGCGTTTGGCATTTGAACGCTCCCCAACGGTCGCGTCTCCGATGAGAGAATCGTCCCCAGGAACGGATGACATGCCATATGCGGAGACACCCAGCGGACGCATCTATTGCGAATCCCACGGTGAGGGTCCGGCGCTGCTCATCGCGCCGAGCTTCGGCGCGACGACGCGGACGTATCGCGGCATCCTGCCGAACCTGACCGAGACACATCGCGTGCTGTTGTATGACCCAGCCGGCATGGGTCAATCGGATGATCTGTCGGTTGACCCGACGCTCGCCTCGATGGCCGACGACGTCGCGGCGGTGCTGGATCATTTCGGCGTCGACCGTGCATCGGTCATGGGAATGTCGATGGGGGCGATAATCGCCCAGAAGTTCGCGGCGTTACATCGCGCTCGGCTGGACCGGCTGGTGCTGATCACGCCGCCCGCGAAGAAGACGCAACACGGCGACGCGGTCAACGAACTGCTAGGCGACTTGTTCAAGGCCTGCGAACCGAACCGGTTCATGCGGCACATGCTTCATCTGGCGTTGAGTCCCGACTTCGTCAACCGGCATCCGCGCGTCGTCGAGCAGATCGCCCACGGCATGGACGTGGCCCCGCGCGACGCAGAAACGATGGCCCGGCTGGTCGAGAGCGTCAACCGCTTCACCGGCGTGGACGGCCTCGACGGGATGGATGCGCCTACGTTGATTATCGCCGGCGCGCTGGACATCTTCACACCGCCGTCGCACGCCCGGGCGCTCCAGGCCCAGTTGCCCTGCTGTCAGCTCATCGTGATGGACGACGTCGCCCATACGCCCTTCATCGAACGGGCCAAGGAGACGTTCGCCGCCGTCAAGCTGTTCCTGAACGGCGGATCGCCGGTAGGGCCGACCGACTGAGCCCCGGGTAGGCAGGACCCAGGAGGGCTGTACATATGACCGAACGCCGACTTGCGGTGATGCTGTCGGGCAGCGGCACGACGCTGCAGAACCTGATCGACCGGATCAACGACGGTCGGCTGACCGGCTGGCGGATCGCGGTGGTGATCAGTTCGCTCAGCAAGGCCTACGGCCTGGTCCGGGCGGAGCAGGCGGGCATTCCCACGCGGATCGTCCGCAAGAAGGACCACGCCGACGTCGAGGCCTTCAGTGCGGCCATCGTCGAGCAACTCGACGCGTTCGAAGTCGATCTGGTCGTCGAGGGCGGATGGATGTGCCTGTGGCATCTGCCCGATCGATACATGGGCCGGGTCATGAAC
>CAYMLO010000251.1:0-8097 GCA_964390905.1 uncultured Planctomycetales bacterium | reverse complement strand
CGTGCACAATCTCTCCCGCCACCATCGTCGCAACGGCCTTGCCCGTCAACTCGAGGATCCGCTGCCCCGCCAACAGGGCCTCGCGTTCGACGGCATCCCATCCCAGCACCGACGCATCGGCCTCTGCGTCCTCGGATTCCTCCTCCTCGGACGAAACGTCGTCGATCTCCTTCTCGATCAAATGCAGTTCCGCCGCAGGTCGACCGAACCCGTACTCGAGGCGGTCGGGGTACGGCGCGCCCGGCCTCAGTCGGGCGCGTTCGTCGTAGGCCAGGCCGCTGAGCTGCGGCTTCATGATCCTTTGAAAGACGGCGTTGACGGCCTCGAGCACCTCGCCGCGACTGCGGAAGTTCTCCTGCAGCCAGATGAGCTGGCCCGGCCCGGTCGGCTCCGACCTTCGACCGCCCTTCTTGCCCGGCACGAACGTCTCGGCGCGGCGGATGAAGATGTCCGGCTCGGCCAGGCGGAACCGGTAGATGCTCTGCTTGACGTCGCCGACGGCGAAGAGATTGTCGTCCCGGCCGGCGTCCGTCTCGCGACTGACCAGTCGCAGGATCGCGTCCTGCACCGGATTGACGTCCTGGAACTCGTCGACCAGGACGTGGTCGAACTGGTCCTGAACCTGCAGAGCCGCCTCCGACGGCGTCGACCCCGCCTCGTCGGCGCTCAACAGATCCAGGGCGAACCGCTCCAGATCGCCGAAATCGACCCGCCCTTCAGCCTGTTTGACCGCCCGATACCGCTCGCCAAACGCCCGGGTCAGCTCGGCCAGCGCAGCGACATGCGGGCCGATTCGGTCCAGGCCTTCCACGATGAATTCGCTCTTGAAAACGCCCGCACGCCGCTGCAGTTCAGAAACGAAACGCTTCCGGACCGACTCCGACATCTCTCTGGCGGCGTCGCGCTCCTGCTTCGCCCGGTCGTCTAACCCACGGACCGAAGCAACTCGTTCATCCTTGTAGCTTGCGATAGCGTCCAGGACCTCATCGATCGCCGCCTCGTTCTCGGCATCTCGAACGACCTTCCACCAGCCACGAAGCTCCTTGACCAACCGATCGATCCGGTTGCCGTACGCCTGGCCCGCGGGATACAGCTTCCCGACAAGGTCGGCCTCGGCGACCCCCGCGTCGCCGAGCATCTCGATGCGACCGAGCAGGATCTCCCGACGCAGCCCCACCATCTCGGCGGGCAGGTCCGACGCGTCGCCCAACGTGATCCGACGGCACGACTCTTGCAGCCACGCGGACGGATCCGGCAACGATTGGGCGAAGGCGTGCAGGTCCAGCACCATCCGCGCGATCCGCTGGTCGCGCCCCATGCCGTAGACGTCGACGAGTCGGCGAAACCCCGCAGCCGTCTCGTCCTCGCCGGAACGCTCGTAGAGATCCCCAAACAGCGATTCGAGCGTCTCATGTCGAATGAGGTCGGCCTCGTCGGCGTCGATCACCTCGACGTTCGGGTCGAGGTCGAGCCGCGCGAACCAGCGGCGGACGAGCTGCAGGCAGAATGCGTGGATGGTCGTGATCGTGGCCGCGTCGAGGAGGGCCAGCTGCCGGCGAAGCCGGCCGTCGTTGGGCCTGGCCTCCAGACGCTGTCGGATCGTCAAGCCGATTCGCTCCCGCATCTCGGCGGCGGCGGCCTCGGTGAACGTCACGACCAACAGGCGGTCGACGTCGCAGGGCGGTCTGGCGGCGCAGACCAGATGGGCGCACCGCTCCGCCAGGACATGCGTCTTGCCCGTGCCGGCCGCGGCCGACACCAGGACGCTGTGGCCGACGGCGTGGACGGCCTGGTATTGCGACCGCGTGAGTTGAGGCCCATCACGCATCGTCGCCCTCCTCGCCGGATGGACAGACGGCAGCCAGCACGTCGGTCCGTTTCATCGGTCGCAGCAGCGTCGGGCGGTGGGCGTCGAACTCGAACCGACACACTGCCTGGTACGGACAGTAGGTGCAGGGGATCTCCTGGCCGATGCGATACGGTTCGACGGTCACCACGCCATCCACCATCCGATCACACAGCTCGCCGATCCGTCGACGCACGTGTCGCAGCAGGGCACCGAACGCCGCATGCTCCGCGACGTCCGTCTGATTCAAATGGCTGGGTGACCCGTCTTTCTTGACCCGCGCCGAGACGACCTGTGAGATCGTCGAGGGATGCTCGAGCTCGGCATCGAACGCGGACCGGTCGTCGTAGTCGAAGACGCCCCGGGGCCGGAGTTCGCGATAGCGCTCCACCTCCTCGGGCGGGCTCTCCGGCGGACCGTCGAGACGGCGGACCTCGTCGAGCAACGTCGCGTAGAACGCGCCCGATGGCTCGACGGGTCGCCCGGCGATCTTCTCGCCATGGTCGGCCACCACCAGCAGGTAACTCAGCAACTGCAAGTCGAGTCCATAATGAACCCGGTCCAGCTTGAGCGTCCTGTTCTGCGATCGCTTGTAGTCCACGACGGAAGCCAGCACGCTGCCGGCGCGCTCGGCCAAGTCGATCCGGTCGATCTTGCCGCGGAGCTTCACGACTCGCCCGGCGGGCGTGACGATTTCGAGGGGCGGCAGGACGACCTGATCCCCGCGAGACCCCGACGGCACGTCGAGCCCGAAGTGGACCTCGACGCCAGCCGGTCGATATTCCCCCGCGGCGGCGACGATTCGCTGGGTCTCCAGGGCCCGGATCAAGTCATCATTGCCGTGGTCGATCCGGTAGGCGTTGCGGGCATCGCCGACGATCAACTCGTCGACCAACTCGCCCAGCGCCTGTTGCGACAGATCGCGGACGCTCGCGGCCAGTTCGTCAGGCGGCACGTCGTCGAGCCGCTGATTCGCAGCGATCAGTCGGCCGAGGTACTCCTCCAGAATGCGGTGGTAGAGCAGGCCCAGATCGACGGCGCCGAGCTCCCATTCGGCCCGGGGCTCGAGGCCCAAGCTGTGGGCCGCAAAGTGCTTGAAAGGGCACGCCGCGAAGGCCTCGACCCGCGAAACGCTCGTCCGGATGTCGTCGCCGTACAGCCGTTCCACCGCGTCGGCCGACAACGCCGCCTGGTTCGTGTATTGAAGCGCCCCCAGCGCCCGCCGCAGCCGATCGCGAAGCCCGTCCTCCTGTCGCGCCCATTCGTACAGGGCATTCCAGCGCCGATCGTCGTCCGTGCTGCGCGTGGGTTGCCGCACACGCGCGCGGAGATCCGCTGCGACCGCGGCGGCCAGGTCATCGGGGGTGGCGATCGCCCACGTCTGGCGGGCCGACGCCGGCTCAGCGAGCTGCGTGATGCGCAGCTCCGGGAAGACGGCGCGGACGGCCTGGACGAACGGCGAAGGATGACAAACCTTGCCGTCCTCCTCCGCGGCGAACCAACTGATCCACAGACGCTCGCTCGGCCGGGTCATGGCGATGTAGGCCAGCAGTTTCTCGTCGAACAAGTGCTGCCGGCTGGTCGGCGCCAGCTCGACACCGACCTTCGCCAAGTCCCGACGGTGGTCGTCGGACAGGATCGGGTCTTCAGACGGCCTTCTAGGGAACTGCCCCTCGCCGAATCCCAGGACCCAAGCGGCGCGGATCGACGGGTGTCGAGATCGCTCGATCGACCCGACCAGGACCTGATCGAGCGTGGGCGGCGTCAGGCCCAGCGTGGAGCCGGTCAGCGCGGTGTCCACCACCTCGGCGAACTCGCTCACCGACATCGCGTCGTCGCCGAACGTCCCCGACAGGTCATCGAGCAGACCGACGAGGTGGGCCCAGACCTGCCGGTGCTCTTCGGCCTCGTCGAGCCGACCGGCCTGATCCGCCTGATCCGCCCATGCCGTGATCTGACGAGGCACGTCGAACCGCCGCAGCAGGTCGAACAGACCGCGCGCCCACTGCTCCGCAGCCGGGGGCTCGGGCGCATCGGCCAGCTCCCACCACGGCTCGAGCGCCGCGACCAGCCGTTGCCGGATAACATTGAGCCTCGCCAAGTCTGCGCGTTCCGACGGTGACACACTGTCGTCGGCCGCGACCCGACTGGGTCGACGTCGATACACCCAGTCCCCCTGAACCCACCGCGATCGATCCGTGATGCCATGGGCCCTCATGTAGTTCTCGAGCAGATGGGCGTCGGCGTCGTCCAAACCGACCAAGCCCGTCTTGATGAACGTCGAGACGGGCTCGATCCCAACGTGGCGGGCGACGTCGATGGCCGACCGGACCAGCTCGACCAGCGCGTGATGGGCGATGGGCCTGCGTCGGTCGATGAAATGGGGAATACCGGCCGCCGTCAGCGCGGCGGTCAGCAGATCGTGATAGGGGTCCAGGTCGCGGACGATCACCGAGATGTCCCGGTATCGCATCGGCGCGTCAGGCCTTCGGACGAGGCGCTGGATCTGCGCCACGACGGCGGCCACCTCGACGCGACGCGTGGCCGCCTGCACGAGCCGGATCGTCGCCCTGGGCGCTTGGGAAGGGTCGTCCTGCGTTGCCTCCTTGGCGCGTGACAGAAACAGATTCCGTTCCAACCGGGCCATGACCGGCGATTTGTCGAATCGGGGGCTGGGACCGCCCAGAACGAATGGGGCCTCCGCCTCGACGCCGGCGGCATGCAGGGCGCGCCGGAGGCCGACATAGGTCCGCTCTGTGCGGGCAAACAGGCCGAACGATTCGACCGGCTCGTCCGCCTGCACCACCTCGCTGTCGGGGTCCATCAGGAGCGTGATTTCCATCCGCTCGGCCCGCTCAGCCAGCGCCACCAGGAGACGGAGCTCTTGCCGCGTCAACCCCGCGAAGCCGTCCACCCAGATCAGCGCCCCCCGCAGCGCGGGATAGGCGTCGAGCCGCTCGCGGACGATGGCCAGATGATGGCCCGGGTCGGTCATCTCATCGCCCAGGCGATCAAGGTAGGCCTGGTAGATGAGGTGAACGTCCCGCAAACGTGCAGCCAGCGCGTCGTCCTGGGAGGCGATCTGCCGGCACGCCTCGGACAGGTCGTCCGGCGAGACTTCCTCCTCGATCAGCTCGTCGAGCGTCCGATTGAGCCGGTCGATCAGCCCGCGACGTCCCCGTTCGCTTCGAAGGACGGTCAGCTGCCGGGCATGTTGGTCCACCAGCCGCCGGACGATCATGAGCCGGCCCGTCGGGCTGATTGTGTTCACGCCCCCCCCGCAGGCTGCCAGGACCCGGTGCGCCAGCCGCCGAAAGCTGAGCACCTCGCACCGGGCGAAACCCGACAGACCAGGCCACTCGAGCAACGCCCGCTCCATCTGCAGACTGGCCTGCTCCGGAACCAGCAGGAACAGGCGCGGTTCTTCGACGGTGGGATCCTCGAGCTGTTCGGCGATCTGCCCCAGACAGTGGTGGGTCTTGCCCGCGCCGGCCCGGCCGAGGATGAAACGAACGGACATGGACGTCTCCCAGTCTGCCCTGATGATAGACGGGACGCCGCAGCGATCAAGCAGACTCTCGACGTGTAGCCGGCGCCGCCGGGCGCTAGGGTTTCTTCGCAAACGGGTTCTTCACAGGCCGGTACGTCATCGTGACCTCATTGACCGTGGGGATGATGCCATAGAGCTCCGGCCGGCGTCGCGGGAAGATCATCTCCCGCCAACCGCGGCGTTGCTCGGGGATGTCCCCCGTGTAGTAGCTGGGGATGCCCGTCTGGGCCGGTTTGGGTTGCTTGGGCTTCCGGCCGGCGTAGTAGACCTTCTTGTCGTCGAAGTCGACGTCGACGTAGACCGCACCGTTTCGCTGGAAGTGCGAGGCCACCATCACGTAGCCGTAGGGATCGACGATCAGCGACCGAAGGCCCGCGTCGGACGAGTTCCAATGCGCGCAGGCGACCCAGCACCCGTTGTCGACGGCGCGGGCGCGGAGCATCAGCTCGTTGTTGTACCCGTCTGCCCCCCAGTGCTGGGACGGGTCGAGGATGATCTCCGCACCGGCCAGCGCGAGCACGCGGTCGATCTCGCCCGTGTACAGATCGCCGCACTCGTGGATGCCGATGCGGGCGAAGTCGGTGTCGTAGACCCGAAGCGGCAAAAAACCCTTGACCCAGTAGATCGGCTCGACGAAGACGACCTTGCCCGTTCGGTCCCAGACGTGGGAGAGGCTGAGACGGTCCTTCTTGCGGAGCCCGCCGATGACGATGTAGCAGTTCATCCGCCTGGCCCGTTCGGCCACCATCGCCATGGCCTTCTCGCCGATCTCGTTCTCGATGACGGCCGACATCTCGGAGAGCAACAGCAGATCGGGCTTGAGCGCAGCCGCCTGGTCGATGACGTCGAGCATGGTCTTGGGGATGACGTTGTCCCGCCAGATGTCCTTGGGATCGAAGTACCCCACGGCGATCCGGGCCTTGCGCTTCTTGTACTTGGGCAGGGCGGGCGGTTTCCACGGTTCGGCGATCGGTACGAAGGCCTGTCGATCGCCCAGACAGTTGCAAAAGAAGATATTCTCCTTCTGGTAGTAGGGGCTGTGGGCGTTGACTTTGCGCTTGTCGAGGTTGACGGTCGCACGGGCCACGCCGTCTTCGTAGCCGGTGTCGGCCACGGGCGTCCCGACGCGGTTGAGGACCATGCTGCGTCCCCACGCCGCCCCCTGCATCCCGATCGCGTACCGATTGGCCAGGAGGGTCCGCGGATCGGCATACATGGCCGTGACCATGTGGGCGTGGCTGTCGAGGGCGCGGGCCTTGAGCAGCGGCACCCACTGGAAATGCTCGCGAAACCGCTCGGGGGAGTGGTGCCAGACGAGGATCTCCGCCCCCTTCAAACGCAGCACGTTGTAGACCTCGGGGAAGTAGAAGTCGGTCGTGATCGTCAGGCCCACCACGCCGAAGGCCGTCTTGAAGACCGGCAGATCGTCCCCCAAGACGATCCCGTCGTCGTCGGGCAGGGCATGGGTCTTGCGGTACTTGCCGATCAGCGCGCCGTCCGGCCCAACGAGCAGCGCGGTGTGATAGACGCGCCCGGCGCCCGAAGTCTCCTTCATCGCAACGGCCAGATGCATGCGGTGCTTGCGGGCGAGGCCAACAAAGTCGGCCAGGTCGGCCGCCTCCCGCCCTTCGGCGAACGACAGAAACGGCGTGAAGGGCAGGACGATCAGGTCCGTCGCACGGCCCTGCATAACCTGATCAACGACGCCCAGCACGTGTTTGCGATCTTGCTTGGCCTTGACGTCAAGCAAGCACACGGCCGCCAAATCAACGACCCGCTGGTCGTCCACATGCTTGAGCGCCCTGACCGGCTGCGTGACGCCGATCGACAACACCCCCGCCAATCCGACAGACAGAATACGCCTCATGGTATCTCTCCGTCCCCCAACAGACCCCGCCATTCTCCCAGACTCCCCGGACCGGACAACCCCAGCGTCCCCGTCACAAACGCGCGCCCCCTTGTCACGGCGCGCCCGCCCCCTAGAATCACCATCGGACCGTAGCATGTGCACGGATCTGATGTTTCGACGTGTCGACTTTTCGACGTTTCGACTTTTCGATTTTTCGACGTTTCGACGTTTCGATTTTTCGACGTTTCGACGTTTCGATTTTTCGACGTTTCGACGTTTGACCAGGACCCCAACCATGAGCACACCCCATGAAGTCGTAGCCGAGATGGAGCGGACCGGCGTGGTCGCCGTGATCCGAGCGCAATCGAGCGAGCAGCTGATCGACGTCGTCGGCGCGCTACACGCCGGCGGGCTGACGTGCGTCGAGGTCACGATGACGACGCCCGACGCCATCGCCGTCATTCACAAGGCGAGCAAGGAGTTCGCCGGCAAGTGCCTGATCGGCGTGGGCACCGTCCTCGACAGCGAGACGGCCCGGTCGGCTATCCTGGCCGGGGCCGAGTACGTCGTCGCGCCCACGCTCGACCTGCCGACGATCGCGCTGTGCAAGCGCTACAGCAAGGCCGTCGTCCCCGGCGCCTTCACGCCAACCGAGATCCTGACCGCCTGGCAGGCCGGGGCCGATCTGGTCAAGGTCTTCCCGGCCACCAAGCTGGGCCCGTCGTTCTTCAAGGACATCCGTGGGCCGTTGCCCCAGCTCCGGCTGACGCCGACCGGGGGCGTGTCGCTGGAGAACACGGGCGATTTCATCAAGGCAGGCGCGGTCTGCGTGGGCGTGGGCAGCGCGATGGT
>CAYMLO010000250.1:0-8141 GCA_964390905.1 uncultured Planctomycetales bacterium | reverse complement strand
TATCTGGCCTATGCCATCATCGACACCGTCGTCGACGGGTACTATCCCATCCTCGAGTCCCTGGGCGAGGTCCTGGAATCGATGGAGGACGAGATCATCGAGCGCCCGAGGCGTTCGCTGCTGCAGAAGATCCACCACATCAAGCGAGAGCTGCTGGCGATTCGCAGGGCCATCTGGCCGCAACGCGAGGCCGTCAACGCCCTCATCCGCGACGACAATCCACTCGTCAGCGACGCCGTCAAGGTCTACCTGCGCGACGTCTACGACCATTGCGTGCAGATCATCGACGTCGTCGAGACGTATCGGGAGCTGGCCGGCGGGCTCATGGACATCTACCTCTCCAGCCTCAGCAACCGCATGAACGAAGTCATGAAGGTGCTGACCATCATGGCCAGCATCTTCATCCCGCTGACGTTCATGGCCGGCATCTACGGCATGAACTTCGAGAACATGCCGGAACTCAAGCTGAGATGGGCCTACCCGATGCTCATGGCGTCCATGGTCGCCGTCGCCGCCGCTATGCTCGTCTACTTCCGACGGAAAGGTTGGGTCGGCGCCGAGCGTGAGCGGGAGGACGTCGACCAGGACACGTAGGCGCCGCCGAACCCGCGTCCCGGCGGGTGGGACGACTGAACCCTCAGACGGAGGACGGCAACGGTGATCTCGCTGTTCAAGCGCTATCCGCTGCTGGCAGAGAAGCTCCCGCACGTGTCCTTGGGTGTGTTGCCTACCCCCATCCAGAAGCTCGACCGGCTGGCGAACGAGATCGGCGCAGACACGCTCTATCTCAAGCGGGACGACCTGAGCGGCGCGATCTACGGCGGGAACAAGATCCGCGTGTTGGGGTTCCTGCTGGGCCGGGCGCTGCAGATCGGGGCCAGAGAGGTCCTGACGTTCGGTTACGCCGGGTCCACGCACGCCACGGCCACGGCCGTCTACGCAAAGGAGCTCGGCCTCAAGAGCATCTCCATGCTCTTGCCCCAGCCGAACGCGCGCTACGTCCGCGCCAATCTCCTCCTGAGTTACGCGTGTGGGGCGGAGCTTCACCAACACCGAAGCGTGCGTGCCCTATACCCCGCGACCGCCTACCAACTCCTCCGGCACAGATTGAGATGCGGTCGCTTCCCTTACAGGATTGCGCCCGGCGGGTCGTCCCCCCTCGGCACGATCGGCTACGTGGACGCGGCGTTCGAACTTGCAGATCAGGTCAAAGAGGGCAAGATCCCGCAGCCGGACTGCATCTACGTCCCCTTGGGCTCGATGGGCACGGCCGTGGGGCTGACGCTCGGCCTGCGGGCCGTGGGGGTCGAGACCCGGGTGGTCCCGGTCCGGGTGATCGGAGAGGCCCACGCGTCCGCCGAGGGAATGGTCCGGCTCTTCGGGAAGACCAACGCTCTGCTTCGCTCGCTGGACGGGTCGTTTCCGGCGTTCGAGATCACAGAGAACGACCTCGACATCCGGCACGACTTCCTCGGTCAGGGCTACGCCCTGTTCACCGAAGCGGGCATGCGGGCTGTGGCATGTATGGAGCTAAGCGAGGGGATGACGCTGGACGGGACCTACACGGGCAAGGCACTGGCCGCCCTCATCCAGGATGCCAAGAAGGACGCACTGAAGGACAAGACCGTGCTCTTCTGGAACACGTACAACTCGAGGGACTTCTCCGACGCCATCGCGGGCGTCGACTACCGCCAACTGCCCCGGTGCTTCCACCCCTACTTCGAGCAGGACGTGCAGCCTCTGGACAGACCCCACCGACCGGCCGGGCAAGGACAGATGCCGGCGACGGTTCGGCTATAGCGTTCCCGACGGCAGGATCAGGAACAGACAGGTCAAACATCCCACCAGAAGCAGGATGGCGAGCACGATTCGTTGGGGGGCGAGCTGTCTTGCTGTAGGGGCGTCCATGCCTGACTCCTCATCCGTTGAAAGTGAAGGCGGAAATTATCTATTTCGGCTTTATTCTGTCAAGGCCTAAAATCGTTGTGCGGGCAATTCTCGACCCCCGGGTCAGTCGGCCCCCCAGCGTCCCCCGGCACCCAGGCAGCGTCCTCTGCGTTGAGAGACGCCAACAGGATTCTAGTATCGGCAATCCCCTCCCGAATCGGCCAGGGCTTCCGACCAGTTGGCCCTCGCGCCTGGTCGCGTCGCAAGAACACAAGATAACAGTGATCCTATTATACTAAATTTAAAACCGGCTTCGCCCAACGAAGACCCACTTGTCCGCTGGCCCGTTGCTGTATACATTTGTATGAGGAGTCGCGTATCCTAAAGGCTGTGTCGTTAAACAAGTACTTAGAAGAGGAGAATCTACTATGAAATCCAACCGACCCACTGGAATGCTGTTCGTTGGCGCGATCGCTGCGATCCTGGCGGGTACGTCGCGAGCCGACCCCCCCTATTGGCATCGCGAGATCGTGGACGCTGGTGGCCGAGGGTGTGGGCAATGGTGCTCGCTTGGCTTCGACCCCAACGGGAGACCCGCCATCGTCTACGTGGACGAGGATGACGCCCTGGCTTATGCCTGGCGTGACGACACGGGGCCGACCCCGGTCTGGGTGAAGGAGATCATCCCAGACGAGTACCATCTGGCAAGGTGCTCGTTGGCGTTTCATCCCGACGGGTACCCCGCTGTCACCTATTGCTACTGGGACCCAATAGACCCCAATGACCCGAACGATTGCGATAAGTGGTCTTTTAGATACGCCCAGCGACCTGGCGACACCTGGCAATTCTCCGCGCGCGTGCATCCTTGGCTGGACTTGTCACTGTGGCCCATCCTGCACCCGGTCGGGCGTGGGCAGCTGGCCTTCGAAGCCGAAGGAAGCCCATGGGTCTTGTCCAACATCTCATCTATCCAGTCGGGGGCGGGAGTGTGTGCGACCCCACTCGGCTCTCCCGGCGGAGACTGGGCCTACGGGTTCATCGACACGGCAGAGGGCCCGTGCGGCGACCACATAGGGCGCTTGTCGTTGGCGTTGGGGCCGACTGGGCTACCGGCGGCGGCATACCGCCACACGGACTGCAAGCTCGAGCCGTACTCAGGGCTCAGGTACGCTGAATACGACGGGGCTCCGCTCGACCCCAACTACGACTGGCCTCACGAGGACGTGTTGCCCGATCCATGTGGGTCGAGTGACTACCGCTATCACGCCCCATCGCTCGCGTTTGCCCCCGATGACACCCCGGCCATCGCGTTCGCCGGCAAGGGAGCTGACGACGTTTGGCGCGTGACGTTTGGGCAGCGCACTGCGGGTGTGGGCTGGTCCTTCAGGCACGTTACGGACCAACTCGGCGCAATCGGTGAATTGCTCCCGCCGGACCTTTGCCTGGCATATCGCGTGGATGGGAATCCAGGGATCAGCTTCTATGACAACCGGGACGCACTCAGTAGGCCATTGATGTACGCGTGGTTGGACCCCAACGACCCGAACGACCCCAACGGGGTTTGGCAGGTTCGAGCCGTAGACTGGATCGGGAACAACGGATCGTACCATTCACTGGCGAGCGACCCCAACGGGATGCCTGCGGTCGCGTACTACGACGACACCGACGGTCGCTTGATCTACGCCGTCACATCCGCCGTTCCAGACACGTACACGCTCATCCTGGGCACGACGCAAGGGGGAGGGACCGTCGAGGCGGATCCGGGGGTCGATCCCAACTGGGACGCCTACGTGTATGGGACCTGGGTAGCGCTCGTAGCCACGCCCGACGACAACCGCAAGTTCTCTCGGTGGTTGATCTACGACCCCAATCATCCTGGCGATGCGAACTACGCTGATCAGGACAGCAACAACCCGGCGTACGTCGTGATGGACCGTGACCGCCAGGTCGATGCTGTCTTCGTCTGCTCGAGCGGAGGGGGTCTGGGCATTCCACTCGTCGTCGCCACTGCGGGACTGGTGCTGCTCAAGCTGTGCGTGGGGCTCAGGCTCCGCAGAAGGGGAGGACAACAAGTCTGATTCAACAACGACCAGGTAGGTTGCGTGCCGTCTCTTGGAAGGACATGCGCGCCTCGTGGCAAGACTAGAACGGGAGATTGGGGACGCCCTGACTTGCTGGGCCTAGAGGAATGAGCCGATCCAGCAGTAGTACTCCTTGAAGTAGCTGAAAAAGGGACTGAGCACAGCACGTCCCCCATAATGCTCAAGGTTGGGGACTGGGTCGCGCTGCGGCGCGACCTGACCGTCCGGACAAGCTTACGGCTCGCGGTTGCGACTGGACTGCATACGCGGTCTGCTCATGGCTCGCGCGCAGTGGCACGCTGTCAACAACCGTCGATCCGGGGCGTTACCGAACCGCGCCGCGGCGGCACCTGCCCATCAAGCCCCCGACTCGGCCCGGAGGGCCTCGAGCTTCTGCTGGATGAGCTGGTTGGTGATCTTGGGGTTGGCTTGGCCCTTGGACAGCTGCATGACCTGGCCGGTGAGGAAGCCGGGGGCGGCCTTCATCTTCTTCTTGGAACCGTGCAGGGCGTCCTCGACGGCCTGGGGGTTGGCGGCGATGGCCTGATCGACCCAGGCCTCGTGGTCGCCCAGGTCGGTGGCCTGGACCAATCCCTCGCGCTCGGCGATCGCACCGGGGGCGTCGGACGAATCGAGCATCGCAGCGGCGATCTGCTGGGCGGCCGTCGCACTGATCGTGCCGTCGGCGACGAGGCAGGTCAGCTCGGCCATCCGATCGGCCTCGACGCCCAACGCGCCGATCGACGTGGTCCGCTCGTTGGCGTGTTTGGCCCAGAAGCTCAGGAAGTGCTTGCCCAGCGTCGTGGCGTCCGCGCCGGCGGCGAGGGCGGCTTCGAACAGATCCGCGGTGGCCCGGTCGGCGACGATGACGTCGGCGTCCGTCATCGACAGGCCCACCTGCTCGCACAGCCGTTGCCGCCGCGCGATGGGCAGCTCGGGCACGCGGCTGCGCAGCTCGTCCAGCCAGGCGGCGTCCATCACGACCGGCACGAGGTCCGGGTCGGGGAAGTAGCGGTAGTCGTGGGCCTCCTCCTTGCCGCGCTGAAACTCGCCGATGCCGGCGTCGTCCCGCCACCCCCAGTTCTGCTTGCCGAGCGCGTCGAGCGTGTAGGCAGTGCCTTCGCTCATGGCCTGCTCGACCTGCTGGACCTGATACGCAACCACCCACGCCACCGCCCGCTCGAGGGCACGGAAGCTGTTGAGGTTCTTGACCTCGAAGATGGGCGTGTAAAAAAGGGGACAGGCACCTTTTTCGTGCGCGTTCGCTTCGGAAAAAGGTGCCTGTCCCCTTTTTTGGACCTTCAGGTTGATGTTGGGCTCGAAGCGCATGTGGCCCTTCTGCATGTTGGCTTCGCTGACGCCCAGGTACTGCACGAGCCGCTGCATCTCCCGCGCATAGATGCCGACCTCCTCGACGCTGCTCAAGTCCGGCTCGCTGACGATCTCCAGCAGCGGCGTGCCCGCCCGGTTCAGGTCCACGCCGGTGTAGCCCGGGTGGTCGTGGACGTTCTTGCCGGCGTCCTCCTCGAGGTGGGCCCGAATGATGCCGATCCGCTTGGCCGACCCGTCGGGCAACGGGATCTCCAGATGCCCGTCACGGCTGAGCGGCAGGTCGTACTGGCTGATCTGGTAGTTCTTCGGCAGGTCGGGGTAGTAGTAGCTCTTGCGGTCCCACTTGGTGAACTCGGCGATCTGGCAGTTCAGCGCGAGCGCCGTTGTGACCGCGTACTCGTACGCCTTCTTGTTCATCACCGGCAGCACGCCGGGCATGCCGATGCAGACCGGGCAGGTTCGCGAGTTCGGCTCGGCGCCGAACTCGACGGGGGTCCGGCAGAACATCTTGGTCCGCGTCGCCAGTTGGACGTGGATCTCCATCCCGATGATGGGGGTGATCTCGAGGTCTGACGTCATCGCCATTCGCTTCCCCTGGGTATATGCGTGGTCCGTATCTCGCCGCTCCCGCCCCGATGCAGCAGACAGACTCACGCCGATCATCAGCCTAGGCCGCATTTAACCATACTGTGGACGGGGCGGGCAAGGCACCTCGACGTCTCATGGACGGGGAACCGAATCCGCGACGGGCGGTTCTCAGCCCGTTCAGTCCCCCACCCATGCCCCGCGAGCGGCTGACGCCGTCGCGGGGCATGGATGGGGCACCCGGCACCCGCGCGGGATCGCGCGCATCTGCCGAAATCGCTTGACCGGACTGCGCGGGACCGGTATTGTACTTCGCTCGGCGTAAGGCCTCAGGGCGGCGCGGACAGACGTTGGCAAGATCTAGCTGGTAAGGAGTATGCGATGGCGATTCGGGTTGGCATCAATGGGTTTGGTCGGATCGGGCGCTTGGTGTTCAGGGCGATGCGGGCGCAGGGAGACAAGTTTGACGTCGTGGCCGTCAATGACCTGGCGCCGGCGGCGAGTTTGGCCCACCTCTTCAAGTACGATACGGTCCATCGCAAGTATCCCGGCACCGTCGAGTGCACCGGCGACGGGATGGTGGTAGACGGCGATCAGATCAAGATCCTCAGCGAGCGCAGCCCCGCGAACCTGCCGTGGGGCGACCTGGGCGCCGACTACGTGGTCGAGTCGACAGGCGTGTTCCGCAAGGTAACCAGCGAGAAGGGCGGCTACGACGATCACCTGAAGGCGGGGGCCAAGTGCGTGATCCTCAGCGCCCCGGCCGGCGACGACAAGGCCCTGCTCAACGACCCGTCGAAGTGGGGCAACTCGGTGGTTCGGACGGTCGTGCTGGGCGTCAACGACGACAGCATCCAGGCCGACGACAAGTACATCTCCAACGCGAGCTGCACGACCAACTGCCTGGCCCCGGTGGCCAAGGTCCTGCATGAGAACTTCGGGATCGAGCGCGGGCTGATGACGACCATCCACGCCCCCACAAACGACCAGGTGATCCAGGACTTCATTCACAAGGATCTGCGTCGCGCCCGGGCGGGGTACCAGAACATCATTCCGACGACGACGGGCGCGGCCCGTGCGGTCGGGCTGGTGCTGCCGGACCTGAACGGCAAGCTGGACGGCTTCGCGATGCGCGTCCCGGTCCAGGACGGTTCGGTGGTCGACCTGACGGCGGAGTTGGGCAAGGCCACCACCGCCGAGGCCATCAACGAGGCGGTCAAGGCCGCCGCGAACGGACCGCTCAAGGGCATTCTCGAGTACTGCGACGAACCCATCGTCAGCGGCGACATCGTCGGCAATCCGGCCAGCAGCATCTTCGATGCGCTCAGCACGCTGGTGTGCGGCAAGGAGAGCAACTTCGTCAAGGTCGTCAGCTGGTACGACAACGAGTGGGGCTACTCGCACCGGACGGCCGACCTGATCACGAAGCTGGCGTCGATGTAGCGCAGGGTGTCCCATCCGAGCCGTGCCCGTCAGGAAGCGGGCGTCCGCGCCGCCGCGTCCCGGCCGTGTGGTGCCGCGTGCCTGTACATTGACGGCTCCGAACCGGCTGCCGGCAGAACACCCGTCCAAAACAGAGGTGGACCATGGCCAAGAAGACCGTTGCCGACGTGGAGGTCAAGGGCAAGCGCGTGCTGATGCGCGTGGATTTCAATGTGCCGCTCAACGACGATCTCCGGATTACCGATGACCGTCGGATCACCCGCGCCCTGCCGACGATCCGCAACATCCTGGAGCGCGGAGGCCGACTGATCCTGATGTCCCACCTGGGCCGACCAAAGGGCGATCCGGAGGCCGACGCCCGGTTCAGTCTGGCGCCGTGCGCGAAGCGTCTGGGCGAGCTGCTCGGGCAGGACGTCGTGATGGTGCCCGACTGCATCGGGCCGGTGGCCCTTCAGGCCGTCGAGGCCCTTCAAGACGGGCAGTGCTGCATGCTCGAGAACCTGCGGTTTCACCCGGCCGAGACCATTAAGGACAAGGACGCCGCCAAAGACACCGACAAGCGGGCCGCCAAGGATCGATTCGCCCAGCAACTGACAAAGATGGCGGACGTCTACGTCAACGACGCGTTCGGGACGTGCCACCGCGACAACGCCAGCATGCTGACCGTACCGCAGACGATGACGGGCAAACCGCGCGTGATCGGGTCTCTGGTCGAAAAGGAGCTGCAGTTCCTGGGCGACACGCTGGCCGATCCGAAGCGGCCGTTCGTCGCCATCCTCGGCGGCGCGAAGGTCAGCGACAAGATCGGCGTGA
>CAYMLO010000249.1:0-8143 GCA_964390905.1 uncultured Planctomycetales bacterium | reverse complement strand
TCCACGCCGCTCACCGGCACCGTCAGCGACTTCCTGATCCCCGGACACACACGTCCGGTCATCGGAAGGGAAAACGTCACGGAGGTTCTGACCGACTATCGTGATGCCATCCGGTTCGTTCTTGACAAGACGATTGAGGGAATGAACAAAGGCCTGACGCCGGATGAGCTCGTGGATTATGTCCAGTTGCCCAAGCGTTTCAGGGACAAGGAGCATCTCCGTCCTTACTATGGGAATCCCGAGTGGGCCGTGCGTTCGATCTTCAACGGGTATCTCGGGTGGTTCGATGGCAATCCGTCCAACCTGTTTCCGCTAAGTCCGGCGGAGGAAGCACAGCGGATCTCCGACTTGGTAGGCGGTAAGGACGTGCTGCTTTCAAAGGCAAAGGAGGCATTGGCAAGAAAGGACTTCCAGTGGGTCGCGCAGATCTGCGACCACCTGCTCGCCCTCGAGCCAGCCGCCAAGGAACCGAGACTGATGAAGGCCGTCGCACTTGAAGCGATCGCCGAGAACGTTTTGTCTGGGATCGGCCGCAACTACTACCTGACCTGTGCTCAGGAACTGCGACAGCAGGCGACGAAGTAGCGCAATTGCCCATTCCCCACTGTTGGGGAAACGGGGCTCGTGCCGGGAGACACCCGGTGAACGGCCGCTACCACGGGGCTCCAGTCGGAGACCCAGGCACTACGACGCAGACCGGCGCCAGCGTCTGAGGTACATGAAGAAGGCGAGCGCGCCGGCGATCATCGGCAGGAACGGACCCATCTGGTTGCCACACTTGAAGACGGCGACCACTTCACGGTCGGCGTCCATGACGACAGCGAGGGGGTTGTTCGAGTCGCTGACGACGTAATTCGCGTCGCCGGGATGGTTCGGATCGTAGCAGTCCCAGTGGCTGAAGCGCTTCCCTTCGATCGCAGCGGCCGTCAGCGTCACAGCGGTCCCCTCGAAATACTCGGGGCCCTCAATGCTGGGGGTGACCTCGCCCCAGGACCCGTTGACGGTATCGATGGTCGGGACCTTGGCGTTCCGCGGGATCTCGCCCGAGTCACCCGTCAGCGCGTCGCCGTAGACGAAGTTCATGCTGAGGTAAAACGCGTCGCAATCGAGGCCCTCGATGCGGCCGTCGCCATCGTTGTCAGCGAAACGATCGTTGTTGAGGATCGCCGTCAGCTCCGCCTCGGTCGGCTCGGGGATGCTCGCGCCGTAGAAGTCGTTGATGGCCCGGATGAAGGCCACGGCCGTGAGCGCATGGCCGATATCGCTCATGTGCACGCTGTCGCTGCTCATGATGCTCGCCCATGGCCTGCCCAGGTTGTTCACGAAACGTCGGCGTTGATCCGCCAGCCGTTGATTCGGTACGCCCCGGAGGTGATCTCGGGCATCTGGATGGGGCTCTCGGCCACGGCGAAGGGGTGATTCGGATCGGCGGCCAGCGTCCGGATCGTGTTGTTGTATCCGGCGATCTGGTCGTTGATGTAGGCGATCTCGGCCGGCGTATAGTAGTTGCGGTCGTCGGCAACCATGTCGGGCGTCCAGGCGGGGAGCAACCCGCTGTAGATGGCGGCCGCGACGATGTAGTCCGTGACACAGTCTTCCGGCATCGGGTTGGGCCCGATGAATTCGGTCAGCTCCTCCTTGTCCAAGAGCCCGGGGATGTCGGGCAGGACCGGCATGGTGCCGAAGCAGATCCCGCGGCCGGGTTGGTACAACGCCTCGATGACGACCTTGTAGTCGCGATAGAACAGATCCTGCGGCCTCATCCCGCTGCCGTCCAACGGCTCGACCTCTCCGTAGATGGGGATGTTCTCGATGACGGTGCCCTTGGCCATGACCTTGTTCATGTAGTCGTTGGCCCCGAGATAGCCCACGACGAAGGTCGGATCGTCGTTGACCACGGCGGAGAGCAGCGACTCGCCCCACCTCGGCGCCAACACCAGATTGATGTGCTCCCAGTCCCAGCCGAACTGTAGGAAGGGGATCTCGTCGCACGTCTTCATGTAGGTGTCATCTACGCTCACCCCGTTGTAGGCCATGACGTGGGCATACTCGTAGTTGGGGTAGTCGACCCGTCGCTGAGCGGCGACGATCGTCATGGGCTCCAACAATGGCAGGTAGAGCGTCGTACCCATTTGCTGGGCCAAGACCGCCGGCCAGGACCTGGGCTGGTTTCGCTCGTCCGAGATCATCCCGCCCTGCGTCCCGATGGTCAGGCTGTCGCCGATGGCCCGAAGACGCTCGAAGCTGACCGGCTGGCCGTGCGCGAGCGGCGCGGCGAACGCAATGCCCACGATGAGCCCGATTGCCATGCGGTTGCGGAACATCCCAGTATCTCCTTCCCACCCGGCCAAACGAGACGGTCACGTGACGTGAGGTTCTGAAGATTTTGCATAGCCAACGCTACCACGAGGCCCGGCTGAGGTCAACCGGGAACGCCACTCATCGCAGCTCCGGACCTAGGCCCGCATTCCCCAGATCCGTTGACTGCACTGGTATGATGCACACTGATTCGAGCCTGCAAGGGAAGAGCTCTCGCGGGCTTCGAGACCGAATGGCGCACGCAACCCGAGAACCCCGAAGCCCTGATGGACCTGCCGGGCATGGCGTGAGCGCCGGAGGGGATATAATGGTTGTCAAACCGCCAGGCGGCACAGGTGGGTACGGTCATCTGGGAAAACCTCGGCCGAGAGCGCGACCAACTCGCCACATCGAGCAAAGCCCAGAAATGAATGCCAGGCCAGTCGAACAGCGGCGGCGGATGAGCCATCTTCCTGTCGGGCGCCTTGCCATGCTGGTCCTGCCGTACTTCGCCCTCGCGGAGGTACCGACAGCACCCGCCGCGCCCGAGCGCCCGAGCGTGCTGCTGATCGTCTCTGAGGATAACGGCCCCGAGCTGGGCTGCTACGGCGACCCCTTCGTGAGGACTCCGAACCTCGACCGGTTGGCCGCGCAGGGATGTCGTTTTGCCAACGCGTACGTCACGCACGCGGTCTGCTCGGCGTCTCGGGCCTCATTTCTGACCGGCCTGTACCCGTTTCAGAACGGGCAGATCGGGCTGGCGACGCATCGCTACGCGATGTTCCGGAATTGGGACAACATCCCCAGCGTCCTGAAACGGCTTGGCTACCGAACAGGTCTGATCGGCAAGCTGCACGTCAATCCTGAATCGGCGTTCCCCTTCGATTTCCGCTGGAACGAGGCAAAGGCGAACAGCTTCAAGTCGCGCAACGTCGAACGCGTCGCCGAGGTGGCCGGCGAGTTCTTCCGCGGATCGCAGCGACCCTTCTTCCTCTCGGTCAACTTCTCGGACGCACACTTCCCGTTGCTGCGCCAGCAGCACGGTCTGCCGAAGCGTCCGCTCTCCGCGGGTGATGTCAAGCCGCTGCCTTTCATCGGGGCCGACTCGCCGCGACTTCGGCAAGGCGCCGCCGACTACTACAACTGCCTGATGCGGCTCGATGCAGGCATAGGCAGGCTACTTGAGGAACTCGACAGATCGGGCAAGGACGACGAGACACTCGTCATCTACATCGGCGACCATGGCGCCCAGTTCCCACGCGGCAAGGCAACGTGCTACGAGGGTGGCCTGCGAATCCCCATGATCCTCCGATGGCCAGGTCAGGTCCGGCCGGGTACCGTCCGCAACGAACTCGTCTCGACGATCGACATCCTGCCAACCGTGATTCAGACGGCCTGTCTCCCTGCGCGGGCGCCGCTACCGGGGCAATCGCTCCTGCCGCTGGCCGCCGGACAGGACGTCTCGTGGCGACGGTACCTGTTCGCCGAACGCACTGCCTATCACGCCGCCAGCTTCTTCCCCCAGCGCACCGTCCGCGACGAGCGCTACAAGCTGATCCTCAATCTGACGCCTGAGCGATCGAACCCGGTGCACGCCAACTACCTGAACCAGCGGGGCTCGTTCTTCATCTACGGAACCAAGCGCGAGGAGATCAAGGCGGCACCCAAGCACGTCCGCCAGGCGTATGACACGTGGCGGAATCCTCCCGCCGTCGAACTGTACGATCTTGCGAACGATCCGTGGGAGTTCCGGAATCTGGCCGATCGCCCCGAGCTTGCCCGCGTCAAGAGGCGATTGATGCGACAGCTCCAAGCATTCCGACGGGAGCTCCGCGACCCGCTGCTCGATGCCAAGAACCTCAGGCAACTGGCGGCCGAACACGACCACGTCGCGAAGAAACTCAAGAGAGGTCGCTACGGACCAAGGCAGAGCTGGCGCTACCTGAAGTACCTCTTGGAACCAACAGACTCGCGAGGGCGTCGCCAATGATTCGGAGGGCTCACGGCATGATCGATCCCTATGTGCTTTGCTCCCTCGCAGTCCCATTGATGTTCGTCCACACGCGACCAGCGCCCGCAGAAGAGCGCCCGAACATCCTATTCATCGCCGTCGATGATCTCCGCCCCGAGTTGGGCTGCTACGGTCACAGGCATACCAAGAGCCCGAGGATCGACCGGCTGGCGTCGCAGGGCGTTCTGTTCCGTCGAGCCTACTGCCAGCAGCCGCTATGCAACCCGTCCCGCACCAGCCTAATGACGGGCATGCGGCCGGAGACCGTCGGCGTACTGGGCAACCACGTCTACTTCCGAGACCGATTCCCGAACATCGCTACACTGCCACAACACTTCAAGAACCACGGCTATCAGAGTGTCGGCATCGGCAAGCTCTACCACGGGCCCTTCATCGAGGGATCCATCTGTCCGCGTTGGGACCGGTTGGACGACCCGCCGTCCTGGTCCGAGCCGGCGATCCGGTTCTGGCCACGCTACTACTTCACGTCAGATGGCATCGTCCAGGCCAAACGGGTTTTCAGAGGACGCTATCGAGATCAGTACCGCAAGGGCGAGGACTGGAGGAAGGCCCTGCTCTTCGGTCCGATGACCGAGGACCCCGACGTCCCGGACAACCAGCTCTACGACGGCAAGGTCGGTGACGCCGCGGTCGAGAAGCTCAAGCAGCTAGTAGAGAAGGGCAAGCCGTTCTTCCTCGGCGTCGGATTCATCAAGCCGCACACGCCCTTCATCGCGCCACGGAAGTACTGGGACCTCTACGATCCGAAGACGATCCCGCTCGCCAAGAGCCCGGACTTCCCGGAAGGGGCCCCCAGGATCGCCTGGCACCGCTCGGGCGAGCTCCGGCGCTACACCGATCAACCCAAACGCAAACCGTTCTCCGAGCCCAATCGGCGGCGATTGCGTCACGGCTACTTCGCATGCATCAGCCACGTCGACGCCCAGATCGGCCGAGTCCTCGACGAGCTCGATCGGCTGAAGCTCACCGACAATACTGTCGTCGTTCTATGGGGCGATCACGGCTACCACCTCGGCGAGCAAGACATGTGGGGCAAACACACGTGCTTCGAAAATGCTGCCCGCGTGCCCCTGATCGTCCGCGCGCCGAAGTCAGCCGGCAGTGGACGCGCCACCAAGGCGCTCGTCGAACTGGTCGACCTCTACCCGACGCTCTGCGACCTCGCCGGGCTGCCGTTGCCGTCACACCTGGAGGGCACGAGCTTCGCCCCGCTGCTCGCCCGACCGGATCACCCGTGGAAGACCGCCGCCTTCACCGATCAACCCGCACGCGGCAACGCCGACAAGGGCGGCACAGTCATCGGGCGGTCCATGAAGACCGATCGCTACCGCTACACAGAGTGGATCGAGCGGACCTCAGGTAAGCTGGTGGCAAGGCAGTTGTACGATCACCAGATTGACCCACTAGAGACGATCAACCTAGCGGAACTACCAAACCATGCTGCGCAGGTCCGACAGCTCCACGAGCAACTGACCTCAGGCTGGCGATCCGCACTAGGATGCTCCGTGCCTGGGCACAACGATCGCGATGGCCGAAAATGCACGAGCACCGCAGTCGTCGCTGAACCACCGTGACGAGTCGGTAGCGAGGGAGGTCCGCAGGTGAGATGATCGTGTCTGCGTTTGCCATGACCGTTATGCTCGGCGTCCCGAGCGCCGCTGCCCCACAGGGCTCAAGCGGCATAGGGCTTGGTCTGTACAAACCAAGGACCGATCTGTGGCTCAACGATCCGCGGATCGTGCTCGTCGACGGGGTGTACCATCTCTACCTCCAACAGCCGCCTCGCGAGATCGGGCACGCGATCTCGAAAGATCTGGTCTCTTGGACATGGCAGCCGGGCGGCATCTCCCGCGGTCCGGTCGGATCGTGGGACGACAAGGACATCTGCACGTCGGGCTTCTTCTACTGGCAGGGCGTGTTCTACGCCTTGTACACCGGACGCTGCAACGCCGAGGACGGGCGGGTCCAACGGATCGGGCTGGCGACCTCCACGGACGGTCGCAGCTTCAGGCGACACCCGAAGAACCCCGTCCTGGTGGCTGATCCGCGTTGGTACGAGACGGACCCCCGAAACTCGCCCGGCTATGGCAACGTCGCCTGGCGCGATCCGGCGATTCTGCGCAATCCCGCCGACGGTTGGTTCTACGCGTACATCACGGGGCGACTCAACAAGGGGCCCGGCCCCAAGCGCGGCTGTATCGCCCTGGCTCGTTCGAAGAACCTGATCGATTGGGAATGTCTGCCGCCGTGTTACGCGCCCGGATTGGAGCAATACCACGAGGTGCCGCAGCTGCTCCGGTGGAAAGATGGGCGATACGTGCTGTTCTTCGGCTGCAAGCGAGGCGGCTTTACCCACATGCGCTACGTCTTCGGCACTGACCCGCTGCGCTTCGACAGCGCCGACCCCGGCCGGCTGTTCCTGGGGTGCCCGGTGCTGCGCTCCGGACGGGGGATGGAGTATTCGTCCTGGGTGGTGCCGCGTGGTCGTGGGCTCGATGTCATCCACCTGGTCTATGAATGGCAACGCGGAGCGTTGCATCGAGGGCGGATCTCGCTGCCGAAGCGCCTCAGCGGCGCGCCCGAGACCGGTCTGATCTTGACGCTTCGAGAGGATCTGAAGCCCCGGGGGCAGGATGCCATCGATCTGCGCCGGCTTCGTCCGTCGGGCCAGTGGCGCATCGCCCGCGACCAGGTCATCGCAGCGCCCGAGGGTCCGTTGACGACCCTCCCCCTGCCTGGGACGGGCGCACGCACGCTATCGGTGGACCTCTCGGTATCCGCAGGCGGAACGGCCGGGGTTGCGCTTGACCACAAGCCCAACGGCGACTCGGCCCTGCGCGTCCTGCTCAGCAGCGACGGACGGATCGCGACGCGGACCCACTCGATCTCAACCCGCCAGAAATGGAACGTCGGCAGACGCACCGGTGTCCTGGCCGTCACGGTCGTCGGAAAGCACCTCGGGGTCTACTTCGACGGCCGCTTCCTCGGCAACGCCTGCGCTGCCAAGGACCCGAGCACCGATACGCTCTCGCTGATCTGCAGCGGGAAGGCGAGATGCGCGTTTGGCGGCCTGGCCCAACGCACTCTCCCGATGGCTCACGTGTACGCTCGGAAATGAGCTTCCGGCAGGTCCCCCTATCCGAATCCAGAACCGGCCGGCTATCTCCTGGTGGCGCGGACCTCCTCCTTGATCCGCTGGATGTGTCCCCTGCCCAGCCCCTTCACCTCGCAACCGAGCTCGAAGTAGCGGCGGATCTTGTCGTCGGTGAGGATGCCGAAACAGTCGACGACGGCCACCGGCCCGCCGGCCCAGTCGACCACCTGGTCGGGCTCGAGGTCCAGGTAGGGTCCGTGTCGGACCGCCAGGATCAGGGCTTCTGTGCCCTTCAGCGCCGCGGCCAGGTCGTCCTGCACGCGAAGGTCGACCAGGTCGTCCTGATTGCGGAAGAACCGCGACCAGGAATGGCCCGGGGCTGGATAGGTGTCCTGCTTCTCGAGCTCGTACCAGTGCTCGACGTAGGGGTCGTGGACGCTCAGGTCGGCGCCCATCTCGGTCAGTTTGCGGACGACCAGCTCGGACCCGCTGTAACGCGTGTCTCCGACGTCCTCGCGATAGCTCGCGCCGCACAGGAGGACCTGCGCGCCGGCGATGTAGCGGCCCATGTTGCGCAGGGCGTCGCGGGTCAGCTCGGCGACGTGCAGGGCGCGGGTGTCGTTGATGTCGATGGCTGCGGTCGTGATCTTGAAGATGTCGTCCTCGAAGCCGAGGATATGCTTGTAGGCCCAATAGCCCAGACCGCCGTCCTTCGGCAG
>CAYMLO010000248.1:7124-8198 GCA_964390905.1 uncultured Planctomycetales bacterium | reverse complement strand
TTGCTCCCATGCTTTGAATGTCGTCCCGGTGTAACTTATCAAGAGTCGTACCCATTCATAAACCGCCCGAAAGGAACCCTCATCGACCGTTCCGCAAGATTCCGCATTCTGACTTGGGCCTGTGTCTGCCGTTCGGAAACAAAGCCGGGATCACCTGCAATAGATGGTGATTCCATAGACAAACCAAGTAGGCTAAACGCGAAGTTGCTGATGATCTGAAGTTGCAAACCAACTTCTCGCCACAAAAGTGCGTTCTCACGCTCGATCTGCGCTGTTCTTGCCATGACCCCGGAGACATCTGGCCTCTGGGCAAACGCCATGGCGTCTAGCATTTTGCCGACGTTCGCTTCTACAAACTCACCACCTCTTGGACCCATCACCGCGAACTGGCTCGCGGCGGTAAATGCCTTGACGCTTTGCCGGACAACAAGAGCAAGAGCAGCAGCAGGTACACCAAAGACAAGAGGGATCAGTGCCTTTGCCTCGCGGGCCAGAAAAGCCCTCGCGGCTTCGCCTCGTTCCTTGGCTGCCACAAGTTCACGCCGTCTCGCGAGCCTTTCCGGCCTACTGCGAGCAATCGCCAAACGCGATCTGGCCTGAGCCAACTGCTCGATTCGTCGTTGGATGATTGCCGGAGACTGGCCTTCGCTTTGGGCCTTGATCTTCTTCTGGATCGCTGTTTTGACAGCCTCTCTCGCCAGAGCCTCGTTGCGATAGAAGTCCTTCTTGACGGACTTGTGTGCCCGCTTCATGTCACGCACGAAGCCGCTGGTGCGGCCTCGTACGTTCACGAAGAGATTGCCTACTGTCGCCATTTGGCGATCTCCTGAAGGGCTTGTGCCTTCGTCTGCTTCTCACCGGCCTCGTACTGCCAGAAGAGAAGCCAGTTGAGGTACTCGCGGGCGGACATGCGGGAAAGAGCCTCGCCTACCGTCATGCCGAGTTCCTTGGCGAGACGGTGGTTCGCTAGATCCCGCTCCGTCAGTTTCCCGGCTCGTCCAGACCGTTCAGTTCGGTGCAGAGTTCGTAGATCCGCTGCTGGATCGAGAACGGCCAGTGCCGCACCTGCTCCGC
>CAYMLO010000248.1:0-7024 GCA_964390905.1 uncultured Planctomycetales bacterium | reverse complement strand
CGTAGTCGGTGGAACAATCGTCAGCCTTGCCTTGCACCAAGAGAGCCACCCGGACATCACATCCAGACAGTTCGCCTTCCACCTTGGTCAGATCCGTGGTCTGGAGGACGCCAGTGATCGAACCGGTGGGGACCGCCCGAAGGCCGGGCAGAGCCGTCCGGTTGGCGTCGTTGGACGCCGTGATGTCGATCATGGGACGCTCGCCACCATCCAGAGAGATGCTGGTGACGGCGAGGGTGAACTCGGTTGAGTCCGTAGGCGTGAACGAGGCCGTCAGGCCGTTGCCGATGACCTTTGCCATCAGAAGTTCTCCATGTTGATGGTGATGACGTACTCGCCGGGGCGTTGGCCGTCATAGGAGGGTTCGTAGGATCGAACGAGGGATTTGACGCGAACGGGGCAGGAGTCGCCTGGAGCCGCTTCCACGATCTTCTGGGCGATCGTCTCCGCACCCAAAAGGGTGCGATCGACGACCGTGGCCTCCCACTGGATCAGCGGTGGGCCGGGGCTGGACGGCGTGGAGCCGGTGTAGACATCCTGCTGGAAGTCGTAGATCACGAACGGGAAGTCCGTGCCATGCGAACGAACGAACGGCGATACCTTGACGGTATCGTCGTCCACCGCGGCGACGAGGAAGTCGTGGATCGTCTCAGGAACTGACACCGAGTGCCTCCTTGAATGCTTGGATGGCTCTCGCCATAGCCGCGGTGCGGCTCTTCTCGAACGCAGCGTTGCGGACCTTGTAGGCCCGGTTCTGCTTCTGGTACTTCACGTTCCACGCACCGTCTTCGATCAGGTGGGACAGGTTGCCTTGGTAGGTGTTGTCCCGCCCCTTCCGCTTCATCATCGACTGATACCGCCACGGCTTCTTGCCCTTGGCGACGTTGAATCGGTAGCGGTAGGCGGTCGCCTTGCTGGCGAAGTCGCGGAACCGCCCGCCGCGCTCCTTGTGCTTCTTCTTGCCAGCACCGAATCGGTACTTGTGGCTGGCGTACTGCTGCTGGCTCGCCGCGTCCACGATCCGCATGGCCTGCCGCAGCCCACGCTTCAGGCGGGCGATGGACGGCTTGTCCCGCATCTTGATGATCTCCTCGATGTTGTCGAAGAGTTCCTCGATGTGCGAGTCGTCCATCACAGGTCCACCTCGTAGGCGTAGACGATCAGGTAGCGGTCCCGCTCGTCCCAGCGGTCGATTCGCTCCGGGCGGTACGTCGTGCCCCGGAAGACGATCTCGCAGCCGTAGTCCATGCGGTCGTCGTGTCGCATGGTGAACTTGTAGTAGCGGCGTCCAGCCATCTCCTGCATCCCGGCCTCGGAAATGTACCCGCGGATGCTCTTGGCGTCTGTCCAACAGTCGAACGAACTAAAGTTATAGGACGCTTGCCCCGCTTCGTCCGTGGATTGGGACGGGACTCGGACTGTGATGCGATGGCGGAACTTGCCGACCTGCATCACATGTCCCCGTTTCGGTAGGACTCGATGATGGAGCGGTACGCGATCGGCACCGTCTCCAGCCGGGCCTCGTTGACCAGTTCGCGGTTCTCGTAGAAGTGCGCGGCCACGCCGTAGATCGCCAACTTGAGGTTGGCTGGCACGTCGGTGTCGCCAGCCTGATACCGCCACGTCACGGTCTTGCGGATCGTGTCAAGGTACGAGCCGACCACCGGGACGAGGTGGTAGCCGCCCCTGCTCTTCAGAACGTAGTAGTACGCCGTCACGTCGTCCGACACGTCGAGTTCGGAGTCGTACCGTGTCACCGTCGTGCTGGCGTCCACCACGGGGTAGTAGGCGGCCCGGAACGGCGGGATGAAGTAGCCCTCGCTCTGGTCGATTGTGCAAACCCTGCACAGCCTTCCCGTCCAGTCCTCGACGGCCTCGACGGCGGCGTCGAGACTTCGCTGGGCGGCGGGGTGATCGTCGGTCGTCTCCAGACGGATGTGGTCCGCGAACTCCGAGAGTTGGAAGTTGTGGGCTGCCTTGGAAACGAACTCGATCATTGTGGTCATCCGTCAGTCCCCCCCTCCCCGGAGGGAGGGGGGGACTCCGTGAGTTGTTGAGATCAGGCGACGGTGTGCAGCATACCGGCGGCGTACGGACGCAGCCATCGGCCGTCCGAACGCATCCGAGTACGGTAGACCACCTCGCCGTTGTCGCCACGCGAGTACGGATCGACCTGCTGGCTGTACGGCGTGCGGTCGAAGATCCGGTAGTCCTCGCTGTGGGCGAGAACCGCCAGAACGGTTTGGGCCGAATCGCCAGCGGTTCCGGTCTGGTTGTTGGTCACAGTGACCGGCAGACCGAGAAGCGTACCAGCAGCGGTCGACGCTTCGGGGCTCGACAGGTTGAGCGGCTGGAACAGCGGGCGGCCGAATCCGTCCGTCAGACCAGCGAGAAGCGCGAAGAACTCCTGCGTGACGAGCCACTTCAGGCCGCCCCAGTATTGCGCGGGGATCTGGCCGTACCGAAGGTTGGTCAGGTATTCGACCATCAGTTCGGACTTGACAGCGTTGCTCGCTGCGGCCCAGTCGCTGTTGTCAAAGCCTTGCAGGTTGATTTCGGCGTGGGGAGTTGCGGCAGCATTGGCGAAGTCGCCGGACGCGGCAGCGAGAGCGGTCGGCGTCAGAAGCACCGGCTCCGGGCCAGCGTCGGCACCAAGGCCGAGGGCGTACAGTTCGTCCCAAAGACGGCCATGCTCCTCAGCGTGCTGGAGCAGCATTTCCGCAACGGCACGGCCGCGGGCGTCCCGCATGAACTCCTCAGTGACCCGGCTCTTGGCCGCGGTCTTGAAGTTGCGGCTGCGGACACGCTCAAGGACGAAGTCCTCTTCGGTGTAGGCCGCAGACTCAGCGGTGACGTTGCCGCCCGCGGTGGACGCGCTGGTGGTCATCGCGATACGCGAAGCGACACGCTGGAGTTCAACGTCGTTCTGGTACTGGGTCGATCCGAAGAACCCGCGGATCGGAGCCAGAACCGGGAGACGGCGAATCATCTCGGCCTGAAGATCGACCGGGATGCTCGCGCCGTAGTCGCCGGTGAACGTGGCGTCGGATCCGGCAGATCCGCCACCGACCACGCGGACTTCGTTGTTGGGGAGAACCTCGAATCGGTACTCGCCATCGTTCTTGCGGGTGGTCGTCTCGCTGCGGAACGAGTAGGACGGGGCCGCAGCCTCACGCATCTCGTTGTAGCGAGCCTTCGCTTCGGCGGACCGAATCGAAGCGTCCAGTTCCGCCATGCGGGCGGTGCCCTGCTCCAGAGCCTCGATCGACTCGGTGTCGTCGATGCTGTCGTTGCGCTCCATGATCGCATCGAGTTGCGACCGGAGTTCGTCACGCTGCTCCCGCAGCGAGCGGAGGTCGTCCATGTTCAGGACTCCTTCATGCAGCCGCGGGCACCTCGATATGCGCCTGCGGTAACCAAAGAAACTTCGGCCAGATTCGCCTTCCGCACAGTGCGGAGGGAGGCCGACTTTGTGTGCATCCAATCGTCGTCTTCACACTGAAAACCGATGGATACGGAACCGTCGAGATCGCCTCTTTCAAGCGCCTCGCGGATGTCCATTCGTGATTCGGGCAGGTTGCAACGGAAGTGCAGCCCGTCTTCCGAATCTTCAAACTCAAGCGTCCCGGCGGCCACACGACCGAGAGGCACACCCCGTTGGTCATGCTGCACCAGCATCACCGTCTCTTCACTCCACTTCAGAGCCCCACGGACGAATCGCTCGCGGTAGGGTCGGGGCCGGTCGTAAAGCATCCGGCTTGTTTCGTTGTAAGGGACTGCACAGCCGCGGAAGATGACGGGACCGTCACTCTCCCCCAGACTCGTCAGTCTCCCCATCGCTCGAACTTCCAGCAGCCTGCTGTTCGTTCTGCTCGATCGGAAGCATGTTCGGTCCAATCAGCACCTCATCTCCGCCCTCGATGGGGTTGAATCCCATCATCTTGCGGGCTTCGTTACGGGTCATCACGCCGGTCTGGACGGCAATCTGGAGAGCAGACACCTGCTCCGCAAAGGTGCCACGAACCAGTTGGGTCGTGTCAAAGACAAACCGATACCGCTCGCCGTCCGGCGTGTGCGGAAGCAGTTTCCATGCGAGTTCCGCAGCCCACGTTGCGGTGTATTGGCTCAGGCAGTTGTCGACGTACTGGCGAGCCTGCTCCGACACTCCGCTGGCCGACTCGGCCTCGAAGTTGTAGAGCATCTGCGGCGGGACGCCGTACATCTGGGCGACCTGATTGATCGAGAACTTGCGAGCCGCGATCCAGTCCTGGTCGGTCAGCGACTGCCCCACCTGCTTCACGTCAGACTCGTTCTGCACCACGATCGGACGCAGCATGCCTTCCGGTCCGCTATGGGCTCCCCGGAAGGCTTCCTGCATGCGACGGACGGCCTCGCCACCCATCGTCTCCTTCGTGGTGATGGCGATCTTGCCGAGGCCGGGCATCTGGAACGCCGACCGACCGGCGGCTTCCTGCGACTGTCCGAGGGCCACTGCGTGTCGGCCAAGAACTACAGGGCTTTCGCCCCACAGCATTCTGCCGTATGAAGGCATCCTAAAGTGCAGAACGTCGGTGTGCTTGATGTCTCCGTACTCGGACGAGTGGTAGTACCAGCCGCCGCGTTCCGTGTCCGGCAGCAGGGCCATGTCCCACGGGCGGACCGGTATCAGTTCACGGATTTCGTTACCCCACCGGCTGATGAGTGCAAAAGCGTTACCCCACAGCATCATGCTGCGGCACATCCAGCCTTTGAACTCGTACGCCGAGAAGTGGGTGTTCGGGATCTCGTTCAGGATCTCGTCCAGCACCGGGTTGTCGTCAACGACTTCCCAGTGCTGGTCGGTCTTCTTTTCGGTGCGGATGGGCACGCGGGCGAGGTCGTTAGAGACGACCTGAATCGCCCGGCTGATCGGCGTGAAGCCAAGAGCCTTGAACGGGTCCGCGACGAGATCGTCGGGGCTGAAGGTGTTGCGTTCCCAGTTCCACCACGCATCGGGCAGTTGCTGGACGCTGCCGCCGAACTTCGTCATCTTGAACAGACGACGGATCTCGGTCAGGGGGTTTTTCATACCACGATGTCCTCGTCCTTGGCGTAGGCTCCGGGCCTCTCGGCCCCCTCTTTGATGAGGACGGCCATGAGCATCACGCACGCGACAATGGGGTCGATGATGCCCATGCTTTGCATCTTGCAGGGGCGGCGGTCGCCGTTGGCGTTCTCTTGCAACTGGACGTTCGGCAAGGCGTACTCGACAACGAGATCCTCGTTCATCACGATGGTCTCGTTTCGTATGTACGACTCAAGCAGGTACGTCGCTGGCCCGAGACTCACGATGGTCTGGGGCAGGCTCCACATCGGCAGGTCGCCGCGGAGCGGGCTGTAGTTCTCTTCGATATCGCCCCACTCCTGCACCTCGGTCTTCATGCCGCCGAGGGCGTCGTATCCGCAACGGACGAGGTTGGGGCCGAGATCCTTGATCTTCTCTTTCACCGCGTCATAGGAGACTCGGTGGGGCACCACGTCGACGTAGTCGTGGCGTGCCCAGTTGTCTACGAACTTCTGGTAATGCCGGACGTGACTATTGACCTGCGGGTCTTTGATGGCCCAATGGTGCCATCGAAGATTGAACTTTCCATCGGCCCACCAGCCCCAGCAGAGGCTTGTAAGGTCAAAAGATTTGGAGAAGTCGACGGCCGCATAGACCTTGACCCCCTCCGGGGGCTTCATGGCGACCGGCCGCGATACATGACGCCACTCGCCGAGTTGCAACCATGAGAGCCCCGAGAGGGAGTACACACAGCATTGGTAGCGTTCCCAGTTGTGGAGGGCGTCCTGTGCCCTGTATTCCTCAAGCAGACGCTTGTAGGAACTCACCGGGATGACGTGACCGAGGCTCGGTTGGGCTTTCTGCCAGACGGCGGGGTCTTCCGGGTCGTCGTCTTCGTCGATCCCGTAGAACAGGCCGAAGACGTTGAGTTTGTCCCAGTTCTCGGGCTTGATGGCCTCATCGGCCACCCGGCGGCGGGTGTAGTACGGGCTGTCCAGACCCAGTTCCGGCGACCCCGGCGTCGTGACCGACACCATGAAACTGTCGCGGAGTTTGGGGAGGGCCGAAACTACCTTTTGGAGATAGTCCTCTTTCGCCTCTGCCGTCTCGTCGCAGACGTACAGGATGGCCTTGGTGCCGTCCAGCGTGCCGGTCTTTGAGGCCATCGGGCGAAACCGCCCCTTGCCGTCCCGGCACCTCGTCTCCCGCATGGTGCATTCGTACAACGCACCCTTCGCCTCGTTCTCATCTTCAGAACGCCAGTCCCCGTACGCCCGCATGGCGATCTTGTTGGCAGCGTCGAACGCTTGCCGGGACTGATCCACTTTGTTCGCGAGGCAGAGGTTATCGGACCCCTCCCAGTACCTGCTGACATAAAGCAGCAGGACGCCCATCATCGTACTCTTGCCCGCGCCACGGGCCACTTCGCAATACGACTGTTTGTACCGTATCCCCTTGGTTTCGCTGAACTTCCAGCAGAGGATGCTGCCGAGCAGAAACGACTGCCACGGGAGCATGACCATCGGCTCGCCGGTCAACTCGTGACCGTCAGCGACCTCAAGGTCGGACACGAACTCCCGTAGTCGCTGGAACTCATCCTCGTCGAAGAAGATGTCGTCGCGCGTGAGGTCGTGTAGATGTCTCTCACAGGCCAGACGGACACGACCGTTGACCGTATGCTTCCCGTCTAGTACCTGCTGCGCGTAGATTGTGGGATGCGTGACCGAGTGTTCTATCGTGAGGTCTCGCGCGCGCGAGCGGCTAGGCGCTGCTGCGGAGGGCTGCTGGCCTCGTAGCCCTAGCGGAGAGGCCAGCAGGCCTCCGCTTTGGCTACGGCCTGCTGGCCGCTGCTAGCCAGTTTTGGCTGCTGGCTGCAGCCATTATACCACGGCTTCTAAAAAAAGCAAGGAAAATCCTAGAGATTTCCTTACTTTTTTGCTGTCAAGGGGTTTTGCCCCAACTTCTGCGTCTTTTCCGAGG
>CAYMLO010000247.1:0-8216 GCA_964390905.1 uncultured Planctomycetales bacterium | reverse complement strand
ACATGCTCCCCAACATAACGACGTGCGCCCCCGCGGCGACCGCCTTGGTGATGTCGCCCGAGTAGCGGACCCCCCCGTCTGCGATGACAGGGACGCCGTGCGATTCCGCCGCGGAGACGGTCTCCATGATGGCCGTGATCTGCGGCACGCCCATGCCGGTCACCACCCGCGTCGTACAGATTGACCCGGGCCCGATGCCGACCCGCAGCCCGGCGGCACCGGCCTCGATCAAGTCCTCCGCCGCCCGACGCGTCGCAATGTTGCCGGCGATGACGTCCACGTCGCATTGCGACCGCATCTCCTGGAGGGTCTCGATCACGTTGCGGCTGTGCCCGTGGGCGGTGTCAATCACGATCACATCTACGCCACTGGCCAAGAGTCTGGCCACGCGGTCGTAGTCGTGAACGCCAACGGCCGCACCGACCCGCAGTCGACCGCGCTCATCCTTGCAGCTCTGCGGGTACTCACGGCTCCGCTCGATGTCGCGCATCGTGATCAGGCCCGTCAGCCGACGGTCTTCGTCCACCAGCAACAGCTTCTCGACCTTCGCGCGATTCAGCAAGGCCTCTGCCTGGTCGAGCGTCGTGTCGGGCGGGGCGGTAATCAGGCCCTCGTGGGTCATCACGTCCTCGATCCGCTTGTCGTAGGATTCGAGGAACTTCAGGTCGCGGCTGGTCAAGATGCCCACCAGCTTCCCGCCGTCCACCGTGATGGGCACGCCCGAGATGTTCTGCAACGTCATGATGTCCCGGGCGCGCGACACCGAGTCGTTGGGCCGAAGCGTCACCGGGTCGTTGATCACCCCGCTCTCGGAGCGCTTGACCTTGTGGACCTCGCGGGCTTGGGCCTCTATGCTCATGTTGCGATGGATGATGCCAAGCCCGCCCTCCTGCGCCAGCGCCCTGGCCAGGGACGACTCGGTCACCGTGTCCATCGGGGCCGAGACCAACGGGATGTTGAGCGTGACGCCCCGCGTCAAACGGGTATGGAGATCGACGTCTCGCGGCAGGACATCCGACCGGCTGGGCAGGAGAAGGACGTCGTCGAATGTAATGCCTTCGCCGACGATCTTTCCCTGATCACTCAGGCTCGCGTCATCCATGCAGCAGAACCTCCTGCACTAAGCTCGCTACAATATAGCCCCACCTGGGGCTCGTCAAGACCGATGTATGGGGGTGTCATGATCGCATCGACACGTCGCGCCGGCCCGTTAGCGGGCGGATGGGGCGCGCTGGTCCTGCTGGCCGTCATCACCGGCTGCGCCAAGCCCTGGCGGCCGCCCACAGACGCTGTCCGTCGGGAGAACCTGCCTCCCGTCTTCTACCTCCGCGACTACGCCCCGGATCAACCGGGCTGGCAGTGGGTCTACGAGCGATCTCACAACAACGGCGCCACCGGGCGATACGTTCGCCGGTTCGCCGATCAGGTGTACGCGACCGGAGCGCTCGTCGGCAAGGCGTTTCAGCCGTTATCGGCTTACCTGCAGCCAACCGACGAGCAAGTCCCAGAGGCCGCGTCGACGGAGCAACCCGGGGACACCAAGCCACCGAAGCGCGAGCGGGCCCCGTTGCGTGGCGAGTTGGCGGCCATCATCGTGTTCGATCCCCCCTTGCCCCCCTTGCCCCTCTACATCCGGGGGGATGAGCCGGTCACCGTGACCGCCCGGCTGACCTGCCACGACGAATGGGGCCGACACCTCTACGACGGGGACGTCCGGCGAACGGTGCTTCTGGAGGGCCTTGAGGACATCCGCGCGGGCGAGACCGACTACGCCGACTGCCTCCGACTCCGCATCACCACCCGGCTCCGCCTCTACTGGGGACCGACGATGGACCTGGTCCAGTACATCTGGCTCGCCCGCCGGATCGGCGAGGTCCGACGGGTCGAACGCGTGACCGCCTGGGTCCTGTTCCTGCCCTACTCGGCCACTGAGCGATTCAGCCTGGTCAAATACGAGAGGCCGGAAGGCAGCCCGACACCGCCCCGCCAACCCCACACGGGCTTCCGTCGTTGGGCCAGCCTGGCCATCGAGCTGGCCGAGGCCCTCCCCTCCCCCCGGATCGGCGGGATGCGGATCGAGTTGACCGACCGAGGCGAGTTCCTCGGCGCAGCCGATGATCCGCGCAGGCAACTGGGCATAGCCGGCCAACGAGCCGCTGACAGCAGCGCAGGTGGATCCATAGAAGCAAAACATCATGGGCGGTGATCCATGCGGCGGAGCCCAATGGCAGGCCCAAGCCGCCAAGCGGCTCGAACTAGCGCCAGCACTGTATCCACACGGTCGGCCCAGAAGATGACGCGCTGGGTCAACCTGAGTCCTCTGCTCTGGCCCCTCTTCCCGCAAACCTGACCCCTTTGTTTGGTCGAGAGGAACTGGATCGCGAAGGCTGCACTTGGTAACATTCAGGGAGGATCGTTGATGCCCTTCTGCACACGCACCGTTTCTTGAATGCCGATCGAACGACGCCGTTGAACGTGGAGGAGAGGACGATGCCCAAGGCTGCGCAATGTTCCCAAGACCAGGTGTGTCCAACTCGAACGGTTGTCCGACGAGGCGCCGGCACGTGGTTGCTGGTGCTTGGCGGGGCTCTGCTTGGGGGACCTCAGACGCCGGCGCTGGGCCAGGGGAACTTCGCTTGGGTGAAGGCACATCCCAGCCCGTCGCCACGGAACTACACCGCGATGGTGTACGACGGCGCCCGCGACGTAACGGTCTTGTTCGGCGGGTGGTGCACGGAAAGCGACGCCGGCGGGACGTGGGAGTGGAACGGGGGGGACTGGACGCTCGCCAGCACCAGCGGCCCGTCGTCGCGGTTCTCGCACGCGATGGCGTACGACAGCGCCCGGGGCGTGACGGTTCTGTTTGGGGGGTGGGGCGACACCTTTGACGGCGAGACGTGGGAATGGGACGGGACGAACTGGACGTTGCGGAGCACCACCGGCCCGTCGCCACGGTATTCGCACGCGATGGCGTACGACAGCGCGCGCGGCGTGACCGTGTTGTTCGGCGGAAGCGAAGGGCTCCTTGACGGCGAGACGTGGGAATGGGACGGGACGGGCTGGACGCTGCGGAGCGCCACCGGCCCGTCCCCGCGCCGCGATCACGCGATGGCGTACGACGGCACCCGCGGCGTGACGGTCCTCTTCGGCGGGGACGACGGGAGCTACAACGGCGAGACGTGGGAATGGGACGGGACGAGCTGGACGCTGCGGAGCAGCACCGGTCCGGCACCCCGACACTCGCACGGCATGGCGTACGACAGCACCCGAGGCGTGACCGTCCTGTTCGCAGGGGAGATCTCCGGAGGCTACGACAGCGAGACGTGGGAATGGGACGGGGAGGACTGGACGCTCGCCAGCAGCAGCGGCCCGTCAGCCAGGTTCTCGCACGCGATGGCGTACGACAGCACTCGTGGCATGACTGTCCTGTTCGGTGGGCTCCTGTCGGGCTACGGTGCCCATGAGACGTGGGAATGGAATGGGACGACGTGGACGAGCTGGCAGACGATCCCCCCAGCACGCCGCCACCACGCGATGGCCTACGACAGCACCCGTAGCGTGACCGTCCTGTTCGGCGGGGTAGACGCGACGAGCCATGCCCTCGGCAAGACGTGGGAGCGAGGGGGAACTAGCTGGATACGCCGGAGCGAGACTGGCCCGTCGCCGCGCTATCGCCACGCGATGGCCTACGACAGCGGCCGCGGCGTGACCGTCCTGTTCGGGGGGTGGGGCGGGTACTTTGCTGGCGAGACGTGGGAATGGAACGGGACGAACTGGACGCTCACGAGCAGCACCGGTCCATCGCCAAGGGATGACCACGCGATGGCGTACGACAGCGCCCGCGGCGTGACCGTCCTGTTTGGAGGAACGGACGCCGGCGGGCGCGACGGTGAGACGTGGGAATGGGACGGGACCAGTTGGACGCTTGTGAGCACCACCGGCCCGTCGCCGCGCTCTCAGCACGCGATGGCGTACGACAGCGCCCGCGGCGTGACCGTCCTGTTTGGGGGCGACGACTACTACAACGTCTATGGCGATACGTGGGAATGGGACGGAACGAGTTGGACACTCCGGAGCAGCACTGGCCCGTCGCCGAGGTTTTCGCACGCGATGGCATACGACAGCGCCCGCGGTGTGACCGTCCTGTTCAGCGGGGTGGACGCCGGCGGGCGCGACGGTGAGACGTGGGAATGGGACGGGACGAGCTGGACGCTCACGAGCAGCACCGGTCCATCGCCAAGGGACAACCACGCAATGGCATACGACAGCGCCCGCGGCGTGACGGTCGTGTTCGGCGGGGACGACGGGAGCCGCTGCAACGATACATGGGAATGGACGCGGGTCCGTGCCACGCTGACCTTGAAGCTGCCCGATTGGAGCATGGGCCGGGTCGAGACAGACCCGAACGACCCGAACTTCCCGCCGTACACCTATCCGATTGGCACGCAGGTGACGCTGACGGCCGAGCCCTACAGCCGCCACAGCTTCAAGTGGTGGGAGATCTACGATCCCAACCACCCCGATGACGCAAACTACCTGGTCACCGACGCGAATAACCCGATCACCCTCGTCATGGATTGTGACCGCACGGTCGCCCCCGTCTTCGTCTGCGGCAGCAGCACGGGCCTGTGGTTGCCGATGGTGCTCGCAGTCCTTGCATTGGCTGTGTTGGCAAGACGGAAGCTCTGATCGAGGATCCGCACGTTGCAGAAACGGGGATCCGATCCAATGCCGTTCGGCCCCTCTGGCACCCGGGCCATTGGAGAAATGCCGATCAAGTAACCCCCTTCAGCTTGGAGGAGAGGACGATGGGGAAGTCTGCGCGATCCTGCGAAGACCGGTTGCCTCTGACTCCCGCGGTCGTCGGCCAGGGCGCCGGCATGTGGTTGCTGGTGCTCAGCGGGGTTCTGCTGGTAGGACCTCAAGCGCCGGCGCTGGGGGATGCGTGCATGGCGTGGACGGAACGGATTCCCCCCGACCTGTCGGCACGTCACTCGCACGCGATGGCCTACGACAGCGCTCGTGGCGTAACCGTCTTGTTCGGCGGGGACGACGGGGACAAGGACGCCGAGACGTGGGAATGGGACGGGACGATCTGGACGCTCGTTAGCACGACCGGTCCGTCGCCAAGAAGCGACCACGCGATGGCGTACGACAGCGCTCGCGGTGTGACCGTGCTGTTTGGTGGGACCGATTCAGTCGGGCGTGACGGCGAGACGTGGGAATGGGACGGGACGACCTGGACGCTCGTCAGCACGACCGGTCCGTCGCGCCGTCACCACCACGCGATGGCCTACGACAGCGCTCGTGGCGTGACCGTCCTGTTCGGCGGGAGGGACCCGGGTTGGAACAACGAGACGTGGGAGTGGGACGGCACGTCCTGGACGCTCGCGGCCAGCACCGGCCCGTCGCCAAGGCATGGGCACACGATGGCATACGACAGCGCCCGCGGCGTAACCGTCCTGTTTGGGGGATCGGAGAGCTACCTGGACCTCTACGGAGACACGTGGGAATGGGACGGGGCGAGTTGGACGCTCGTCAGCAGTACCGGCCCGTCGCCGCGCCGCGAGCACGCGATGGCCTACGACGCCGCCGGCGGCGTGACGGTCCTGTTCGGGGGATGGGACGGGAGCGCGAACCGCGAAACGTGGGAATGGAACGGAACGACCTGGACGCTCACCGCCAGCACCGGCCCATCCGCCCGCGACTACACTGCGATGGCCTACGACGCCGGACGAGGCGTCACGGTCCTGTTCGGGGGAACCGACGTGGACCGGGACGGCGAGGGGTGGGAATGGGACGGCACATCCTGGACCTACGTCGGCGGTACCCTCCCGTCGGGACGCCGCCAGCACGCGATGGTGTTCGACAGCGCCCGTGACGTGACCGTCCTGTTCGGGGGATGGGGCGGCGGCACGAACAGCGAGACGTGGGAATGGGAGGGGACCAGGTGGAGGCTCCGCAGCACCACGGGCCCGTCGCCACGATCTGTGCACACGATGGCGTATGACACCGCCCGCGGTGTCACCGTGCTATTCGGCGGGGGCGATTCCGGCGGGCCCAACGGCGAGACGTGGGAATGGGATGGGACGAGCTGGACGCTCGTCAGCGGCAGCGGTCCGTCGGCGCGATGGGGCCACGGGGCGGCGTATGACGCCGCCCGCGGCGTGACCGTGTTGTTCGGTGGAGCCGATCCCAGTGAGGTCAACGGGGAGACATGGGAATGGGACGGGACGACCTGGACGCTCGTCAACAGCAGCGGTCCGTCACCTCGGCGCGATCACGCCATGGCGTACGACAGCGCACGCGGCGTGACGGTCCTGTTCGGCGGGGACCCCGGGGAGGCGCCCTGGTTCAACGGGGAGACGTGGGAATGGGACGGGACGACCTGGACGCTCGTCAGCAGCAACGGTCCGTCGCCTCGCCGCGATCACGCCATGGTGTACGACAGCGCCCGCGGTGTGACGCTGTTGTTTGGCGGATTCGCTGCGGGGTGGTATGAAGACGATACGTGGCAATGGGACGGGACGACCTGGACGCTCGTCGCCAGCACTGGCCCGTCAACACGCTATGACCACGCGATGGCGTACGACAGCGAACGGGGTGTGACGGTCCTGTTCGGAGGATACTACCTTAACAACGACACGTGGGAATGGACGCGGGTCTGCGCCACGCTTGACCTGAAACTGCCCGACTGGGATTTCGGCCGGGTCGAGTCAGAGCCGAACGATCCGAACTTCCCGCCGTACACCTATCCGATCGGCACGCAGGTGACGCTGACGGCCGAGCCTTTCAGTCAGCACGCCTTCAAGTGGTGGAAGATCTACGACCCCAACCACCCCGACGACGCGAACTACGCAGTCACCGACGCCAACAACCCAATCACCCTCGTCATGGATTGCGATCGCAAGGTCGCCGCCGTCTTCATCTGCGGTGGCGGCGCGGGCCTGTTGCTCCCGATGATGCTAGGCGTCCTGGCATTGGCTGTGTTGGCAAGACGGAAGCTCTGATCGAGAAGCCACACGTCGCAGAAAGGGGGGGCAGGCCAATCAGTGACTATGAAGTGGACAGCACGGGTCAACGAGCCACTGACAGCCGAGGAATAGGATGCACTGAAACAGAACGTCACGCGCGGTGGACCGTGCCGCGGAGCTCAACGGCAGGCCCAGACAGTCAAACGCCTCAGCCTGGAATCCGCACTCCGCCCAAGCGGGGGGCCCAGAAGACAAGGCCACGAATGAACCTGGCCCCTTGTCGGCTGCCCGTCCTTGACGATTACGGACATGGTCGGTTCACGCTAACAATATATCGGCTACTTTTTGGTAATGTAGCTAAAAATTTTCAGATTGACCTTGACTCGTTATCGGTCCTGTGGTAGGCTTGTGAAGGTTTGGGGAATAGGGCAACCCACGGCGGGAAGGTGTCAGCCTCGCTGCCGTGGCGTTTTTTTTGCACGGAGGCAGAGTTCTCAAGAGCGGCCCGGCAAGCGACGGTCAGACCCCACCTTGCAGACCAGAAACCCGTTCTTCTTGGCGGAACATGGGTCCACTCCAGTCAACTTTGCCGCCCTGGGAGTGCGTCTATGTTAACCTTGGCTCACGCCCGCGACAGGGCCATCCATAGAGCGATCGAAACCGGCGAGCTGGCCGAGATGGATTTCATTCACGCCGTTCAACGGGCGGAGGGGCATCAGGCCTGCTTCGGCCGAACGGAGGAACCGTGTCCGAAGAGCCGTTGCCGCTGGCATGCCGAGTGCGTAGCACTCGCGGGGCGAACCTGTTCTTGCGTAAGGCCCCTGCACAGCCCACCCGCGGGCACACCACCGACGTCAGATCCAGTCATCAACGGGTGGTGAGGAAGTAAGTCGGCAAAGCGACGGACGAGCGTCGTTGTGGCGGCGGGCGGGATGTTGTTCGGCTCGCAGCCAGGGCCATCCCGATTCAGAGGCCCCTACTTCCTCTTTGTTTCCCGGAAGAGAGGCGAGTCGGCCAGCGTGAAGATCACGACCTCTTCGCCGGTGACGGTGCTGATGTCGTGGTGCAGGCTTACCATTTGGACGCCGGTGACCTCCTGGACCATCGTTTCAATGACCGGCCGGGCCGTTTCGACCAGTTGGATCCTCACTTGTTTGAGCAGGTCCCTCCCTTTCTCGCCCGGGAGCGACTTGACCAGTTGCTGTTCGGCCGCGGTCAAGACGCCCTGCAGGCGGACCACGA
>CAYMLO010000246.1:0-8356 GCA_964390905.1 uncultured Planctomycetales bacterium | reverse complement strand
CCATCTCTTCCAGAGCGCTGGATGTCTCTTCGAGGCTGCTGGCCTGTTCGGAGGCGCCCTCGGCCAGTCCCTGGCTGGCGGAGGAGACTTGGGCGGCCGCGTCGTTGACCTGCTCCGCGCCTTCGTTCAGGCCGGCGATGATGCGGTTGATGGGTTTGGTGATCCCTCGCCCGATCAAGACCGCCAGGACACTCCCGACGACGATACCGGCCACCGCCAGCCCGAGCATTAGCGTGCTCGAGAACGTAGAGATCGCTTCCATCTTGGCCTTCTGTCCTTGCCGCAGTTGCTCGGCCTCTTGCTGCAGGGAGCGCGCGGCGGCAAGCATCTTCTGCTCTTCTTGCTTCTGACTTTCCACCAGGGCCCCGTACCGATCGAACCCGAGCTTGTATGCCTGCACGGCGGCCATCACCTCGTCGGCCTGTTTCTGGTTGAGCGGGTCCTTGAAACGGCTCTTTGCGTCCTTGGCGAGGCTCAGCATTGCCTCCACGGTCTTTGCGACGCTACGGATGTACTCCTCTTGGCCGCGGATGATGTAGTTCTTCTCATGGCGACGGGCCTCGAGGATGAGCTTGTTGAGACGATTGGCGTCATCGGCTTTGGCCAGACGCTCCTTGATCACGTCGGCGGTCTTCTGCTGTTTCAGCTCGTCGAGCAGCTTGGCCTTCTGGTCGGCGCGCATCTTTTCGATCTGCTCGATGGCCACTTTGGCGCCCTTCACCATCTCGGCGTCGGCCTTGGCCTTCTCGTCTTCGAGTCTCACGAACTCCTCAAACCCCGCCAGCCACAAACCAATCTGGGTTCCGACCTTCCTGACGCTTTCCTTGTCCACCTGTTCCCGGAGCTTGGGCACCATTGCCTCAACCTGCTCATGAAACCTCTTGACCAGTTCAACGGCCTCGGCGTGGTACTTCTTGTCCTTGCGCAGCATGAAGTTCTTCTCATGTATGCGCCCCGCGAGCGATTCCTTCAGCATCCGGTTGGCGTCGTCGGCCGTCTCGACCTTGGCCGCCACCTTGCCGAGACTCGACCATCCCATGTAGCCCAGGACACTGGCGATCACGATCACGACGCCGAAGCCACTTCCAAGCTTCGTTGACAGCTTCATACCTCTAAACATTCGGGGAACTCCTACTCCTAAGGTTGGTTGCAGAACACGCTCCGTGTTACTGAGACGGTCTTCTCCTGATTCCTCCTGGTCTGTGAGCACGCCGAGGGTGGCCACTCCCGTGTGTTCTCAAGCCGGATCAGGTGTCATCCAGCATCTGTTGTGGTTCAATCGGTTGAAGCAGACAGGGGAATGAGGAGGTGTGGGAGGGGCAAATGCCCTGTTCTGGGATCATGCAGGAGTGACACAGGCAGACCAGTTGGTCTGCCGGAACGTGTGGGGCTTAAACGCGGTGCCGAGTCCACGGTGGATGAGGTTGCCTGTAGTACGCATGGCTGCGTGATCCGACTTGGCTTCGACGCAGATTGCGGCGCAACGCCTGGCCCGGCGAGGGCGTCGAAGCAAAAGAGCTCCCCAAGGGCGATTGGGGGTGAGGATGGACAGAAAAAGGGAGGGCCCGCATTCAGCGGGCCCACCTGCAGGGAGAACTATGCAATGCAGGCAACGTTTCTATCGACCGTAGGGCGAGATAGTCACACGGGGTGTTTACCCCAAAATGATGTCTGACAATGACCGGGCGTCCGGTCCTCTCAACATGGCTGCGGGAAGTCTGGCCCATTCGATCCCGTCGTCAAGGCTCGGCGAATCCCTCGCGGATCGCGAACCGCGCGAGCACCACACGGTCATGAATGCCCAACTTCTTCATCACCTTGGTGCAGTGACCGTCTACCGTTTTGACGCTCAGCCCCATGGTCGCGGCGATCTCCTTCTTGGAGAGCCCTTGGGCGATGTACTTGAGGACCTCTTGCTCGCGCGGGCTGAGTGTGGCGCAGCGTGATTCGCCCTTCTTGGCTAGCTTCGAGCCACTGGCATCGAATACGATGCGGGATAAGACCTCGGGTGAGTAGTAGGTCAGACCGGAGGCTACCTTGCGGATCGCTTCAATGATGACGGCCAGCGGCTCGGCCTTGGCGACGTAGCCGGATGCTTCTGCCGCCAGAGCCTGGTCAATGTATCGATCATGGGTGAACGCACTGAGGAAGAGAACCCGCGTATCGGGGTACCGCGACCGTATTCTTCTCGCGGCTTCGAAACTCACCAGTCCAGGCATGTCTACGTCCAGAACAACGACATCCGGATGGACCTGCATCGCTTGCGTGACCGCCTCCTCCGCGCTGTTCACGTCAGCGACGACCTCCATATCCGGTTCGCGATTGATCCGCTCGCAGAGCGCTGTGCGGACCATCGCGTGATCATCGGCTATTAGGATCAAGATGGTGTTAGCCATAATATAGGCTCTTGCTAATCTCCTGGGCTTAGAACAGCGGAGACGAGTGTGGCCAGTTGGGATAGCTGGAAGGGCTTGCGAAGCACGGCGGTCTCGATACCGAGGCTTTCGTCCCACGCCACCCCCACGGACCCAGTGACAACGATCGCGGGGGTATGACCCCCAGCCGCGCGGATTTCCTGGAGGCACACCAGCCCGCTACGATCAGGAAGATCGGCGTCGGTGATCACCAACCGAATGCCGCTCCGGCTTCCTTCGTAGCAGTTGAGCAGTTCATTGCCGTCACCGACCTGGATGACCTCATAGCCGATCGATGCCAACATCGTCGCCATGGTCTCGCGTACGATCTGGTTGTCCTCGGCCAGCAGTATCGTATCGCCTCGTCCGCGGGGGATGTGGCACAGAGCTTCGGCCGAGTCAGCCTCCGCCTCCGGCTCGATGCGGGGCAGCAGGATGGTGAAAGTTGTTCCCGCGCCTACCTCGGACTGCACCTCGATGCGTCCACCGTGATCTCTGACGATGCCGTGGATGATCGACAATCCCAAACCCGTTCCCTGGCCGCGCGGCTTGGTCGAGAAGAACGGCTCGAAGATCCGCGACTGGATCTCAGGCGTCATGCCCGTGCCCGTGTCGCTGATGTCCAGCCGTGCGAAGCTGGCTTCGGGGGTTTCAGCCCCCGTTCCGCTAGCGACGGCTTCCGCCTTCGGCGAGATGGAAATCCGTAGTGTGCCGCCTTCCGGCATGGCATCTCGAGCGTTAACTGCCAGGTTCATGACGACTTGCTGCAGCTGCGTCGCATCGGCGTTCACCCACAGTGGGGGTTCGCACGCGGCGTCGACCTCGAATCGTACCGATGCCGGCAGGACGCGGCTGAGGAATCGGCACGCGCCGGTGATGGCCTGGACGAGGTCAACCGGCTTCTTCGCCGAAGGCACCTGACGGCTAAACGTCAGCAGGGACCGCGTTACGCCCGCCGCCTGCTGCGCCGCTTCGTTGATGATCTGGAGCGACGCCTTCTCCATGCTCCCTTCGGGAAGCGCATCCTCGATGAGCTCGGCATTGCCGGAGATGACCGTGAGGAGGTTATTGAAGTCATGGGCAACTCCGCCGGCCAATTGCCCAACGGCTTCCATCTTCTGGGCCTGGTGGAGCTGCTCCTCAAGCTGCTTCTTCTCTTCCTCGGCGCGCTTCCGCTCCGTGACGTCGTAGATGAACAGCAGCACGCCAACGATGTTGCCGTCCTCGTCGCGCCAGGGAACCTTGTCGACACTGGCCCAGCGCGTCTCTTCGCCGACAGTGTAGGATTCTATCGAGGCTATTTGCGGTCGTCCCGTTCGGATGACCTCCAAGCTCTCCTGGTGTCTGCGCCGCGGGTCGTCCCAGCTGGAGGCGAGCGTCATGATGGTCTCGCCCCGGATCTGTCCGGCCGTCATGCCGCTGGCCTCGAGCGCCACCGCGTTGGCGCGAACGACGCAGGCGTCTGTGTCGAGGTACCAGATCTGGGGGACCGCCGAGTCGAGCACCTGCTGCAACTCACGTCGCTGGCGCTCAAGTTCCCTTTCGGTCTGCCGGCGCTCGGTGATGTCGCGTGCGGTGGACAGGGCGCCTGTGACATCCCCATTGCCGTCCTTGAGCACCCGACACCACCAGGCCAGCAGGCGTCTTTCGCCATCCTTGCGTCGCTGCCAGCTTTCGAGGTAGATGACATCTTCATCGCCGTCGAAGAGGGGTTGGACCGAGTCGTACGTTTCCTGCTCGCCCTCGAAGAAGTGCTGCGCCTCTTTTCCGACGACGTCCTCGCCGAAGAATTGAAGCCCGGTCTGGTTCGCCCAGGTGTAGACCTTGTTGGCGTCTACCTCCATGATGATGTCCGGAACCGCGTCCAGGATGGCGCCGTAACGCACAGACAGCTCGCGGAACTGCTCCTCCGCCCGCTTGCGCTCGGCGTTTCCGTGGTCAGTGATGTCGCGGGAGATGCGCCCAACGGCCCGCACTTCGCTCTCCCGCAAGGCCTCCTCCGCTCGTCTGCGCCGGCCGATTTCGGCGAGCGAGTCGCTGATCGTTCGCCCCGTCAGCAAGCTCGCCGCACAGAGCAGGAGAACACTCAGGTTGATGTGGAGTACGCCTGACGCTTCCGATGCTGCCAGCCCAAATTCGCCCGACACGATTGCAGGCAACAGCACGGTCGAGACCACGGTCCAACTCGCGCCCAGAACGGCAAGCGGCGCACCGAAACGAATCGCCAGGATGAGCGCGAACAGGCCATACAAGAACCGCACATTCTGAGCGGCAACGAGAAGGTTCAGGACGAAGACGCCGCACAGAACCGATGCAACCAGCGTCATGTCCAGCAAGGAGCGTCGTCCTTCGGGGAACAGCGCTTCCCGTTCGGCGGGACCCAGAACCAGCGCCCAACCCCGCGCGCACATCGGCCCGGTCAGAAACACGAGGAGGGGGCCCCCGATCGCCAGATGACCGGCTAGATCCGCGGACACGATGATAGCCACGCTGGACCAGAAGCGCTCGGGGTCGATGTTGCCCAACGCCACAAGCTGGCGTACCAGGCAGAGACTCGTGACCACGGCAGGGGACAATGCCCCCAACACCAGGAACTTGACAACGTTCCGCAGATCAGGCAGCGAGCACCGCCCGCGGGCCAATCTCGCGAAGAGCAGCCAGCCCAGCAAGGCCTGCAGCGTTTCGGGGAGCATATACAGCGGAGCCCCTTGCCACGGAAGTCCCCACAGATGGGCGCAAACCGTGGCGTTCAGGTAGATGCCAAGCAGAGCGCGGGGGCCCCACCAAAGGACCATGACGAGCCCAAGCGACGTGGGAAGGTACCACAACGATGTGCCCGGGTCCGTCCGGAATGGGATCGACAGCCAGGTGCCGGCGTGGCAGGCCAGGAAGGGAACACACCACGTCCACCACGGCAAGCGCTTCGGTTCACTCGGCTCCTCAGATTCCCGACACATCACCGAGACTCCTGGCCGCGTCCACCGGCAAGCCCGCCGCACACAGCGGGAGAGGAGAAAGGCGCAACGCAAGACGAGCTCGAGAAGTCAGCTGTCGGTCGGTCCTCTTCGATGAGTATGCCTGCTTGTCGATCATCGTCGCGGTCCTCGACAGCAGGAGTGGTGACCTCTGACCAGCCGAATCGCCCGAACCTGAGGACCTGACTCCAGGCAGAAAGTCGGGGGGTCAGTGCCGCTATTATTTCTGATTCGATGCCTCTCTGCCAGACGGAATTCGGTCGTGTGTTCACGATTTTCACGGTGCGTCTGATTGGCTTCGCGAGGCGCGATGCAGGCTTGATTGTCAGGCCTCCTGGGGACCGCGCGTCGTCTCGGTCCGATAAGGAATGCAAGTGCTGACATGTTCGTGTGTTGCCGCCGGTGGGTCCTTGACGTTGGCCGAGAGGCTGATAGCATAAGTAGGCGGTGGTCTTGTCTGGCACGGGGGTTGTGTGTCTCAGCCGCTCGGGCGCCTTTGCCCTGGGAGGGAGCTGCGTCGATGAAACGGCTACTGCTTGCATCTGCTTTGTGTGTGGCGTCATTTGCCTTCACGCTGTCGGGCTGCGCGTCGACGGGTGATACGGCCAAGGTCTGGCAGGCCAAGCCGCAAGCCGCGACGGGCGACGCCAAGACTGGCTGCGTCAAGAAGGTCGGCTACGGCAAGAAGGCCTATCGCCACCTGCACTGATCCCTGAAGAACCGGTGGACACAACGGTGGGCTTCGGCGACCGCGCTGCGGCTCCCCGAGGCCCCCTTGCGGTTGTGGAGACTTCCTCGTCGCTTGGCGTTCGCCATCAGGATGGGATCGACTGAGCACTGACCTTTCCTTTGAGCCCACCGCGCCGCTGCCTTGTCTCGGCCGTCGGCCGAGCGACCCGGTTCAGAAGCCGCGCGACCGAAGAGGGCAACGATCATGGTGAACCGAGCTAATGCCTTTGTCTGCCGTGTTTTCCGTTGACAGCCGACTCGTCGTTTCATACAGTATCGGACCATGATGATTGACCGCTGGCGCGGCCGAGCAAGTCCTCTGCCTTGAGCACGGAGCCCTGCTAGCATCCGTCGTTCGGATCCGGGTACTCGGGAAACACCGGGGCATGATTCCGGAGATGCCCCCGAGTTTGGCGGGCATTCGAGGAATTGTTCTCCTTAAAGAGGGTTCGTGTGGAGCAGGGCGATGCGACACTGGGTGATCAGATGCGGACTGATCGGTCTGGTCGTGAATGGCCCCGGCGTGCTGGCCGGGCCTGATGGTGCGTCGGCTGCGGGTCGGCGGCCGAATGCTGAGATCGCCAAGGAGCGTGTGGACCGGCTCGAGCGGGCGGTCGCGGCGCAACAGGAGAAGATTGACGCCCTCGAGCAGAGGGTCGAGCAGAGGTCGGCCGCTCCGGCGGATGCCGTTCGGGTTGAGGAGATCCAGCGCGTCGTTGCCGAACTGATGGCTGATGCCGAATTCCGAGAAGGCCTCTATCCTGACGTCGTGCAGGTGGGCTACGACGAGGGCTTCTACATCAAGAGCAGCGACGAGGCCTTTCTGCTCGACATCACCGGCATGATGCAAGTCCGGTGGATCGGCACGAACCGCCAGACCGACACCCCCTGGCTCCCGGGCCGGCAGAAACAGGACGACATCAACGGGTTCGAGGTCCAGTACCTGGTGTTGAACTTCGACGGGTACCTCCACGATCCCAGGTTGACCTACCTGGTCAGTGTGATTGGCGACACCGACCAGGCTCACAGCTGGGAGACCTACTACGCCCAGGTCAACTATGAGGTAGCCGAGGAACTCGTGGTCAGTGCGGGCATCCTCGATCTGCCGCAAGGATACAACGCGCTGACGGCTGACCACAAGCAGCTCTTTGTGGATCGGTCCCTGGCTGCGGAGACCTTTGGGCTGTGCTGCTCGATCGGCGTTGCGATCAGTGGACTGCTCTTTGACAAGCTGGAGTACGCCGTTGGCGTCGTGAACGGTGTCGGCAACGGTGCGGACAGCCCCAGTCAGGACGGGGAGCTCGATACGAACTTTGCCTACGCCGCGTCGTTGATCTATCACCTGCTCGGTGACGGCGTGGCAGACGACGAGACCGACCTGCCGTGCAGCAAAGCTCCGTTGTGGGACGTGGGGATCAACGCCGCCTACAACGACGACAACGGCGACGGCGATTCGACGTTCTTCTACAGCATCCCCGATCGAATCCGGGGCGGTCGAGGGATCGGCGGGTATGCCGAGGCCGATCTGACCGGAACGGATTACTGCCAGTTTGGCGCCGACACCGCCTTTCGGTATCGGGGTTTCAGCTTCACGGCGGAATGGTATCTTCGCACCATCGACGGCGACAGCGAGTTCAGCGACTGGGAGCTCCTGACGGGGCGGTCGGACGCGATGCACTACCAGGGCGGTTACGTGCAAGCCGGCTACTTCATCATTCCCAGGAAGCTGGAGGCGGCGGCCCGGATGGGTGGGATCTGGGACGCCAACGGCGACAACACGTGGGAGTACACCTTCGGCGTGAACTACTACCCGTACCAGAGCCACAGCTTCAAGATCCAGGCCGATTTCACCCGGATCGAAGAGGTGCCGGCGAGTAGCCCCAACGGCAACTGGTTTCAGAACGACGAAACGGGCATGTTCCGCGTCGCCGTGCAGGCAGCGTTCTGAGCGGCGAGCTCCTTCTGGCCTTTCACCGTTGTTCACCTACCGGTGTCGGGCGGTTGGCGGCGATGGTCGGAGTCCCCGCCGGTCACATGTCTCCCACGGCAGTTGGCTCAGGAGAGAAACAGGCGACGCCCGCCATGGGCGGGCGTCGCAGTTGCAGCAGAACGGGTGATGTCGGGTCCTTGCTGGACCCCCGGTGCGTCTACGCCGACCGGGGCCTGAAGACTCAGAACTCACCCAAGTCGTCGGCGGATCCGTCGGCTTCGCCGTCGTCCTGGCCACCGCCGTTCGTG
>CAYMLO010000245.1:0-8441 GCA_964390905.1 uncultured Planctomycetales bacterium | reverse complement strand
CATCGCCACGATCCGAACTTGCGTGGGAAGCAACTTTGCGCTGTAGTGCTAGGTCTGCCGGTTGGACCAAGTTCCATAGACCAAGGGGCAGCGATTGCCAGCCTCCCTTGGGCGCCAATCGCAGTTCCCGCAGCTTCCAGGATCAGCGCTTCCGAAAAGGAGTGCTTGCGGATGCTGTCACGAACGCCCTGGAACACCTTGGTTCTACACGTGTAGGTCTGGTTGAAGAGCCGCAGACAGAGGCGCCGTGCGTAGTCGGTCTTCCCCTCCAAGGCGACTGGAGCTTCGTTCGCAACCAAGGGAATCACCTTGATGGCGAAAAGGACATTCGATTGAGCGACCTGGACCTCATGGTTGTTCTTCCTCCAACGCACGAACGTCACGTCCAGCCGCCCATGCCAGTCACGGATCAGGACGAACTCCTCACGCAGGGCGTTCGGATCCGCGGGCAGCCAGTCTCGGTGGATGACGTTCACGATCCATCGTAGGCTCTGGTCGCGAGCCGTAGCGGCCTCCCTGTTGCCCGCTACGCGGACCCGACTGGGACCCCTGAGGACGATCTCGTCTGGCCACTGCAGCATCATGCGGGCCAAGGGCGGGAAGACGAACTTCGCCCAGCGCTCGGCGTCGAAGCCTCCGGTCGCCTGGCGTGTCTCCTCTTGCCCCCTTCCCTGTCCCGCGGGATCAGCGGACTCCGCCCTCGCGAGAAATGACGCGCTCATCAGCAGCGCCATCCAACTTCTGTGCTTCCACTTGTAGGCGCTTCTTTGCATTGTCCGTCTCCCATGAATGCATCGCACGGCTCGCGACTCGACCCGAACTAGGGGTTCTCGGGGTAGTCCGGCCAGAGCATGTCCTGCGGATAGGGGACATCGCCGCATACTTTCCAATAGGTGCGCCATGCCCCCGTACGAAAATTGTCGGGATCGGCGATATTCGGATCATTGTATTCGAAGTTGGGGTCCGCCCAATACCAGTCGATTTCGGTGAACGTGTCGTAGACAACGTGGGCTGGCGACGTGTACACGTAGAGAGAATCTGGGATGTAGTACTTTCCGTTGAACTCGCAGGCAGCCTGGAACTCGTTCACGCTGTCGTTGCCATCGACCATGAACAGAAACTCGCCAAACCACGTTCCCCAGCCAAACATATCGTCGTGGGGTGTCGGCACGGGGTGCCCAGGTGCTTCGTTCGGGTCGGTCGGGCGGCGAGTGACGAGGGGAATCAGGTTGGGGTCGTTGGCCTCACTTGCGTTGCCGTCTTCAGTGGCGTAGCAGAATTTCAGATCACAATTGGTCAGTCCGATCATCTCGAAGTGCTTCTGCACGTATAGCGCAAGGCCGGCGCATTGAGACGCGTCGTTTGGCTCCCCCAAGTGCAGCCGCCAGATTGGGCTGGGGCCCCACATCGTGCCGGCAAGATCGTAGTTCCCGTGGAGCTGCTCGTGAATCGCGTCGGCGATCTGGTTCGGATCATCCAGCGCGATGGCCTCGTCGCATACCCACGCGATCCGCTTCAGGGTCACGCTACTACCGTAAGGCTCTCCGTAGGTGACGTACATCTTGTGAGCAGTTATGTTCATTGAGATCCAGTTGCACGAACCTTCCGGGACTTTGTACGACCAACCACACACGAAGGTCTCGTCGTAGACCTCGACCTTCTTCTCCAATGGCGTCGCCGCAACGTGTTCTGAGGTCCCGTACGTCACCATCGTCCCGGGCTCCCACATCGTGGTCCCGTCGCTGAACTGGCAGGTTCCGCCCGCCCCAAGCGTGATGATCGTGCTCAAGGTGAGCGGCTCGCTCACACGGCATTCAACGCCACCGACCCATACGGTGGTACCCCCCGCGTGGCAGCAGAACTCGTTTCGCCCGAGAGTCGCGTCGTACTCCGGGAAGGGAATCCCGTCAGTCCCATCTCCCCAGCCTCCGTATTCGGTTGGAGTCCGGGACATGGAGACCGCCAACGGGAACCCAACTGCAGTAACTTCCGGGATAAGGCAGACCACTACCTTGTCCACTTTGTCCGGCGAATCGTCCCGTGTCCCGGTATCCTCGGCACCTATTTGGGACGGCAGATCGTCATCGTGGGCGCTGACGACGGCAACCTGTGCCGAATCTGGAGCGATCCACCGGACATGCTCGCCGGTGTGGATGCCGTCCGTGAAGCCTCCGGCGGTGCAGGTCCAGTTGGGAGAGTGATTGGGGTCGTCGGCCATCTGGTCCTGAATCTCCGTAGGGCCGCCAGAGTTGGCGTCGTGGGGTGTGCGAGTATCGTAGTCTATGGCCCGGTTACACCACATCCTCACGGGGGCCCCGCACAACACTGTTATGAACTCATCTTATCCTTCTGGCCAGATGCGCATCCCGCTTATGTCGATGGGGGGATCGGGGCTCCAGTGATACGGCCCACACGGCCCCCCCACGACACCGACCGAGACAATCATAGCCCCCAACAGGCCCAGAGCACGTCTCTTCTGCGCAACACGCTTCATGAGTTGATCTCCCGGGGACCCCAACCGTCCCAGCCCGAGCCATGACGCTCGGGCTACTTCGATCCAGGCTGCGTCGCCGGCCTGCCTTCAGGCGGACCGATGATGTCGCTGAGTTCCGGTAGCAATGGGCGCCGGCTCTGGAGTGCCTTGGCCCGCGCGTCCTCGGCAAGTTGGGCCAGCTCACGGTCGTCTGGGAAGCGGGCGAGCAGATCTTCGAGGGCCTGGATCGTGTCAATGGGGTTGCCCCGCTGGCAAGTACCGATCAGCATCGGTCGAGCGCTTGCCTTGATGCCTCGCACCCGGGCGCGCAGCCAATCCATCCTCTGGCCTTTCCTCTCCCGGGGGTGCGAACCCCAGTAGCCATCAGGCGTCAGCGAGGCAGCCTCGAAGCTGTAGATCGCCTCCAAGTGCTTCTGGGCTTCCCCCCTCTTGCCTTGCCCACGAAGCAGCTGTGAAAGAAGCATGTGTGCCTTGAGCCGAACATAGCGTCCCGCCGGGCAGTGACGCAGGACGTGCTCTCCGTAGTGGACAGCCTTGGTCCGGTCTGGCTTCGTCCCAGGAAGGGCGACACACGAGTACAGCTCTGCCAGTCGGTAGGCAACGGCGGGGCAATGGTTGTAGCCCGGATGCTGGGAGAGAATCTCGGCGTAGGTTCTCCGGGCGAGTTCGCCCGATTCCGGGACCAACTCGTAGTGCCGTGCGAGTTCGTGCTTGATGCCAGCCGCCTCGTCGGACGACTTCGCTCGCCCCAAGGCGACCTTCAGCGCCTCAATCGCGGCGACGCGTTCGGCAAGCGCCCGTGCCAGCTGCTCTCGAGCAGGCACGGACATGGGGATCTCGGCCACAAAACGTGAGGTCGCCGTCCTGTCAACGCCGCTGGGGGGCGCCGTCTGGGCAAGCACGGCCACCAGAAGAGGGATGCTTGCCCCGCCGACAACCACAGCAGATCGCTTGACCCTTTTCATAGGAACAAACCCTCTCGTAGCCTGTGTCGGAATTTGGGAATCACTTGAACTAATTCTAGTATACTTCACAAAAGCCGGCAAGCGATTTCCGATAATTTTCGCGATCCTGCCAAGGATAAGACTCACGCGGTCGAGCCGAGGGAGCATGGGCGCGCCCCGGTGGGTGATAGGATCCTCACCGCTGCCAGCCCAGCAAGCATCACGGTAGAATGTCTGGTTCAGCACGATGGGCGAGCTGCGCTCCCTCGGGTCGGCCGGGCGAAGCACCAGGACCTACGACAACGAGAGCGTTCGCAACGCCTGGCACGACGGGAACAGGAGGACGAGACGGGATGCGTTTCTGTCAGACGACAGGTTGGCAGGTCGGGGTGTTGATGGCCGCGGCGTTGGCTGTGGGGCTGGCGGGCTGTGATCGCAGCGACGCGCCGCGGAAACGGCAGATCGGGTTCCTCATGACGCTGGACCATCCGTACTGGCAGAACATGCGTCTGGGCGCCCAGGACGAAGCGGCGAAGCTCGGCGTCGAGGTCACGATCCTCAACGCCAAGGAGGACCCCGTCCTGCAGATCGAGCAGATCAAGGAGATGATCGCCAAACGCGTGGACGCCGTCTGCCTCGTTCCCATGAAGACCGAGCCGCTCGTCCGCGGGGTGCAGATGCTCAACCGCGCCAAGATCCCCGTGATTATCGTCAACCGCGAGGTGGGCCCCGGCTGCGATTACGTCACGTACACCGGCACGGACAGCTACGCCGGCGCGGTCGTGTCGGCCAGGATCCTGGCAGAGGCGATGGGCGGAAAGGGCCAGATCGCCGAGTTCCACCAGCACCTCGGCACGGGCCCCGAGGTCTCGCGGAGCAAGGCCCTACGTGACGTGCTCGAGGACTTCCCCGGCATCGAATGTGTCGCCCGCATCCCGCACAAAGGCGAGCGCGACATCGTCAAGACCGAGATGCAGACGCTGCTGCAGAAGTACCCCAAGCTCGCCGGCGTCTACGCCCACGGCGACAATTACGCCATCGCCGCCGCCCAGGTCTGCCGCAAAGCGGATCGCACCGACATCAAGATCGTTGGGATGGCCGGCAGCCGCGAGATGATCCAGGCGATCAAGGACGGCCTGGTCACCGGCACGAGCTACCAGCAACCCGAGGAGGAGGGTCGATCGGCCATCCGCTTGGCCGTTCGGCACCTCAAGGGTGAGAAGCTCGAGAAGACCTACCCCGTCGACTGCCCACCGATCACCCAGGAGAACGCCGACAAGTTCACAGGACAATTCTGAGGCGCGACGCAGCCAGCCGTCGTGCCTATCGCTTCTTGCGCGGATCGGGCGGCAGCACCATGTCCTTCTTGGTGATCTTGCACGGCGCCCCGGCTTGGGGCACGTCGCGGTGGGCCGTCCACAGGATGCCGTTGACGAGCGACCGTCGGAACGGTTCCATGCCGAACTGCTTGTGGAAGTGACCGAGCACGCAGCCGAACGACCGCCCGCCGCCGGCGTCCGGCCGCTCGTACGCCCAGCCGACGACGTATTCCTGGCCGTCGACCGTCACGGTCATGACCGGCTGGACGCCGGGCGCGAAGCGGAGTTTCAGGTAGTACTCGTCGTGCAAGTCGTACGCCCGCCATCCCCGGCAGATGGGATGGTCCTTGTTGGGCTGGCAGACCTTCAGCGTGGTCGTCTTGAGCTTCGAGAACTTGCTATTAAACCACGCGCCCGACGCGGCCCGCCAGAGCTCGCCGACCTCCTGGCCTTCCGCCCCGGTCGACCAGTGGATGGCCGTCAGCCCCACGCCGCGCTCGAGCAGCGCCTGGACCTGCTTGCGACGGGCCCCATCGAACAGCACGTTGCCCGCCTGCTTGGTGTAGAACGCAATCGCGTCGACGCCCTTCAACACGGCCGGGGCCGTCGGCCACCCCTTCGACACGACGGCCTCGACCCCCGGCGTCTGTCGCAGACACGTCGCCAGCAGCCGACACTCCGCCATGTACTCATGCGTCGCCGGCGGGTGATCGCGGTCCTTACCGATCAGGACGATCTTCGTCCTCCCATCAGCCGCCGAAAGACAGGCGGAGGTACAGTAAGAAACCATAAGAAGTGAGAAGAGGGAAGAGTGAATAGGGAAATCGGGGGGGCGAGGGGTCATGGGGTGCCTCCTTTGGTCTTCTTGATAATGGTGGTTAGAATCGCGACGAGCTGATTGCACTCATCGGTAACATCCGCCAGCTGTTCCGGCGGGACCATTTCCGTCGCGGCGAGGAGGCGTAGCCAGTAGTGCGTCTCCCTGGCCTCCTTACAGGCGATGGAGCACTTCGAGAGGAAATCCGCCCGGCTCTGCCCCCCCTTGCGCTTCCTCGACGTTCGCGCCGATCGAAGTCCCCGCCCGAAGCACCTGCCGCGCCAATGCCTGACTCACGCCGGGATCCTTGTCCAGTCTGCGGGCCAATCTGACGATACGAACGGCAAACCGAAACGTCCGCTCGCACAGATCCTTCTTCATCAGCCCCGCCCTCCGCCTCCCCTCTTCACACTTCCCTCTTGCCTCTTCGGAAGCCTACCATATCACCTCGTCCCGAGCGACCCCAGCGGAAGGCGGCGCCTCGAGGCCGAAGCCGTAACTCACGGCCAAGCGCCGGCACGCGGGCGCATCGGAGACCCGACGCCACCGCGAGCCAGCGACCGACGACGTGTTGCCCTCCCGCCTTATTGTCGGGACAGATCGGCGAGGCCTCGAGAACGATCCTGCCCCTCGTCACAGAGATGACCCCGGACCAGATCGCCGCAGGGCTGCGAAGGGCCAGGATCCATGGATAGAAGCAAGAGGCCGCCATGGTTCGAAAGAAGCGAATCGATGGTGGCATGCTGACACCCGAGTAGACAAGAGCTGCGCCCCTGCCGGCGCCGAGAGAAGGGAGCCACATGATGCGCGGCAACATCGCGAATCGGTTGCAGGCGACACACGCGCAGGTTCGTCGCTCAGTCGCCCTCAGCGCGGGGGCGCTGCTCCTCGGCGTGCTGGGGGCCGTCTGTACCAACGTGGAGATTCTGACGGATGTCAGCAGCCCGTACTACCGCGTTCCCGTTTCCGGAACACTACAGCTCACGGCCGACGGACCGCCGCCGGGGGGAACGTAGAGTCGGCCGGCCCGGTAAAGCCCAACGACCGCAACTCGGTCACAGTCAATGCCCCCAACTTGCCGGGGTCAGGACCAAGCAAGATGGTGCGTCAAGACGCGCCCTGCAGCTCGGTCAGCGCAATCCGCGTTTCAGGCGGATCAGGCCTGCTGCGATGAGCATCAGTGGCATGAGACCCGTGCCGAGCGCGCAGCTGAAGACGGGCGGGTCTCTGTCGCAGCTCAGCAGCAGGTCGGCCTGCGGCTGGACGAACTCGGGGCCCAGCTTCACCTCGCCAACGGCGACCAGTTGGCCCACCAGCCACAGCTCGATGGGGATCTCGGGCTCTATGGTGTCCACGTAGTAGTAGGACACAGGGATAGTGAGCTCCAGCTGGTATCGGGGGCGTGCCCCGACGGGGGTGGGCAGCGGGGTGGCCACGAGCGTCGAAGCGTCTTGGGCCTGGTTGTGGTCGCCCTCGCCGGCCAGGGATTCGGTGCCGCACTCGGTGGATCCCAAGAGCACCCCATAGTAGTCGAGGTCGCCGCCGGTGAACGTGAAGCACCCCATGGTAGAGTCAAACTCGCCGTCGACGACGTCCGTCGCCTCGCTGCTCAGTTCCATCGTGAAGTCGCGGACGGCGCCATAGACCCATCCGAGCAGCGGGATCTCGATCCACATCCCGTAGTTGGCTGGCGCGCCCTCCATGCCCGGGCACCCACCGGGGAGGGGCTGGTAATCCCCGCCGTTGTTGGCGTGGATCTGCCGGGGGCGGATCACGGCCCAGTTCGGGAAAAGCAGTTGAGGCCCGGCCAACGGGCTCTGGACGAACGGATCGCCCGTGTACGTCAGGCTTATCGGTGGGTGGTTGGGATCGTTTGGATCGAACGCGATCTTCGCGTAGATGACGCCTCGATACGACGTCTCGTTCGCGTCTGCCCCCTGGGGTTCCAAGGGGACACCGGCGATCGCCGCGTCAATCACCAGCGAGCTTCGGTCTGGATCCAACTGAAAGGTGACCGGGAACTTCGTCTGGCCCATCACGGGACAGGCAACCCAACCCCATACAGCAACCAACAACAACTGTCTCATCGCACTCTCCTTGTGGTCAAGGGACTCATCCCCAAACACGCTCCCTCGGTCTTCGACGCCGAAGACCGCTGTTGGACTGTTTTGCCGGAAAGGCCCACCCCGTCCGCGAGCCACGCGATCGCATGCCCCCTTTGGTGGCCCGTTGTTTGGCTTACGTCATCGACCAGGCCATCGTCCCTCGATCCGGTTGGCTCCGCGCCGACTCAGCCAACCCCCCAGGAATGATCGAGTCCACGATGCCGGGCTACTGAGCAATGATGGCCCGGGCCCCCAGCGGGTAAGGCAGCCTGCACCTACTGGCCGATTCACTTCGCTCACTCTGCGGTCCCGCCCAGGGGCCCGGGAGGCGCCGGATTCTGCCGCGTGTCTAACAGATCCTCTCAAGGGGAAACCGCGATGCGACGCCCGCCCCCAAGGAGGGCCCCGGGGGGCCCTCCCGCCCCGGAATGGCGGGGCATTGGGGAGGAGGCGGCATCACCCCTTGTGCGTTTACGTATATAAGAGTGCGTGGCAAGGGAAGTGGGGACAGTCGATGGATGAAAAGCTGCGTTCGTTTCCCGATCCTTCGGTTCCCCGCACGGAAGGTCATCGGAACCTGCGGCGACATCGACAGGTCAACACCAAGCTTCCCGCCGCCAGCAAGCCAAACGCTTCGGGGACAGTGATCTGCCCGCAGCGATCGATCTCGGCCGTCTCGAACGTGCACCCCTCGCTGCTGAGGACATCCGGGTGTAGTCCACATCTCTGGCGGTCAGGCGGCTGCGTGCTGCCAGAAGGTGT
>CAYMLO010000244.1:0-8500 GCA_964390905.1 uncultured Planctomycetales bacterium | reverse complement strand
GCCCCCGGCGCCTCAACCCTCGAAAACCGCTCCGCGCTCGCTTATCTTGGGCCTAGACAGCCGTGAAGGAACCGTCGATTCGACGCTGCAATGTGGCCATCGAACGGGTATACTGAGTGAGGGTGTCGGACCAAGTTCGGAGGACGGGCCATGCAGGAAGATAGCGTGCTGCAAAGGGCCTTGGCGTTACTGTTTGAGGTCGTCCCGGCAGGCTCGCAGGTTATCCTCTTCGGCTCACGGGCCACGGGGCGGGCGCACTCGAACAGCGACTATGATTTCCTCGTCGTGGAACCCGAAGTCACCAACCGATTCGACGAGATGGTCCGACTCTCCGCGATCCTGGGATCGGCCATGATCCCGGCCGACGTGGTGGTGGTCAGCCGGGAATCGTTTGAACGGGAAGGCGACGATCCGAACAGCCTGGCCGCCCGGGCACGCAAGGAGGGCAGGTTATATGAACCTGCGGCTTGAGAACGCCCGCCGTTTGCTGGGTAAGGCCCGCGACGATGCCTACATCCTGACGCGACTGGCGGATGATCCGGGCGCCCCCGAGTGGCCTTTGGGGTTCCATGCGCAACAGGCCGTGGAGAAGGCACTGAAGAGCGTGTTGGCTGCCCATGGAGTGGAGTACCCGCTGACGCACAACCTGGCGATGCTTGCGGCCAAGCTGGTAGAGAGCGGCATCGACCGGCCACCGGATACGGAAGGGCTGTCGCGCCTGACGCCCTTCAGTGTGGCGCTGCGATACGACGACCTGGGCGAACCGGCGGAGGTAGACCTGGACCGGTCCTCCGTGGTCACGTGTGTGGAGCGGACGCTTGCGTGGGCTGAGGGAGCACTGTCGGGCATCGGATAGCGCATGCAGGCGATTTCGTCTAGCGACGTGGCCCGTTCTGAGGGACCTTGATCCTGCGAGTCGGCCCGTTGACGTGCAACTGAAATGCAACTGAGATCGCGCGCGACATGCACGGCACGTGCAACATGCCGAGCGCTTTGGATGTTCCCAAGGAGTTACCGAATCCGTAAGTTGCGGGTTTGGGAGGTCTTCGGGAACTGGGCGTGGTCTTGCTCATAACCCGGAGGTCGCAGGTTCGAGTCCCGCCCCTGCTACTTGGGCAACATCCTTAGGGACGAGCGATTACGCTTGTCCTCTTTCTTTCTGGTCCGCACAGGCGCAAGGCGATTTGCAGCTAAAATGCAACTACGCTGGAACGCCTGAACCTGCCAGAAAGAGGCGGAGGGGTTACGATTCCGCAGGGCGGCGGGCATTATCTTCGGTCGTGTTGCGCTACGGCGAGACACGCACAGCTGGCGGCGTAGAGCCAGGTTCTCCGCGTGTAGGGCATAGCGAGTGCAAAAGAGGGAAACGACGGCGGTCAAGGCAAGGCGGAAGATGTCCTTCATGGGCCTGTGAGTCTTTGTATTGCTGGGCGCACGAGTTTCTGGGAAGGACAACCCGAGTTTCCTCCTCGTACGTTGCATTGCACACGGCTGCACTGTTACCATTCCGACAAGGTCGTTCTGTGGGTAACGGTCCGTAAGAAGCCCAGGGCGGGCGCCGTCTGCACCGATTGCCACGGCAAACACAAGATCGGCCGTGACTGATGCGGGGGGTTCGGAACATGCCTTCCCAACCAACAGGCTGTCGGCGACAACTGGTGGTACCGCTCATCTTTGCGTGCAGAGTGTGTGTCCCTGCGCCAGATGCCCGGGGTGACCCCGGACAGGAGCTGTTGGACCGGTGTGCCGTTGTGTGGACGACTCCAAGCGAAAACTCGAACGGCTCGATGCCGATCGGCAATGGGGACATCGGCGCGAACGTCTGGGTTGAGCAAGACGGCGACTTGGTCTTCTATGTCAGCGAGACGGACGCGTGGAGCGAGAACGGCCGGCTGCTCAAGCTCGGGCGCGTGCGCATCAGGCTCAGCCCAAACCCCTTCGGGTATGGTGTCCGATTTCGACAAGAACTGCGTCTCGGCAACGGCGAGATCATTATTCAGGGCGGAGCGGCCTTGCAGCATGTGGTCCTGCGCGTGTGGGTCGATGCCAACCATCCGGCGCTCATCGTCGAGGGCGAAGCCGACTCTCCCACGGAGGTCCGCGTCGCGCTCGAGCTATGGCGGAACCAACGACGAGCGCTGCGTAAGACGGAAGTGCACTCAGCATACGGATTGCACGGAAACAGTGCGTATCGCGTCTTCGTCGAGCCGGACACGGTCGTTGGCCGCCAGGACAAGCGCATCGTCTGGTACCACCGCAACGGCCGATCCATCTGGGCAGACAACTTGAAGCTACAAGCGCTGGGAGGATGGCGGAAGCGCTCACGTGACCCGTTGCTAGACCGCACATTCGGCGCGGCTATCAAGGGAACGGGGCTTGCTAGCGCCGGTGACCGGGGCCTGAGATCCGTCGAGCCCCTCAAGCACTTCGTGTTGGCCGTGTATCCCTTGACAGCGCAGACCGACAGCGCCGAGACATGGCTGAATCGGCTCGAGGAAAGCGTTCGCGCCGTCGACGCCATCCCGATGCAGAAGCGTCGGCCCGCACATCGCGACTGGTGGCGGAGCTTCTGGGACCGCAGTTGGATCCGAGTCAGCGGGAGCCGGGAGGCTGAGATGCTCACGTTGGGCCATACGCTCGTTCGCTATATAAACGCTTGCGGTGGGCGAGGTGCGATGCCCATCAAGTTCAATGGATCGATCTTCAACGTGGACACGGTCAGGAAGGATGGGGATGTACCAGCCGGCCTGGACGCCGACTTCCGACGATGGGGCGGCGCGTACTGGTTCCAGAACACGCGTCAGATCTACTGGCCCATGCTCGCCAACGGGGATTTCGACCTGATGCTGCCGTTGTTTCGGATGTACGTCGATGCCTTGCCACTGGCGAAGGAGCGCACGCGTGTCTACTACGACCACGAGGGAGCATTCTTCCCCGAGACGATGTACTTCTGGGGGGCCTACGTGAACGAGAACTACGGATGGGACAGAAGGGGCAAGCCGGACGGACTGACAGACAACCGATACATCCGCTACTACTGGCAGGGCGGGATCGAACTGGCGGCCATGATGCTCGACCACTACGCCTACACCGGCGATCACGCGTTTGCGCGCGACGCGCTTCTGCCTCTTGCTGATGAGATCGTCACGTTCTTCGACCAGCACTGGAAGCGGGATGGCGCCGGCAAGATCCGATTCGAGCCGGCCCAGGCGCTGGAAACGCTGTGGGACGTGGTCAACCCGGTGCCCGAAATCGCGGGACTCACCAGGGTGCTCAACGGCATGCTTGCCTTACCCGACGACATGAGCACCGAGGCGCAACGTCGGCGATGGACCCGAACCCTTCGGGACCTGCCTGCGTTGCCGATCAGGGCAGATCGGGACGGGACGTATCTGGCTTCCGCCGAGATCATTCGTGCCGACGCGTCGAACAAGGAAAACGTGTCCCTTTACGCGACCTTTCCCTATCGCCTCTTCCGTGTGGGCACGGAGGGGCTCAAGATGATGCGTCACACCTATGCCAGGCGAGACCACAAGGGGGTTTACAGGTGTTGGGCCAACGACAATGTCTTCGCCGCCTGGCTTGGCCTAGCCTCCGAAGCGAGGATCCAATTGGCCAAACGTTTCCTATTGCACGACCACTACCGTTTTCCTGTCATGTATACGAGAGGGGACTGGCCACCGGACCTGGATAACGGAGGCGTGGCGCAGCAAGCGTTGCAGGCCATGTTGATGCAAGCCGATGGTCGGGAGATCCGCTTGTTCCCGGCTTGGCCGAAGGAATGGAACGTGTGCTTCAAGTTGCGCGCGCCCTTGGCGACCACCGTTGAAGGGAAATGCCGAGGCGGGAAGCTGACCGATCTGAATGTCACGCCGGAATCAAGGTCGAAGGACGTCATCGTGATGAGGCCTCAGTAACGCCGTTCCCCGCCTCGGCGGTCTTCACCACCACTACGAACGACGGGCTGCCTGAGCCCGATTCAGCATCAGCGCAACGAACCGTTACGGATACCAGGTAGGGGGAACGATGCCGCTGGAGTTGATATTCTACTTGGCGTATTGCCCCAGGGAACTACTTGGCGCCTCGAGATCAAGGCAAGCAACCGGGACGAAGCACCTTGGTTGTGTTCTCGGGAAGGACAAGCGGGTCAATCGTCAGTACCGAAAGGAGTAGGCGAAACATGGATCGTCGGGAGTTTCTGAAAGTCGCAGCAGCAACATGGGTGCATTCGAGGCTCGCGCTCAGCGCGACCCCCACGCAGAAAGCCTATCCCTACCTGGGCCGCACCGAGGACTACTCAGATTTCCGGATCCTCGACCCGGGGCTGTCCATCACCCGGATCGAAAGCTGGACCCGCGGACCCTTTGGGATCGTCCGCCTCTCTACCAACGATGGCAAGGAGGGCTACGGCCAGATCTCCACATTCGATCCGGAAACCACAGCTGCGGTCCTGCACCGAAAGGTAGCTCCGCGTGTCCTGGGCAAGGACCCCTCACAGATCGATGCTATCGTCGACGCGATAATAGACGCCAACATGAAGTTTCCCTGGTCTTACGTATGCCGCGCCCTGGCAGGCGTAGACACGGCTATCTGGGACCTCTACGGCAAGATCAAGGGCAAGCCTGTGTATGCACTGCTCGGGGGGACGCGGAATCCCTTCCCCGTGTACGGCTCAAGCATGAGGCGGAACATCTCACCCCGGGACGAAGCTGCCCGTCTGGCCAGACTGCGCGACGAACTCGGGTTCAGGGCATTCAAGGTGCGGGTGGGTACACCGACCGGCCACGATCGCGACGCCTCGCCCGGCCGCAGCGAGGCGTTGATTCCGGCCGTGCGCAGGGCCGTCGGCAATGACGTCAAGCTCGCCGCCGACGGGAACAGCTGCTTCACACCGCCACGAGCCCTCGAGCTTGGTCGGCGCATGGAGGAGCATGATTATTTCTGGTTCGAAGAGCCCTGCCCGTACTGGGAATTGGAATGGACCGCGGAGGTCGCCGAAGCTCTCACGATGAACGTCGCTGGAGGCGAGCAGGACAACGACCTCGCCCAGTGGCGGCGCATGATCCGAATGAACGCAGTGGATATATGCCAGCCGGACATCTGTTACATCGGCGGCCTTACGCGGGCGTGGCGCGTGGCCCAGATGGCCCACGAGGCCGGTAAGAGGATCGTCCCGCATTCCTCTCATCTTTCGCTCATCACGCTGTTTTCGCTGCACCTCATGGCTGCGGTTCCCAACCCCGGCCCGTTCGTCGAGTTCAGCATCGAGCCCAGCGTCAACAGGCGAGGGATGCTCTATAACCCCAAGCTGGAGGTGGTTGACGGAATGGTCCGGATTCCCGACGACCCGGGATGGGGCATCACGGTCAACCCGAGATGGATGAAAGCGGCCAGCTACCGGAAGACCGAACGTAAGGGATAGGGATGTCCCTCGCGAAAACTTCGTCCCCATCAATGACAAAGGACTTGCGTGATTCTCCGCTCGAGGGTGTGTCGGCTAGAGAGGTTGAAATCGGGGAGAAAGGGCTGACAACGCCGCCCACTGTGGTGTAGTTGTGGCGTTGTGGTGCTTAACATGTGCAACGTGTTCAACATGTAGCGCAACGGGAAATCGCGGTAACCTCTTGGGGTTCCAGTAAGTAGCAGCGAATAGGGGACTTCGGATCGACGCCTGAGATCGGCCGACATGGGCTCATAACCCGGAGGTCGCGGGTTCGAGTCCTGCCCCCGCTAGGTCCTAACGAACGCAGGATCAACAGCTTACCGCCTGGTCCTGCGTCGTTCTTTGCGCCGGTCGACCTCAGATTATCGCGTGATCGTGGCGCGCCGTTACAGAATCAGGTGGTCACGCGCGGAGAATGGGTAGCTCGTCGGGGTCGGCCGACGGAGGTCGCGGTCCAAGGCAGTTGCCATTCCGCGGTCAGCAGGGCTGCGCCGGAAAGACATGTACGGGTAGCTTGATGATGCTGGTCGCTTCAAGGCATGTGCCGTGTGGGCAATAAGCGGCGAACCTGCGCGGTTGGCTCCAGATAGCCTCCTGCGTGATCTGTAGCTTCGAATGACGCGGTTGTCCGCGTCGAGATCTACTTCACCCTCGGATCAGTTGCTGCTCTCGCTGTGCCGAATGGCGTTTTCGGCATGGGCAGGCTTCTCGTCACCCCCATAGCGCGAGAAGTCGACTTGTCATGCTACCGGGTTACTGCTGCGCGAGTAGACAGCTGAGAGTGTGAAGGCGGTCGCGGACGGGTGCAAGCTCAGGGGCAATGCTCCGATAGAAGGCCGCGAGCATGGCGCGTTCTTGCGGGCTTCGTTGCGCGGCGGGCTTGCCAAGTGGCGCGGCGATCTCGGCAGGCACGTCGCACAGCGGCGCGGGGCTGGCGGTGACGGCGAGCTGGAACGCTGCTGAGGCGGCGGTGGCCTTCAGGTCGAGCCGTAGCCGGGCCTTGCCCGCGACGCGCTGGGACGCGATCGCCAGGAAGATTGCCTGCGGCCGGCCGGCTTCGGGGCGTGGGGCCCAACCCGTCTGCGGGTCGTCGTCTAGCACGTGGGCGACAGGCCAACCGGGCGCGGCGCTCGTGGCGGCGGCATCACGGAATGCCAGGGGGCGTGGGCCGCCGAGGTGCACCGTCATGGCAGGATCGGGTGGCTCTTCATAGCGATGCCGGAACACCACCTTGCCGGCCGTGTTGCGAATCGTCAGCTCGAAGCCGTGGAGGCGTTCCTGCAAGGCACCGTCGGTGCGGTTCCAGATGACGATGCGCTCAATGGGCCTGTTCCTGCCGAGGTCGACCTCCCACCACGGGGCCCTGCGATTGGGCGTGTGCGTCACGCTCCGGCCCCGAAAAAAGTGGCCGTTCGTGTTGCCGTCGATGGCGCGCTGTGCCACCCCACCGGCGGAGGTGGCGGATTGGCGTGCCTTGCCGCGTCGCGCCACGTTCTTGCCGCCGGAGAAGGCCTGCACCTCGGCCAGGGCCAGATACTCGGCGCGGTCGGGAATGGCGATGCGAATGGTGCGGCCGGCGAGTGGCGTTTCGTCCAGCGGCGTGAGCGTTCCGGAAATGCCCGTCAACAACGGGGACTCGGCTGCGGCCTGGGCCACGTTGCGCGGTATCGCGAGGCGAATGCCCGTCAATTCACGCAGGCTGATCTTGGCTTCGAGGACGCCGTTCCGAAATCGGCTATTCACGACGTGCCAGCGTGCGTGGGGTTCCCAGGCCTGTTGAGCCGCCTCGAGCGCGGGCGTAGTCGTCTCCAGGATCCGCTTGAGTCGGGCCTGCTCGTCCGTGGCCCAGGTAGCCCAGGCCTGATCGGCGAGTTCGGTCACGATGCGGACGGGGCCCATCAGACCGGACTCTGTGGGCCCGAGGTGTGTCGAGGGGATGGTCGTGTAGTGCGGTGCGATGGTGTTGGCCACGCGGACCTCGAGGGTGTTGACGCTCTTCTTCGCCAAGTCCGTCAGCTCGAACTTGAAGGGCCGTGCGACGCGCACCCCAGCGGATTCGCCGTTGACGAGGACCTCCGCTGCGACGCGCACGTCGCCGAGATCGAGCCAGATGCGACCGGACCGTTCGGCGGGCGTGAAGCTGACGCGCTGCGTGTACGCGCAGATGCCGGAGTACGTGGGCAGGGCGTATTCCGTCCAGGCACCGGGACGGATCGTGCCGCCCCTGAGCGTTACGGCCATGGGTTCCGAGAACACCGCACCAGCGTACGCGCCGGGCTGCATCTCGACGCGTATCGCTACGGTCGAGACGTCCTTGGGCGGGGCTGCGACGACGGCTTGGCCATCACGCACGGTTGCCTCGACACCGTTCACCCAAACGCGGCAGGGCGCGTCGGTCGGCAGGGAAAGCGCGGCCAGGCCCGGCGGCGCTTTGAAGCGGAACCAGCCGACAGAGCGTGCGCCTTTCGGCGCCACGTCGTAGACGAGGTCGGGTACCTCATCGAAGCAGGCGAGATAGGGCGAGTCGAGTTCGACCGAAAGCGGGCGCTGGGGCTCCGTGACGATGCCGACGTTCCTGACCACCTCGAGCCCCCAGGGCGCGTCGCCCATCGCACCGCAGACGCGTACAGCTGGCCAGGTGCTGTCGTCGAAGTCGGGTTGCTCCCAGCCGTCGGCGGCTTCGATCGCGCCACGCCACGTGGCGTCCGTCACCAGGCCCTGCTCCCCGCGATCGGCCTGACGCATCTTGAGCGCCAGGACGATGCCCTTGCTGCGAAACGCCTTGCTGCCCTTGTTGACGTTTTGACCGGCGTAGAGCTGGCCCCAAACGGCCACGACGTTTTCGCCTTTGCGCAGGTAGGGGGTGACCGTGAAGCTCTCGGGCTTGCGCCAATTGGCCCAGGGACCGATCTCTTCTTCGATCTTCTTGCCGTTGATCCAAAGGCGGAAGCCGCTGTACGCGCTGACAACCCCCCGAGCCTGTTCAGGGATCGCATCGAGCTGGAACGTCTTGCGCACGTAGCAGGCCTGCGTGTCGCCGGCCCAGATCCAGGCGGC
>CAYMLO010000243.1:0-8716 GCA_964390905.1 uncultured Planctomycetales bacterium | reverse complement strand
CCGGCAAGGCGGCTGCGATCAACGCCTCAAGCTCAGCCTCCGTACCGATGGGTGCGTCCATGCATCCTTGCATACCAGATTAAATGCGACAGCGCAAGGCGCAAGGCGCAATGCGCATTTCTGCAGGACTTCTCACGACCATGCATTGCAGGCGGCTGAAGTGTTACCGTGATTCAACAGAAGGCGGCAGGGGCCTTCAGGGCGTATGACCCGTGCTCACGCGTCCGCTGCACTGACCGGCACCCACCTCAAAGCGGACGGACCGTGGCCTGATCGAGATGCCCGCGGACTTCGCCTTCCCTGCAAAGACGAGCGTCTTGCCGTTTACGATGAGTGTTGGCTCGTCGGTCCGGGTCGGAATCGCCACCCGTGCCATGACATCCCTGGGGACCTCGAATCGAAAGCTCAGGGCGCCCTCGGGCGTGCGCTTCCAGGTCACGGGAATGAGGCCGAACTCCGTCTGCACCACCCCCTCGGCCTCCTTCAGGTCCGCCAGACGTGGTTCGATGAGGATGCGTCGCTCCGAGACAGGTCCCGAGACCCGAACGCCCAGGACGTACGCGCTGAGGAAGTATGCCGGCGCAGAGCCAGCTTGGTGGCAGAATTCGTTTCCGCCGAACGCTTCCCACACGGTCTCTGTCTCGCCCTCGGTCATCGGGCCATATCGCTGTCGCATGAGATCGAGTACCAGTTGGTCCGCCTCATCGGTCCCGACGCGATAGAGCTCATGGAACAGGAAGTAATGCGTGTACGGCGCGAATCCTTCCTTGGCGTGGTTCTCGAGCATCCATCGCGTCAGCGACGCTCGGCGGTCTTCAGGAACGATACCGTGATACAGGCACAGAACGGCCGCGTGAGCGGTGGGCGGAGTCTTCGCGCCGTTCATGATCGCGCCGCAATACGTTCCTGACCGCTGGTCCCAGAGGTGCGTGTTGACGGCGCTGGCGATGGTGTTTGCTTCCCGTTCATACTGGCCGGCCAGTGCATCCCGACCGAGCATCTCGGCCAAGAAGGCGGCATCCCGCAACGCGTGACAGACGTAGGCGTTGAGCGCGGCCGCTTCGCATGTCTTGTAGCACAGGGGATTTCCGAAGAAGATAAACTCCCGCGCGCGAACCAGCCCGCGTTCCGTCCGGTGGTCCAGGAACCACTTCATCTGATCCGTCAGCGCGGGCCACAGCTCACGCGCGACGCCCAAATCGCCGGTGTTGTCGAAGTAGTCCCGTAGCGAATTGACCCACAAGCAGGCGTAGTCCTCGATGTAGCCGTGAATGTCCCACCGGTCGGAAGGATGATGGGCCTTGAGTCGCCCACCAGGTTGGAGGCTTTGGCCGATGTGACGGAGCAGATTCCGCAACAGCCGCGGATCGGACCAACACGGCCCGCTTTCCTTTGGGGGGCCCGCCAGAGCGACGCGTGTGACGGGGTACGTATCCACGTAGACGTCACCCATCCACTCCACGCGCTCGCGGCTTGCGCAATCTACATAGGCGTCTTCGCTACAGACCTCGACCGTGTGCACGCAGATGTCCCAGAGCGTATTGAGCACCGGATCGTTGCAGCGGAATGCGCCGACACGGTCAAACGGGTATCGTCGGCGGATCAGCTTGACGTCGTGGAGCCGCATTCGGCCGGAGCGGACGCGAATCACGAGGTACTTGAAGCCGAACGTATCGCCGCTCATGTAGGTCTGGCGGCCGGCGCGCGCGATGTACGTGCCGCGCTGGCCGAAGACCTGATCGGGCCTTCTGCCGGTATCGAGGAACCGCTGGGCATAGGCGAGCTCGATTCGCGTGCCGTCCTCCGCGTCCAGGTCCAAGATCGAGTACGCCTGTTCAGTCACGCCGGCGTCGATCACGACCTGCGCTCCGGCGTCGATCTCGAGCGGCAACGCCTTGGCGAGGGGCCTTGCCTCGGTGTCGACGGTCCGCGGACCCGGGTAGTTGCGGATGTTATGCTTCCAGGGATCGTCTCCATAGGCACACATGTCCAAGGCGGCTGGCCATGCGGCATCGTCGTAGCGGCTTTGCTTCCATCCTTCTTCGATGCATTCGGATGCCTTCCATGAGCCGTCCGAAACCAAGTGCCGCGGGGAATTCCCGTCCCGCCAGGTCACCAACACCAGGAGCCCTGCTGGATCGGAGACGTTCCCGTAGTGCTTGTTGATTGCGCGGATCGCGATGGTGTTTTGGCCGGGCCCCGCGAGCTTCGTGACGTCCGTCCGTTGCATCGTCGTCCATGAGCTGAAGGTTCCGACATGGTTCTGACCAACTTGCTTGCCGTTGAAGAAGCAGTCGAACTCGTTGTCGGCCGTGGCGTGAATCACGACTTCCGTGGCTTGCTCCGGCAAGGCGAAGGTCTTCCGGAAATACCGGACACCTTCCGGCGCGGACCAGCGCGGCGCCTTCTGCGCAGGAGGGCCCTTCTCACGCGTCCATATCCAACGTGCGCACGGCCCCTCGCTTGGCCAAACATGTTCGAGAAGCGTCAGCGGAGCGATCGGCGCTTCCCGCAAGAGTGGGATGGACCGCGGTCGCAGGATACCCCACGCGGTGCCATCGACGCGTTTGACCTTTCCCCAGGCAGAATCGCCATAGTCAATCTTCGTCCAGTCGCCGTCGTCGAGCCGCGCGTCGATTTCGTCAGGTATGCTGCCCCATCCCAGCGGCGAGGGACGGAAGCGCGTCTTGGCGCAGACCCGCCACGTCTCGTCGGTGATCAGCGCCCTGGACTCGTCACCGCTTGATCCCCCAACGTCAAGTCGAACGGTCAGGCCCGGTTCATGCCGCATGATGCGACCACAGAATGCTGCCGGTCCACTCCGCTTGCCATCGGTGTAATGGTGAACGAGCACGGTCAGGACGTTCTTGCCCTTGCGAAGAAACCGATGGACGTCGATCGCGTCGTATTCCGGCGCGATCGGATCAAACCGGCACGGGCCGCGCTCGACGTATTGACCATTGATCCACAAGATGTACCGTGAGTCGGCGAAGATTCGGAGCACGGCCGTCGTCGGAACGGTCTCCAGACTCAGCGTCTTGCGAAACACCACGTAGGCCTGTTTGCCCACCGGCGCAGTGGCGTGCCAGATGAGCGACCGTTGCAATTGGCGCGCCTTGGCCGCTTCCTTTGGTTGCAGGGCAGGCCTGACGAACTCCACAGCCAGGATTCGCTCCTTTGCGGTTTGCGTCGTGCTCGCGGGCTCGTCGGATTCGGATGACTTCTTGTCCTGAGCCGGCTTCGCGGCTTGCGGCTTCTTCTTCGTGGTCGTCTTGCCTACCGATGCGGCCAGTTGCCCACACTTCCTGACGATGTAGCTGTGCAGCGCTCGGCGAAGCCACGCATAGCGACCCACCTGGATTGCCGCCTTGATGTCGGCGGCCATCCGGTCGGTCCCAGGCGGCGGCTTCGCGCCAGCCGCCGCGAGCCGCCGGATCGTCTCGAGTGCCGCCTCGGCCTCTTCCCTCAAACCAGCGACGATCTCTCTCGGCGCCGATGCGCTGAAGCCTCGTATGCCGATCTCCGGATACAGCGTGAACGAATACAATGCGTAGGGACCCAGCGTGAGCCGCCAAGTCGTCGGCGCATCATGGGTTTGGTTCGTTGCCAGATCTGTCGCCCGGCCCGCCTTGTCGAGCCGCACCTCAACGGCTACCGGGTAGTACTCACGGTTGACCAGATACAGGTAGCGCTTCCCGTCGCGCACGAGCGTTCGAACCGCCACCGGATCGGTCGAAGTGCCCACCGTTTCGAATTTCTCCGCCGGCAGCGCCCGATACGCCAGAGCGAAACGTCGCAGTCGCTCGGTCTGCACCGGCTCGATGAACAGCCCGCCCCGGGTGATTCGACAGGCATCCAACTGGGCAACCGCGTGCGCGTAGTGCTCCAGGAAGTGATCTCCGCTCGGCAACGGCGGCGTGATTCGCAACTGCGAGTCCCACCAGAAGCCGTCCTTGGGGTACTCGGAATTGATGCGGAAGATCCCCTCCGCCGGTTTGCCGCACATGACGGCAAGCGCCTTGGCCTGTGTGTCGTCGGGTTCGCAGCCGAACCACTTGTGCTTGCCCCAGGCCTCGACCCAACTGTTGAAGATATAAGCGCCCGGCTTGTGCAGCGCGTGAACCGCGTTCAGGGAGGAGCCATCCAGGAAGTCGTGATCTCGGAACATGGCGGTGTGTTCGATCGGCGCTTGCACGCCCGCGGTTCCCCAGCAGTCCCGGTCGCGCGACGGTGTGAAGCAAAGGTCCACATCGATTCCCGGCTCGCTGCGATAGAGGTCGATGTCGAACCCGCCGTCTCGATACAGGTCTGCGGTGCTCTGCCTGGCATACAACTGATGGCCCGGGGTCTTGGGGAAACCGAGCATCTGCGCGACGGTCGTCTCCGACCACAGCGTTATTGTGACGCGAAGGTCCGGCCGAGCAGCGACGACGACGTCACGGATGCGACGGAACAGCTCGCGGACCCTCTTGCATCGCCATGCGACCCACTTCTCGCGATGTTGGCCGGTCAGCAGCGCGTGACGTTTCGAGAATCGGTCGGGGGCCCTGGCATCGACCGGAACGGCTATGCCCGTCTCCTTGCTGAAAAGTCCGACCGTGTAGTCGTCGTAACCGGAGTCCAACGATGCGTACCACAGGATCGTGGCGTGCCACATGTTGAAGGAGATGCCCTGGAATGAGCGGTGACGGCCGTAGCGCTCGGCGATCTCCTTCGCCAGACCCACGATGGCCTCCTGCACCACCGGGTGCAATGGGTTGAAGATCGGCCCCGTGCGATAGGGCTGACCGCTCAACTCTCCGTAGGCCCAGCCCTTGAGCCTGCCGGCCAGCTTGTCGGGGTAGTTCATCACGTTGTATTGATACGTCCAATCCTGTGACCCTGCCTGCACGTGGTTGCTCTTCAGCATGTTGTTGATCGTGGCTGCGCCCGATTGGATCGACGGCAGATCAATGTTCATCTGCTTCATCAGGCTGCCGAGTCGAAGCAGCGTCACGACGGCCTTGAACTCGAGGCCCTCCTTGTCGAATCGATCGAGGGTCTCGGCCACCCAATCGGCAGGATGCGCGGTCCAGCGGACATACTGTCTTCGGTCGCGACCGACGACGACGTCGCCGTGGCTGCACGGCTCTCGCTCGGACGGATATCCCGGGCCGTGATACCACACGATCGGATAAGCAAGCACCCTCTGACCGGAGTGACGCATGTAGGCCACCGTCCGGTCGAGCCATTCCTGATGGGTCAATGCCCCCAAGCTGGCGCATGTCCCGCCCGGGTCTTCGAGCTGGATGCCGAATTCCCGGCGAGATCCGTCGCCCGAATCGCCGGGCACCTCGAGCGGCGCGAGGCCGTCCAGTTCGTAGATCGTCACCTCGGAGACGGCCGCTGGCTCGCCGTGCCCCCACGTCATGAAGACGATGCTGCAGTCCGTCCATCGCGGCCAGAAGATTCGACGGATCTCCTGCATCTTGCCGCTGACGGGATGCTCGAAATCGGTGTAGACACCTGTCGTCAGGTCGTAGCAGGTGCTGTCCATCACGCACATGAACCGGCGTTTGTCCTCGGGGTAGCGGATGACGGCCACATGGGGCTTATCCACGTGCTCGAGGGAGAAGCGGTAGCCGAACCGCGACAGCGGCTTGCCCTCAGCCTCGCGGTAGCGTCCGATCGCGGAGTCGACGACGCGGATATTGCCCTGACCGAAGTATTGCTCGGCAGGACAGTCTTTGGCGCAGTCGAAATGCGCGACAACCCGGTGCGTTCCGGCGCCTTCCGCCCGGCCCGACACGGTCAGGGCAAGGAGAGCCCAACAGGCGGCAAGCGTGCATTCCTTCCGTGAGGTCCACAGGTTTCGTCTGGCACGTTTCCGTAAGCGCTTTCCCACCTGAGGTTTCTCCTTGTGTCTGGGGCGCGATGTAGCGACATTGCCTTCGCAGCGGAAGGCCGGGGCTCGGCCCGCGGTTTGCGCCGGGCGCCATGCTCTTGGCACACACATCGAAGTTACCGCCGATGCTACCGTCGACCTCGCAAGAGCAGCGGTTGAGCGGTATTGTTCCCCGCTACTCGATTCGCACTTGGCGAAGGCGGCAAAGCCCCTATGCTCCTCCAAGTTCGGACTTGGTGCGCGTGGATGGTAGCCGATACACCCTCCAGCGGGGAATGGCGTAAGCCCCTTGTCATCAACGAGGACGGAGCTTTCGGTAGGCACAGGCATCACTGCCCCGTTTCGGCAGAAGAGGTCGGATCCGTTCGGGAGTGTCGGCGGCGGTGGAGGGCCACTAGGGCTAGCAGAAGGGGGACTTCGGTCAGGAAGTAGACGACTCCGAAGGCCGCGTAGTCGACGCGTCCTAGGAGGGTCACGGCTACGGCCGAGCCGAGGGCGACGTTTCTCGTGGCGAAGACCACGGCGAAGGTCATTCGGTCGTGCGTCGGGAGACCGATCAGCGCGCTCGTGATCCATCCCGCGAGCATGGCGACGGTCATCAGGGCCACGCTGGCGGCGGCAGCGGGTTTCCATTCCGCGGCGAGGCTGTCGGCCTGTGCCCCGACGACCAGGGCGACGATTCCCAGGATGCCGAGCGTGCATGCGCCCTGGATGAGGGACCCGATCCTGGCCACGTGGCGGGGGGCCAGTCGTCGCAGGACCATTCCCAGGGCGATGGGCGCGGCCGTCATCAGCATGACGCGAACGCCGAGCTGAAGCGACGGGGCGGCGAATACGAAGCGCTCGCCCGCGATCCGGCCGTAGATCTCGAAGACGGCGGCCATCGTCGGTGCGGCGAGCAGGCAGGAGAGCATATTCGCCGCGACCGAAAGGGCCGTGTTGGCCCGCGCGAGGCTCGTGAAGAAGTTCGCGATGCTGCCCACCGGACAGGCCGCCATCAGCAGAATGCCGGCGGACAGATGGGGCGGGATCGCGGCGACCCGGGTGATGCACCAGCCGATCAATGGCAGCAGAACGGTCTGCCCGATCAGGACGGCCGGCAGCACTCGTCTTCGGCGGGCAAGGGCCGCAAAGTGGCTCGTCTCGAGCCCCATGCCGACGGTCAGCATCATCGCGAAGGTGACGAGCAGGACCGAGATGTCGAGTGTCGTTTTCATGGGTCGTCGTCTTCCCCGGCCGAGCCGCGCGCTGCCACCTCCGCGCTCGGAGCGGGGCATCGTACCCGGCGGGTGCTGTGCGGGGAAAGGGCGCGGACTGGCGTTGTCCGGTATGGGTAGTATGGCGCGAGATGGTGAATCGTCCTCCGAGGCGCCGGGGGTCCGCTCCTGGTGTGGCCGTCAAGTGTTACGGGGGAGACGGGTGTCCCTACCGAAAACGTCGTGCGAGGTCGTGAGGGCTATGGCCAACATGCCGCATGGGTTGGCTGACGGTGCCACGCCACGGCGATACCCGATGCAAAGCGCTCCGAACAGGCGCCTTAAACGAACGCGTAACGCGACCGCCTCGGCCAAGCGCATTGGTCTCGTGGCCGGTGACCGTTCGGGTCGCACGTCAGATCACGCAGCTCGGGAATACCGATGATGCAACCCGCTGACCTGCGGGATGGCAACGATCCTTCACTTCTTGAGAGGCTCGACACCACGCAGCCTGGCGGAATCGGCTCACCCGCTTGACCGATTTCGCCCGGGAATGACAGACTCAAATCGGGAACGGATGGAGAAAGGAATCAGCTTGGACCCGCCCGGGACGTGTGCTTGGAGAGGGCGGAGTTTCAGGAGGGACAGGAGCAACTTGCCCGCTTCATGCATCACCCAGGGCATGAAGTGCATCGCCCAATTGAGCCTGGCTCTCGGCGGCTTGGCGAAAGACCGGCAGCAGCGATTCGTACACGGCCTTGTTCTCTGGGCCGGGCTCCGAGACGTCATCGACCCGGTGGACCTCGGCGATCCGCGAGAAATCCGGCCACAGGCCCGCTGCAACCGCAGCCACGGCAGCGGCCCCCAGCGACCCGGCCTCTTGTCCCACGTTGGTCTTCACGATCCGGATGTCGAGCGCGTCCGCGAACATGCTGCGCCAGAACGCGCTCCGGCTGCTACCGCCTACAGCGATCATCTCTTCGGCAACCGGGCAAAGCGCACGCAGTTCATCGAGCACGATTCGCATGTTGAGCGCGATGCCTTCCATCGCCGCACGGATGATGTCTTCACGTGTGTGGCCGAGGTCGAGTCCGAGAAGCGCGCCCCGGATATGGGGGCTCGCATCGAGCGACGATCCGCCCGCCAGGCTAGGATTGAAGAGCATACCCTTTGCTCCGGGGGACGATTTCTGGGCAAGTTCGGTCATCAGGTCGTACACGTCGGCTCCGCTACGGACGGCGGTCTCGGCCAAGTCTGGACAGACGTGGTCGCGCACCCAACGGAATGACGAACCTGACGAGAAGATCGCCATGGCGGATGTAAACATACGGGGAATCACGTGGGCGAACACGTACGGTTTCGAGCGGCCTTCGAGCAAGGGTCGTCCGCTGCAGACGGCAATCCACGCGCTCGACCCAAGTGATGCATACACGCATCCCTCACCGATGTTGCGCGCGCCCAACGCCATGCACGAGTTGTCCACCCCACCGCATGCAACCTTGATGGTCCGAGGCAACCCGAGTGCTTCGGCTGCGTTACGGGTCAAGGTACCCAGGATTTCCGTAGACGGCACGATCTCGGGAAGCAAGCCTCGAGGCAAACCAGACGCCTCAACCAATTCCTCGTCGTAAGCCCA
>CAYMLO010000242.1:0-8873 GCA_964390905.1 uncultured Planctomycetales bacterium | reverse complement strand
CAAGCCAAGCCCCGAGCGCGGCAAGCACCCGGCGCCCTTCAACTTAACAAGCGCCCTGTATCACATCAGCGGGGCGCTATCTTTCACGTTCGAGTGCCCCCACGGGTTTGACCGCGAGAAGGCGTGCAAGGTGACGTTCGAGCAGATCCTGGACATCCAGCTGACGCTCTACGAGGCGATGCTGCAGTACGAGCTTGACCGGAAGGGCGGGTGAGCCGACGGGCCATGTCCCTATCCGCGCGGACGAACGATCACGCGTTTGTCACCTCGAGCACGGCGCGGACTGGCGTTCCCATCGCGCCGCGGATCTTCAGCGGAAACGCAAACAGCCGCGCCTGCGTAAAGGCCTGATCGTACACGTTGCAGACCGGCGCGAGCAGGTACGGCACGCTCTGCCAGAACTCCGGCCAGGGGAAGCAGGGTGCGGGCACATAGTCGAACCGGGGGAAATCCGCGGCGAGACACCGGAGGCCGTGCGCAAAGAGCCACAGCGCGGCCTCGCGGTCGATGTACGGGCTTTCGTTGACGAAGCGTTCCGGGTCGTGCCAGTGTGCGTCCCAGCCGGTGGCGATGATGACGGCGTCGTCGGGTTGGATCGCGACGCCCGCGCGGGCCAGATTGTCGAGGCGGATCGCCTCGCCCGCTTGCTTGCCGTGGACCCGGAGGATGACGGCGTTCATCACGAAGTCGCCGATGGGACATTCGCTAACGGGCGTGGCGTCCGGGTCGACGTGGGCTTTGGTCTCGATGTAGGTGCCGCTTTGCCCCCCGATCTCGAATTTCTGGCACAAGACGGTGTGGTCGGCGGGGAGCTCGGGGGGGTGCGGGCATTCCGAGATCGTCGCGCCGGGATAGACCGACGAGTACGACCACATGCCGTTCTCGATCCAACCGGTGATGTCCACGTATCGCATGGGGCTCACATCGCGTCCAGGAGCGCCTCGAACCGGGCCACGACCGTACGCAGATCGCCGGTCGGGCGGTTCGGGGTGGTCAGGACCATCCAGCCGCCAAAGCTGCTGCACCGGAGGATAGAGACCATCTCCTTGACCTCGGCGTTGCCTTGCGCGAGCGGCTGGGCGGTGCCGTCGAAACGTGCGTCTTCGACGTCAAGCTGGTCGACGAACCGGCGGAGCTTCTGCTTGTAGCTGTAGAGAAACGGCGTCTCGCCGGCGCGAGCGAAGCCGGGGCCGTTGAACGTGAGCCCGACCGTCGCGCCGGAATCGCGCAACGCGAGCAGGATCTCCGAGGCCATCACGCTGCCTTCGACGTTGTTGGAAAGCGACAGGTTGAGGCCCCGATGCGACGCGAGCGTCGCGTGTTCCTGGGCCGCGGTGGACATCGGTAGAACGATCCGCCCGACGCCGATCTCGACCGCGTGGTCCATGAGCTCGCCGACCGACTCGGGAACCGATCGGCATCGCAGTGCGATGACGTCAAGCTCCTCGTTTCGCAGCGCGTCAACCGCCACACGCAGTTCTTCGTGGCGAAGGACGTGGATCGGTTGGCCCTGGATCTGGTCCAGCTCGACATGTCCGATGCCGGCCGCTTTGAGGTCTTCGATCATCTCCGGGACGGTCCGGCCCGCCAGGCCGCTCCCAGACGCCAACGTGAATGCCTCGCGACCGAATCGATCGCGGCGGATCGCGGCGCGCTGGGCGACGCAGTCCGCACAGTTTGGGTTGTCGCAAAGCACGAAGGCCGGGTCGGCGCGTCCGGCCTCCACACAGACGTCGATCAGGTCCTGGCTCTTCATCAATCGGACGACCGAATCACCGATCCGCCCGAATCGCATCACGCCCTTCTTGCGCAGCAGGCGATCCAGACCGATGAAATCCCGATGAGGGCCGGGAAAGGACCGGTAGGTGCGCGTCACCTCGCCCGTTTCGGTCATGAAGGTCCGGGTACGGTCGGTGAGATAGGGCAGCCGGAGCAGCTCCTCGGCCGTGTGCAGCGTCGTGCTGCGGTCCTGATCCACGCCGGCCAGGCAGACGTACCCGCCTCGCTCGGCGATCCGCATGTAGGGGGTGTCCTGGGCGTGGGCGGTCTCGGCCTTCCAGTGATTTTTGCAGATGGCCTCGGCGGCTGCGCCGATGGCGGCCACGCTGGCCAACGGGTGGATGCTTCGCACGGCCCGCGGGTCATCGCGGACGACCTCGGTCACCACGCCCAACGAACCGAACGTCGGGACGGCCAACGTTCCCTGCTCGCCCAACACGGCCAGAAACGCTTCGACCACCGTCCGCGCGCCGCCCGCCACGTCTCCGAAACTGGACAGCGAACTGTGCAGCAGCACGACGTCGCCTTCGTGCAGCCCCAGCTCGCGCAAGCCTTGCTCGATGTCTGCCTGCGTGATCCGTGATGCCATGGCCTACGGTACTCCCACGCTCACTGGCGCTTGGCTTCACCTCGGAGGGACGGACGCATTATCGGACCTTTTCGATGGCGCTTCAACGCTTCGAGAAGACGGCGCACGCGGGCGCCGCGGGGTCAAAGGCCGTTTGTCGCCGGCGTCGACGAGATCCCTTCGCATGAAGAGCAACAGCAACTTCCTACCGCCAGGCGCCCCGGTCGGGGGGAGGACGAACCCGATCTGCTCATACTGGACGTTGACCGCGGGGGACTGAAAGGTGCGATTGGGCCTGCCGAAGCGCACGCGCCGCCCCGTCTCCATGTGGCGGACTGCGTCCGCCTTTACCGTGACGACCTCGGCCCAGTAGTAGGTCGGGCGGTCCTTCAGGAAGTAGGCGGGCCGAACGACCTTGTCGTGGCCTGCGGGCGTGCGGCGGCGCGGCGTGGGCCGGTGCGCGACCGCCGCGTTGACCAGGCCTGCCCGGTCGAGAATGACCAGATGGCTGTAGTACGCACGGGCACCGATCGCGACGGCGATGAGGCTTTCGGAGGGCTGAGTGTACTGCCTGAGGGCCAGGCCCACCTCCGTCCCTTCCGCGGTGACCCGTCGTTGTCTCACCCAACGTTCGTACTCGCTGCAGAACTCGTAGACCGGCTGACGGAAATGAAGTGACTTCCGCACGCCACTCGGCACGACGTGAACGTTGTACGCGGGCAGCAGTGACAGTACCGCTGCCGCCAGACCACACCCGACGACGACAAGGCGACTGCTCGAGAGGGAGGCCAACACCATCGCAAACACGACCGCCGCCAACGGCAGCGCGGGGACCAACAGGCGACACATCGGCATCCAGTCCCCGCCGGCCAGGAGCACGTAGCCGAATCCACCCAGCGCGATCCACAGGGCCCGGCGGCCCGGCGCGCGGACGCGGTCGCTGCCGACGTCCATGACGGCGCCGGCGGCGAGGATCAAGGCAAGATGCGGGAACTCGAGCGGCAGCCTCAGTAAATACTTGACGCCGCGCTCGAGGGTCATGGCGCTCAGCTCCGCCTTGGCGTAGACGGTGTTGGGCAGCGGCCAACCGAAGTACGCCAACCGGAAGACCGTTAGGGTCGCCAGCAGGATCGCCGCGATGGCGACACAGATCGCGATGGGCTTGACGGCGCTTCTGTCTCGGCGTTGCAGCGCCAGGATCCCCGCCAGCCCGATGATGCCCGCCGCCCAGATCATCCCGTCGACGCGGAGGAGAATGAGCAATGCAGCGGCGATCCCTCCCGCCAGCCCGCGCGGGCCGCGGGGATCGGCCAGGACGAACTCGAACATCATGAAGACCAGCAAGGCGCTGGGCACCATCGCCAGCCCGGACGTGGCCCAGACCGCCAACGGGGGCAGCGTCGTCAGGAACAGCGCAGAGAGAATCAACGGCGTGAGGGCAAGTCGCATCCTCATGTGCAAGAAGCGCACGACCCGCCAGATCAAGACCAGGCCGCAGGCAACGGACAATACGGACGACACCTGGGGCGTCGGCCAGCCGAGGGCCTCGACCGGCGTGAGCAAAAGGACCCACAGGAAGTTGCTGTATCCCTCGACGGGCGGGTCCTCGCCGACGTTGAAGCGAAGCCCGTGCCCCTCCGCCAGGTTTCGGGCGTAGCGGAAGGAGATGAACGCGTCGTCGACGACCCAGTTAAACCGCCACGTGAGCCACGCGAACGGAACGATCGCAATCAAAGTCGCGATCAACGCCGCTCTGCGGCGCGGCACGGGCACGGTCGCTTGCGCCGTGTCATGGCCGGCCGTAGCAGGTGTTTCACTCATGACGGGCCCTTCGTCACATGCGAAGCGGTCGGCTGTCCCATCGCTTCACCGGTGGGGGACACCAATAGACGGAGAATTCGTGCTTCCCGCCGCTGAAGCGATGAGAGGATGAGGCGAACCTCCCTCTCGACAGTTTGAGGATAATCACACAAGACCCCAGCTACCAAAGAAAGGAAGCGTGCCATGCTGATCGTGGGTGTCGATCTCCGCCTTCGTGGGTCATCCGTGTGTATCATTGAGCGAAAGCACGGCACGATCAAGATCGTCAGAGAGTCTCGGGGGCCAGGGCGTCGCTCGAAGGTGGTTGAAACGTTGGCCCGGCTCGAGAAGCCTCTCAACGTGTGTCTCGGGGCATCGTGTGGGTATGGACATGTCTACGACAGGCTCAGAGGGATTCCCGAGGAGGTCAAGGTGGCTCATCCGGGTCCGTTGCGGTTGATCTTCCGGAGCAAACGGAAGCACGATCGGGTCGAAGCCAAGAAGCTGGCGACGTTGCTGCTACTGGATCAGGTGCCGGAGGTATACGTACCGTCGGTGGAGATACGGAGCTGGCGAAGCCTGATCGGATTTCATCAGAAGCTGTGGCGCTCCGGGCAACCGGTCCGCGTTCGTTTGGGTCACGCCGTCGCGGGCTTGTGGTAAGATGGTTGCGCCATGTCCGGTCCGGCGACACAGTCTGAGGAATGGACGGTTGGGCGCCTGCTCAACTGGACGCGGGACTACCTGCGCGACAAGGGGCTCGACCAGCCGCAGTTGTGCGCCCAACTTCTGTTGGCCCACGCCCTGGACTGCCGTCGACTCGACCTGTACCTTCGGTTCGGCGTAACGGCCGATCCGGCGCAGCTCGATGCGTTCCGCGGCCTGGTCCGGCGTGCGGCTCAGGGAGAGCCGATCGCGTACCTGACCGGGCGGAAGGAGTTCTTCAGTCTGGAGTTCCAGATTACGCCCGACGTGTTGATCCCGCGACCCGAGACCGAGACGTTGGTGGAGGCCGTCATCGCCGCCGCTCGGACCATCGACCGACCGATCCGCTCGATTCTGGAGCTGTGCGCCGGCTGCGGGTGTGTGGCGGCGTCTCTGGCGGCCCAACTGCCCGATCTCCACGTGGTCGCCACGGACGTGTCATCCGGGGCGCTGGCGGTGGCCCGCCAGAACATCGGGCGGCATGGTCTGACGGATCGCGTCACGCTTCGCCAGGGCGATCTGTTCGCCGGGCTGGATAATCAGACCGGGCGATTTGACATGATCGTGGCCAACCCGCCTTACATCAGGACGGCCGACCTGCAGGCGCTGAGCGCAGGCCCCATCGGCAAAGAACCCCGGGTCGCTCTCGACGGCGGCGAGGACGGGCTGGACGTCATCCGGCGGATCGTGGCCGGGGCGCCAGACCACCTCGCCGAAGCAGGTTGGTTGTTCCTGGAGGTCGGCTACGATCAGGCGGATGCCGTTCGGGCGCTCTACCAAGAGGCGGGTTTGTGTGACATCCGTTCGACCCGGGATGGACTGGGACACGAGCGGGCGATCGCCGGACGGCGCGCGTGAAGGTGTGTAACCCAAAACGGCATGAGACATCCGGGAGGTGACCGAAGGTGGACCATTTCCTCATTAACGGCGGGCCTCGATTGAGGGGATCGGTGACCATTGGCGGGTCGAAGAACTCGGCTCTGCCGATCATGGCGGCCTCGATCCTGTGCGAGGGGGAGACGATTCTCCGCGGGGTCCCGCACCTGGCGGACGTCGAATCCATGGTCATGCTGCTCGGCAAGCTGGGCGTGGCGGTGACCCGCGACCCGGACGGCACAATGCATCTCCGCGTCGAAGACGAGATGAACTGTCACGCCGAGTACGATCTGGTGCGCAAGATGCGGGCCAGCGTCTGCGTGATGGGGCCGTTGCTGGCCAAGCGGCGCAAGGCCCTCATCTCGATGCCCGGCGGGTGTGCGATCGGCGATCGGCCCATCGACCTGCACCTGATGGGCATGGAGAACCTCGGCGCTGAGGTCGAGCTTCAGGCCGGCGACGTCCTGATCCGGGCCAAGCGGCTGGTCGGTGCGGAGATGTTTCTCGGCGGCGCCTTCGGCTCGACGGCGACGGGCACGGCGAACGTGATGATGGCCGCCGTGCTCGCCAAGGGCCGGACCGTGATCGAGTCGGCGGCCTGCGAACCCGAGGTCACCGATTTGGTCGATTTCCTCAACGATTGCGGCGCGCGGATCAGTGGCGCGGGCACGCCCCGGATCGTGATAGACGGCGTGGACGCCCTGCACGGCTGCGAGCACACGGTTATCCCCGACCGGGTCGAGGCCGGCACGTTCATGATCGCCGCCGCCATCAGCAACGGCGAGGTCGTTCTGGAGAACGGCCGGTTGGAGCACCTCCTGGCCGTGGTCGACCGGCTCCGGCACGTGGGCGTCAACATCGAGAAGGACGATGGCAAGGTCATCATTTCGTCGAGTCGTCGGCTCGAGCCCATCACCGTCACGACGCAGCCCTTCCCGGGCTTCCCGACCGACTTGCAGGCGCAGCTAATGTCACTGTTGACCCTGGCGGACGGCAACAGCATCATCACCGAGAAGATCTTTCCCGACCGCTTCATGCACGTGGCCGAGCTCAGTCGTATGGGAGCGCGGCTCCGCAAGGAGGGCGCCACGGTCATCGTCCAAGGCGTCAAACGCCTGATCGGCGCTCCGGTGATGGCCTCGGACCTTCGCGCGTCTGCGGCTTTGGTGCTGGCGGGCCTGATCGCCAGGGGCCAGACCCGCGTCAACCGCGTCTACCACATCGACCGCGGATACGAGAAGATCGAAGCAAAGCTCGCCGCCCTCGGCGCCGACATCCAACGCGTCCGGGAGTGACCCGTCACGGGTTGCGCTTCCAGTGCTCTTTCGAGAGGATGTCGACCAAGTTCTCGCGCCGCTGGTAGAGGCGTTTGGGGGGGCGTTTGGGGTGACGGCCCAGGGCGTAGTGCGTCAGGATCGGCAGGGCGAGCGTCGCGTCGGCGTAGCAGACGACGGCGTCGGGCAGCTTGCTGGGATCGACCTTGCCCCAACTGACGGCCTCGCTCGGCGTGGCGCCGCTCAATCCGCCCGTGTCGGGCCGGGCGTCCGTGACCTGGAAGAAGTAGTCGTGGCCCACGTCGGGCACCTTGAGGATCTCCTGGATGTAAGGCTCGGTCTGCAGGATGAAGTTCTTGGGACTGCCGCCGCCCATCATCAGCACGGCGCTCTTGCCGCCGTCCCGCTTCGCGCACCAGACGTAGCCGGCCGTCTCGTTCACGTCGAGCGACGGGGCGATCTTGGTCTCGACGCTCCCGCGCATCCGCAGGCTGGCGATGTTCATGCCAATGGCGCTATCGCCCGGTGAACTGGTGTAGACCGGCACGTCCGCTCGGTACGCCGCCGCCAGCACCGACACGTCCTTCTGGCCGTGCTTCTTCTCATGCTTCGCCGCGTGCCGGCCGAGCAGGTTGTGCAGCTCGGCCGTGCCCATCTCGCGCTGGAACTCACTGCGGGCGAGGATTTCCAGGAGGATGGCGTCGGTCTCGAGCAGACAGCCCGTGTAGTCGAGCACGACGTCGTAGATCCGAACGACGTTGTTCTCCTGCAGGTCGGCGTCGTCGAACGCGGGGCTGCCGACGTGGAGGGGCAGGTTGAACGCGAAGTGAAGGTCGTGGTAGAGGTTCGCGCCGGTTGCCACGATCCAGTCGACGAAGCCGGCCTTGATCAGCGGCACGATGCAGGAGCACCCCAGCCCCGCGGGCGTCAGGGCGCCGGCCAGGCTGAGGCCGACCGTCACGTCCGGCTCGAGCATCTTCTCGACGAACAGGCGACATCCGTCGCGAAGGCGGCCCGCGTTGTAGGCCAGGAAGGTCTCGTCGATCAGATCGGCCAGCTTGCCCCGTCCACTGATGGGCTTGGGCAAGACGCGCGGGCCTGACAGGTACTCGCCCTTGCGCGGACACGGCCGGTCCTTGACCCAGTTGGGAATGTCCGGGTACGTGCCGATGGGCGCAAGGTCGTTGTCTGCACAATTCTGCATCGGCGCCTCGGTCCGTGCGCTGCGCTTCCGCTTTCCGCGCTTTCTCGCCATCACAGGGAACTCCCGCCAATCACGAAGTCGTTCGTTCAACGAGGAAGCTGGATCATACGTTTCCACGTTCGGTCGGGCAACCGGTACATCCGGCGGCTCACCATGGCAATCGCGTGAGCCCGCGCCTTGCCGGTTGAGGCCCAAGCCCGCACAATACGGGGCGTCTGTTCTAGAAAGCGATCTTCGTGAGGTGATGGTTTCATGCGCTGGAGCAAGTCGTTCATCCCAACCGTCAAGGAGACTCCGTCCGACGCGACGGTGGCCTCGCACAGGCTGCTGATCCGCGCGGGCTTCATCCGTCAGGTCACGGCGGGGGCGTACAGCTATCTGCCCCTCGGCTACCGCGTGCTGCGGAAGGTCGAGGCCATCATCCGCGAGGAGATGGACGCCGCCGGCGCCATCGAGCTGTTCATGCCCGCCATGCACCCGATCGAGCTGTGGGAGGCGACCGGGCGGGTCGACGAATACGGCCCGACGCTGGTGCAGCTGCTCGACAAGCCGTTCCGGAAGGGCACGGTTCTGGGCCCGACGCACGAAGAAATCATCACCGACACCGTCCGGGCCTTCATCAAGAGCTACAAGCAGCTGCCCATTAATCTGTACCAGATCCAGACGA
>CAYMLO010000241.1:0-9158 GCA_964390905.1 uncultured Planctomycetales bacterium | reverse complement strand
ACCGGTAAGCCGAATACCAGTACATGTCGTTCAGCTGCGGCCGGTCGAACTCGTCATGAAAGGTCAGCCTCCAGCCCGGTTCCTCGAGCGCCGGAACCGGCACGTCGGCGCCCACCGCACGATCGATTAGGACCGCCAAACGCGCACAACATAGCCATACCTGTGTTCGTTTCGTGTCCACTGCCCCCTCTCGCTGCAGGCCAAGTACGTCCTGATCGGATATGCCTCGCTTCTTGCGTGGGGAACTCGCCGAAACGGATCCATCTCACGATCGCCGATGATCAGGAGTAACCTCCACTTCCTTTGCGGGACGTTTCCTTCTCGATTGTGCGCTCAGCAGATACGCGCCTTCTTCGGTTCTCGCTCTAATGCTCAACGCCATGGGCGGAGACACGCCCACGGGGTCGACGATCTGAAGGTACAGTCTTCCCGTTTTCGGGACGTTCGTGAAACGATCGGTGTGCGTCCTCGCGCGGTCCACGTTGACGACGCCTGGCGGCGTGTTTTCGTCGGGTGGCAGCGTCCGCAAATCAAGCGAGGAGGTGCCGGCCCAGATCTCCTCCCCGGCGTCATCCTTAATGAGGTACCGCACCTTCCATTCCTCGTACGTCGGCGTCAGGCCGATGTTGAGCCAGTCGGCCGCGATCGCAAGCTTGTCGCCTCGCCGCGTGATCGTGGCGGACGTGAATAGGTATCGGTAGCCGATGATCGCGTACATCTTGTGGAAGTTGTCCATCGCCTTCGGATCGTCAAAGGCGTTGTACCCCGAGGGGTTCACGTAGGACTTCGTTCCGTTCGACACGTTGCAGTTACGTATCACGACGGGGTGCAGGTATCTGACCTGTTCGAGCAGATGGGAATAGGGGCGGAAGCCCTCCTTCGGCAACGCCTGGAGGGGCTCGCCCACGACGGGAGCCAACTTCCACCGATCCCGGAGGAGTTCGTACAGCCTGACGCCGTCCTTCTCGTACTTGTTTGACGCGTAGAAGAGCTTCTGAACGTAGCTCAGGTTCTCGTCCCATCCCCAGTTGTCGCGGAAGATGCCGAAGGGGCCGACGTGGTTCCTCGCGGCAAGCAGGTGGAAATGGTAGTCCTTGATCGTGTCATAGGTAGCAGGGCTATACACCATACCGTTGGTGGGAGCCAGCAGCCGGACGTCGGGAAAATGCCTGGCGAACGCGTCCGCGAACCGAATCAAGCACTCGGAGTTCGAAGGCACGAGCTTCTTGGGATACGCTCCCTCGCCCCAGAAACCGAAATGGCGCATCTCGATATAGCGGACGAGCTTCTTGCGCTGAATCCTCCTTCGCTCGAAGGTCTGCGATCCGTCCAGGTACTTTGCGAACGCCCTCAACAACGCGTCGTATCGCTCGAAGAAATAGGGGTTCTCGAAGTTCGGCTCCCAGCGCGTGATGTTGCCCCGTGACGTCGTGTACTTGACGTCCTTCCGGTCGCTGCGTTGCAGCGCTTCGTGCACGTACGCCGGGTACGCGCACAATCCGCCGCCGATCGTGATCCCATGGTTGCTGCTCGTCACGAAGCAGCCGATGTTGAGCTTCTGGCCGTACTGGATGCAGTACTCAAAATGCTTGTCCATCCTCGCGAAGAGGTACTCCGCCTCTCGGCGCTCATAGTCCGACCAGTTGACGCGGATCATGGCGTTGACCGAGTAATCGCTGACGCGTACCGCCGTCCGGACGAGGCGGGTCTCGCCATTGTGTGGCCCGCCGCGCCAGATTTCCGTGCCGCATCCGGCGTTCTGAATGGCCCCTTCGTCAACGCCGATGATGTCCGGGCGGACGTGCACGCGTACGACTGGGTCATCCGCGAACAGGACACACGGCAGCAGCGACAGGAAGACCAGGGCGGACAAGGCACATTTCATTGGCGATACTGCATTCACGGAAGATCTCTCCGTCGCTGCCCTTGCCACGATCAACAGTCGGCCAGACCGTCTCAGATGAATCGCCTTGCGATTCGATTCGCGGTTTCTCTACGTCCATCACTCCATATGCTGAATGCCCAGCGCCTTGATCCTTTCCTTGACCTTCGGATCGTTCAGCTTCTTGTGGGGATGCGGATACACGCCAAGATGCCCGGTGTCCTTGAAGTGGTAGCCTTCGTACTTGCTGCCGAACCCGCCGGGATGATAGGTCGCTGGAGCCGGTACGCCCCTGGCCATCATCGTCTTGAGCTTCTCCAACCGCGATTCGTAGACGTCACGAGGATACAGGTCCTCCTTTGCGCAAATCGTGGCGGCCATGCCCACGACCTCCCCGAGCATACCCAGGGTACGCATGACCCGGACGGCACCCAGGGCAACGTGCGAAACGCTGATATGTCGCCCCGCCAGGAAGAGATTCCTGACGTCCTTGGCGTACAGGCAGCGATACGGCACAGGATAGGGTCTGACGAGATTGCGGTGATAGGCGCACGAGCGGAACGGCTCGGCGAACTTCCTGGCGTGTGCCGGATCGGGGAAATGGAGGTCCAGATTCCACGTGATCGAGCCCGTCGCGTCCGGATGAATCACGTGCTTTTCGATATCGTTCTGGGTCAGGATGTAGTCGCCGACCACACGATAGCTTTCCCGCTTCCCGCCGAGCGGAGACACCCACGAAAGCGTGTCCCGCGCCCATTCCGCCTTGCGCTTCGAGTGGTTCTTGAGGTAAGACCAATTCGCGTAGATGGTCATCAATCCATAGTCGCGGATGTACTCGGTCTCCTCGGCCTGATTGCGGTATTGGCCGGTCTCCCACTCCCAATCGCCGCTGCGAACGGTGTAGACATTGTCTTCGTAGAACTCGATTCCCCAATCGACGTCAGGGAACGGGGTCGGCGTGTCGGCTTTCTTTGATCGCCAGATGACCGACATGCCCATGACCTGGTTGTCCCCCTTCACCGGCGCGAGCGACTCGTTGAACCTGTCACGAGATTCGCGTCCGTACATGACCTCCGCGCCCATCATGCGCGCGATGACGGCGTCGCCGGTGCAGTCAGCGAAGAGCTTCGCCCGGAACCGAGTCTCGGCGCCGGTATGGATGTCCCGGCCGATGTAGGCGGCGATCTTCTGCGGGTCGTCCCTGTCCCTTTCTACGGCAACGACCCTCGTACTCATGACGAGCCGGCATCGGTTGCGGGGGCAGGTACGAAAGATGTTCGCCTTTCGAGTGTCTTCGTAGAACTCGGGCGGAAGGACCCCTGGCCGACCCGTGATGGGAGCGATCTCTTCGACGACGTTCCCCAGTTTGGCGTAAGGGGGCACGTGAATCCGTCCGCCCATGGGCACGCGGATCTCCGAGCTGTTGTTCCCGCCAAGGACGAGCCGATCTTGAATGAGCACGACCTTCGAACCGGTTCGTATCGCGGCGATCGCCGTGCAGATTCCGGAAACACCGCCGCCGGCAACCGCCAGGTCGTAGACGACGGGATCGTCCTTGCAGAAGGTGTTCGTGATCTTCCGGCGGAACTCGGCGAGCTCTTTCCCGCCATTCACCGGACGCGCGTCGGGGTCCAACGTGAGATAGAGCGCGTCGCAACGACCGTTGAAACCTGTCAGATCGTGCAGGGCGACCTTGGCCTGCCCTTTCTCCAGCGCAACGGTGCCCGCCTTCTGCCATCCCCAGGGGCCGCCGTTGGTCCCCAGTGTCTCGGGTAGGGCTCGTCCGTTGATTATGACCTTGAAGACTCCGCCCGGCCTACCTCGCTTCCACGGCGCCGTCCAGTCGCGCGTCCGCGCCCACACGGTCCACTCTCCGCTTACGGGGACCGTGCAGACGGTTTCGGCGTCCGCAACGGGCACGCCCATGCCATGCGCCATGACATACGCCGAACCCATCTGATCCATGGACTGCTGGTCGATCACCCAGCCGCCCAGCGTCTCGAACGACTCGGCCTCGATCCAGAGCTCTCTCTTCGCACCCTCCGCAGCGAAGCACGAAGCGCTCAGCACAGGATTGAGAGCGACCAGGAAGCACCAAACCGTATTCTGACTTCGCATGGTTTCCCTTCTCGTGATTGTGCGACGTGTCCTACGGTGATCCATCAACCACCGCGTCCCCCTGTCTAATGCGCGGTGAATCTCTTCTTCCGAATCCCATCCGGTTCCAGACGCACCAGCACGACCCCGTGGGGCCGGACTTCGGCGGTGAATTGCTCGCAGTGGACACCGAGGTCCTTCTGCCGCCACAGATCGCGGACCTGTTGTCTGCCCTTCAGTCCCAGCACGGCCCAGGCGATCGAGACCTTCGCCGGCTCAGTGCCCGGGTTGAACAGGCCCACGGCCTTCGAACCGTCCTCGAGCGGCTTGACCACCGCCTCGCCGCCATGGGCCTCGGCCCGTCGGCCTTGCACGCCCAGTGGGTCCTGATTGACTTCGAGGACCTCGTCGTTTGACAGGAGCGACAAGGTGAACGGATCGAGCCGCTCGATCGGCGTGCCGATGATCATCGGCGAGCCCCAAAGGCACCACAGGCTGATGTGCGTGTATTGCTCGTCGGGCGTCAGGTGGGTCGGCGTCAACGGTTTGTCTCGCCACCCGCCCAACAGGCCGACGCGGATATTGCAGGCGTGGTTCCAGTGCCCGGGCTTCTGGTACGGGGCCCAGGCATCATGGGCCAACCAAACCTCGCGGATGCCCTCTGCCCAGCCACGTATTCCTGACGGCATTTGCGTACGATCCCAGAAGTCGACCAGGTCTCCGGTCGTTCGCGAAAGCTGTGCCAGGCCCGTATGCTCAGCCGCTTTGGCCAGGGGCACGGAATTCGACAGTTCCAGGACGATGTCCCGATCGCACGCGGCCAATGCATCGGCCATCCGCTGCGTGATCTCCGCCCTGTCGACGGCCCAATCGTACTTGGCGTAGTCGAACCCCCATGCAGCCCATTGCCGGGCATCGTTGCTCTCGAAGAGGTACTTGCCGACGCGCCAACCGTCCCGGCGACGCTCGGGCCGCCGCCACGCCCCTTCCGGGTCGTCGCTCGACCCACCGATGAATCCGGCGTAGCTCGTCGTCCAGGGCGTCGAGTAGATACCCGCCTTCAGGCCCAAGCTGTGGATGGTGTCGCAGAGCGCCTTCATGTCGGGGAACTTCTCGTTGGGAAGGATGGCGTTGTAGGGCCCCCCGCGTTGTCCCTGCCAGCCGTCGTCGATGTTGACGTACTGCCAGCCGTGATTGATCAGACCGGTATCGACCATGGCCTTGGCCGCCGCTCGGAGGTTGGCGTCCGTCACCTTCGCTCCCCAACCGCCCCAGGTGTTACAGCCCAACAGGGGCGTCAGGAGGATTTCGTCCCCGACGACGATGCGCAATTCTCGCTCGGCGCGGCCCAGCGCGTTTTTCGCACGGAGCATCAGCCGGTAGGTTCCTCGCTTGGCCAATACACCGGTGATCCGGCCGGTCCGCGAATCCACCTGCAGACCTTCGGGCAGGTTCGCGATCGAGAACTTCATCGGTCGTCGACCTGTCGCGGCGATGGTGTACAGCAGCGGATGACCGGGACGTACCCCGAAGACTCTCGCGCCGTTGATTCGCGGCTGGGGAGGCGGCGGCGGGGAGAGAATCTCAGGTTCATCAGCGGCCAGTACCAAGGTGATCTGTGTGTATAGGCTCGTCCCTGCCACCAGCAACGCCAGAGTGCGTCTGAATCGCAAGCTCATCGATGGCTCCCTTCCAGGCAAATCGAGACGCTTCCGCCTTGGGACATCAGTACAACGTTGCGTTCACTGGCATGGTAAGCCGGTCGCGCGAGAGGTTCTTCGCACCATTCTCGTTTCTGTAGATCCAAACCGCCGAGCCGGGGACCGTGTTGACGACGAGATCGGGCCGGCCGTCGCCGGTCACGTCGGCCAGGTGAATCATGTAACCGAGCCGCTCGGGAGCGTCGGCGTCGCGTGCGCCTTCGGGCATGGGCGTTGCGAAACGTGCCCGCTTCCGACCCTTGGCGTCGAGCAGGGCCCGCGTCTGTCCGCAGAAGATCAAGTCCTCGCCCGTGCCGAACCAATCCACCAACCGATGCTGCCGGCTCCGCATCGTCATGTAGCGGCCCAAGAGGTTTCCGTCTTCGTCGAGGATCAGTAACGGTTGTTTGCCCCAAGGCTGATGAGCGATATCGACGACGATCTCGGGTCCTGGCCGGTCCTTGTCGAGCTCACCGAAGAAGACCGACTCGAAATGCAGCCCCGTCACGCTCCAGTAGACCTTGCCGTTGCCGTCGAGCATGTCCATGCGATTTCCGCCGCAATGCGTCAGCAGCAGGCGTTTGTCGGCGGGGCGAGCACCGTCGCGAAACAAGCGAATGGCGTCAGCGTGACCGCCAGTGCAAATCGATGGGGGCAATTGCCAGCGAAGCGAGCCATCGTGATTGAGCGCGGCATATCCGGCGATGATTTCGTCGTGTCCGTCGCCGTCGAGGTCGATGGGGAACGGTTGGTGCGAGGTCCGGTACCCGCCCGGCTTCTCCACGGTCCAGAGCAGCTTCCCATCGACATCATAAGCCCAGATCTGCCCATAGCGGGTCTTCACCAGCATGTCGGTTGCGCGGGCGCGTCCGGAGACGTTGCAGAACGTGATGCAGTCCGACGCGTGCGGAGGAATCTCGAAGTGCCGAAGTTCGCGTCCCGTGGCCCCCTCGATGACCACCACGCGACGATCGGCCGCCACGACCACTTCGTTCCGCCCATCGCCGTCGAGATCGTAGATCTGGCAGGCCACGTCGTGATGAAGAGCATTTCGGGCGTCGGGGTTGCCCCACTTCCAGAGCACCGAAGCGTCGAGACGGTGGACGACCACCGAGGACGTGTAATGGATGTCGCGTCCCGGCACGCCGTTCCTGGCGCTCACGATTTCGGCTATGCCATCGCCGGTGAGATCGCCAACCACGAGCCAGCCGCCGCGATACGCCGGATCGAGCTTGATCGTCTTCCACGGACGGATCACCGGCACACCGTCGTCCGGCAGATCGTTGACGTGGACATCGAACCGTGACGGAGCGACCTTGGCCAGATTCCTTGTTGGGAAGCCGGGCGGATCGCCCGAGGCCCCTCTTCCCAATGGTGTCGAGCGTCCCGGGGCTTCCGCTCGCCGGAAGTACAGCTCTACCCGATCAAGAAGGGCGCCCCCTGGCCACGCGATTTTCAGCAGACGCATCCCGGCGGGCAAGCGGTCGGCACGAATCCGGTGTTCGGTGGCTCGGATCTTGGCCCATCGTCCCTTCGCGTAGTATGGCTTGTACTCCAACACCTCCGGCGATGGCGTTACGTCCCGCCAGTCCTCGCCGTTTTCGGAAACCAGCACGCGAAGCCCCGGCGACACGGCGGGGTTCCAGACGCTCAGGCCGAAGCGATCCAACTGCTGCCCATCCGGCGCGCGGTAGACCAACCAGTCGCCTGCCTTGCCGCTCACGCGGTAGTAGTGCTCGGCAAAATGGTAGTTGTCTTTGTCGACGAGCGCCACTCCCCCCGAACGATCAGCCGTCAGGTCAAGCGTCTTCATCTCGTCGACCAGGACGGCGCGTCGGATCTTGACGGGCCCCACCGTGTTGGAAGGGCCGGAAGGCCCGCCCTTGTTCCTGGCAATCACGCGATAGAACCACGTCTCGCCGGGCCGCGCTGACGAATCGGCAAACAGGGGACGATAGCACGGCACGGTGTCGGACACGTCTTCGGCAATCGTTGCCCACGGGCCCCCACGCGCCGCTGACCGCTGAATCATATATGAACGCGCGCCAGCCGAACCGCGCCACGAGAACAGCGCCGCGTCCGCAAACGGCAGTAGCCGGGGTGCGTCGGGCGCGGCGATGGGCGGGGGCGTCATCCCGCGAATGCGAAACGCCCGGTCGCGCATCACATGGAGGATCTCTCGCTCGTTCACTTTGGCACCGGTCGCGAAGCCTGGCCAATGATAGGACTTCGCACCGTCCCGTGTGATGATCCCGTGGTGCCAGAATCCGCCGTTGCGATGATGGAAGAACATGCTCCAGATCATCGCGCCGGACACGTCGGACTCAATCACCGCATCCAACGTGGCCGCGACTTTCGCCGGATCGCATTCCAGGCCGAACTCGGTCACGACGTACGGCCGCTTGCCCTTGGCCTTCGCGCGGTCTTCCTTGACCTTCTTCAGCCAATCGCCGCCGTAGTAGTGATTGACGATGATGTCGATGTTCGGATCGGGATCGGCCGGCAGGAATCGCCGGCCATAGGCGATCAGATGATTCGCATCGAGCTTCTTCATGTAGGCGGCCATCTCGGCCTGCCAGGCTCGCTGGATTCCTTCGCCCGGTTTGGTCCGGTCCATCTCGTTGCCGAACTGCCAGGCCAGAATCGCCTTGTCCTCCGAATAGCGCACTCCGGTGACGGTGTTGCGACGCGTCAGTACGTAGCGGAGGGTGGCCTTGTAGTCCTCCTTGATCTGGGGATCGCTGAAGAACGCCACCCGCGGCTTTCCGCGGTGGGCCGCGTAATCGCCGACCCCGCCCAGGAAGTCCCCGCAGTCCGCGGTCAATGAGAAGATTACGCGTATCCGATACTTGTTGGCCAGCGCCAGCAGGTGGTCGATGGCCACGAAGGCCTCGTCATTGAAACGCCCAGGGCCGAGGACGTACTTGAACCGCTCGGCCCCCTTCTCACCCACCGACGCAATGGGCAGGTTCCACGTTCGCACGCAAGTCACCCCCATACGGGCCATCGTCTTGAAGCCGTCTTCCTGCTCCCACGGCGTCGGCAGGACCATGCGTTCGGGGATGCCATAGAAGTAATCGTACGGAAGGTTGAGGCCCGGCATGTTGACCCCGACGAAACGGAACTCCCGGTCGCCGTCCATCAACCGGTCCCCGTCGCGTGTGACGAAGTGCTTGAATCTGCCTTGATCGATCTCGCCGGCGAAGGCCCCCGGCGCAACAATCAGCGCGATGACAAGCAAGACTCCACGGAGAAGCTGTAGTCGAACCATTTGTCGCATACTCCACCAGGTCGGATTCTGATTCGCCGCCTCTGCTGAGGCCGTCTTCCATCCTAGTCGGCCTTCTTGTCGCGGACAACGTTGGGGTCGTCTGGGAGACGTGAAGGCTCATCAGGCCGGCGTGCCTATGCCGTCTTTGGTTGGCCGTAACTCTTCAGCCGTTTGCAGCGGCTTGTCCGGGCAGCGCGGGTAGTGTGCC
>CAYMLO010000240.1:0-9453 GCA_964390905.1 uncultured Planctomycetales bacterium | reverse complement strand
TGCCGTCGTTGAGGATCTTGCCGCCGATGATCTGACACTCGAACTGGCGGTGGTCCTGGGCGCGACGCGAGGCCTCGCGAACCTGCGCGAAGGCCTCGGCCAGGATCCCGTCGGATTCGCACGCCTCCAGGAACGTCCGCATCCGCCGTCGGTATTCCTTGCAGTAGTACTCCTCGGCGCGGTCCTCCAGCGTCAGGCCCGCCCACCACCGGTCCAACGATCCGATGGCCTCCCGGACCCGCGCCCGTAGCACGTCGGCCCGGTCCAGGAGCTCGCCGTCGCTGAGGTCCACGAGGTCCTTCTCGAGCGGATCGACGTCGCTGCGGACCCACCGTCGCAGTTGCAGAACCAGCCGGTCATTCCGGCTCGGCAGGCAGCGATACAGGGCAAACCCGTTGATGAACAACCACGGGACCACCCAGATGCTCAGCGCCATCCCCAACGTGCTGCGCTGCGCCGCCAGGGCGCCTGACTCACCTGATGCGTACGCCAACGCCGTCGCCACGCCCAGCGCCAAGAGCAACGCCGTGGCCATCGCCGCTGACAGGCCCGAGATCCATCGGATCTTCGCCCGGCTCAGCAGCTCGCCCCACGGGCTGGTCTGGTATCGAGATAGTTGACCGATCGAATCAGGCACGCGTCACGCTCACGTGTGTAGTCACTTGGCAGTCGCCTGCCGGGGGCTCGCGGGATCTCGGAACCGGCATCAACCGCTCGGTCGAGCGAAAGGGTTCAGGGCTCAGGGCTCAGGGGCTAGGGTCTGAGAGATGCTGCCGGATTGCCTCCTACTAGACCCTAATCCCTGAACCCTCGACATCCCGCTCGGCCATGCGCCTCGGATTCCCGTCACCCGCGCAGGTGGCGGTTACCTTGGCAAAGCGATGCTATTTCGCCCGCTCGACGTACTCGCCGCTCCGCGTGTCCACGCGGACCCGCTCGCCGATCTCGATGAAGGGCGGCACCTTGACTCTGGCCCCCGTCTCCAGCACCGCCTCCTTGTTTTGGTTGGTGGCCGTCGCCCCCTTCACCACCGGCGGGGCGTCGCTGACCTCCAACTCTACGACGTTGGGCAGCTCGGCCGTCACCACCTTGCCCTCGTACATCTGGCAGGTCAGCCGCTCGTTGGGTTTCAGGAACACGATCGCATCGCCGATCAGTTCCTTCTCCAGCGACATCTGCTCGTACGTCTCCGTGTCCATCAGCACCAGGCTCTGCCCGTCCTCGTAGAGGAACTCCATCTCCTTGGACTCCATGAACGGCGTATCGAGCTGGTCGTCCACGCGGAACCGCACGTCGAGGAGCTGCCCCGACTGCAGGTTCTTGAGCTTGGCCTGCATGTAGCTGCGCTTGTTGCCTTTGGCGACGTGCTGCGAGTCATGGACGACGTACAGCTGGTCCTCATAGATAACCGTCCTACCCTTCCGCAACTCTCCTGCCTTGATCATGATCTACTCCGCCTGTCTGCATCACGTAGCATTCAACCAACCCACGATTCTCGCAACCCGCTGAAGGCAAGTCAACGTGACGGCGCCGCGGAACGCCAGGCGGGGTGCGTGACAGTTTGGGCGGGGGACGGAACGGACGATGAAGCGTCCTTCGCAGCGCGATTCGGTCCCCCGCCCTTCGCTCCCTCTCGCGCTCCGCGAAAGGGAGCGAAGAACGGGGCACCCCACGATGGCCTGCCGAATCTGTCACGCACCCCGCTGCTCTGCGTTCTGACCCGTTGCATCGGCGCTCAGACCGAGGGCGTCGGCCGCCGATTGCATGGCCTCGATGACGTGGGCGATGTGGTCGTTGAGGTCGAGCTCCAGCAACTCGGCGCCGCGGGTGATGTCCTCGCGCGAGACCGCCGCGGCGAACGCGGGGGATTTCATCTTCTTGCGGACGCTCTTGGGTTTCAGGCCCGCCAGGCGATCGGGGCGGACCAGTGCACAGGCCGTGACGAAACCGCACAGCTCGTCCACCGCCGCCAGCGTCTTGCGCAGCGGCGTGTCCAGCGGATACTCCGACCGATTCCACTCGGCATGGCTGAGCATCGCGCCCACCAGCGTCTCGTCCGCGCCGCGCTCGCGCAAGATTTTGGCGCCCTGGCGGGTGTGTTCCGGCGGCTCGGGCCACCGCTCGTAGTCGAAGTCGTGTAGCAGCCCCACGATCCCCCACAACGCCTCGTCCTCGCCGAAGTGGCGGGCGTAGTGGCGCATGGCCGCCTCGACGGCCAAGGCGTGCTTGATCAGCGATTCGTTCTGTGTGTATTCGGTCAGGATCTGCCAGGCCTCGTCGCGATTCATCGTCCGTCATCCTCCATCCGGGGGTGCCACAAAACGGCGTTTTTCTGTCACTTTCGGACGGCACGACCGCGGTTTTCGTGTCGCCTCTCCGTGCCCACGTGTACATAATGTCCTGGTACCGCTGAAAGGGCAATAGATATGTCGGAACTGCCGACGATCTCCGAAACCGGCCGGGCCTACCTGCGACTGCACCTCACCGAGGGCGTCGGGCCGATCACGCTGCGGCGGTTGATCGAGCGGTTCGGCGACGCCGGCGCTGTCCTCTCGGCGTCGACCGACGCGCTTCGCATGGTCGAGCGCGTCGGACGAACGATCGCCCGCGCCATCCGCCGGACGGCGAGTTCCGACGACTCCCATCGCGAGATCGACCTGGCCGCCGAGTACGGCGTCCGGATCATCTGTCCCCAAGACGAGGAGTATCCGCCGCTGTTGAGGCACACGCCCGACGGGCCGATCTGCCTCTACGTCAAGGGCCGACTCGAGAAGCAAGACGGCGTGTCGCTGGCCGTCGTGGGCAGTCGCAAGCCCACCCACTACGGCCAGGAGCAGGCGCGGGAGCTCGCCGAGGAGCTGGCCCGGATCGGCATGACGATCGTGTCCGGATTGGCGTATGGGGTCGACGCATGCGCCCACGAGGGGGCGCTGGCCGCCAGCGGGCGGACCGTGGCCGTCCTCGGCAACGGGCTGTGCAGCATCTATCCGCCGCTCCATCGGGAACTCGCCGATCTGATCGCCGCGTCCGGCGCCGTGATCAGCGAGCTACCCATGGAGACGCAGCCCGAGGGGACGAACTTCCCGCGCAGGAACCGCATCATCGCCGGCATGACGCTCGGTTCGTTGATCGTCGAGGGCGGCGAGCGGAGCGGGGCGATGATCACCGCCAGGCTGGCCAACGAGTACAACCGGGAGGTCTTTGCCCTGCCCGGCCGATCCGATTCGCTCATGAGCCGCGGCCCCAACCTGCTGATCCGCGAAGGGATGGCCCGCCTGGTGACGTGCACGGCGGACATCCTCGACGAGCTGGGAGAGGTGGGTCGGGTGCTGCGCGGCGCCGAACCAGCCGAACCGGCGGGATCGGATCCGCCCGCCGCCACGTTCTCGCCCGGGCTGACCGAGAACGAGCGCAGCACGCTGGATGCCCTGGACATCGAGCCCGTGCCGATAGAGCTGATCGTCGACGTGGCGGGCCTGTCGGCGGCGGAGGTCGCGGCCGCCCTGACGACGCTTCAGCTCAAGCGCCAGGTCAAGCAGCTCCCAGGCGGCGTCTTCGTCCGGATCGATCCTCGATAGTCTGTATCTCCTCCCTGAACCGCGCTGCGCATGATCGCAGACGACGTCGTCTGCGTCTCGACGACGTCCCGTTGTCTGGACCCACGCGCTCGACTAGAATCGCGCGTCAGGGGGTGTGCTGCTGCGCTCGACGCGCGGCAGCAGACGCCTTCATGTCGTACGCACGTCAACAAGTCACCGGGAGGTCGCCACGATGGGATACTTCGGCGAAGACGAAGACGTCCAGTTCGACGGTCCGGTCTTCCCCAAAGGAGGGACCCCCGAACAGGACGTCATGGCCCAGCTCGATGAATTCAGCGGGATGGACGCCGACGAAGTCCCGGGGCACGTCATGCTCTATGGACTGTCGCTGATGGAGCACCTGCCGGCGGCCAAGGTGGCCAAGGCGGCCTACATGAAGTACGTCAAGAAGAACATGGTCGTCAGAGAGCTCATGCCCGGCGCGACCGCCATCCAGCAACAACTCAGGCGCATGGTCGCCGAAGCGCTCGGGTTTGGTGACGAGGCGCGGGTGAGGATCACGTCAGGCGGGTCGGAGAGCCTGTACTGTGCGATCAATGCGGCCTATCAATGGGCCAGGAAGACGCGCCCGGAGATCACGGAGCCCGAAGTCGTCGCGCCGTATTCCATCCACGCGGCGTTCACCAAGTGGTGTCACTACACGGGCATCAAGCTGAAACGCATTCCGCTGAGCGAGGACTATCGCGCTGACATCGGCGCGATAGAGAAGGCCCTCACCCCCAACACGATCATGATCGCCGGATCGGCCCCCTGTTGGCCCTATGGGCTCTACGATGACATCGAGGCCCTCGGCGCCCTTGCCGAGAAGCACGGCATCTGGATGCATTCGGACGGTTGCCTCGGCGGGTTCCTCGCGCCGTTCGTCGAGAAGCTGGGGATCAAGCTGCCGACCTGGGACTTCCGGGTCCCGGGCGTGCGCAGCATCTCGGCGGACTTGCACAAGTATGGTTACGCCTGCAAGCCATGCTCGTCGATCACGTTTCGCAACAAGGAATGGGAGCAGTATCACACGTTTACGGTCACGGATTGGCCATCAGGCCCGTACGCCACGGAGGCGCTGCTCGGGTCGACGACGGCCGGGTCGTTCGCGGGGGCCTGGGCCATCATGAAGTTCCTCGGCGAGGAAGGCTACGTCGACCTCGCCAGGCGCAGTATGGAAGTCAAGAAGCGCTACACCGACGGCATCAACGCCATCGACGGCCTGACCTGCTGGGACACGGACCTGACGCCGATCGTGTTCGGCACGGAGGGCCTCGACCTGTTCGCCGTGATGGGCGGGTTGTTCGAAAGGCAGCTGTTCTGCCTGCCCGTCATCCAGCCGCCGCTCATCCAGATCATCGTGGACCCGGTCACCGACGAGGTCGTGGACCGGTTCCTCGCGGCGCTGGCGGAGGTCGTCCAAGACGTCAAGGACGGCAAGACGACCATCGAGAAGCTGTCGGCCTACATGTAGGCCGCACCGGTGACGCAAGACCCCGCCGCCGCGTCGCTGGCTGCTTGGGAGGCCCCCGTGAGACTGTCCCTGCTGCTCTACGTGCTGAAGCTCAAGCTGAAGCTGACCGCGCTGCTACGCGCGGGCTTCCGCGAGAAGCTGCGCGAGAAGGACTGTGTCCTGGTGATCCGCACACGCGATGGCAAGCAAGGCCGGTCTTTCCGCTTCGCGAAGGGCTCGATGACTTCCCGGCGGGGCCGTCACCCAACCCCCGACACCGAGCTCGTCTGGAACGACGCGTCCACGGCCTTCAGAATCATGGCCAAGAACCAAGAAATGGCGCTCCTGGAGGCGATCGGCAAATCCCAACTGAGGATCGAGGGCAACCTGGAGTACGCCCTCTGGTTCACCGAACTGGCGAAGTAGACGCGGCGCCGGCGTCGAGGTGGCAATCATCGCCGAGTTGTTCCCCAACAAGTACCGGCGCAGATGGCGCAACGAAGATGCCCTCCCCGGCGCCTAGCCCACGAAGCTCTGCCTGTCCCTCGGTGGCTGATAGCCAAGGCTCGGCGCCCGTCGATATGGGCGAGAAGCGACGCCACGGATTGGCCACTCCCTCGCGCAGTCTGCGTCAGCGCTGGCTCGCGTCTGGCGACGCGTAGGATGACGCCTGTCCAATGATCTCGGGGAGCTTGGACGCGTAGGCTGCCCAGAAGCTCAGGATCGTAGCGACACGCGCCGACCCGGGAAGCCCGGCCTGCTCGCGCTGCTCTTTGGCTTTGAATTTCTCCTTGAGGAGACCACAGACGATCGTCTCCGGTTCAGGCACGCTCTGCAGCGGCTCTCCGTTCCCCAGACGCTTGAGATCGCCTTGATGCGACGAGGCGGGCTCCCTCTTCTCCTGGCCATCGGGGATCGCGAGCTCGATGAGCCGCCGACCCGGATCGCTCGCCAGGATGTTCCTGATCTTGTATCGTGCGTCGAGCATGAAGTCCACTTCCTCAGTGTTCCATACTTCCTCAGCTCGGCTTGCCAGTTTCTCCCCGTCCGCGCCGAGGCTTCGTGTCTCCCGTATGGCCTGTCGGAGGCTCGGCACAACCGCGTTGATGAAGTCTTCGTTCGGGAACTCCTCCTCGCTGCGAGCCTTCTCGTACCAGTAGACGCCCGCTAGACGAGAAAGGAACCATGATATGCGCTCCCTCGTGGAAGAGCCCAGCGCAAGCGACGGGGGCCTGCGAACGCCTCCGACCTCCCAACGCTCGGTGGTTCGCGTTATCGCCAGCTTGATCACGTATTCGAAGAAGACCTTGCGATACAGGTCCCAGTCCGAATGGAAGCCGAACCTGTAGTCGAAGATGTCTGCGAGAACTTCCCAGGTGATCTCATTGACGTACAGCAAGCGCTCGTCATGACCGCGTGATTCATCGTTCTCGCGGATGCCAAAGGCCTCCGCGACGAGTCGGCTCCACTCCCGACCGTGGCGCTTGGCCACTTGATAGACATGCTCATGGCCGATCTCATGAAACACTCCCCACCACTCCGAGGGGTCGAACATTGCGCGATATGGAAGGTTGAGTATCCCGCAGTGCGTCCGGAAGTAGTCGCGAGTCATCCCGAACACGACGAAGCCGTGCCACGGGCTTCCCTGTCTTTCCAGCAAGGAATAGCAAAGGTACTCAATGGCCCAGAGGACGCGCTGGATCCCCGCGCGATAGAAGAGCGGGACAGGGTTGCCGCCAGTCCACAGCGTGTTCAGGCTTCCCAAGAAGCGCTGCTGGTAGCCTATCCCAAGGAGTTCCAGGACGACCTTCGCCGCTCTGGGAGATACGAGCGGCTCGCGGTCCAGGTGCGCGAGGATCGGGAGCATGTCGAGGTATGCATCCCGAGTGAGACCATTTCTCAGACAACCGTTTAGGACGACTCTGAGTCGCGTGGCGTCTCGCTGTACGTCCTTCAGGTCGAGGTCCTCTTCCCTTTGCTCGGCGTACTCCTCATCGATGAGCTTGCGGAAGCCGCGCTCGAAAGTTTCTGAGGTCAGTTCGTCGAGGCGGGAGACAGGGCGCTCTAGTTGCTCTGGAGGCGAGGCCTGGAACTTCTTGAGACCGATGAACGTCGCAGTGGTATGCAGATGCTCGCGGGCTGCGTCGTCGGTGCGAACGCCCAGGATTCCTTCGACGAAATCGGCGAGGGCGGTCGTCTCCTTCGAGACCGATACGGACAAGATGTCCTCGCTGCCGAAGACCATGCTCTGCTTGACGCAAGCGCCGCTGAGTTTCTTGAGCAGCTGATCGGACACCGCGGATGTCGGCCCGCGCTTGCAGGTGATGTAGGTTGCCAGGAGCAGCTCATCTGTCTCATTCTCCAGCTTCTCGGACGGCTTCGGCCCATCCGCCCGCAGGAACTCGGAATTCAGCCCAAAGATGGTGAAGGTCTTGAGGAGCAGCGGTCCACCGCCATAGGGTGTGTTGGCCAGCTTTATTACGGCGTCAGCCAAGCGGCTCAGTCGATCGTCCAGCATGACGACCGCGAGTTCGTGCCACCCGTAGCCGGCAAGAAGCAGAAACTCGACTGCTAGATCCCCGAGCTTCTCGCAAATCCCGGTGGCAACGTCCTGCTGCACGTCGACGGGCCAGCGCTTGGCGCCCACCAGGAGGGCCGGCGCGATCTTGAGCAGCGACAACGACATCCAGTTGCGCCCGCGCGCCCGCTCGCTGAGCCACTTGTACGCCCCTCCCTCAGGGGCGAATGACTGTGGAGAGAAGAGCCTGATCTGGGCGAAGTCCAGGGCGTGAGGTTCGAGGAGCTGGAGCGGGGAGTTGTTATTCTGTCCCTCCGGCTCGTCCCGAGCCGTGACGCAGATGGCGTCGTATCGACCTATCCCCTGCCAGTGGGGGATCGTCAGGAGGTCCTTGCTCAACTCCATCTCGGAGCCAGGGGCAACCTGAGCCAAGTGAAACTCCAACTCCATCGTTTTCTCTTGCGGCATCGGGAAGCTCTCAGTACAGCGCGATTTTGTAGCGCCCGTTCGGGTTGTCACGGCTTATTTCCAAGGTACCGAAGCCGCCCTCCAGTATCGGGCTCGGGCCAGGATCGATGGGTTGAGTGACGGCACCTATCAAACTGTGAAGGCTGAGCACAACCAAGCGGGGATCGAGAGGAGCCTCAAGGCTCTCGTCCGTTCTGATGAACATCAGCCCGAAGGGAGCATCGAATTCCACGGGCTGACCCAGCGTGTCGGGAAGGAAGCACGTCAGGACTCCCACCGGACTGGGCTGCGCGAGCGGCCTACTGGATGTGTCACGGAAGTGGCGCCACCCAAGGTACTTCTTACAGCGGATCCGTATTGGCGGGTCGGTGATATACTGCCAGAGGAGCTGCTCGTCATCATCATCCGGAAGCGGAAGCGCTTGAGGGTTGTAGAAGACCTTAATCGTCGATAGGGATGCGCCGGTGTCAACGAAGGCGGGTAGGACCCACGGTCTCGACGGATCGTCGGTGGCAAGCTGGAGCTCGATTTCGGGCTTCGCTACCCACAGCTTGGCCTTGCGGTCCGCGGGGGCCGGTTCGTCATCGCCATAGTTGGGACGCGTCGTGCTTGTGTGGAAGTAATACGACTCGAAGAAGCCCTCAACCCGGCCCATGCGTTCGCCCCTGGGTACGCCGAGACATAGTTTCAGGCGTCAGGGGCGAAAGCGTCAAAGCAGTCGTCAGGGGCAAACGCAACGAAGCAATCGCGCGGGTCGAATCCCCTCTGCTCTGCCTTCCGGATCGCTCCCACCATTCCCAGGCCGTACCCGATTACGTGCCTGCCGAGTGCCAAGACGCAGCCCAGCTTGGGGCACTCGTAGTCCTCACGTAGTTGCCGGAAGACCTTGGGATCGGACAGCCATTTGTAGGCCTCCGTCCTGAGCACGCCGTTGTCCAGTTCGCGCCAACGATAGGTGTGGTCGGCCAGTGAGGCCGTTTCGCTCCCGCGGTATCCATAGTCGCACATGCGGGGCTCTCTCAGCTCGTTCTGCACCTCGTCTAGGATGCTCATATGCATTAACCCGCCCCCCAATCAGGAACGCGCTGTCGCCGCCGCACCGCAACTCGGGGGACCGCGCATTTCCCACTATTCAGAAAATCCCGGCAAGTAGCCCAGCGGAATCCCGGCTCTGCCTCGTCTCTAAGCCGTCCTTACCTCCGGCTCGGCCGGCCGTTCGCTCCTTGCGCTCCCTACCGGAACATCCTGCTTTGGCAGGGCGGGCGTTCCTCAGACGCCCCGTTCTCTCCCAAGGGAAGACCTACTCGCGTCCACAATTCCCCTTAACCATGTCCATGAAGGCCAATATCCTATTCTTTGGCACATAAACTACTTGTTGAATCCTAGCACTACAGCGCAAAGTTGCTTCCCACGCAAGTTCGGATCGTGGCGATGTC
>CAYMLO010000239.1:0-9533 GCA_964390905.1 uncultured Planctomycetales bacterium | reverse complement strand
CTGGCATCACCGAGGCGAAGATCCCGGACATCCAGGCGGTCTACGAGAAATGCTTCGCTATTCTGCAGTGCGCTTTGTCGGGATCGAACCTGATCCACCATGCAGCAGGGGTTCTGGAATCGCTCCTGACCATGAGCCACGAGCAGTTGGTCATCGACAATGAAATCATCGGTATGGCCATGCGGGCGGTTCGCGGCATTGATGTCAATGTCGCCAAGCTTGCTTTCGCCACGATGCGCAAGGTGGGTCCAGGGGGCAGCTACTTGACCGAAGAACACACACTGGATCATCTGGCTGACGAATTCATCGAGCCCATGCTGGCCGACCGCAGCGCCCGCGAGCACTGGGAGAGCATGGGCATGGAGGCCATCGGGGAAAAGGCTCGCAAGAGGGCTATGGACATCCTGGCAAATCAGGGCCCCCAGAATGGCCCCAGCTTCATCCCCGGACAGACCGACCGGAAGATCCGACAGCGCTTCAAGATCGTCGGGCCGTGAGTGCAGGCGTCCCCCAGCTAAGACACCAGATACTGATTTCCTGTTGGGTTCACCCCTGTAGAACCGCGAGCGCCCGTCTCGTCGCCTCCATGCCATCAACGATCTGGTCCTCGGGAATCGCAAAGCTCAGCCTGAGGTACCCGTCCTGCATGAACCCCCGCCCGGAGGCGGTGACAACGCCTTCTGAGCGCACCAGATACGCCGCTAGGTCGTCTGAGTTGTGGATCTCGGTCCCGTCCGGGGCCCTTGAACCAAAGCATTCCCGCACGTCCCAGAACGAGTAGAAAGTCGCGGGCGTGGACCAGATTTTGACCAACGGCATGCCGGCCGCATGTCGATGCAGCAAGTTGCGTTTGTCTCGCAACTCCCTTCGGAAGCCGACGCAATAGCCACCGCTGAGCGCGGCCAGGGCCGCTTCTTGCGTTGGGGTTGCCGGACCGGAGGTGTAGTGGCTCTGCAGCTTCACGATCGCTTGTATCAGATCCGTCGGACCCACCGCCCAACCGATCCTCAGCCCGCCGGCCCGACGGAAGTTCTTTGACATCCCGTCCACCTGAACGAGCCACGGCTTGGTCTCTTCGTCGACGCGAGGCTCAGGGTAGCTATTCCCGTCAAAGAGGATGCGCCAATACAACCGATCGAGCACGAAGTAGACCTTCCGCTCGACACAGACGCGGAGGAGGTCTTCCACCTCATCGGCCGAATAGAGCTGCGCCGTGGGGTTGACGGGGTTGTTTAGTAGAAACAGCTTGGCGTGCGGCCGGGCGTCCAGGTTTCTTCTCAGGTCGTCGGGCGTAACTTTCAGAAGCGCTTGCTCTGTACCGAGGGGCAACACCCTGACCGGGAAGCCGTAGGCCGCAACTGCTAGCGGCTGATAGCTCACCCAAGGAGCCGCATCAAGCAAGACGGCGTCGCTTGGATTGCACACGGCCAAGAAGATGTTGAAGAGCGACTGCTTCGCGCCGGTGCTGATTACGACGTCGTCAATGTCGTAGTGCCCCTCAAGCTCCAACCACTTCAGCACGGCTTCGCGGAGTCGCGGCATCCCTCCGGGGTCAGAATAGAACGTGTGGCCCTCGCGGAACGCCAGTTCACCCGCCTCGCGGATCGCGGGATCGAGCGTGCCCTTCGTCTCACCCAGGCCGAAGTCATAGACGGGCAAGCCGCGCTTTTGCCGGTCCTCAACAAGGTGTTTCAGCGAAAGCGTGAGCGACGTTTGGAACTTGAACAGCTTGGGAGAAACCCGTTCGAGCGGTTCCATAGTGACCACCTTCCATTGAGGTCCTTGATCTGGCGCGAGCACTCACGCGTAGCGCCCAGTTGGAGGACTGCGCCTCCATTGCCCTAGGCAGCGTCGTTCTCCGTCTCGCGCCTTGCCCGTGCACGCCCACATGCGGTTACTTGCCAGGATCCCAGCGCCCCACGAGCTTCTCGAAGCACGGCGCGGGGAACTTCTGCTTGAACAGGCTGTAGTACCACAGCTCTTTGGGTGAGTTCAGCGCATATCCTTCGGCGGTGGTTCTCAATGCCTCCTCCAGCTCGCCGAACCCGGCCCGGTCGCGGGCGATCTGGTCCATCAAGTTGTCCGTGCCGGTCCCAGCGGCGAAGCGGAGCTTCGCCCTCCGGTAGATCGGCTCAGGAAGCAGATCCTTGAACGCTTCCCTCAGGATGTACTTCTCCACGAGTCTGCCGTTTCCGTTGTCGTGTATCTTCCACCGAACCGGGATCTGCATCGCGAAGGCGATCACGTCCGCGTCGATGAAGGGCGTGCGGTAGTTGATCGAGTTGCCCATCATCGCCCGGTCAAGTCGCTGAACGGCGGTGTTGTAGGCGATTTCGATCAGGCGCCCCATCATCTCTAGACGTTCGGCCTCGGTGGGCAGGTCCTTGAGGAGGTGATACCCGCCGAAGAGCTCATCACCGCCCTCACCGCTCAGGATGCAGTTGGTGAATTCTCGTGCCTTGCTTGAGGCGAAGAGGTTGGAGATCGCCCCACTGACGCAGTCTTCGTCGAAGGACTCCAGCGTCCAGACGGCCCGCGGCACAAGGTCAAAGACCTGATCGGCATCATAGAGAAACACCTGGTGCTCCATTTCTAGGTGCTTGGCCATGATCCGGGCATTGTCGACATCCGGAGCGCCTTCCATGCCAACGGTCACCAGTGGAATGTCGGCACCCAGTTCTCTAGCTGCCGCCGCGATGATCGAGCTGTCCAGCCCGCCGCTGAGCAGGCAGGCACCGACGGCGCCATCTTCGAACCTTCGAGCGACGGCACGCGTCAGGACGGCGCGAAGCGTCTTCGCGGCATCCTCCAACGCCCCGTCCATCCGGACGGGAGGATAGTGCGGCAGATAGCCCGCCAGGCCCGTCTCGCTGGAGTACGTCGTCGCGGGCGGCAGTTCGGCCACATCTTCGACCAACCCGACTAGGGCCTTGGCCTCGGAGGCAAAGGACAGGTCCCCGTCAGTCGTGGTTCCCCAATACATCGGACGCACGCCTACTGCGTCACGGGCGAGGAGCACGCCTTGGCCGTCGCAGACCACACAAGCGAAGACACCCTCCAGATGCGACGGGAACGTTCGGCCGTATCTCGCGTAGAGCTCCAGTGCTACACGCGCGTCCGATTCACCGTCGCCACGGACGTTGTAGACATCACCGTCAAACAGGACGGTAATGCCGTTGTGCTGCGCGAAGCCGTCGCCTCGATGGGGGGATAGGTCCGAAGTGCGAACGCCTCCGCAGAAGCGCTCAGTCTGGTGCATCCTTATGCTGTCCGGGCCGCGATGCTCGATCGCCTGAAGCATGCGTTCAGCCGTTGCTGATCCGGCTCCAGTTCCCAGAATCCCCGCTACACCTGCCATGGTACACTCCCGTCTTCTAGCTTCCTGCGATCCTCGCTAGCCGGGCGAGGCCTGTTGACAACCCCGGTGGCACCTACGCCGCCGGCTCCTGACGAAACGACCACCTCGCCACGTTGCCAAGAACGACATCCGACCCCGAATAGGCTTCAGACAACAGTTTGTGATAGACGCACTCTTCAGGGCCTCTCAAACCGGCGGATGCATGAGCGGCGACATAGTCCATTGCCTGCTGGGACGTCAGGACGTGATCGAACCCCGAGCCGACGATGTCGACCGTTCCGCTGCCCTCGTCGAATTGCTCCTTATCTCGCCAGACGATCTCGCTGGGCAGTAGATCTTCGCAGGCCTTTCGGAGGATCCACTTCTCGATTAGGCAGCCACGGTCGTTCCGGTACACTTTCAGGTGCGGCGGGACGCGTTGGGCGACCTCAATCAGCTTCGTATCCAAGAACGGCACGCGCCCTTCAAGCGAATGCGCCATCGTCAGGCGATCCACGCGCTGCAGGTTGACGTTGTGCAGGGAACAGACGCTCCGACGCAGCTCCCGGTGGAGGTCCGTGGGGTCTTTGATGCCGCGGTAGTACGTGTAACCCGCAAACAGCTCGTCGGCACCTTCCCCAGTAAGGATCACCTTGACGTGTTTGGCCGCCAGGTGGGACGTGAAGTAGCACGGGATCGCGCTGCGAACCAGATCCTGATCGTAACTCTCAAGGTAGTAGATGATCTCCGGGAGGCTGTCCCGCACTTCCCGTTCGGTGAAGACGTACTCGTGATGGATCGTGCCCAGGTGATCGGCCACAAGTCGAGCGGCCTGTAGATCCCGGCAGCCTTCGATGCCGACTGAGAAGGTGTGCAATTCACCCAGGTGTCGCTTGGCGAGTGCTGCAATGATGCTGCTGTCCAGTCCGCCGGATAGGAAGGCCCCGACTGGCACGTCGCTCATCAGGCGCTTGACGACCGATCGTTCGAGTGTTTCTCGGATGCGGCGGCTATGCTCTTCGATCGACAGGGCCTCGGGCGAATGATCGGGCACATCGTAGAAGCGGTTGAGCCCCAGTTGGGAGTGATACCATGTGCCGGCTGGAAACTCACGAACGTCTTCGGCAAGGCCCTTGAGGGCTTTCAGCTCCGAGCCAAACACCAGGTCCGTACCTCGTCGGCCGACGTACAGCGGCTTGATGCCGATGGGATCACGCGCGAGATACAGCGACTCGCCGTCCGCGATGGCGAACGCGAACATGCCATCCAGATGCTGAGCGGCGCGTTCGGCCACGTCTTCGTAGAGATGTAGCGCCGACTCGCTGTCGTTGGCGGTGGACAAATCGTGATGGGCTTCCAAGACGCCTCTGAGCTTCGGAAAGTTGTAGATCTCCCCGTTGGCGACGATGGCGGCGTCACCGCACTCGTTGTAGATGGGCTGGTCGCCCCCTTCGGGGTCCATGATCGAGAGCCTCTGGTGTCCCAGCACTCCATGTTCGGCCACGTGAACCCCGGCTGCGTCGGGGCCCCGATGGTGAAGCGTTTCCATCATGCCGCGAACAATCTGTTCCTCGGGCGTACCCCACAGCCCGACTATCCCACACATGTGCATCCACCTTCCGTCATCTCACACGGCCGGGACACCCATCACTCGCCTCGCTGATCCTTGACGCAGGCCGCCAAGTCGGAGAACGTCTTCAATCCCAGTTTCTCAGCCAGCTTCTTGCGCACGGTCAACGTATACGTATTGTTGAGCCCAAATGGCTTGAGCCAGATTAGATTCCACTCGTCTTTGCAGGCCTTCTTGACCACTTCGTAGGTTGCATCCGGATCGGAGATCACCTCACGTCCGAGGATGTTGACCAGCCCGGTGCCGGTGTACTCGGCGTAGAGATCCAGGTCGCCGGACTTGAGCGCGTTGAAGCAGATCATCGTGCCGCCGAGGTACAGCTTTCGCTCAACGCTGATGTTCGACGAGCACTCGATCAGGATGGCCATGATCTCGCCCAGGACGTTCTGCTCGGTGAAGTCCTTGCCCCCGATGACGACGGTTCCGGCCGACCCATCGCCTGGCTCTGCATCGGGTTCGATCAGGCCGGCGGAAACGAGGAAGTCTCTCGCTACGGCCGACGCCTTGCGGGGGTTCTCTTCTCGGTCCACCTGCAGATTCAGCCCGCGCATCGTCGCATCGTCGAGTTCTCCGGCAAGCCGATTCAGTATCCCCTCCAGCTTCGGATGCCTGGTTAGCGTGTCGCCACGGACAAGAGGCGCGGCGTAGTACGGAGGAAAGAAGTTTCTGTCGTCGTCCAGCGTAACCAGATCATACGCGGCGATTCGGCCGTCGGTTGCGAAAGCGCAGATCACGTCCACGGCGCCGTCGGCACAGGCCTTGTACATCAATCCGGGGTCCATCTGCTTGGGCTCGGCGGCGAACCGGAAGTCATAGGCTTTGACTAGACCCTTGTGGCCGTCGGGACGCTCCATGAACTCGGCCGTGAACCCGGCCGTCAGGTGCTTGCCATGCGGGCGACCAAGAAGCGTCGTGGCCACGAGACCGACCACCAGTCCCGCAAAAAGGATCAGGACGATGACGGCCTTCGTGCCTGATGAGATGACCGCCTTGCCCTGCTGTTGGCGATCGGCCTGTCCCCCCGGGGTCCGCCACTTCTCCAGACGGCCGAGCAGCCAGTCGAATGTCAAGGCAAGTCCGGCGGCAGGCGCTGCGCCGGCCAGAATCAGGTTGATCCGGTATGTGCTCAGTCCTCGGAAGATCAGGTCCCCCAGCCCGCCTGCACCGACCAGTGAGACGAGCGTTGCGACGCCGATCGTCCAAACGGTGGCGATACGGACACCGGCCATGATGACCGGCAACGCCAGCGGAAGCTGCACGGAGAAGAGAATCTGCCGTTGCGTCATACCCATCCCGGTGGCCACCTCGACGATGGTAGGATCCACCTGGCGGATGCCCGTGTAGGTATTGCGGAGGATCGGCAAGAGGGCGTAGGCAACGAGGGCGACGAGTGCCGGACCCGTGCCGAGGGTGGCCAGCACACGAGCACCCGCGAACTCGTTGATCAGATAGAAGAGTACCACCGTCAACGCCACGAGCGCCAAGGACGGGATCGGCTGGATGATGCTGACCAGACCCATGACGGCCGTCACCAGACCCTTGAGGCGAGAACGAGCCAATACGACGCCCAAGGGAATGGCGATGGCGCAGGCGACGAGCATGGCAATCAAGGTGAGGACCATATGCTCGCGCGTGCTCTGGAGCATCTCCGATCCGTACGCCGAGAAGAACCCAGCCGCGGCGATCATCCAGCACCTCCGCTGGTCGAGTCGCCGCAGGTCTCGCCTGACGGGGCTTCCGTCTCGCCAAGGACCTCTGTGATGGTCTGAAGCAGGTCCCTCTTTGCGAATTCGCCGACGTACTGCCTGTGGTCGAATACCGGCAGAGCACTCTTGCCTGTCTTCTTGAACATATCCAACGCATCGACCAGGGACGTTCGCGGAGAGACAGACTCGGGCGTATAGGGACAAGGCCCTTGTCCCGGTCGAACGGCGGTCGTACCAATCGATCCGACCGTCTGCGTGAGCAACGAGAGCTGAAAGCGATGCTGGCCCAGGAACTGGTCGACGAACTCATTCGCCGGGCTCTCGACGAGTTCCTTGGGCGTGGCCACCTGTTGGAGCCGTCCGGCGTCCAGTAACGCCACGCGATCGCCCATCTTGACCGCCTCGAAGACGTCGTGGGTCACGAAGATGATCGTCTTGCGAATCACCGATTCCAGGTCGAGGAACTCGTTCTGGAGCTGCTCTCGCGTGATCGGGTCGAGTGCCCCAAATGGCTCGTCCATCAGGACGATCGGCGGATCCGCGGCCAGGGCCCGCGCAACACCGACGCGTTGCCGCTGCCCGCCGCTAAGCTGAGAGGGGAACCGGTCACGGAACTCGTCAGGCTCCAATCCCACCATATTCAGCAACTCGTCGATCCGCTCGGCAATCCGGTCCCCGGACCATTGTAGGAGCTTCGGCACGACGGCGATGTTCGCGGCCACCGTCATGTGCGGAAAGAGCCCGATGTGCTGGATGGCGTATCCGATCCGTCGGCGCAGCGCGATCGCATCTTGCGCCATGATGTCTTCGCCCTCGATGAGGATCCGCCCGTTCGACGGTTCGATCAGCCGGTTGACCATCTTCATCGTGGTGGTCTTGCCGCTGCCGCTCGTGCCCAACAGCACGAGGGTCTCTTGCTCCGGGATCTCTAGCGTCAGGTCGCGGACCGCTTCCACCCCCCCGGCGTACGTCTTGCACACTTGTTCGAAAGCGATCACCGCTATGCCCCACCGCTGCGCTTGTCGACCTCGAAAACGCCCACCAGGCCGTGAGCGCAGCCCTGCCCCCGCTGGAGGTTGCAGATCAGGTACCGCAGCGCGTAGCCCAGTTGTGGCTCGATGATGTTCTCTCGTGGCAGGCCGTAGCCGAGCCAGCCGATGCCCTCCACGACCTGGTTCATTCGTTCCATCATGTCGCGCAACGCAGCCGGGTAGGAAATGGGAGTGGCTGGAGGCTCTTCCGCGTAGGCTCTTTTCTCCGCGTCAAAGGTCTCGATCAACTGGACGGTGTGTTTCACCAACGTGTTCCAGCACATCTGAAGATGCTCGAAGTACTCATTGATGAACTTAAAGCCCGCCTTCGGGACGTAGTTGACAAGCAGCGAGTTCAACTCCGTCCGTAGATACGGCTCGTGCAGGCTGTTGATCGCGTTCCGGATCGGCTGGACATGGGGGTTGTACTCGCCGGTGTCCATATGCCGCCCGCAGAACACGGACCGGTCGAACCATTCGAGCGGCTTGATCTCGACACCGGCCTTCTTACTTGCTTGGGTGATGATGGCCTCTGCTTCGGCGCGGCTCATCAATCGCAGCGTCAGGTGTTGAAGCTCATCGCGACGCTCCTCTCGTTCTTCAGGCGCATAAATGTACGACACGACATAGTCCATGTTCCGCCGTTCCTCTGGCTCGTCGGTCCAGAGGTCTTGCCATTCGTAGGAGAACCGTCCCAGCCAATCGCAGAAGATGATGCAGTAGTCCTCCACGCGTTCGGCGATGTCGGCCAAGAGCCGAACGGCCGTCTCGTCATCGTTGTGGTGTGAGAACGTTCCGAACGACGAGAAGTAAAGGTCGTATGGCTTATCACCGTTGACGAAGGGCAACCCCTGTGTGAAGTCAGCCTGCTCAAAGACCATCTTTGGGTTGTGGCCGTAGATGGACCGGGCTTGGTCCAGCAGGTCCGGGCTCAGGTCGATCCCCTTGTAGACGCCCAGGATATCGTCGGTGAGCAGATCGACTTCTGTCTGCCGCAAGTCAGCGTCTCGCTGCCGGATGCCGGCCAGCAATTCGTAACCGTCTGCGCTGCCACAACCCAGATCCAAGACCCGCAGTCGTCTCATCAGCGATTGGCTACGGTCGATGAGCTTCTGGAGGTATCGGCGGAAGAACATCCGCGTGATTTCGTCTTCCCAGTAACGGCGGACATTGTCGTACTTGCCCACCAAGCCCGACTGCTTTGCATATAGCCCGCTGGTGACGGCTTCGGTGTATGCGGGCATCTGTTCCTGTCCAGCCGTGTTCATGTCTCGCATTGACTCCTGTCAGCCCGTCAAGCACTCGTGTAGAACGCCGGGGATCCGGGCCACGATGTCCCGTTGGATGTCGCCCGGCAGGTGCTTCCGCGGGCATTCGAGGATCTCGTGGTATCTCTCGTGGGCGGCATGGAGCGCGCCTGCTTCGTCCTCCAGGGGGTACCTCGCATATACGGGATCGCGCGACGGAAGTGGCAGATGATAGATGTACGTCTTGTGATCGGTCTGCATGACCTCCCGAACCGTCGCGACGACGTCGTCCCGCCCCTTCGGATCGACATTCGGATTGGCAAGGATTCTCTTGGCAATGCCGATGTGGACGTCGTCCATGACGGCCTGTTCGGGGCAGAACGTGTTGGTTCGCTCCAGCAGGCCGAAGGCGTAGTGGATGTACTGTGCGCCGCTCCGCGGCACGGTCAGCAGCGTCATGAGCTTCTCCGTGTTGGCCTGGATGCCCGGGACGTCTGTGTCGCCCACACCGGCCGTGGAGTAGCACGGCAGCCCGTAGAAGCGTGCCATCTGGGCGCAATCCACGTTGTAGTGCACGAACTC
>CAYMLO010000238.1:0-9553 GCA_964390905.1 uncultured Planctomycetales bacterium | reverse complement strand
GCCATCCGCCGGATCTCCTCGATCGTGGCGCGGTCGACAGGGTCGGTGTACATCAGGATCTTGGGGTCGGTCTCGCGCGTGAGCTTGGCGACCTCGATGTACCGCTCGACGAGTCCGGGGTTCAGGCCCGGCTCGTCCACCGGATAGAAGGCGAACCGGTCGTATCCGACGCCGAGCTTCTCGAGGTGCGCCACCCACTGCGGGATCCACGCCTTGAACGCCTTGCGATACGCCTGGGACCCGAACCCGTGGCCCTTCGGTCCGGCGAGCGTTCCCTGAGGGCCGCCGCAGAACAGGAACATCGCCTCGGCCCCATGGTTGCGGACGAACTCGTCGTGTGCCGAAAAGTCGGCGCTGCCAATGAGCTTGCCGGCCTGGTCGTACTTGACGCGCGGCATGTGCTTGCCGGTCACGACGAACACGTTCGTGCCGTGGGAGACCAGATCGCGTCGGGCTTCGGCCGGATACTCCTTGAGGCACGACGAGTAGACGTACGCCCAGTTACAGAACTTAGGCGCCGGCGCGCCGGTGATGTCGAGATCCAGAACGTTCACCACGACCTTGATGTCCTCAGCCACCGTCCGGGACGTCAGAGACGATAGATTCACCGTGGCCGTGAACGTGCCGGCCTTGCTGTTGCCGGCGTCAATGCGAAGCCAGATCTGTCGCGTCTCGCCGGGGGCCAGGTGGAGAACGCGAGCCTGGTTGAGCTCCGGAATCGCGTCGTGCGACAGGTTCTCGGATTCGGTCGGCACGGCGATGACCTGACCTGCCCACACCTCGGGGCACGTCTCGCCCTCGCCCTTCAAACGTCTCGGATAGCGGATGCGCAGGTCGAGCGGGGCGTCGAGCAGATTGAGCACGTCGATGGCCAACGACCCGCGCTCGTTCTTGTACAAGTCGATCGACTGGTCCTTCGAGGATCCCCCGGCTCTCGCTTGATCGCTGCGATTGGCCGGTGACCGCGGTGGTGACCATGGGTTGGCGGGCCATGCGGCAAAGACGGTCTGCTTACCGCCCTCGCACCGATTGAGCGTGATGCGTGCCAGGCCCAGCGGCTCGACGACCTGTGCGGCAAGTGAATGGAGCTCGTTGGCGAAGCCGACGCGATCCGCCCCCGACAGGCGCGAGGGGTGAGCGACGCGCCCGGCGATCTCGGCGAGTCGATGCTCGAGCCAGAGACGCTGTCCGGTCAGGGATCGAAGCTTGCGGGCGTATCTATCCCCGAGCTTCGCCTCAACGCGCGCGACGTCTTCGATAAGACGGCGAGCCGCGTCGAGATCGCGCACGAAGGGCTCGACGAAGAACGACTTGCGACCGGCGAGGATCGGCCGTGTGGCTCGGGGGGAGCTGACCGCGTAGGAGAAGACGAAGGTCTCGGGCCCGTCGCCTCGCACGAGGTACGGCAGTGAAGCGCTGACGAGCTCGTTGGCGGCTTCGACGGTCTCGCTCGAGACGTCGTCACTGAGCGGCTTCTTGACGTGGAGTTCGACGACGAGCTTCTCTCGCTTGGGGTTCTGGACTTGCACTTCGAACAGATTGCGACCCACGAGCAGCTCGCCGTAGGACACACGCCTGGGCGACGGACGATCGGCCTTGCCCCCCGCGGCGGGCAGGGAGCCGCGCTGGCCCGGCGTGACGCGGTACATGTCCCAAAGGACGGCCGGACATCGAGGCGCGCCCTTGCCGAGCCACGTGTAGCACCCGACCTTGCTGGCCTCGAAGGGAACCACGGCGGCAAGCCGCCCGGATGACTGAATCAGCGTGGCCCCGCCGTTGGTCGTGCCGGGCATCTTGACGAAGCCCTCTTCCTGGCCGTCGTGCGACAGCAAGTACATCCGATCGTCATACCCGGCGACGAGGATTTCGATCTCGCCATCGCCGTCGAAATCAGCCAGGGACGGAGAGCGTCGGCAACGATTGCGAACGTCGTACCGCCACCGCTGCTTGCCGTCAGCGCTCAGGCAATAGCACTTGCCCCGCAAATCGATGAAGATGATCTCACGCTTGCCGTCGCCGTCCAGGTCGCCGCAGGAGATGGCCGAATCGATCTCGGCGGTGGCAGGAAACGTCCAGAGCGGCTTGCCGTGGGCCGTGAAGGCATGCAGACAGTTGTCTCGCCCGCCGATCACGATTTCGGGCGTGCCGTCGCCGTCGAGATCGGCGATGACCGGCCCGGAGATGTTGTCGCACCCGAGCTTGCCCTCCCATACAGGCTTGCCGGCGGCGGAGAGGCAGATGAGTCTTCCCCCACACGTCGAGATGACCGTCTCGAGTCCGGGCTCCGGATTGAGGTCGGCCACGCCAAGCGGGCAATGGAAACCGCCCGGAACCTTGTAGACCCATCGCTCGACCCCCTCGGGGGAAAGGCAGACGAAGTGCCCGGACGGGTTGCCGACGAGGATGTCCATGCGCCGGTCGCCGTCGAGATCTTCGGCGACGATCGTGGTGCAGTTCCAGTCCATCTGCCCGGGCAAGGCGTACTGCCATAGGATCTTCCGCCCGGACAGACAGGTGAGACGTCCGGCCTGGTTGACGGCCAGAACCTCCTGCGTCCCGCCGGGGAAGACGTCGGCGACCGTGGGAGACATGGAGAACACGCCACCCAACTGGACCGTGTAGATCTGTTGGCCGTCGGCATCCCAGACGGCCACCGCGCCGCTCGTGGTCGTCATGACCAGCTCTCGCCCGGGTCGAGGGTCGACGTCGGCGTAGGCGATCGACGAGTCGCAATCCCCCGCGTCGAGTTCGTTGAGCCACAGCGTCTCGGCACCGGAGGCGACCATCGGGATCCCGATTGATGCCCCGATGGCAAGAAAGGCGAACGATCGACCAATGTGTCCTGTCATGGCGATACCTCGTGCTTTAGAGAACCGAGCGTGAGCGTCTGGCCAATCCCCGGCGGGTGTTCCATCCGGCCTTCCCGCTCGCTTGACACCTGGACACTATCTACCCAAGGGGGTGGCTCGATTGCAAGCATTGCATCACGTCATGTCGTATGCTAGGCGGGACGTCGCTGTCACGCTATCTCGTAACCAGGTCATGCCTGCGAGGAGGTCCATCATGCGCCGGTCGTTGATCGCCGCAGTGTCCGTTCTGTCTTGCGTTGTCCCCTCGGCGGCCGCCTTCGAACTGGTGGGAGCGCAGACGCTACGAGTTGCGTGGCAGGGCGCGCCGCTGATTGTCGGCGATTTCCTCGGCAAGCCGGACGCACTCGCCAAGGCCGATGGCTGGAAGGTCTCGGACATCTCCGGCGGCAGGGCCGTCAACGTCTACCGTTCCTCCAGCGACCTGCTCGACTACCGGCGCGAGATCGCCGCCATGCCCGATCTGGCCGAACTGGCTGTCCGTTTCCGCCTCTATGCCTACCACGGCAAGAAGCTCGACGCCCTGTCGTACGGGTTTCGCGTCCCCGCCAAGCGGCTTGACGGGTTCAAGTTCCGTGCGGTGACCGACCGCCCGTATCGACAGAAGATCATCGAAGGAACGCTGTCCGCCGACATGGCCGACGGCGGCATTGCCTCAGGCATGTCCTTCCTCAACCTGACCGGCCCGAAGAGCGCCCTGACGATCGACTTCGCCCGAACCGGCCACGGTCTGTACTGCAACGCACGAAACTACGCCACGGTCGCCAATGCGTGGTCGCTGGCCAAGTCCGGCGACGAATTCGTCTTCAGCACGAGCCTGCGTGTCCGATGGTACGGTGGGATGGTCACCAGCAAGGTCATCTTCCTGGAAGGCACGCACGACTACGCGACGCTCCATCCCAAGCCGACCGAATGGCACTACGGCATCGGGCCGAGCATCCTGCTCGGCGCCGCGTTCTACGAACCCGCGCCAAAGGGATTCGTCACGCTCGGCCTGGATCGATTCGCTCCCGAGCGACGCGTGGGCTGGGTCGACACCGGTGGCCTTCGGCTCGCGCCGGCCGTTCTGGGACGAATGGTGACCGGACCCGAGGGAACGCTCCGCTGCCGCACGGTGCCCGGTTTCTACCTTGTCACAGTACGCTACGGCGCCGCCGAGTCTGTCGGACCGTTTTCGCTTCTGGCCAACGGCAAGCAGGCGGCCTCGGGATTGCGGGCCCGGGTCCATCACTGCGAGTCGAAGACCTTCCCGATCCACCTGAGCGACGGCAAGCTCGACCTGACGTTCAAGGGCGGACCGACGTTCGGCGTGAGCGCCGTGCTGCTCCAGCAGCTCATGAGCGATCATGAGGACAAGTTCATCCGCCGTCGCGGACTGTGGCAGGCGTCGGGAATCCCCACGCCCGACAAGGACGTCGATCCCGGACGCCCCCCTGCCGGCTCGCCCTCGCCCATGAAGGACAACGCCGACTGGCGGTGGAACATGGCCATGGCGTCGCTGGGTCCGTCCAACGTCGGATCGTGCAACGAGCTCAACACCTACCACGACATCGAGCGCCGGATCCTCGAACTCAAGGCCAGCGGCCACAACACGATCATCTGCAACGGCCTGCACTTCCGGATGTCGCACCTGTCCAAGCGACCGATGATCAAGCGGAACATGAAGATGATCTGCGACGTGGCCCACCGCCACGGATTCCGCGTCATCGAACACCACGACGTCCCGCTGCCACTGGCCGGTTGCGAGGGCTACCAGACGATCATCGACCACGTCGACATGCTCTCGCGCGACATCGTCACCGGACGCGTATCCACCTACTTCTGCGTCAACAATCCGGATTTCCAGAAGTGGTACTACGACTGGTTCGAGGACTTTGCCAAGGGCACGGCCATCGACGGGTGCATGCTCGATGAGGTCACGTTCTTCGGCAAGAACTACTGCGGCTGTCGCCACTGCCGATCCCGATTCGCCCGCGAGGCCGGCCAGAAGCTGCCCTACGTCGACGACGGCAAGGTCTTTTTCAACAAGCTCAACCCCCTGTGGGTCAGGTGGGAGAAGTTCCGCATCACCGCCAGCAGCGATTTCTTCAAAGGAATCCGCGCGATCCTCGACGAGGTCAACCCAAGCGCATCCATCCTCACGTACACGACCCACTACGGCTTCACGACGCACTACGGCTCCCGCTTCTTCGGGGGCGACATTGTCGACCGCGCCAGGCACATCGATTTCCTCGGCACGGAGATCATGTCGCGAAACGTCTTCGACTGCTATCGCGCCGTCAACGCCTACCGGAAGACGAAGAACGCCCTGATGCTGCACTTCAACTCGCCCGTGTACGGCCTGGTCTACCACCTCCACGACCCGCACATCGCCTACTTCGGCTGGGCGCTGCAGCACATGAACCGCCAGGTCAGTTGGATGGACACGATCGAAGGCGAGGACATGACACGCTACATCGGCTGGAAGGACAAGATGGACATCAAGCAGGCCCGAGGCCTGTGCGACATCGCCGTGGTCTTCTCGCGGACCTGCTGCAACTACAATCGCTCGACGAGCCACAAGTCCAACGTGCTGGGCTGCAGCGAGACGCTCAGCGACGCCCATCTCCAGCATGACGTCATCCTCGACCTGGACCTCACGCCCGAACGGCTCGCGCGATACCGGCTGGTCATCCTGCCCAGCGTCGAGTGCCTCAGCGCAGTGCAGGTCAAGGCGATCGAGAGATACGTGGAGGAAGGCGGATCCGTGTTGATCAGCTCCATGACGAGTCAGTGTGACGAGAACGGGACGCTGCTCGACGACCTGCAACTGGCGATGATCGCGGGCGTTCACCGAACGGGCAAGAGCTACCGAAAGCCGCTGCGAATCCAGTACGCCGACGCTCCTCCGTTCCAGATTGACGTCTCGATGCTCGGTGTGAAGACCGACGACGGCGTGGAGGTCCTGGCACGCGCGGCCAAGGGCGATAAGGAACCCCATCTGCCTGCCCTCGTTCACAAGCGTGCAGGCAAGGGACAGTGCTTCTTCACGCCGCTCTCGATCGGGGGGCTGAACTACGAACCCGAGCTCACGGCCGGAAAGACGTACAACTTCAGACCGAACGTCCCCGCCCGGGACATGTTCCTCGACGTCGTCCGGCGTGCGACGAAGACGCCGCTGAAGTTCGAGCCCGCCGCAATCCCACAGAAGGTTCTGACGACTGCCTACCGCGTGCCCGGCGGCTACGCAGTCCATCTGCTCAACGCCACCGGCGTAAAGCTCCAGCCGGGCGACGTCATCCCCGATTCCAAGACCGGCGACGCATTCCCAGCCCTTGGCGCACCGATTCTCTTCGACCTGCGCGTCCCGCAGATCAGCACGGGCCGCGCCGTTTCGCCGGACTACCCGGGGAAACAGCCCGTGACAGTGACTCCCCGCGACGGTGCCTACCGGATCGCCGTTCCGCTCGAGGCCCTGCGCGCATACACGATCGTCTACCTCAACTGAAGCGCCCCTTCCCTTGGGCGCTATCGTCCAATCGTCGGGAGACCGTGCCTCCCAAGTGCGCGTGGAGCCGGCAACCTTGCGTGGACCCGGGTGGATCCTACAATGGCCTCCACGGGTCTAGGCCAGTCATCAAGAGCGCAGTCAGGAGTCCCCCATCCCGAGGCACCCGTCGCCAAGTCGCATCCCCGATCTGCTAAAGGCGCTCACTCGGAGGTAAAGCTCATGACGAACCGGTGTGTAGGCCGCTCGATGGTATTGGCGATCTGCCTGTGTATGCATTGCCCCGCTACGGGTACCGGCAACCAGATCCCATTGGTACGCGACGGCCAAGCCAGGGCTACCATCGTGGTCCTGACGGATCATGCCGCCTGCCGAGACGCGGCTCGTGAGCTGCAGGAATTCCTCGCCCTCATGAGCACGGCCAAACTCGAGATTGTCGAAGGCCCCGCCGATGTGAGAACGACAAGGGTCCAGATCGGTCTGATCCACAAGCATCCCTCGGACCCGATGGACGGGCGCTTGCCCAAAGCAGTCCTTCCGGCACTACAGCGGGTTCGTCCTGAGGGATTCGTCCTTGCCGGCATCGCAGGAAACCCGGCGTCGGTATCGGTCCTGGCCGCTGACGAACCGGGCCTGTGGCACGGCGTGTATGAGTTGCTTGAACAGCTCGGCTGTCGATGGTACTTCCCCGGCGATGCCGGGCAGCACGTTCCACGGCGAAAGGACCTTGGGATTCCGGCAAAGGTCGAGGTCCAGAACCCCGACTTCGTTCTGCGCAACGTCTGGTGGGTCTACGGCGGCCGGCCCAAGTGGCAGACCACCGCCCACGCATTATGGAACCGTCGCAACAAGATGGGGGGCGTGCAGGCGGGGATGGCGCACAACCTCCATCGAATCGTACCGCCCTCGAAGTACGGCCGGCAGCATGAGGCGTATTTCCCACTTCGCTCCGGCAAACGTTACGTCCCGAAGCGCGACACCGAACAGGGCTGGCAGCCCTGCACCAGCAACCCCGAGGTGATCCGGCTGGCCGCCGAGGCCGCCATCCGCTACTTCGACAAGAACCCCAAGGCCTACACCTTCTCCCTCAGCCCCGCGGACGGCTACGGTTGGTGCGAGTGCCCGCGCTGCACCGCCCAGGACCCGCCGGAACTTCGCGGAACCCCGCGTCGCGGCAAGGGACGGCGTATGACCCTCTTCGCCAACGAGGTCGCCCAACGCCTCGCCGAGAAACACCCCGACAAGTACGTCTGCTGGTACGCCTACGCCGGCGCGGTCGAAGCCCCCGCCGACCTGAAGGTGCACCCCAACGTCGTGATCTCGCTGGCACACTACGGCTGGTGTGGCTGCAACATCCACGCCCTGACCGACCCGCAGTGCAAGTTCAACGTCAAGTTCCTGCCGATCCTGGACGCCTGGAGCGAAAGGACGGACAAGCTGTTCATTCGCGAGTACTGGACCGTGATCGTCCCCGCCGTCGAAAGCCTGTCTCGCATCTGCGGCGCCTACAGTCTGGCCGACGACATCCCCGTCTACAGGGCCAAAGGTGCGATCGGCTTCAGCTCGGAGGCCGTCCCTGACTACGGAAGCGCCGCCCTCAACTACTGGCTGGCAGCCAAGAAACTCTGGAACGCCGAGGCCGACACCAAGTCCCTCCTCGATGATTTCTATGAGGGCATGTACGGGCCGGCCGCCGCTGTAATGAGGAAGCACTTCGAGACCATCGTTCAGACCTGCCGCACTCGAGGTGATCGTCCCCCCTTCTTCACCGACGAAGACCTCGACCGAATGCGACCGTTGCTCGAGAAGGCGATCGCCCAGGCCAAGACCGAGAAGCAGAAGCAGCGCGTCCAGCTGACACGCGACCACTTCGATTACGTCGTCGCCATGCGCGACTACTCGGTCGCGCCCACGCGAGAGAAACGGGACGCCATCAATCGCCACGTCAACGCGCTGGTTGCGCGTCGCAGCCTGGCCGTTGACCCCAAGGCCCATGCCGCCCGATTCGCTCCCCGCTCAACCCTCTCAGCCGGGGACTTCGCCCGGTATTGCGGGGCGGGACTGAGGCCTTTCTGCGCCGCCCCCATGCCCAAGGGGGCCGAGAAACGCGGCGTCGTCGTTCGCGGACGGCATGGTTTCGTGATTCTCCTGCGACCGGGCGAGGAATTGCGCGGCGAAGTCCAGGTCCGCCGCCTGGGTCGATACCTCTCCCCATGCCGGTACCTGCTGCTTGGACCCGACGGCAAGACGGTTGCGGAAGGTGAGGCCTTCGTGGACAAGCCCGCCTGCCTTTCCCACAGATCTGCCAACGGCGGAACGCATGTCCTCGTAACAGACTCAGGGCGCAATGCCTGCAGGGCGCTGCTGGAGAACCAATACGTCTGTCTCGTGGCCAAGGGGGCCTCGTTGCTCGGACAGCAGCCCAAGACGTACTTCCTCGCCGAGCCAGAGGCCCAAGAGGCAACCGTCGTGCTCAGCTCCGACGCCAGCGGCGACCCGAGCGCCCCCGGAGAGACGGCCATGATGACCATCACAGACCCCACCGGGAAAGAGATCGCCCGAGGGGACACCGTCTCCGGCAAACCGTTTGCCCCGACCTTCAAAGTCCCTGTCGAATACCGGGCCAAGCCCTGGGGCCTGCTGCTGAGCAAGGCACCGAAGGGAGCGATCGAGGATCTGCGGATTCAGTTGGGAAAGGGCTGCGTCGAGTTTCTGGCCACCCACCCTTCGCGACTGCTGATGCCGAATCGGTGACCCCGGCTGCGAGCTCCGCGCCAACCGAAGCCACCCTATGAGCGACGCTTCGATGAGCGGGCGAGATCCACCTCGACTGACTTCGCCACAGAACCGATGGCGACAAGCCGGATGGGGTCGGGTCTAGTCGGCCCGAAGTAACCTGCCCCCGCCTCATCCGTCAGTGGCGGCCATTTGCTTAGGACAGGTGACTTCCCGTAGTTCTTCAGACACCCCTGGGCACCGCCCAGTGGCCTTGGCGGTACCTACGTTTCGTCAGTGCGTTGGCCTCGGCGTCGCCGACGATCTGCTCTGTCTTCGGGTCGAACGCGAGCGTGCCGCGATTCGAACGAGCGAGGATGTTGGCCAGATGGACCAGCGTGGACGACCGATGCCCGATCTCGATGTCGGCGTTCGGGCGCTTGGGCGATCGAATCGCGTCGAGGAAATCCTTCGTGTGCTCCGG
>CAYMLO010000237.1:0-9582 GCA_964390905.1 uncultured Planctomycetales bacterium | reverse complement strand
AGGCAAGGAGGCCCTTCGATGACAGACTGTAACCGACAACCGGTCCGGTTTTCCACCCTTTCTCGCCAGAAGATCGTGGGCGATTTCGACGGCGGTCGGTTGACCACTGACGGCGGTGGGCTGCTCCTTCGAGAAGGCGACCGCCAGCTGGACCTGATCCGGCGGCTGGCTGACTGCATTCCCGACCCACGCAACCCGCTGTTGACCGTGCACGACCAGCGGGTCCTGCTGGCCCAGCGGATCTTCGGGATCGCGCTGGGCTACGAAGACCTCAACGACCACGACACCTTGCGGGAAGATCCGCTCTTCTCGGTGCTGGCCGACAAGCGTCCCGATCCCGATGAACCGCTGGCGTCGTCGCCCACGCTGTGCCGCTTTGAGAATCGCGTCGACCGAAAGTCGTTGGTTCGGATGTCAGAAGTGCTCGTTGAGACCTTCATCGCTTCGCACCGCAAGCCGCCCAAAGAACTGATCCTGGACTTCGATGCGACGGACGATCTGGTCCACGGCCAGCAGGAGAACCGCTTCTTCCAAGGCTACTACGACGCCTACTGCTTCCTGCCGTTGTACGTGTTCTGCGGTGACCGGCTGCTGGTGGCCTACTTGCGTCCCAGCAACATCGACCCGGCGATGCATACCCGAGCGATTCTGAAGCTGTTGGTCCGTCGGCTTCGCGAGGCCTGGCCCAAAGTCAAGATCATCCTGCGAGGTGACTCGGGCTTCTGCCGATGGCGATTGATGAGATGGTGCGACAGGCATGATGTTTCCTACGTACTGGGCCTGGCGAGGAACCGTGTGCTGGAACGCAGGGCCAAGCCATTCATGCAAGCGGCCGAAGCCGCGTTCGCACGAACCGGCCGAAAGCTGCGACGCTTCCATGAGGTGCGTTATGCCGCCCGGAGCTGGGATCGTCGACGACGTGTGATCGTCAAGGCGGAGCGACTACGGCAAGGGCCGAACGTTCGGTTCGTGGTGACGAACTTGCTCAAGCCGACCCCGAGGCACATCTACGACGGGCTTTACACGGCCCGCGCGGACATGGAGAACCGCATCAAAGAACAGCAGCTAGGTCTGTTCGCCGACCGGACCAGTTGTCGGAAGTTCCTGGCGAATCAGTTTCGTCTGCTGCTGGCGTCGGCCGCCTATGTGTTGATCGAGCACATCCGTCGGACGGCGTTGAAGGGCACGGAACTGGCCAAAGCCCAGGTGACGACGCTTCGGCTGAAGCTGTTCAAGATCGCGGGGCGCGTGATCACGTCGGTCCGGCGGGTCGTCTTCCATTTCTCAAGCAGCTACCCGTATCAGCAGCTCTTCCGTCAAACCGTCGAGCGTCTTGTGCCCGACTGACCCGATGACAACCCGATTTCGAGTGTGGGGGAAAGGGGGCGCTCTGCGCCGACGCGCCCTCGACGCGCCTCATCCCAGCCCGTCGGACGATCCCGCGTCGATCCAACCTCAGCAGCCAGACCGATGAAATATGCGGGCTAGCCGTTAGGAGCTACACGATGCCCGAATGGACGATTTCGGATGATGAGCTTGCGAACTGCCCAAGCTACGGTTGGCCCCTTCGGTGTGCATGGTGTGGCTGGGGCGATAACCGCGTCAAGGCGCCCGATTGCCATGGCATCACCTTCGTCTGCCAGATGTGCGGGAAGCCAAGCAGGGCTCGGCGGAGCGGCAACAGTATCAGCACCTCCCCAGGGGCGAGGATTCCTCTCGGCTGTCTGCTCTTATTCGGAGTGGTTGTTGCCGTCTTGGCGTGGCGCTACCTACTATGATCCGGCAACAACTACAATGGGCCTTGTCAGTTGTGGTTCTGCTTCTGCCCTTCTGCGCAGCGACTTCTCCTCCCTGGGGCGCAAACGAGCGGCGTAGGCTAGGTTTACGGCGCGACGGCCTCGAAGACCCTTCCTACGGTGCGGAGATAGTCCAAGTCGCCGGCTTGGGCGCGTTGGGCGATCTCATCTAGCCAGCGGACCGTTTGGGCCTCCAAGCATGGCTCGGATGGATCGTCGATGGGGTAGACGACCTCAACTTCGACTTCCACCGCGTAGCGCCCCCGCTGCACCCAGCGCTTGCGTTTTTCGCGTCGTTCGTCCATGAGCGTTCAATCTCGAAAGAACACGGTGACCAGTTTGGCTCGTCTGGTCTCTGACAGCCACGCCCATACGACTTCCACCTCGGCCCCGTCAGGCAGCAGTTGCCGAACGATCACCGAGGGGTTCGGCCGACTGGCCGGCCTCTCGCGCAGGAGTGTCGCCTCTTGAAGCCCGCCCACGAGTTGCCAGGGCGTTACGCCGCGAGTCTCGCACTGCTCATCGGCGTGCCATGAAACCACGAGCCGATCCTGCGACACTGCTGTACGTATTCTATCAAACAGGGCACCCACGTGCCTAATCCTAGGACTGCTGACCAACCTAGGCAAGCGGCCTGACCAACGCAACCTACCGGACGGCCCTCTCGAGCGGCAAGCGAAGACGATCGTTGCAGAGGCCGTCGCCGCACTCGTCGCAACGGAATCGTGTAGGGCGGGTCGTTTGACCCGCCTGCTTCGGATGACGCAACGGCAGGCGGTGGGTCCGGAGGACGCCACCCTACGAATGTGCGACATGAGCAGGACGTCGCCGTGTGAGTCCGGGCGAGACGCAGCGGGAACAGATGTCCGTCTTCGTTTGGTGCGAGAAGCGAGTCTCGCGCCAGCAGCCCCTTCTTGCGCAGGCTCCGGCGGATTCAGGAGCGGCCTCGCCGTCTCCCTCGCATTGCCCAAAGGGCCATGCCAACCATCAGCATCGGCAACATCAATGACCCCGCGCCGCACTTGAACACCGCTGTCACCTGGCGGTCCGCGTTCATCACGATCGTCGTGGTGTCATTCCCATCGATCACGAGGTAGTTGGCGTCGCCCGGGTGGTTGGGGTCGAGGACCATCCAGTGCTTGAAGGCCTTTCCGGGAATCGGCTCGGCCGTCAGCGTCACCGGCGTGCCGACGGCGTAGCTCGGCGCGTCGGGCTCGACGACCACGTCTCCCCATTCACCGTTGATGATCTCGAGGTCCAGCGCGTAGTAGGGCACGGGAATCGACGCTGCGTAGATGGCTTGCGAACCGCCGGAGAAGTAGACCCAGAACACGACCTGATCGCCGTCGAAGGATTCGCTGCCGGTTTCGACGTACTCGACGGTCTTGCCGTCGAGCGTCTGGCCGACCTCGACGACCGTCATGATGGATCCGCCCACGGAGACGTAGAGGCCCGATCCCGATGCATGCGTCCCATGGAACAGAACGTTCAGGCCGTCAATCGCGGGGGGGCGGGGCCCGAAGCTGGTGAAGTTCCCGCCGCCACCCGGGACGGGCGTGCTGTCGTTGGCCACGACGCTCAACGACTCGCCGGAATAGAGGTAGATTCCCCCGGCCCAAGGCCAGGACGATTCGGCCGCCCAGAACGCCACGTTCTCGCCGTCGATGGTGGGGGGTGTCGTCTCTACCATATCGAACGCGTAGAACGTGCCTGTCCCGCCCGGAACGGGTGTGAGCGTGTCCGCGATGAGGGTCAGTGTGCCGTCGATCTCGGCGTAGGTCCCCGATTCCAGCGAATCCCACCAGCCGGTGAATACCGAATTCCCCCCGCCGAGCGTGATGGACCGGTACCCATATGGGAAACGGAACGTCCCAATCCCACCCGGCACGGGCGTGTTGCCGTCGACCACGATCCTCAAGACGCCGCCATCGCTCTCGCAGAAGCCGACCGGCCCTCCCGAGCTCTCGCCGTAGAACGCCACCTTTCCGCCGTCGGCCGAGAGTTCATCGGCGAAGCCGGCAAACGTCTCCGTCCCGCCCGGGACCGGCGTGTTCGCGTCGGCCACGAGTTGCACCGAGCCGGCGCTTCCCACGTAGATGCCCGTCCGATAAGACGCATCTAGGCCGATGAACGCCACGTTGTCCCCGTCAGCCGATGGGGAATACCTGAAGTAAGCGAAGTTCCCCGTTCCGCCCGGGATCGGCGTGTCCGTGTCGGCCACGACGCTCAGCGATCCGCCGCTGGCCGCGTAGATCCCGTTTCTGCCCGAGGCGCCCTGGCCAAAGAACGCCACCGTCCCGCCACTGATCGACGGGCTGTAGCCGCCATCGACAGCCGGGCCAAACCAGGCGAAGCTCTCCGTCCCGCCCGGTATGGAGGTGCTGGTATCGGCGATCTTGGTCAATGTGATCTGGGCCGCTGCGATGTTCACCGCGGCAAGGACCACGCCGAACGCTACGACAGGGCTTGCCTTCGAGGCCATCGTCTTGCTCCTAGGGATTCCCGCTGAAGGAACAGAGAAACATCGATTCGATTGCACAGCGGTCACATGTTGTCGCAAGTCACTCTCTGCCAACTTCCTCCGGGCATTTCGGGTATCGGCATGTTGCCGGGGTTCCCGAAGCAATTTCCCTGAAAAATGCACCGAAACAGAGAGCGTTCCGGGCACGGTCCGAGATGGGCGGGTCGTTTGACCCGCCTTCTTCGGATGACGCCACAGCAGCGGGTGGGTCCGGAGTACGCCACCCCACAACCACTGCATTGGGGGGAGCGCGCAGCAGGCGGACCCCGCTCCTTTCGCACTCCGAATGTGTGCTTGACGCCTGCCCTCGAACCCCGTATCGGTTGGCGAACCGCTCCTTCGAGGGTGCGATATGGACTGAGGCTCGGCGCGAGGGAGTCTCATGACGACGGCATCGGACGCAACACGGCGTTCTCCCGAGACGATCCCCTCATCGTCTCCTCGCGGCGCCGCTGACGATTCCGTCAGGCAGTGGCCTTGTGTCGTCGCGTTGTTCACCGCACCGTTCCTTCCGGCTGCGACGGCGCGCCGAACCTACCGGTGCAGCTTGATGTGGGCGTTCTTCGTCGGCGCGGTTGGGCTTGCCCTCTGCTACCTCGGCGAGTCTGCGGCGCCGTCGGCGCTCTGGCCCATCTCCGTCAAGCCGTTTCACCGGCTTTGCCACCTGTTCGAGGGCCTCGACCTGGCACCCAATGCCACCGTCCTATGGCTGTTGGTGGCGGGACTGCTGCTCGAAGTGATCTTCCTGCCGCTGGCGGCGGTGTTGATGAGCTGGGGTTCGGCCGACGAGTCGTTCGCCCAGAGCTACCTGCACGCGCTCCGTCGGCTGTGGCTGCATGCCGGGCACTTGGCCATCGTGGTGGTCGCCCTTAATGCCATGTCGAGCCGGCTCTACCGTGCCGGCGAGCGCTGGAAGACGGAGTTTGGGTCGATCAATCCCCAACCCGCCTATCCCAGAGGCGCCGGGCACGGGAGCGATGCCTGGCACAAGTACAACGAAGCGCAGCGTCAATACCGTTCTCAGTGGCAGCGCGCGGCGATGGACAGGCCTTGGTGTCTGCGCCAACAGAATGCCGCAGGCATGATCTTCAGGGCCATCCTGCTCACGTGGTACCTGGTCGCCTTGTTGAGGGCGTTGGGTGCGTCGCGGCCGATCAGGTCGACCTGGAATGAGGATCTGACCTGTCAGACGTGCGCGTACATCCTGACGGGCGTGGCCATGGAGGGCCGTTGTCCCGAGTGCGGCCAACCGGTACGCGACTCGCTCGGATCGGACGCCCGGCCCGGGACCCTTTGGCAGACTCGCCGCCGAGACGGTCGGTTCTCTGCCGCCCTGAAGACCTTCTGGTGGGCCACCGTGCGTGCATACCGATTTGGACGCACGATGCGTCTGGACGGCGACGACCCGGCACACCGTTCGTACCTGGGCCTGTGCCTGGTGCCCATCTTCTTGATCGGTGCTGCAGCGATTCCCACGTACGAGCTTGCGTGCTACCTTCAGACCGGCGTATCCGTGCAGTCAATGGCTCCCTTCAAGGCGAGCTGGTCCGGCGCGTACGTCGAGGTGGGCTTTCTCACCATGCTCATCGTGCTGGTTCTGATCTTGGGCACGGCCTCGGCGTTCGGTGCCTTCTATTGGATAGGGCGCAAGCGCAACCTGCTTGCTGGCACGATGCAGGCGACCGCTTACCAGGCTGGCGTGCTGGTTCTCTGGACAGCGGTTGTGGCGCTGAGTCTGGCCGCCGCCGCCGGTTGTTACCTCGGCGGGAACGTCTCGGCGTGGCATCTCGTCTTCAGCGAACTCAAGCGGAACCAACCTGTTCTGTTCTACCTGTGGGTGATCCTGACCGTGGGGCTGTTCTGGTTCTACTTCCAGCGCGTTCGACAGACGTGCAAGGGCGTGCAGTACGCTCCCATGCACGATCCGCGCACATGAATAGGGCCCAGCCGAGGCTGGGTCGCCTGCCTTGCCTCTTCCGGATGAGGCAAGGGCAGGGGGTGGGTCCGGAGGACACCACCCTACGACTTCCATCTGGAGCGTGCAATGAGACGGTCGCCAATTGCGGTCCTCCTACTGCTCATCTGCACAGCGACTTCGTCTACCTGGGGCGCGAACGAGAAGCTGGCGTTCTGGAGCCGGCAGCGCAAAGGGGCCAACGGCTGCGGCGGCGCGGATCAGGAGGCCTGGTTCCGCGCCGCGGCCGGGTTTGGCATCGAGTTCGTTCGGCTCAGTCCGGTCACCTGGAAAGGCGTCGGTCGCGACTTCCTGCTCGGCAACGCCGATGACTTCACAGGGATCCCGCCGGCCGATTTGGCGAAACTCATAAAAGCGCTGGACATCGCGCATCGCAACAAGGTCCGCATCGTGTTCACCATGTTCAGCCTGCCCGGGGCCAGAAACCGTCAGGACAACGACGACAAGTTCGACTACCGTCTGTGGACCGACGAGCGGTATCAGACGCAGGCACTTGCCTTCTGGACCGAGCTTGCTCGCCAGCTCAGGGGCCACCCGGCCATCGTCGCCTACAACCCGCTCAACGAGCCGCATCCGGCGCGCAAGGATGGGTTCATGAGCGGCAGCACCCGGGGCTTCCACGAGTGGCTGCGCAAACACCGCGGTACGACGGCGGACCTGAACCGTTTCAATAGGAGGGTCGTGGCAGCCATCCGCGAGGTCGACCCGGACGTGCCGATCCTGCTGGACGGCTGGTTCCACGCCGACCCGGAGGGATTGGCGTATCTCGAACCGATCGCGGACCAAGCCGTGCTCTACGCATTCCACGCCTACACGCCGTGGGTATACGTCACCTATCGCGTGAACAAGGGCCGCTTCGCCTATCCGGACAGGATGCCGACAGGCTCGAACGGCGAGACGAAGCGTTGGACCTCTGCCGACTTGCGAGGCGTGTATCGACCTGTGGTCGCGTGGATGAAGAAGCACAAGATCGACCCCGAGCGGATCGTGGCGGGGGAGTTCGGCTGCGATCGACGCGTCGAGGGGGCGAAGGAGTTTCTGGCCGACACCATCGCCATCCTCAACGAGCATCGTTGGCATTGGGCGTTCTACGCCTTCCGGCAGCCCGATTGGGGCGGTCTGGACTACGAGCTGGGCACAAAGAAGCTGGGTCCGAAGTACTGGCAAGCCCGCGAGCAGGGCAAGCCCCACGAAGCGCTGATCCATCGGCGCGACAATCCCCTCTGGCAAGTCATCAAGAGGGAGCTCGTTGGAAAGGACCCCTAACGGCGCCAGGGCGGCATATCGCGGTAGGGCGGGTCGTTTGACCCGCCTCTTAGGATGACGCAACCCCAGCGGGTGGGTCCGGAAGACATCCTCGGCGATCGGTCTCTCTTCTTTGTCCGGGGGGTGGTCAAGGCCGCCCGTTTGTGCTCTCCTGGACGACCCGATCTCTCAGACCAGGAAGGAGCGCAGGCGTCGTGGATATCGCGCAGGCAGCAGACGTCTTGGGAGGACACTTTGGCTTCGTCGCGGGTGATGAGAACAAGCTGATTCACTCCCTGGGGTTGCCGTCGGGCGCATACGTCTTGGACGTCGGGACCGGTATGGGCCACTCGGCGATCCTGCTTGCGCTGAACGGCTATCGCGTGTTGACGGGCGAGCCGGAATCCGACGAGTCGATCTACGCCCGTCAAGACTGGCTCGGCAACGTCCAGAAGGTGGGCGTTGACCATCTGATCAGCTTCCGGCCGTTCAGCGCGGATGCGATGCCGTTTGACGACGATACGTTCGACGCGGCCTTCTTCCTTGGCGTCCTGCATCACGTTGACGAGGAGATCAGGGCGAAGGTCCTGGCCGAATCGGTCCGGGCCTGCAAGCCCAACGCGCCAGTCTGCCTCCTCGAGCCCAACGACAAGACGCTTCGAAGGGTCAAAGAACAGGATCCGTCACACCCGGACGCCGCCGATCCAAGTGAGTATGCCGGCGGGCTTGGGCTGTCGCTAGAGAAGCAGCATCTGCAGTTCTTCGACGCGTTTGTCTTTCGCCGCAGCCCTGCTTGACCCATCGCTCGTAGCCACTGCCGGCGATGCAGCCTTCAGGGCGTGGGTCGTTTGACCCACCTCTTCCGAATGACGCAATGGCATGCGGTGGGTCCGAAGGACCCCGCCCTACAACTCGGATCACCAGCCCGGGCTGGCGCTCGTTTCCAGGAAGCGCCGCCTCAGGGCCAACGCCTGTAGTACAGAGACGGCAGACACCGGATAGGAGGAGGAGCGTGATGTCCCATCCTTTGAGTCGCCGCCGATTCTTGCAGGGCTCGGCCGCCTCCGCCGCGACAGCGGCTGCGGGTGCGACCGAGACGGGCGAGGGGCCGCCCTCGGGCGGCCACCTGGTGCTCAACGACGACGGCCACGTCTTCTTGCACCTGAGCGACGGTCTGGGCAAGGACGATCTGCGGCGATATCTGCAGAGCTACTGCCGGCCAGGGGTGGGTACGGTGGCCTACTGCGTCGGCGACATGTCCTGGCCGACGTTCCATCCCACGCGGGTCGGCGTGCACTACAGCAAGCTGAAAGGCGGCGGCGACCTGCGACGGCTGCGGGTGTACAGGAACCTCGACAACTTCGCTTCCGAACGGGGCGGATACTTCGGCGCCACGTTCCGGATCCTTCGCGAGCTGGGCAAGAAGGTGCTGGCCAGCTTCCGCACGAACGACGCCCATTTTACGTCGACCGACAACCCGAACGTGAGCGAGTTCTGGAAACAGCACGCCAAGCACGCCCTGGGTCGGGCCTACGGATACTACGGCGGTTGTTTGAATTACGCGTCCGACGTCGTCCGCGGTCATTTCTACGACCGGGTCGTCGAGTTCGCGGACCTCTACCCGGACATCGACGGTATCGAGCTCGACGCCATGCGCTCGCCGTTCTTCTTTCCGCCCGGCAAGGGCGCAGCGCACGCGCCGCTGTTTACGGAACTCGTTCGCCGGATCAAGGCGGCCCTGGCCACGCGAGCCAAGCGCCTGAAGCGTCCGGATTACCTGCTGTCTGTTAACGTGCCGCTCACCCCCGAGCTCGCTCTGGAGTGTGGTCTCGACGTCGCTGCTTGGGATGCCGAGAAGCTCTTCGACTACGTGAGCGTCGGTACGTACCAGGCTTACATGAAACACCCCGTCGAGCGGTGGAAGAAGCATCTCGTGCGCGGCACGCCGGTCTATCCCTACGTCGGGTGCTCGCCGCAGACGGGTCGGTATCTCGGGCTCGAGGAGTACCGCGCGGCGGCCGCCAACGCGTACGCCTGCGGCGCCG